>CABZCX010000002.1 GCA_902524345.1 uncultured Pelagibacteraceae bacterium | reverse complement strand
AAAGATTTAATATAAGAAGTTGATGAAAGCCAAGTTTTATTGTCCCAATTTTTTAATGACACGCAATATTAAATTTTTTTAGTCTCCAGTAATTATAAGGCCAAGGTGTTAAAAACCCAACTAAGAGCATAATTGGAACTACCCACCAAGTAAGAATTGCGCCACCTGTTAAAAAGTAATCAGTCAAATTCATCATGATCTCCATGCTTATCATTGATATAAAACTCATTCCCATTGCTGTTTTTAATGCTTTCGAAAAATCAAAACTTTGTCTCATTAAGATTACTGTCTCTAAAATAATACTTGTAATTAGTCCGTTGATGATAGCTAAAGTCATTATTCCCATAACTGGGAATGGAATCTTGGTTAGTTGGAAAAATAAAATAGTACCAAAATCACCAATTGCACAACCCAATAAACACCAACCAGTGTTTTTAGCACTTCTTTTCCATGTATGTTTACACGACCAATTAAAATTGGCGTTGACTGCATTGTCCATTGAATTAGTTTATATCAACTTTAGCAATCATTCCAACTTGATAATGACCTGGCACGTTGCATGCAATTTCAATATTTACGGCATTATCAAATTTCCAAATGATATCTTCCTTTTCTTTTGGTGCTAACAAAACACTATTGCTGTGTGAATGACCCATGGCTTTATCCATTTTTGCCATTTTTTTCATTTTCTCTTTATCAATTGAATCAGCTAAAAGTATTTCATTTTCAACCATTTTTTCCATTTCAGGCTGATGCTTCATGTGCATCATTTTATTTGCTATATTAAATTCGTGGACTAACTCACCCACATTTTCAACTTCGAACTTTATTGTTTCACCTGCTTTAATTTGAAAAGAACTAGGTTCGTAATAATTATCATACATCTTTACTTTTATGATTCGGTTAATATCACCTTCTTTTCCTTTCGAACCAATTTTCATATTTTTGTCAGCAAAAGATGGGAAGCAATAAAGTACTAAAATAAATAATGTTATGATCTGTTTCATAGTTGAACAATTATTAATTTTCACAATTTTAACAATGGGTCAAATTATACATGTATGATAGTGTAAATTAATGATTTTTAGACAATTATTCGACAATAGATCATCAACATACACATATCTTATTTCTTCTGGGGAAGGTAGAGAGGCTTTAATTATTGATCCTGTAATTGAAAATGTAAATAAATACGTAAATTTATTAAAAGAGCTTAATTTAAAACTTGTCAAAGTTATTGATACTCATATACATGCGGATCACGTAACTGGTGCCTCAAAATTGAAAGACATTACAAAATGCTCTAGAATAATGGGCGATCATACTCCGGCTGATACGGTTGAAATCAGAGTTAAAGATGATGAGTATATTAATTTAGATAACATAAAATTAAGAGCTATGTATACACCTGGACATACTTCTGATAGCTATAGTTTTCTGATGGATAACTATCTATTTTCTGGTGACACTTTGTTGATAAATGGGACAGGTAGAACAGATTTTCAAAATGGAAATGCTATAGACTCCTATAACTCCATATTTAATAAACTCCTAAAATTACCAGATAAAACTCTTCTTTACCCCGCTCATGACTATAAAGGTGAAAAATTTAGCACAATTGGAAAAGAAAGAAAAAATAACCCTAGATTACAAGTTGATAGCAAAGATCAGTATATTGAAATCATGAATAATTTAGGTCTAAAAAAACCAGATCAACTTGAGGCAAATGTTTCAAGAAATATTAAACTGGGCGCTTAAATTAAATTGAGGATTTAAGAGCTTTGTAAATTGCTTCTTTTTTAATTTCTCCAATACTTCTATAAACTTCTTTATTATTTTTGAAAATCAGAAGAGTTGTTTGATATTGCACATTAAACATGTCAGAAATTTCTCTATTTGTTACATCAAATGCAAAATATTCAATGTTTTCAAAATCATTTTTTGCTTTTTGCAAAACTTTCATTTGACTTGCACATGAGGGACAATACTTAATCCAAGAGCTCACTACTACAACCTTGCCCTCAGATTGTGCTTTATTAAATAATTCTTTTTTAAAAGTTGTTTTCTTTTCCATGGCATTAACATTGAATGCTAATAAAAGAAAACAGAAGGTTAAAATTTTTTTCATAATTGTTTATACAACAAATATTAAAAACCAATAAGATGCCAATCCTGAAAATATTGTCGCAATTATACTTCTGGAGAAAATACCAATAAACATTGCAATTATTGCAGCTAATATCTTTGGATTATCATCTATATCAATTAATCCTATATCATTAATAAAAATAGCTGGAAAGATTATTGCAGGAAATATTGCAGATGGTACAAATGATAATATCTCTCTAATTCTATCATTGAACATTTCCTTTTTAATTAAAGCTATCATGGAAAACCTTGTTAAATAAGTAATCAATCCACAATATAAAATTAATGCCCAGTTGCTCATGCTTTTTTATTTTTCCTTGTTAATATTATTGCAGTAAACAATCCTACTAGAGCTGCAACAATAACATAAGCTTTAAAAGGAATATAATTATATCCAAAAGTTGCTACCAAACCTGAAATAATTATTACAATCACATTTGTAAATTTTCTAAAGTCATTAACTAATAAGGCTAAAAATGTTAAAGGAACTGCAAAACTTAGTCCAAGTTTTTCTGGAATTGCTGCTCCAAGTATAATTCCTAAAAATGTAGTCGATTGCCAAATTACCCAACAAGTAGCTCCTCCACCTACTAAGTGAAAGTATCTATTATGGTCCTTATTCTTTTTTAAATATTCATTTGAAATTGCAAATGCCTGATCGATTAAAAAATAGGATATAATAATCTTCCAAATCAACTTCAAATCTGACAAATGCTCTGATACGACAGCTCCGTAAAGTAAATGTCTGGAGTTCACTGCACCAACTGAGCTAATTATTACTAAAGAAGATGCACCACCAGAAAATAATTGCAATAAAACTATCTGAGAAGCGCCACCAAAAATAATTAAAGACATTGCCATTGTTTCAATTGGAGTAAATCCAACATCAATAGCAAGAACTCCAAAAATTAAACCAAAGGGAACAACCGGAATCATCAGTGGGCTTACATCAATAATTCCCTTTAAAAAAACTTTTAAGTTACTTTTCATTTTTCTAAAAGGTTTTTATTAGAAGCAAACTATATGATCAATATGAATTGGTCTTTTAATCCCAAATTTTTCACTAACTTCATGTTGATGAATATGATGAGAGTGAACAAATACCGGAATTAATCTATTGCTGGGTGTCTTTAAAGTATAAATAAAGTTTGTTCCTCTAAATTTTCTATCAACAACTTCTAATTTTAAATTACTTTGATCATCATGATGCAAGTCCTCTGGTTGAACTAATAACTGAACATTTGAACCAATTGGAAAAGGTTTGACAAAATTTCCTGTAATAGTTCCAAGATCTTTATTTTCTAAACTTTTGGGACTTGTTACTTCTGCTGGTATCAAAACACCTCTATTTAAAAAATTCACCACTTCTATTGAATTCGGAAGGTGATAAAGTTTATATGGGTCGTCAAACTGTCTAAGTTCTTGATCAAAAATAATTCCACATTTTGAGCCTAAGTAAAAAGCCTCGTAGGAATCATGAGTCACAATTATTGTTGAGATTTTTAAAGTTCTTAGAATTTTTTTTAGCCTAATTTGAATTTCCTCTTTAAAACTTTGATCAACATTAGACAAAGGTTCATCAAGCAATAGTAGATCGGGTTGAGTAAGCAAAGTTCTTGCTAAGGATGTTCTCTGAGCTTCGCCAGCACTAATTTGGTGAGGGTACTGTTTTAATATATTAGAAAGATCTAATAAATCTAAAATTTCTTTTAAATCAATTTGCTTTTCTTTTTTTTCCTTATTTTTTTCTAAACCCAATAAAATATTTTTTTCTACTGTATAATGTGGAAACAAACTATTCTCTTGGAAAGCTAAAGAAATATTTCTATCCTCAGGCTCAATATTCACATCACTTGAGGATATTGTTTTACCTTTAAGCTCAATAGATCCATTTTTAATTTTTTGTAAACCAGCAATTGTTCTTAATATAGTTGTTTTGCCTATTCCCGAGGGACCAAGTAGACATATAACATCACCCTCGTTTTCAATTGCAAAAGACATGTTTCTTACTTTTGTTTTACCTCCAGCAACAAAATCAACATTTTTTACCTCAAAGAAATTATTATTCATTGTTTTCTCTTAAAATATATTTGGATGCAATTATAATAAAAAAAGATGCAATTAAAATTAAAAATAGTGATGGCACAGCTGCAGCTTCAAGCAAATCTTCTGATGCAGAAATATAAGCAGTCGTCGCAAAAGTTTCAAAATTAAAGGGCCTTAAAATCAATGTTATTGGTAATTCTCTTATAATTTCAAGTGAGACTAAAATAATAATCAATAACAAAGAATTTCTCAAAAAAGGAACGTGAATATTCATAAATGTTTTTCTTTTTGAGTAACCCAGTAAGTACGCACTTTCATCAACAGCAATATTAATTTTTTCATACCCTGACTTTATCCCATTATACGCAAGTGAATAAAATCTAACAAAGTAAACTAGTACTAATCCAATTATTGAACCTATAAATATTTTCTTTATTGAAAAAAAACCAAGACTTTTAATTACATTTTCATCAAACCAAGCAATGAAAGTAATGTATGCAACTGCTAATATTACACCTGGTATTGCATAACCTGAAATAGATAAAGTAGACAAGGCGTTTAAAACTTTATTTTTAGTTACTCTATTTCCATAATTAGAAATTAGTGCGAAGATTATCAAAACTAAACTAGATAAAAAAACTAAATATAAGGTATTTTTTAATAGATCTAAAACTTGAAGTTCAAATAAATTTTCAGGGAATTTTAGTGTCCAATATATCATTTGACTTAAAGGGAATAAAAAACTTAAGAAAAATATAGAAAAACAAAATAAGAAAGCTAAAAAGGATTTTTTTCCTTTGAGTTTTATTTTCTGCTTTTGCTTAAATCCACCCCTCGAATTAAAGTGGTATTTTGCCTTTTTTCTCGAAAAATTTTCTATAATGAAGAGTGCAAAGATAAAAAGTAGCAAAAAAAATGATAATCTGTTTGCAAAGGCTAAATCATCGAAAGCTATCCAAGAATTATATATTCCTGTCGTTAATGTATTTATTGAAAAAAAATCAACTGCACCAAATTCTGCTAAAGTTTCCATTGCTACTAATGATAAGCCTGCAATTATAGCCGGTCGTGCTGATGGTAAAATAATTGAATATAATGTTTTTAATTTTGTAAATCCTAGGTTTTTACCTAATTCTATTATATTTTGTGATTGATACAAAAAGGATGCTCTGGCTAAAATATAAACATAAGCATATAAAGAAAAAGAAATAGATAAGATAACACCAAATAAACCATCAAATTTAGGTATATTTTGATTGTAATTACCATCACCAAATAAATTTTTTAAAATAGTATATGCAGTTCCATAATTTTCAAAAAAAGCTGTTAAAGAATAGGCGTAGATATACGGGGGGACTGCAAAAGATAATATTAAACTCCATTTAAAAAAATTACTTAGTGGAAATTCGTAAAAAGAAACTAAATAAGCTGACCCAGTACCAATTAAAAAAGTTAATAATAAAACAGAAAATAATAAAAAAATTGAGTTAAATATATATTCTACTAAAAAAGTGTCTTTTAAAACTTGATAATAATTTGAAGTATCCTCAAAAAAACTCGAAAAGACTGTAAGTATTGGGATTATTACAAAAAGTGAAATTAAAAAAGAAGATATATGCCAAAAACTAATTCTCATAATTCATAATCCGCCTTATAAACATGAAAGTATTTGTGCCCATACTAATAGGAAGGAGACATTTTCTCAGTCAAAGTACGAGCACTCCAGAAAATTTAAAGATCAAATACTTTTAGGATATGCGGAACCTCCTTAGCACTTAATTCTGAAAGTTTTCTATTATTTACTCTTTTATTAATTTTTTTACACTCTAAATTACATGGTGAACATGCCTTAGAAGATTTATTGTAATCAATATCAGATATAAATTTCTTTTTTTCTCTCATTGTTACTTCCAACCAGCAGCCGTCATTACCTCTACTGCAGCAGCTTGATTTTTTCCATAAGAAGCGAGCTTAGTTTTCATGTCTTGTTTGAAATCTAACCCTAAGTTATTAACTACTAATGGACTTGGCGAAACACCATCAATCATTGGAAACTCAAAAGTATTATTTGTAAAATGCTCTTGAGACTCTGGAGTCAATAAAAACTCTACGAGTTTAACAGCGTTGCCTTTGTTAGGAGCACCTTTTACTAGAGCTGCGCAACTTACGTTCATGTGTGTTCCTCTATCATTTTGATTAGGAAAGAACGCTTTAACTTTTTTTGCAGCCTCTTGTTGTTCTGCACCCTTTTTACCTGATAACATCAAAGCTAAGTAATATGTATTAGCTACAGCAATATCAGCCTCACCAGCTGCTACTGCCATTATTTGTGCTCTATCATTGCCTGTCGGTGTTCTTGCCATATTGGCAACAACCCCTTCCGCCCATGCGGCTGTTGCAGCCTTTCCATTATTTTTAATCAATGAAGCTACAAGAGATTTATTATATATGTTACTTGATTTTCTTATTACCAGTCTACCTTTCCACTTGGGATCAGCTAAACCCTCATAGGTCATTCCAGATAATTCTGCACCTGTAACTCTTTCAGGTGAATAATAAATTATCCTAGCTCTTTTTGCGATTCCCACCCACTTGTTTGTTCTAAAACTTTTTGGAACGGCATCTTTAATAGCTTTAGACGTTAGACCACCTTGAAGCGTACCTTTTGCATCCATGGCACCACATCTACCTGCATCTGCAGTGATGTATAGATCAGCAGAAGAGTCTGCACCCTCGCTTATTATTCTTTTTTCTAAAGCACCCGATTTTCCGTTTATCAAATTGACTTTAATTCCGGTCTTATTTGTAAATTTTGAATAAAGTTCAGAGTCTGCTTTATAGTGTCTTGCGTTAAAAACATTAACTTCCTCTGCAATTGCAAATGATGATGCAATTATCGAGAGGACTAACGTAAATGTTGATATTATATTCCTCATATATTCCCCGTTTTTTATGTTTTCCGCATGATTCTTAATGAGAATGAGAACTATTCTCATTGATAATGATTATCAATCGCAATAGTGTCGCAGGCTAAGAAGATTTCCAGTCGCCTATTTTGCTGAATAAAAAATTTCTAAAAGCTTGAACTCTTGCAGTATTTTTTAGTGATTGGGGATATACGAAATGAGCTTCTGTTATTGGGCCCTCAGATTTAGGTAAAACTTTAATTACCTTATTCGAGTCACTTACTAAATATTCTGGTAAAGCAGCTAATCCAACACCCGTTTCAACCGCAAGCAACAAACCCATCACACTGTTGACCTTCATAATTGGTTTTCTTTTCTTGCCTTCTGGCATTCCTAATTTTAATGCCCAATCTGGATTATAAACTGGAGATGGAGCTCCTCTTCCAAAAGAGATAAATTTATGTTTGTTTAAGTCATTTATTGACTTAGGCATGCCGTTCTTCTCTAAATACCTATTAGAACCATAAATATAATACTTCAAATCTACTAATTTTTTTTGAATATAGTTTAATTGTTTTGGTCTTCGCATAAAGATGCCAATATCGGCCTGTCTGGTGCTCAAATCTAGCTCTTTATCCTCAAAAATAAGCTCAATCTCTATATCAGGATTTAATCTCATGAATTCTTGAATTCTTGGTGTCAACCAATGAGTACCAAAACTTCTTACTGTCGTAATAGTTAATTTTCCAGTTGGCTTATTTTTTTGATCTCCTAAAGTGGTTTCTACCTCTTTTAATTTACTTATGACTTCATGAGCTGTTTTAAAAACATACTCACCATTTTCTGTAAGAGTAAGGCCTCTCGCATGTCTTTCGAATAATTGAACTTGTAAATCTTGCTCTAATGATTGAATTTGCCGACTAATAGCCGATTGACTCAAATTTAAATTGACTGTTGCATTTGTAAAACTTCCAGCCTCAGCAACTGCATGAAATATTTTTAATTTGTCCCAATCCATTATTTATTTAAATCTACTAAAACTCTTCCTGAAATTTCACCTTTTAATATCTTAGGATAAGTTTCAATTAACTCCTCCAAGCTTACAGTTTGAATAGAATTTTCTAATAAATCAAAATCAATTAATTTTGAAGCTTCTCCCCAAATAAATTCTCTTCTTTGAATGCTACAATTGGCCGAGTCCATACCCCAAAGTTTTATTCCTCTTAACATAAATGGTATGACATTTGTGTTTAATTCATTCGTGCTTGCATTACCACATACCGCAATAATACCATTAGAATTTGTTTGAACAATCGCATTAGCTAAAATTTTTCCACCAACTGTATCAACAACTCCATCCCATAAACCTTTATCAATCAGTTTTGGATCTTTATCAAATTCGGCCCTATTTATTACGTTTTTAGCACCTAATGATTTCAAATAGTCAGCTTTAGATTCTTTTCCAGATACGGCAGTAACCTCGTACCCCATTTTATTTAATATCATTACAGCAATACTACCCACTCCTCCGGATGCTCCTGTTACCAAAACATTTTTTACTTTTTCACCTAGTAGAATTTCTTCTCTCGCCTTAATTGCAAATGCTGCCATTAGAGATGTAAAACCTGCAGTGCCTAATATCATTGATTGTTTTGTCGTTAAATTATTTGGTTTTTTTACCAAAAAATCTCCTTTAACTTTTGCAATTTGAGAATAACCACCGTAAAAAATTTCCCCAACTCTAAAACCAGTCAAAATTACTTCGTCACCTGATTTAAATTTTGAGTTTTCACTTTCTAAAACAGTACCTGAAAAATCAATTCCAGGAATATGAGGAAATTCTTTAACTAATCTTCCTCCATTTTTAAGGATCATTCCATCTTTAAAATTTAAGTCTGAGTAATCTACTTTGATAGTGACATCACCATGTTTTAAAAAACTTTTATCAATTAGTTTTACTTCCCTTGTGAACTTGTCACTTTCTTGATTTAGTACTAATGCTTTAAATTGATCAGACACTTTAATCTTTTTGCGTGCTTATAAATCTTAAATACCTATTTTGATAACTCAGATCTTCTTTAAACTGACCTAAGTAATAATTCGTTACTGTTGAAGCTTGTTCTTTTTTAATTCCTCTCATTGTCATACACTGATGGGTTGAATCAATAGTTACAGCTACACCTTTTGCATCTAAAGATTTCATAAGTGTATTCGCAATCTGCATAGTTAATCTTTCTTGTGTTTGCAATCTTTTTGAAAAAACTTCTACTACTCTTGCTAATTTACTTAATCCTACCACTCTGTCTCTTGGAATGTAAGCCACATGGGCTTTTCCAATTATTGGCGCCATATGATGTTCACAATGACTTTGAACTGATATATTTTTTTGAACAACCATATCATCATAGCCTTCGACATCTCCAAAAGTTTTATCTAATACTAAGTTTGGATCTTCTCTATATCCTTTAAAATATTCCTTAAATGCTTTAACTACTCTTTTAGGTGTTTCTAATAAACCTTCTCTTTGAGGATCTTCACCTATCCATTGTAAAATTGTTTTAAAAGCTTCTTCAGCGTCTTTATCGGATACAATTTTGGTTTTTTGCTCATCGTTATTATTTTTAACAAGTTTCATTGCCAGTTTTATACCTATAAATCTATATTTTTAAAATATTTAATATATCTAGATATATGCTACATAATTACCTTATATGTTCAAAAAAAGAGAAAATGTCCTTGAAATTGAAGAAGGTAATCTTCTTTCTCCAAAATTTGATAATGATGGTCTAATTCCTGTAATTACAATGTGTGATAAAACTAAAGATATTCTTATGCATGGTTATATGAATGTCGAGGCTTTAAAAAAAACTATTGAAACTAAAGAGGCTCATTATTTTAGCAGATCAAGAAAAGCTATTTGGCACAAAGGTAAGACTAGTGGATTTGTTCAAAAAGTAAGAGAAATTCGTATTGATGATGATCAAGATTCTATTTGGTTGACTGTTGATATTGGTGAGGGAGCAAGCTGTCATGTTGGATATAGATCTTGTTTTTATAGATCTATACCTTTAGGAATAATTCACAATGGAAGAGAAGTAAAAATGACGTTTTTAGAAAAAGAAAAAAAATTTGACCCTGAGGACGTATATAAAGGACAACCTAATCCTACAAAAATTTAATGAATGGATAATAATATTCAAATTCAAATTGCTAAGCCTTTTGGACCGTCTATAGCTAAAGCGAATATTCCAGATGATATGATCAAAAAATTAAACGATTATGTTGATAATGTAATAAAAGATGAAAAAAAATCTATTGCTCAAAATCATGGAACCAAATTGGCAGGTCAAGTTACTCAAGAGTTTATATTAGATAGACTATTTTGTGAGACCTCAGGTTGGTTGGAATTTTTAGGTAAATGTGTATCAACTTGGGTAGAGAAAAGTTGTGGTCTCCCCGTAAAAAATTTTTCCTTAAGAGATTCTTGGGTTGTTAGACAGTTTAAGAATGAATATAATCCGACTCATTGGCATTCTGGCCATATTTCTGGTGTAGGTTACCTAAAGGTACCTGAAAATTTTGGAAGCTCACCCCAATCAAATAAAAAGACAAATCCAAATGGCAAATTGGAACTAATTCATGGTTCGAAGCAATTTTTGAGTAATTCTCTTTTTAAAGTCACACCTAAAGTTGGTGAATTTTACTTTTTTCCTAATTACTTAATGCATACAGTTTACCCTTTTAAAGATTCAGATGAAGAGAGAAGGTCTATTTCATTTAATGCTGACATAGATGAAAATGTTTATAATGTATACGGTAAAGATTAAGATATTTTTTTAATAGTTAGATGATTATGAATTATAATTATGGATTAATAAGAATTTTTGGTCCCTCAATTTTTAAGGTAAAAATTCCAGAAAATCTTTTAAATCACCTTAACAAATTTATTGACAATACTATAGAAGACAAAGAACAATCAAAAAATCTCGATGTCGGTAAGGGCCTTGTTGGAGATGTTAAACAAGAATTTAGATTAGACAAAAAGACTGTTGAGGAAAGTGGGTGGTTAAAATTTCTAGGGGATTCTGTAGCACAGTGGATTTATAAAGATACGGGAAAAAAAATCTCTGAATTTAAATTAATTGAAACCTGGGTTGTTAGACAATTTGAAAATGAATATAATCCAGTACATTGGCATTCAGGTCATATATCAGGCGCGGGGTTTTTAAAATTACCAGAAACTTTTGGTAAACATTTTCAAGACAATAAAAAAGACTATAGAGGTGGAAACTTAGAGTTAATTCATGGAAATAGAATGTTTTTGTCTCAGTGCAGGTTTCCTATAGAACCAAAGGTTGGGGATTTTTACTTTTTTCCACATTATTTGATGCACACTGTTTATCCTTTTAAAGGAACAAAAGAGGAAAGGCGCTCCATTTCATTTAACGGACTTATAGACAATAAAATTTTTAATATATTTGGATAAATTTATGCAAAAAAATGTTTTGGGTGAAAATTTAGAAAGTTGTTCGTTGGATCCACTTACCGGATGGTACAGAGATGGCTGTTGTAACACTGATGAAAATGACAGAGGTTTACACACCGTTTGTGCAAAAGTAACTACTGAATTTTTAGAATGGTGCAAAGAGGCTGGCAATGATTTAATTACACCACATCCTGAATATGGTTTTCCTGGTTTAAAAGATGGAGATGGATGGTGTGTATGTGCTACCTGGTATGCAAGAGCTGTCGAAGCTGGTAAAGGTTGCCCAATTTATCTAAAAAGCACACATGAAAATACTCTTGAAATTTTACCTATCGAGACGTTAAAAAAGTTTGCGATAGATTTGTCTTAAATTACATATTCCCGTATTTAGGGCCGCCTCCACCTTCAGGTGTTACCCAGGTGATATTTTGAGAAGGTTCTTTTATATCACAGGTTTTACAATGAATACAATTTTGAGAATTAATAACAAATTTATTGGATCCGTTCTCCTTTTGAACTTCATAAACGCCAGCTGGACAATACCTTTGTGCAGGTTCATCATATTCATTTAATGTATAGTTAATTGGTAATGATGGATCTTTAAGTTTTAAATGAACAGGTTGATTGTCTACATGGTTTGTGCCAGTTAGATAAACTGAACTCGTTTTATCAAAAGTGATAACGTTATCTGGCTTAGGATAATCAATTTTAGGCATTTTATTTGCTGGTTTCAATGTTTGATGGTCAGCATGTTTGTGTTTTAGTGTAAATGGTAATTTTCCTCTAAACAAAATTTGATCGATACCTGTGAAAATAATTCCTAAAATTAAGCCCCAATTAAAACTAGGCTTAACATTTCTTGCTTCATAAAGCTCTTTGTATAACCAACTCTTTTTTAATTTTTCCTCAAAAATTGATAGCTCTTTATTATCCTTAATATGGTCATTAATTGTTTCTGCTGCAATTATTCCACTTTTCATTGCAGTATGAGATCCTTTTATCTTGGGCATATTCAAAGTACCTGCATCACACCCGATCAATAATGCTCCAGGCATAAACATTTTTGGCAAACTTTGAAAGCCACCTTCTATTAAAGCTCTAGCGCCATAGGAAATTCTTTTTCCACCCTCAATAATTTTTCTAATTGTAGGATGCGTCTTGAATCTTTGAAATTCATCGAATGGTGACAAATGAGGATTTTGATAATCCAAACCTATTACATAACCTAAGAATATTTGTTTATTTTCTGCATGATAGATAAAACTTCCTCCGTAGGTACTATTATCTAACGGCCAGCCAGCAGTATGCATTACCAAGCCTTCTTGGTGATTTTTTTCATCCACTTCCCATATCTCTTTAAATCCTATTCCATATTGTTGTGGGTCTTTATCTTTATCAAGATTAAATTTTTTAATTAACTGTTTTCCTAAGTGACCTCTACAACCCTCTGCAAAAACAGTCACCTTTCCCAATAAATCTATACCTGGCTCGAAACTATCTTTTTTATTTCCTTCTTTATCAATACCCATATCTTGAGTTGCTACACCTTTTACAGAACCATCATCGTTAAATAAAATTTCACTCGCTGGAAATCCTGGAAAAATTTCGACTCCAAGTGCTTCAGCTTGTTCTGCAAGCCATCGACATAAGTTTGCTAAACTTATAATATAATTCTTATGATTTTTTTGAACAGCTGGAAGTAACCAAGTTGGCCAACTTAATGATTTATTTTTACCTAAAAATAAAAATTTTTCTTTAGTAACCTTAGTTTTAATAGGTGAATTTAATTCTTTCCAACCTGGAATTAGTTCATCTAAAGCTCTTGTCTCAAATACATTTCCACTTAAAATATGTGCGCCAATTTCTGATGCTTTTTCTAATAAACAAATGTTTAATTCTGAATTTAATTGTTTTAACTTTATAGCTGTAGCTAATCCTGATGGACCACCACCTACAATAACTACATCATATTCCATTGTCTCTCTGGACATAGTATATTTTTTTACAGATTATATTATTTTTGTATAGTGTTTAATTTGTTCAATTCCTCTAGGAATTGTGGAACTGCTTCAAAAAGATCAGCTTCAAGACCATAGTCTGCAACACTAAAAATTGGTGCCTCTCCGTCTTTATTTATTGCAACTATTACTTTACTTTCTTTCATACCTGCCAAATGCTGAATAGCCCCTGATATACCTATAGCTATATATAAATCTGGAACAACAACTTTACCTGTTTGACCAACTTGATGATCATTACTTATATATCCTGCATCAACGGCTGCTCTTGATGCTCCAATAGCAGCATTTAATTTGTCAGCTAGCGAAGTAATAAGTTTAAAATTATCTCCACTCTGCATTCCTCTTCCACCTGACACAACAACTCTAGCGGTGCCCAGTTCTGGTCTGTCTGATTTTACCTCTTCTCTCTTAACAAACTTTGTTTTTGAAAATTCCTCACTTGCTTCAACTTTCTCTATTGGTGCTGATCCGCCAGAACTTTCACAAGCATCAAAAGATGTGGGTCTTACAGTTACACATTTTTTTGTATCTTTACTTTTTACTGTTGCAAAAGCATTTCCAGCATAAATCGGGCGCAAAAAAGTATCAGGAGCGATAACTTTAATTATATCACTGATTTGAGATGTATCTAGAACAGCTGCAATTCTGGGCATTAAATTTTTACCAAAAGTGTTAGCTGAACTTATTATGTGTGAATAGTTATCAGCTAATTTTACAATTACTGGTGCAAAATTTTCAGCAACAAAGTTTTCATAGTGAGCTGCTTCGACTTGAATAACCTTCTTAACAAGTTCTAATTTTGATAATGCTTTAGCAGCTTCCTCACAATTATGTCCAATAATTACAGCATGAACATCATTATCTATCTGTGATGCTGCGGTTGCTGCATTAAGTGTAAATGGCCTCAATTCTTTATTATTATGTTCTACAATTAATAAAACTGACATTTAAATTACCTTAGCCTCATTTTTTAATTTCTGAACCAATTCAGATACACTAGCAACTTTAATGCCAGCTTTTCTTTTAGGTGGCTCTTCAACTTTAATCTGTTCAATTCTTGAGCTTATATCTACTCCTAAATCTGACGCATTTAATTGCTCAATAGGTTTTTTTTTCGCTTTCATTATATTTGGTAATGAAGCGTATCTTGGTTCATTTAACCTAAGATCACATGTTACTATTGCTGGAACATTTATTTCTATTGTTTCTAAACCCTCATCTATTTCTCTTGTTACCTCTAACTTACTATCTTTGATCTCAATTTTAGATGCAAAGGTAGCTTGAGGCCAATTGAGAAGTGCGCTTAACATTTGACCTGTCTGATTACAATCATCATCAATTGCCTGTTTACCCATAAAGACTAAATCTGGTTTTTCTTTTTCAACAATTTTTTGTAATAATTTTGAAACAGAAAGAGGTTCAACAACACTTTCTGTTTTAACAAGTATTCCTCTATCAGCTCCAACCGCTAATGCTTTACGAACTGTTTCTTGTGCTTTCTCTTCCCCAATACTTACTGCTACTACCTCTGTAGCTTTACCAGCTTCTTTAATCTTTACAGCTTCTTCAATTGCATTGTCATCTGGTGGATTAGTCGACATTTTCACATTGTCAGTTACTACACCCGAGTTGTCCTCTTTCACTCTGATTTGAACATTGTAATCAATTACTCTTTTTACTGCTACTAAAATTTTCATTAGGCTCTCAATAATTTGTTCTCAGAATCATATGGACTTTCTTCAAGAATTGTAGCTTCATACATCTTACCAAGAATATCAACTTTTAGTTTCTCCCCAACATTAGCGAGATCTGGTTTTACCATTGCTAAAGCTATCGATTTATCAATTCTAAATCCGTATTCACCCCCAGTTGCCCTTCCTACAACTTTGTCATCTTTGTAAATTGGATTATTTCCTAATACGTCAGAGTCTGTTGTATTGTGAACTTCAAGAGTAACCAATTTATTATCAAAACCTTTTTCTCTCCATTTATTCAAAGCTTCTAGGCCAATAAAATTTCCTTTATTTGGATGAACAAATCTATCTAAACCAGACTCATAAGGAGAATACTCAATAGACAATTCAGTTCCTACAAGCTTATAAGATTTTTCAATTCTTAAACTATTCATCGCTCTAATACCAAATGGTTTAATTCCTAAATCTTTACCTGCTTCCATTAGTTTATCGAAAATATGGTTTTGGTATTCGATTGGGTGATGTAATTCCCATCCTAATTCTCCGACAAAATTTACTCTCATAGCATTAACTGGTGCATATCCAACATTAACATTTTTTGCAGTTAACCACTTAAAATTCTCATTTGAAAAATCGTCTGTTGAAACTTTTTTCATTAATTCTCTTGATTTAGGACCTGCAACAACCAGAACTCCAGTGTTATTAGTTAGATCTTCAAATATTACAGAGCCATCTGTTGGCATCCATTTTTGTATCCAGTCATGATCTAATCTTAAGTTTGCTCCAGCAGAAACAAGATAATAGCTATTTTCTGCCTCTTTCATAATTGTAAATTCTGAATGAACACCACCCTTAGTATTAAGTGCATGGCATAAATTAATTCTTCCAATTTTTTTTGGAAGTTTATTTGCAACTAAGTAGTCAAGAAATTCCTCAGCTTTTGGTCCTTTAATTCTACATTTTGCAAATGCAGTCATATCTAAAAGTCCAACATTTTTTTTCACATTCTCACATTCTTTTTTTATTGCATCAAACCATTTTGATCTTCTAAAAGACCAGTCGTCTTTTTGTTCCATGCCATCTGTTGCAAAAAAATTAGGACGTTCCCATCCAAATTTTTGTCCAAATACAGCTCCTAAGGCTTTCATTCTTTCATAACACGGTGCAGTTCGTAAAGGTCTTGCTGCTGGTCTTTCTTCGTCAGGATAATGAACTATAAAAACATGGCTATAAGCCTCCTCATTTTTAGCTTTCAAATAAGACTTAGTGGCATAATTTCCATATCGTCTTGGTTCTACACCTAGCATGTCTATAGTTGGCTCTCCATCTACAATCCATTCAGCTAATTGCCAACCAGCACCACCTGCAGCAGTTATTCCAAAGCTATGCCCCTCGTTAATCCAAAAATTTTTTAAACCCCATGCAGGGCCAACTATAGGGTTTCCATCAGGAGTATAGCAGATTGCACCATTATAAACTTTTTTAACTCCTACTTCTCCAAAAGCAGGTACACGATGTATTGCACCTTCAATATGTGGAGCAAGTCGATCTAAATCTTCTTGAAATAATTCGTACTCTGAATTTTTTGAAGGTCCTTCAACATAACAAGCTGGCGCACCATCTTCATATGGGCCTAGGATTAATCCACCAGCTTCTTCTCTCATGTACCATCTGCTGTCACTATCTCTTAAAACTCCCATCTCTGGAAGGCCTTCTTTTTTTCTTTTTTGAATTTCTGGATGTGGCTCCGTTACAATGTATTGATGTTCAACAGGTATGACTGGAATATCTAATCCAACCATTTCTCCTGTTTGTCGTGCAAAATTTCCTGAGCAAGAAATCACGTGTTCACATTCAATTGAACCTTTATCAGTTTCAACTATCCATCCGTCTTTAGTTTGTTTCATAGATAAAACAGTTGTGTTTCGATAGATTTCAGCTCCTCTGTTTCTTGCACCTGTTGCAAGAGCTTGAGTTAAATCTGCTGGCTGAATATATCCATCTTCAGGGTGTTGTATTGCTCCAACTAAATCATCTGTATGACATAAAGGCCAAATTTCTTTTACCTGTTGAGGTGTTAAAAATTTTACATCTACACCAATTGTTTTAGCTACACCTGCATATTGATGATACTCATCCATTCTATCTTTTGTACTAGCTAAACGAATGTTTGAAACTACACTGAAGCCAACATTTTTTCCGGTTTCCTCCTCCAATGTTTTGTATAAATTCACAGCATATTTATGAAGCTGGCCAACCGAATAACTCATGTTAAATAGAGGCAGCAAACCAGCAGCATGCCAAGTTGAACCTGAAGTGAGTTCTTTTCTCTCTACTAGAACAACATCTGACCAACCTTTTTTTGCTAGGTGGTATAGTGCACTTACACCTACGACACCTCCACCAACTACAACTACTTTCGTTTTGCTTTTCATAATCTGATTCCTACTAAATTTTCATTCATTACGAAACAAAATTGTATCAAGAGCGTTATATTGAGCTACCCAATGACACAGGGCTTGAAACCATAGTTGTCAACCAGCAGTTTTTTAAAGGTCCATCCTCGGTATATTTTTCTACTTGCCAATTAAATTTATGATAAATTTTTTCTTTATCCAATATTATGACCTCAAATTGAGCCCAGCTAGTTCCACTTCTTACCTGAGTAATTGTATGGCTTAAGTGATTTATCATCATTTGGTAATTATCACTTTTTATCATTCTTTTAAATTTATCTAGAGGTCCAGTGACCTCTTTGTTACTAGGATGAGCAAAATTCCAGGTCTGTTCTATTCCGCTATCCTTAAATTCATCATTATTTTTTTGTAAACCAAGCAATTGTATTTTTACAACTTCGGAAGGACTAATTTTACTATTTGGTTTGATTAATTCTGCGTTAGATACAGAAATAGAGATAAAAAAAATTGTTATAAATTTTAATAATAAAAATTTTTTTTTAAACATAATCTATAATTTTAATTAATTCAGATATTTTTCTACTTCAAGCTTAGTGCATTTATCTTCAATATAAATTATGTTATTTGCCTCAGCAATTTTCTTAGCTTCAGAATTCTTTATATTTAATTGAAGCCATAAAACTTTTGCATTAATCTTTATGGCATCATTAACGATTTCAACTGCCTCATCAGAAGGTCTAAATACATCAACGATATCTACTGGCCCATCAATTTCTGAAACTTTTCCATACACTCTTTCACCTAATATTACCTGACCTATAATAGTCGGATTAACTGGATAAACTTTATATCCATAATTTTGCAGATATTTCATTACTAGTGTTGAAGTTTTATTTAAATCTTTGCTAGCTCCAACTAAAGCAATATATTTATAATTTGAGAGAATGTCCTTGATATTGACCATATTATTTATTTTTCCAAACAGGTCTTCTTTTTTCAAGAAATGCTGCAATTCCCTCTTTTGCATCCATTGCCATCATGTTTTTTGTCATCATTCTACTAGTGTATGCATAAGCTTTTCTTAATGGCATTTCTAATTGCTTGTAAAATGTTTGTTTACCTATTTTAATTGTCAGATTTGATTTTGATGCGATTTTTTTTGCAATCTTTAAAACTTCATTATCAAGTTTTGATTTTGGATAAAAGTCATTAATTAATCCAATTTCCTTTGCATATTTTGCTGAAATCGGTTCGCCAGTTAATAACATTTTCATCATTGGTTTTCTATTTATTTTTCTGCTTACTGCAACCATAGGAGTACTACAAAACAAACCAATGTTCACGCCTGGCGTTGAGAACAATGCATCTCTAGAACTAAAAGCTAAATCACAACTTGCAACTAACTGACATCCAGCAGCATATGCAGCCCCATGAACTTTAGCGATAACAGGTTTTCTTCCCTCAACAATCAATAGCATGAGTTTTGAGCACAAGTTAAATAATCTCTGATACTTTTGCTTTTTATTTAAACCTTGAACTTCTTTTAAGTTATGTCCTGCACTAAAACCTTTGCCTGCTCCCTCAATTATTATAACTTTAGTATTATTATCTTTATCTAATTTTTCAATTATTTTTATCAAATCTGTTAAATTTTTGAATGATAGTGAGTTATAAGTTTTAGGATCATTTATTATTATTCTTGAAATATCTTTTTGGTTAATAACCTTAATGCTCATATAGTTTTATTTAAGTTTACCTTCTTTTCTCATTTGGGCTCGAATTTTTGTTGCTGAGATTTCCTGAATTTCTTTTGATAATTCAATTTCTTCAATTTTATAACCTACGCCTCTACCGTAACAAATATTAGTTATATTGGGTACTATCATAATTTTAAAACGTCCCTCAAATTCTGGATTAAGTCTATCCTCAATACTTTTTTTGACTGTTTCAAAATCAAAGGGGTTATCGTCCACTCCTTGAACGTCTCTTATTTGAATACAAACTTGACCAGTTTTTTTAATTATTTCTTTAAATAAATTATAATGTCCATCATGAAATGGTTGCCATCTTCCAAGCATTTGCGCAGTAGGTTTTTTATTATCCCATTGATAAGACATTATTTTAATTTCTCAAATATTTCTAATGACCAATTTTTAGCATCTTGTGTTGTCACATGGAAGTCATACTTGTCAGGTTTTACAAACATCTTATTTGTATCATCAAATCTACCTGCGTTTATAGTGTCTACCCAAATTATATAATCTGCAGGAAATAAACTTCTTGCTTCGGGTGTCGGACAAACAAAATCTGCAACTACATGATATCCTTGACTTTTATATTCCTCAGCTTTACTCCACATTCTTTTTGCTTGCCTAGTTCTCCCTTCTGCAGAAAAATCCCAATCATTTGCTTCTTTCCTTACTTCATCTGCATTAAGCCATTTGGCTTTTAACAGAGGCACTAGATGAGAAGCTAAAGTTGTTTTGCCCGCACCAGGCAAACCCATTATTAATATAATTTTCATTATTTTACTTTATACAAACCTAACCAAGCATTGACATCTTTACTTGCAATGTAATCAGATTTAAAAAACTCTATTTCACTCCAAAGATTTGTTTTATTTAATTCTTGTATTTTTTTATCAAATCCATAATCTTTGTATATACCCTCATTAATAGTAAAACAAATTAAACCACCTTTTTTAGTTATTCTTATAAATTCGTCCAAGGCATTTGGTTTTACATGGCCAAAAGTAAAAGTGCCAACACAAAAAATTGCATCGTAAGTGTTATCTTCTAAATTTATTGATTGGTTTAAATCGGACTTGAACAGCTTTTTATATAAATTTGATGGAATGGTACTCAATAGTTTTTGAGATAAATCTGCACCATGAAAGTTTTTGAAACCAAATTTTTTTAATTCTAAGCCTACTAAACCAGTTCCACAGCCAGCATCAAAAATCAAAGCATCTTTATTTTTCTCATATTTTAAGAAAGTATTAACGGTTTCTTTTGGTCCTGTATAATTCCAATTAACCATATCTTTGTTATATTTGTCATTCTTACCCCAATCATCATAGTAATCCATTACCTCTTTTGTGGTTTTTAATTTATAAATTGGTACTTTGTTTCCTACATCTTTTTGTGCCATCAGATAATTATATTATAGGATAAATTTCTTTGACAGTGTTTTCAAAAGATATAATTATCTAATTATGAAATTTTCTCTTGAAATAAGTCCCAAAACCGACCTAAGTACTGTACCAAAAGTTAGTGATGTTTATATCACAATGTTGCCTGGTGGTGACTACAAAGAAACAGCTCAACAAGCAGTTGATTTGGTTAAAAAAGGCTTTAACCCAGTTCCTCATTTTCCTGCTCGATCAATGCAAGATGAAAAACAGCTAAAAGATTATGTTTCAAGATGTAAAGATGGGGGCGTTAAGCAAGTGCTAGTAATCGGAGGTGGTAGAGAGCCGATGGGAAAATTCGATAGCTCCTTCCAACTTTTGGAGACTGGTTATTTTGAGAAGATGACAATAGGAATTGCTGGACACCCGGAGGGGAGTCCTGATATATCCGACTCAGATTTAAAAAAAGCTATGATAGATAAAAAACCTTATGCTGATTATATAGTAACGCAATGGTTGCTAGATCCTCATCCTATTATAGATTTTATTTCAAAACAAAGTGTGCCAGTGCATGTAGGAATTACTGGGCCTCTAAAGATTTCAAGCCTAATAAAATTTGCAAATATCGTTGGAGCAAAAAATTCCTTAAATTTTCTTAAATCTAATTTTAGCAAGGCATTAGATTTATTAAGACCTAAAGACCCTAATGATTTAATTGGGAAAATTAAATCTCATACTGATTTTTTTCACATTTATACATTCGGCGGCTTGACGGAAACTAACAAGTGGTTGAAGGAGAACAAATATGTCTAAAGAGTTTGATTATACAAAATTAAAGCATGCTACATCAGTCGATCAGTCTGATAGAGAAGTCCCTTATAACTTAAGGCAAAGTGGTCCTACAAAAGTTGAAATGTTAATTTCTACAAGAGTTAGAAAATCACCTTATTGGCATTTATCTATGCAAGCAGGATGTTGGAGGGCAACAGTATACAATCGAATTTATCATCCAAGAGGGTATGTTAAACCTGAAGATGGTGGTGCAATGGTTGAATACGATGCAATCGTAAACCATGTCACAATGTGGAACGTTGCTGTCGAAAGACAAATAAGAGTTAAAGGTCCAGATGCAGAAAAATTTGTAGACTATGTAATAACCAGAGATGCAACGAAAATTTCACCAATGAGAGCAAGATATGTAATTTTATGTAATGCCTATGGTGGAGTTTTAAATGATCCAATTCTTTTAAGAATTTCAGAAGATGAATTCTGGTTTTCTCTATCAGACTCAGACATTGGAATGTATCTACAAGGGGTAAACGCTGATGGAAGATTTAATTGTAAAATTGAAGAAACTGACCATTGCCCAGTTCAAATACAAGGTCCTAAATCTAAAGCTTTAATGAAAGATCTTTGTGGTGATCAGTTTGATTTGGATAATATGCCTTTTTACGGATTAGCTGAGGCAAAAATAGGAGGAAGAAGTTGTGTAATTTCACAATCTGGTTTCTCTGGAGAAGCTGGGTATGAGATTTATTTAAGAAATGCAACACTATACGCGGATGATATGTGGAACGCTGTTCTAAAAGCTGGCGAAAAACATAATTTGATGGTTATTGCTCCAGCTCACCATAGAAGAATCCAAGCAGGCATACTTTCTTGGGGACAAGACATGGATCAACAGCATAATCCTTTTCAATGTAATCTCGGTTATCAAGTTTCTTTATCTGGCAAAGGAGAATGGAATAAAAAAACCGACTATGTTGGTAAAGAAGTTTTAGAAAAAATGAAGTCAGAAATACAAGCAGGAAAGAAACCTTACAAACTGCAGTTAGTTGGTTTGGAATTGGGGGGAAAACCAATAGAAGATTATGCACCTGATTTTTGGTTGATCTCAAATGAAGATGGTGGTGAACCAGTTGGATTTATTACCTCTCCCTGGTGGCATCCTGAAAAAAAGACTAATATTGCAATGGGTTATGTTCCTTTTGATGGAACTTTAAATGCTAATGGATTTCCGAAGGGAAAAGTTGGAACCAAATATAAAGTTCATTTACCAGAAAAATATTCAAATAGTCCAGGTCAGCCAGTAGATGCAGTTATAGTTGATATACCATTCAAAGAGTCTTTTAATGCAAATACAAGAGAGGTGGTTTCAGGTTAATAGTTTTTAAAAGAGCTAGATTACTTTTAATCTAAATGTCTAAAGGTTTTTTAATTGGAATTTGCATTATCATAATTATTGCTTTAATAGTCTTTCCATTGATTGTTTCATACAAAGAGCAAAAAAATAAAAAAAATTAAATGTTTGGAGAGTTTTTAAATATTATCTTTAAGTCTATTAAACTAGACAAGTCTCTTTATACAGATGGTAGAAATTTTGGTGAAGCCTCTATTTATTTTGCTGGATTAATTATGATCTTAGATGGAGTAGCGGGTGCTGTAGCTGCAAATACAGTCATCAAAACAGCTATTGGGATGTCAGGACTAACAGCAATTTTGACTTGGTTTATTTGGGCAATTTTAATTTATGTTTTGGGAGTGAAGATATTTCCTGATAAACAAACAAAAGTCTCTTTTAAAAAAGTGTTAACTTTTGTTGGATTTGCTCACGCTCCTGGTCTACTGAGATTCTTTGCTGTTACTCCTGAGTTAATGATACCAATAATTTTTATCACTCAATTTTGGATTTTTGCTGCGCTAATTATCTCAACAAGACAAATTTTAAATTTTAAATCAAATTTAAAATCTTTTGGAATTGTGTTCTTGTCTTTTTTAATTATTGTCTTCTTATCTATTTCTTTTGTAATGAGTAGAATGAATGCTTTACCGGTAAACAGTATTTAAATCGGAAAAATTGTTTTTGAAACTCTGCACGATTTGCAAATTTTAAATCCTGTTAAAATTAAATTTTGAGTAACACTCTCATCTTCCTTTTTACACTCATCACAAATATCGTCTAACTCTTTTGCATTATCAAAATCTTTATCATTGCTCATTTTATGAAAACATTATTAATGATATTAACACTTTTTTTTAGTTTTATTTATTTTATTGAAATTTTTATTTAATTTTGAAATAAGATTATATTCAAATTTTTCGATGAAAAAGAACAAAAATCAAAAAGTAGCATTGGTGATGGGTAGTCAATCGGACTATAAAACAATGAAATTAGCAGCAAAAGTACTTAAAATTCTCGGTGTTAAATTTGAAACTAAAATAATTTCAGCTCATAGAACACCTAAAAGAATGTATGAATTTTCAAGTAAGGCAAAAAAAAATAATATTAGTGTTATAATTGCTGGTGCAGGAGGATCTGCGCATTTACCTGGAATGATTGCAGCTTTAACTTCAATTCCTGTTTTGGGTGTTCCAATTGAAAGTAAAAAACTTAAAGGCTTAGATAGTCTTTTGTCAATTGCTCAAATGCCTAAGGGTATCCCAGTAGGAACATTAGCTATAGGAAATGATGGAGCGATAAACGCAGCATTACTTGCTGCATCAATAATTGCAAATAATAATTCTATTGTAAGTAAGAGATTAGAAAAATGGCGTGTATCACAAACAAGATCTGTAAAAAAAAGACCTAAGTAAGATTAATGTCAGAGATAAAGTTAGGCATTATCGGTGGTGGTCAACTCGGAAGTATGCTTTCAAATGCTGCACAAAAGTTGAATGTAAAAACAGTAATCTATTGTGATGATTTAGATGCACCAGCAAAAAATTTTTGTGATGAGTTTATTTGTGGTAAATACGAAGAAAAAGAAAAAATTAATGAATTTATTGAAAAGGTAGATATCGCTACATATGAATTTGAAAATATTCCATTTGAAACTCTCAATGAAATCAATAAGACAAAGCCTGTATTACCAAAACCATCTATCAATAGACTGATACAACACAGGTTAGCTGAAAAAGATTTTGTAAATAAACTTAATATTAGAACCACACAATATGCATCTGTTGATAAAAAGTCTGACTTAGATTCTTTAAAAGATTTGCTTCCAGGTATTTTAAAAACAACAACTATGGGTTACGATGGTAAAGGCCAATACCCTATTAAAGAAATTAAAGAAGTGGATGCGTTAAATATAGATTTTTCCAAAGGCTACATACTAGAAAAATTAGTAAAACTTAAAAAAGAAATTTCAGTGATTATTACAAGATTTGGAAATAACGAATATGAAATTTATGAACCAATAGAAAATATTCATGAAGATCAAATACTTAAATACTCCAGTATACCTGCTGATATAAGTGAAAATATTTTTAATCAGTCAAAAAATTGGGCTATGGATATTGCTGAAGAGTTAAAGTTTATAGGAACTCTTTGTGTAGAATTTTTTATAGATAGAAATGAAAATTTATTTGTTAACGAAATTGCCCCTAGAGTACATAATTCTGGTCATCTCACTATCAATGCTTACAATGTTAGCCAATTTGAAAATCATGTAAGAGCAGTTTGTTCTCTAAAAAAAGTCTCGTTAAAAAAACTATATAATGCAAAGATGGTTAATCTAATAGGAAGTCAGATTGAGCAATATAGAAAAAATAATAGTTTGGGAGAAAACGAATTTTTTTTTGATTATTTAAAAAAAGAAATTAAAGCTAAAAGGAAGATGGGACACATCACTACTTTGATAAAATGATACAGTCAATAGAAGGAAATTTTGATCATCCGGAAGTAAATGAGCTTCTTATAAAACATTTTAAAGAACTAAGAGCTGCATCCCCAGAGGGAAGTGCCCATGTTCTGGATATCCCTGGTTTAAAGATTTCGTCAATAAAATTTTGGAGTCTATGGGAAAATAATAACTTAATGGGATGTGGTGCACTTAAATTTTTAAGTAAAGATCATGGTGAATTTAAGTCAATAAGAGTTCACGATAACTTTAGACATAGAGGAAACGGAATTAAGATAATAAAACATTTAATCAATGAAGCAAAAAATCTAAATATTCTGAGAATTAGTATTGAAACAGGCTCTGGAGAATTTTTTGAGCCTGCAAGAAAGTTATTTAAAAGTTGTAACTTTCAGCCTTGTGCACCTTTTGCACATTATAAAGAAGACGTAAATTCTCTTTATTTTACAAAACTAATTGGCAATGATTGATATTTAAACTAATAATTAGATCAATTTAGTTGACAAAAGACTTAAAATTTTAAAGAAAGGCACAATTACTTAATTATAAGTGATAAATTAACATAACAATAAGTAAAAATATGAGTCTACAAGGTAAAGTAAAATGGTTCAATCCGACTAAAGGTTATGGTTTTATTGAACGAGAAGATAAAGAAAAAGATGTATTTGTTCACGTTTCAGCAGTGAGAGATGCTGGCATGAACGGTTTAGATGAGGGTCAAGCTTTGACTTTCGATGTTGAAGATGGTCCCAAAGGTCCTTCAGCAGTTAACTTAAAAACTGCATAATTTTCACAAATTTTATTGGCTGTATCAATCAAATAACCCCAGTATTTCATTTTTATGGCCAATAAACTTTTATCAAAAAGAAGCTATAAGTTATGATTGGTATTCTTGGTGGAATGGGAACACAAGCAGGTCTTGATTTCTGTAATAAACTTGCAGTGTTAAATAGAGGAAAAATTGACCAAGATTATCCTCTATTTTTACTTTACAATAAATCTAACATACCTGGTCGACCTGAGTCGATTGGAATTCAGACAAGTAGATTAACAAATAGATTTTCAAATTCAAAAAATAAAAAAAAATATAAATTAGTCTTAGACAGTTTGCTTAAAGGATGCAGATTACTTAAAAAAGATAAATGTAAGTTTATTGTTATTCCATGTAATACAGCGCATTATTGGTATGATGATTTAAAAAAAAAAATAAAATTACCAATAATAAACATGCCAAAAGAAGTTTATATTCATACAAAAAGGACTTGTAAAAGAAACTCACCTATAGGCTTACTAGCTACAGAAGGAACTATAATTACAGGTGTCTACAATAAATTTTTCGATACTAATTATAAATTGATACACCCAAATAAATTAATTCAAAAAAATTCTGTGAACCAAGCAATTAAACTTGTTAAAATGGGGAACGTAAAGGCAGCAGCGAAGAAAATTAAACCAGCTATAAACTTCTTAATTAAAAAGAAGTGTAAAAAAATTATTCTTGGTTGCACAGAATTGCCCATAGCAATATTTGCCTTTAAATCATTTGATAAAATCAAAAAATCAAAAATTTTTTTAGATCCAAATTTAATTTTAGCAAATGCTGCAATGAAAAAATATCGAAAATAATCAATGCAATCTAAAGACAAGCCGTATGTTTTATATGTTGCAGAGGTAATCTATTTAGAAATTTCAGAAATTAAAAAAAAGAACTCGAACTTTTCAAATAAAGAGGCTATTGATGCTTTTATTGGTAACGGGACTTATAATAATATTAGTAGCGGAAAATTTCATGATGATTGGCTAAAAGAATTAAAAAAAAATAATTTTATCGATTTAAAAACAAATAAAAAGATTCCAGAAGAAACAATAAGACTATTAAAAATTCAAAAAGATGTGATGGTAAAACAACTTATCCAGTTTCCAGATCTTTATGATACTAAAAATAATTTACCACTTGAGATATCCCAAAGAGCATTTGATCATATTTGGAGAATGTGTGAAAGTTATGAGTTATGGTGCAAAGAGACTAAACAAAATGAATTTATTCAATTAAATATTACTGATTAGTAAACTGTATAAATGATAATTAACCTATCAAGCTAAAAGTGATTAGAATATATCCTCTTATTTTTATTCTGCTATGGTCTTCAGCATTTATAACCACTAAGCCAATTGTAGATAATAGCGACCCTTTTGCAGCATTGGCTTTTAGGTTTTTTTTTGTAGCTCTTGGTTTCTGTTTATTCTCTTTTTATTTAAATCAATCATTAATTACAAATAAGAGAAAAATTGCCGAATCTGTTTTTAGTGGTGTACTTTTTCATGGATTTTATTTAGGTGGAGTTTTTTTTTCAATCTCAATTGGAATGCCAGTAGGAATAGCAGCTTTAATAGTCACTCTTCAACCAGTTTTGACAAACATCTTAAGTGGACCCATCCTTGATGAGAAAATAACTACCAAACAATGGATTGGGGTTTTACTTGGTTTCACAGGTGCCACTTTAGTTTTGGGTCTAGATATAGGTTCCGGTATCCCTTTCTTAGGACTTATCGCAACAATCATAGCTTTGCTCTCTATTACAATATCTACAATTTGGCAAAAAAAAATAAGTAAAAACTTACCTTTATCAGTAAGTAATTTTTACCAAGCGTTTGGGGGATGTTTGTTTCATGTTCTAATAGTAATTTTCTTTGCTGAACCATATATAAATTTTAACAAGGTTTTTATCATTGCAATGAGCCACCAAGTACTGCTTGTCTCTTTTGGTGCTTTTACAATCTTAATGCTTTTAATTAAAAAAAATTCAGCAAGCAAAACTGTTTCGATATTTTTTTTAATTCCATCAACTTCAGCTTTAATGGCCTGGTTTTTTTTAAATGAAAAATTAACTAATTTGGATATTGTCGGCTTTATTGTAACATCTGTTGGAGTTTATATTGCTACAAGAGACTGAAACCACTATATTTAATATGAACTGAAAACATGTATAAAACAAATATTTTATTTGAATAAATGGCTAAAGTAAAATCAGATATAGAAATAGCAAGAAAAGCTAAAATGAAACCAATAGGTAAAATTTTAGCAAAAATTAAAGTTCCAGATAAGAGCAGTGCTTTCAGTCCAATGGGTAGACATATCGCAAAAATTAATTTTGAATTTTTAGATAAACTGAAGAAAAAAAAGGATGGTAAATTAATTTTAGTTACTGCAATAACGCCAACACCAGCAGGTGAGGGAAAAACAACTACTTCAGTTGGTTTAAGTGATGGCTTAAATAAAATTGGTAAAAAATCTATCGTTTGTCTTAGGGAACCTAGTTTAGGTCCATCATTTGGAATGAAAGGTGGTGCTGCTGGGGGTGGTTACGCCCAGGTTGTTCCTATGGAGCAAATAAATTTACATTTTACAGGTGATTTTCATGCCATTACTTCAGCACATAATTTACTTTCAGCAATGATAGATAACCATATTTATTGGGGTAACAAATTAAATATAGATGAAAACAAAATAGTTTGGAAACGTGTAATGGATATGAATGACCGTGCTCTTAGATTTATTGATATTAATACTAGTGGGGTTGCTAAAGATTTCAAAAGAGTTGATGGTTTCGACATAACAGTTGCATCAGAAGTGATGGCTATTTTTTGTCTGTCTAACGATTTAAAAGATTTAGAAAAAAGAATTGGTAATATTACTTTTGCATATAACAAAAATGGAAAGCCACTTTATGCTAGAGATATAAATGCTCACGGACCCATGACTGTTTTACTTAAAGAAGCAATTAGACCTAATGTAACTCAAACTTTAGAAAATAATCCAGCAATTATTCATGGCGGTCCTTTTGCAAACATTGCTCACGGATGTAATTCAGTGATTGCAACAAAAACTGCTTTAAAATTATCCGATTATGTGGTTACTGAAGCAGGATTTGGTGCAGATCTTGGTGCAGAAAAGTTTTTAAATATTAAATGCAGGAAAGCAGGATTAACCCCAAGCTGTGTAGTAATTGTTGCAACAATAAGAGCATTAAAAATGCATGGAGGAGTTGAAAAAGAGGACTTAAAAAAAGAGGATATATCGGCGTTAGAAAGAGGATTGGTTAACTTGGAAAGACATATTACAAACATAAAAAAATTTGGTTTAGAACCGATAGTAGCAATAAATCATTTTGCGCTAGACACAAAAAAAGAAGTTAAAACTGTTTTAAATTTTTGTAAAAAAAAGAAAGTTGAAGTCAGTGAATGTAAGCATTGGGCTAAGGGTGGAAATGGAACCAAAGATCTTGCCAAAAAAGTTGCTAAAGTCTGCAAAAATAACAAAAATAAATTTAATTTTTTATATAATAACAATCTTAAACTCTGGGATAAGATAGAGTTAATTGCTAAACAAATCTATAAAGCTAATAAAATAACAGCTGATGACAAAGTTAAAGAACAATTAAAAGTTTTTGAGGATAATGGTCATGGAAATTTACCGGTTTGTATTGCAAAAACTCAATTTAGTTTTTCAACAGACTCCAAACTCAAAGGAGCCCCCTCAAATCATGAAATACCAATAAGAGAAGTAAGATTATCTTCAGGAGCAGAATTTGTGGTAGTCATTTGTGGGTCAATAATGACGATGCCAGGATTACCAAGAAAGCCAGCCGCTGATACTATTAAATTAAATCAAAAAGGGCAAATTGAGGGTTTATTTTAATTTAATTCTTTAAGCCAATTTTTAAGTTCTAACATTTTTTTTTCTTTAACTGTGACCTGAATTTCTTTTTCAATAAAAGATATGTGATTTTCAAGATCATTTTCATTTTTGAATACTTTTCTATATTCAATTAATCTTTTTCTTCTAAAATTAATCAAACTTATCATTTTTTCATAAGTTATTTCAGGATGATATTGCAAGCCCCAAACTCTAGTTTTATTTATTTGAAAATACAAACTTTGGACTTTATTAATTTTATTAGATGCAAGACAAATACCGTTTTCAGGTATTTTCACAACTTCGTCATAATTAAAAGCAGGAGAATTAAATTTTTTTTCTTTATCTTTGTATAACGGATGCTTTAAACCGTATTCATTTATTTCAATTTCTTTTGCGATACCTACATGAGATGTATTGGCTTTTTTTACCTGACCTCCTGCAGCAGTTACAGCCACTTGCATGCCCCAACAAATTCCTAAAATATTTTTAACTTTATTTTGACAATTTTTCATAAATTCAATTTGTTTTTTTATTTCTGGAGTATCGTTATAAATATTCAAACTGCTTCCTCCCCAGATTAAACCATCAAAGGTATGCAACTTATCGTTGAAACTATCAATATTTTTATCTGATGATGGGTTAACCACATCTATTATTAAATCTTTCGATATATATTTTAAACTTTCCCTTAAACTTTCAGTATGAGTTTTAATACCTGCCTCTGTAAAACTCCCGTTTTCCTCAGCTGTATTACCCTCAACTATTAAAATTTTTTTCATTTAATTAAATATATTTATTAGACTTTTATAAATTTCTCAGAAAACAATTCCTATTAAAATTTTATTAACAATCTCTAGTTGTAGTTGTTTTTTATGTGTGACGATTTTATTTTACTTCTTAATAATGATTATTAATTGCAGAAACCCAAGCTATGTGATTAGATTATAGCTTATTAGAATGTTTAACATAACTAAACATAAGGGAGGAATAATGTTAGCAAAAATAATTAAAAGGCTAACTTCTACTCTAACAGTAGTTATCGCTTTATTTTCTTCACTTACTTTACCTCAAAGTGTATATGCTGCTGAGACGCAATATTTTCCAGTAGCAAGTAGTCGTGTTGGACCTTACTCAGCAATGGGTACTGGTTACTACGGGGCTCAAATTGATTACATGAACTATGTAAACATGACGGGTGGAGTAAACGGAGTAATGCTTACATGGCAAGAGTGTGAGACGGAATATAACGCTGTTAAAACGGTAGAATGTTACCAAAGACTTTTAGAAAAAGATGGTCAAAGAATAGTAGTGTTTGATACTTTAGGAACACCAGGAGCATACGCTGTGATTAACCGTATGGCTAAAGACAATGTTGTTTTAGCTCAATATGGTTATGGAAGAACTGACGGTGCTGATGGAAGAGTATGGCCTTGGGTATTTAATGCTGCAAGTCACTACTGGTCACAAATAGCGGTTAAACTGAAGTTTATGGCTCAAGTAGAGGGCGGTATAGATAAGATGAAAGGTAAAAAAATCGTTCACTTACACATCGACTCTGCTTACGGAAGAGAACCACTTCCAGCAATGAGAAAAATAACTTCTGATTGGGGAATGAAATTAATTGAAATCTCAATTCCACCTCCAGGATTAGAGCAACAATCTCAATGGCTGCAAATCAGAAAAGAAAAACCTGATTGGGTTACTTTCTGGGGAGCGGGTTCTGGAATGAATTCAACAGCAATGACTAACGCTGCTAGAATTAATTTCCCAAGAGATAGAATGATGTATGTAACATTCGGTGCTGCCGAAGAGGATATGTATCCAGCAGGTGATGCAGCTAAGGGAACTTATGCTGTTGCAAATGCTTTACCAGGAGAATATCCATTAGTTAAAGAAATTAAAGATAAAGTATATGGTGCCGGAAAAGGTAACTTAGCTGATCCAAATAGGATTGGTTCCGTTTACTGGAATAGAGGACTAGGTGCTGCCGTTATGTGGATTGAGGCGTTAAGAATTGCTCAAAAAATGCATAACAAAGTTGGTAAAGCAGTAACTGGTGCTGAGTTTAGAGATGGTTATGAAAATTTAAACATGACTGAAGCTAGACTTACTGAACTTGGAGTTGGAGGAATGTTAGCTCCATTTGCTATTTCATGCGCAAACCATGAAGGTGCCGGTAAATTTGCTGTAATGCAGTGGGATGGAACTAAATTCAATCAGGTAACTGGTTGGGAAGCTCCAGGTGATCCTGCATTTATTAGAGGTCTTGTAGAGGCATCTGCAGCGAAATTTGCTAAAGAAAACAACATTACACCGAAAAAATGTGGATAATTAATTTAGAAATAAATTAATATCTACTAAAGGGGGAGTTTAGATAATCAAGTTATTCTAACTCCCCTTTAAATAAAATTTAATATAAATATAATTGAAAAAAAATTAATGAGCACTTCAACCAACATACTTGATATTAAAAATATCGAAGTAACATATGATAATGTTATTTTAGCTCTACATGATGTTTCATTAAAAGTGCCAAAGGGAAAAGTGGTGGCACTACTTGGAGCAAATGGAGCGGGTAAGAGTACAACATTAAAAGCGGTTTCAACTATGCTAGCCTCAGAAAGAGGTAAAGTAACAAAAGGCACTATAGAATATGATGGTACCTCAATTGAAAAACAAAATCCCTCACAAATGGTTGGGCTTGGCATGGTTCAAGTATTAGAGGGCAGAAGATGTTTTGGCCACCTAACTGTAGAAGAAAATATTATTGCTGGGGCATACTCAAGAAAATTATCAAAAGGTGATATCAATCAAGAATTAGAAAAAATATATACGTATTTCATAAGATTAAAGGAAAGAAGAAAAAGCCAAGCTGCATTTACATCAGGTGGAGAGCAACAAATGATAGCAGTTGCAAGAGCTATGATGGCAAAACCTAAAATGCTACTTTTAGATGAACCTACTATGGGTTTGGCACCCCAATTAGTAGCAGAGATTTTTAACATCGTTAAAGAGCTTAATCAGAAAGAAGGTGTCAGCATTCTACTAGCTGAGCAGAATACCAATGTTGCACTAAAAAATTCAGATTATGGCTATATAATTGAAACAGGCAGAGTTATGCTAGATGGTACAGCTCAAAGTTTATTGAGTAATGATCAGGTGAAAGAATTATATTTAGGTATTTCAAAGAAAGGTAGAAAAAATTTTAGAGATGTACTTAAAGAAGAAAGCTTAACGAAGAAAAAAATTAATTAAAGATGGCAATTGAGAGAAAATTTAAAATAGGTAAACCAATATTAGAGGTAAAAAATATTTCCCTTTCTTTTGGTGGCGTTAAAGCAATAACTGATACCTCATTTGATGTACTTGAGCACGAGGTTAGGGCTATAATTGGACCTAATGGAGCTGGAAAAAGCTCAATGCTGAATTGTATAAATGGAATTTATAAGCCTCAACAAGGAACAGTTTCTTTTAAAGGAAAAGAAATTCCAAATATTACTCCCAATCTCATGGCACAAATGGGCCTTTCTAGAACATTTCAAAACTTAGCTCTATTTAAAAGAATGTCAGTTCTGGATAATATTTTAGTAGGCCGAAAGCTTCACACGAAAACAAATTTTCTTGAAGTCGCTTTTCAACTACCTAAAGTTAAAAAAGAAGAAAAGATTAATAGAGAAAGATCTGAAGAAATAATCAGTTTTTTGGAAATAGAAGATATTAAAGATACGCCAGTTGGAAAACTTCCTTACGGATTACAAAAGAAAGTAGAATTAGGTCGTGCTCTTGCAACTGACTCATCTGTAATTTTACTAGATGAGCCTATGGCTGGAATGAATGTTGAAGAAAAAAGGGACATGTGTAGGTTCATTTTAAAAGTAAATGATGAACTCGGCACAACTATGGTTCTTATTGAGCATGATATGGGAGTAGTTATGGATATATCAGACAGAGTTGTAGTGCTTGATTATGGTAAAGTTATTGGCGATGGTACGCCTGATGAAGTAAGATCAAATCAAAAAGTAATAGATGCTTATTTAGGAGTAGAACACTAGGATAAAAATATGGTTGAAGAATTATTATTTTTTATGGAAGTTTTAGTTGGCGGTTTGCTTGCTGGAACTATGTACTCATTGGTAGCTTTAGGATTTGTTCTAATTTTTAAAGCTTCAGCGACGTTTAACTTCTCTCAAGGAGCTATGGTTTTCTTCTCAGTTCTTGCTTTTGTTGGATTTATGCAAGACTTCAATATACCTTTCGTACTTGCATTCATTTTGGCTGCCCTTTTAATGGTAGTAGTTGGCTTATGCACTGAAAGATTTGTTTTAAGACCTTTAATGAACGCTAGCGAAGATACCGTATTAATGGCCACAATCGGTTTAGGATATGTTTTAGAAGGCTTGGCTCAGGCTGCATGGGGAGTAGAAGTAAGAAGATTAGATTTAGGTATAGGAGATTTTCCAGTGCCGTGGATTGCTGATAACTTAAAATTATTTATTAGTGCTCTTGATATTACTGCAGGACTTGTTGCAGCTATAATGATTATTGGTTTATTCCTTCTGTTCAAATATACAAAAATTGGTCTTGGTTTGAGAGCTGTTGCAGATGATGCTGGTGCCGCAAGTTCAATAGGAATTCCTTTAAAACATATCATGTTATTAGTTTGGTCTGCTGCTGGAGTTGTGGCATTAGTTGCAGGATGTATGTGGGGTGCAAGAGCTGGTGTTCAATTTGCTCTTGTTGATTTAGCGTTAAAAGCTTTACCAGTTTTAATTATAGGTGGCTTTTCATCTATTCCAGGCGCAATTATTGGTGGCTTAATCATTGGTGCAGTAGAGAAAGTATTAGAAGTATACATTGGACCGTTTTTTGGTGGCGCAATTGAAGGTTGGGCTCCTTACGTCTTAGCAATATTCTTTTTATTATATAGACCGGAAGGTTTATTTGGAGAAAAAATTATTAGGAGAGTTTAGTTTATGAAACCAGTATTTATGACTTATACAAAAAAAGACTTAATTAACTTAGCTGTTTGTATGGTTCTGAGTGTATTAGTAATACCTACATTTATTACAACAGAATATTGGTACACTTCTATATTGATACCTTGGCTTTGCTTAGCTTTAGCTACAATTGGACAGCAAATTGTTATGGGTTACACAGGACAATTAGCTTTAGGTGCTGCTGGATTTATGGCTGCAGGTGCTTTTGCTATGTTTAATCTTATTTTACGAGTACCTGATCTAGGTTTCGTGGGTTCACTTATAGTATCAGGTTTGATTGCTGCCGCTTTTGGAATTTTGTTTGGTTTACCAAGTTTAAAGGTAAGAGGAATTTATCTGATGGTAGCAACATTGGCCTCACAGTTCTTTATTATATGGATGATAGATAAATTTGGTTGGTTTAAAAACTACGACTCATCAGGAATTATAACTGCACAAGACATAGTTATCTTAGGAAAACCATTTACAACCCCATTAGCTATGTATTTTGTATGTTTGGCTGTTACCACGGTTTTAACTTTACTAGCGATGAACATGGCTAGAGGTAGTACGGGTAGGAATTGGATGGCAGTTAGAGATATGGATATTGCTGCGGAGTCGATGGGAGTGTCATTATTACGAACAAAAGTACAAGCCTTTGCAATCAGTGCATTTTATTGTGGAGTTGCAGGTGCACTCTTTGCATTTTGTTATTTAAAATCTTTAGAACCAGTTGCTTTTGATATTAAACTGTCTTTTAAAATATTATTTATGTGTATTTTGGGTGGACTTGGTACAATAAATGGTGCTTTTATAGGAGCAGCATTTATTTTACTTTTCCCAGTTCTTCTTAATGCTATTGGTAATAATGTTTTTCATGGTGCCATTGATGCTACAATTATATCCTCAATTGAACAGGTAATATTTGGTGGTTTGATGATTATTTTCATGATCTATGAACCTTTGGGAATGGCAAAATTATGGGAAAATATAAAACAAAAATGGAAGACAAAAATCCCATCATCTACTAATTTAAAGTCTTTTGGTAAAAAAACTTAGGAAGTGGATAAAAAAAAATTAATTCTCGCGTTGATAGTAGGAATTATCATCGGATTGCTTGTAGAAAATAACTTTCTAATCGGCTAAATTTTTCTGTTATATAGTATCGTCTTTAGCAAATGAGCCATCAGCGGTATATTTTTTTTATTAATTTTTTTTAAGATATAAGGGGCAATTTCTCTAGCTAATTGCTCACCTTCCACTGTATCTTTTGGCATAAACTTTTTTTTAGCTGTTGTGAATGTAAAACCTTTACCCAAAAAATCTCCCATTTTGCTGTTTCGTCCTCCCACAGCACTTACATATAAGTCACCAATACCAGCAAGTCCAAGTATCGTCGTCTCATCTCCTTTGAAATGTTTAATTAAAAATTTCATCTCATTTACACTTTTTTGAAATAAATCTGATGAAGCATTTAAATTTTGACCTGAACCTATTACCATTGCATAAATATTCTTAATTGCTGAGCAAATTTCTACTCCAATAACATCTCTTGAAAATTCAGTCAGATAATATTTTGTTGATATCTGTTTTCCAATCCATTTAGCTATTTTGATATTCTTATTTGCTATTACTACGCTTGTCTTATTTTTTCTTGCTAATTCTTTAGCCAAACAAGGTCCTTTTAAAACTGATACATTTGCAACATTATAATTATTTTTGAGTAACCCTGAAATAGTTAAGAGTTTTTTTCTTTTTTTGTCATATTTTAGTCCTTTAGTAAGTACTAGTAATGGTGTTTTTATTTTTAAGTCCTTCAACTCTTTTCCAATAAAATCAATTCCTGCAAGACTCAATGCTATTACAATCAAATCAAACTTTTCTCTAAATATATCTTTTGAATAATTCTTAAATTTTAACTTTTTTGGCAAATTAGTTTTTAAGGAGGAATGAAATTTTTTTTTTGAAGATAAATTCTTAATGAAAACTTTATTATATGGTTCCGTTATTATAACTCTATTATTATTTTCCAAACATGGGATTGAAAAAGCAGAACCCATTGCACCACCACCAATGATTAATATTTTTTTCATGTAATTTTTCTTTGTATAAATATTAATATAGGTTTATTTATAGTTTGAATATAAAAAAAATTTAAAATGCAAAATCTTAAATGGAAATACTCCAAATTCTTGTTAAATAAAAACTTTCAATTTAGTAGAAACTATGTCTTGAAATATCTACCATCAAATTTATTGGTCAATTCTCACAAATGTATATCTAAATGGAAAGGATATAGTCCAACTCCTCTATTAAAATTAAATAAATTAAATAGAAAACTCCAACTTAAGAATATATTTTATAAAGATGAGTCAAAACGATTTCACTTAAAATCCTTCAAAGCTCTAGGCGGAGCTTATGCAGTGGAGAAAATTTCAAAAAAATCTAATAAAATAATTGTTTCATCAGCAACAGCCGGTAATCATGGGAGATCAGTAGCATGGGGAGCAAAAAGACTAAAATTGCAGTGTAAAATTTTTGTTAGCCAATATGTAAGTGAAACAAGAGTGAAAGAAATTGAAAAATTTGGTGCTAATGTAATTAGAGTTAGAGGAAATTATGAAGCGTCATTGAAAGAATGCCAGTTACTCTCAAAAAAAAATAATTGGAAAATTGTTCAAGATGTATCGACAAAGAATTATAAGTATATTCCTCAACTAACAATGGCAGGATACTCTATTTTAATCAAAGAAATTTCCAAACAAACTAATCAATATATTACTCATATATTTCTTCAAGCAGGAGTTGGTGGATTAGCTGCAGGGTTAGTTGCTGGAGTAGCAAAATATTTTAAAAAAATTCCAAAAATCATTATCGTTGAACCAGATAGAGCCGATTGTGTTCTTCAAAGTATTAGAAATAATAAGTTAAAAAAAATAAAAATAAGAAAAGAGAGCATTATGGGTGGTATGTCTTGTAATGAAATGTCTCTTGTACCCTGGCAAATATTAAAAAAAGCTAGTAATTGTTGCGTCTCAATTTCAGATAAAAATGTTGCTAAAACAGTAGCTGGCTTAAGAGATAAAAAGTTCAGCAAAACTTCAATTGTAGGTGGTGAGTGTGCTACTCCAGGAATAATCGCTTTAATTGGAATTTGTAACAACCAAAAAGCTAGAAGATTGATTAACCTTGATGAAAATTCAAATGTCTTAGTTATTGGATGCGAAGGTAATGCAGATGTTAAACTCTACAAACAACTGCTATCTAAGGGAAGAAAATAATTTTTATGACAAAAAACGCGATCACTTGGATAAGAGAGGATTTTAGAATTGAAAATAATCCTGCCCTTTCTTACGCAACTCAAAATCATGAGAGCGTGCTCGCCCTATATATTTACAACAAAAGTGACTTTGATGCCAAAAGAGAGGCACAAAAATGGTGGCTTTCAAAATCATTAGAAATCTTTAAGTCTGAATTATCGAAGTTTAAGATCAATCTTCAAATATTAGCCGGTGATGAGCTGGATATATTTTCAAAAATTAAAAAAAAAGACAATATTTCAATATATTGGAATAAAATTTACGAACCAGATGTAATTGCAAAAGGAAAAAAGATTAGAGATATTTTTGTTAAAAATCAGATTAATTACAAATATTTTAAAGGAAATATTCTAAATGAGTTTCAAGAAGTAACTAAAAATGATGGAACACCTTTTAAAGTATTCACCCCATTTTGGAGAAACGCTGAACAAAAATTTTTAGGATCACCGCCAAGTAAAAATTATAGTATCAAAAAAAAAACAAAGTCATTAACATTCTTTAAAGGTTGTATAGAGCCAAAAGATATTCTTCCAAGAAAAAATTGGTATAAAAAGTTTGAAAAATATTGGAAGGTTTCTGAGGAAGAGTCTAAAAAAATTCTAAAAAATCTAATTGATGGCAAAATTAAAGATTATGGAACTGCAAGAGATTATCCTTCTATTGAAGGTACATCTAAATTATCTCCTTATATCAAACATGGACAAATCCACGTGAATACTATCTGGAAAAAGTGCAGTGAAATTAAATCGAAAGGAGTTGGTTACAGAAAATATATTAATGAACTAGGTTGGCGTGAATTTTCACATAGTTTAATCAATTATTTCCCAGAATTTTTAAAAGGAAATTATAGAAAAGAATTTGATAAGTTTCCTTGGGTCAAAAATGAAAAATTTTTAAAAGCGTGGAAATCAGGTATGACGGGTTATCCGATTGTTGATGCTGGGATGAGAGAACTTTATGAAACTGGCTGGATGCATAACCGGATAAGAATGGTTGTAGGTTCATTTTTAGTAAAACATTTAAGAATAAATTGGACTGAAGGTGAAAAACATTTTAGAAATTGTTTATTAGATTTTAATAAAGCTAATAATGTAGCTCAATGGCAATGGGTTGCTGGTTGTGGCGCTGATGCAGCTCCCTATTTCAGAATATTCAATCCTATCCTTCAAGGTGAAAAATTTGATAAGGAGGGAAAGTATGTAAAAAAATGGGTGCCAGAATTAAGTAAAGTTCCACAAAAATTTATTCATAAACCATGGGAAATGGAAATTAAATATCAAGAAGCAATAAATACAATTATTGGAAAAAGTTATCCAAAACCAATTGTTATTCATGAGCAAGCAAGAGCCTCAGCTTTAAAAGCGTTTCAAACTTTAAAAAATTAGTAATATAATTTATAAATTGTATTCTCTAGATGTTAAATCATACAATCGACTTATGGTACGCTCAAAAGGAGCTTTAAGAGATTTTGAAGATGTGAAATTTTCCAAACTTTGGGCAGCTGTGGTAGCCAAAGGAATATCTTTATCGTGAATTATATCTAATAATGTTATAAATCTCTGTTGTTGATCTGAATTATTATTGTTAAACAATGGAATTTCTTCGATAACAATAAATTTAGAGTTTTTAACTATTTCCAAATAATCCTCAGCTCCTAAATTTCTATTACAAAGTTCATCAAAGCTAAATCTACAAATCCCTTCATAAAAGTTTTGTATTGTAAAATCTCTCCCCTTAATATTTAAATTCACAGGTGAGTTTTTTTTTTCTTTTGTAATAATTCTAAAAAATTTGTTTATTTTAAAATTGGTTTCTTGATTTAAAGGAAAAAAAAATCTTTGTTTTTGATTTTCTTTTGATTTTCGATAATCATCCTCAATTTTTAATTCATAGTTAATAGCATTTTTTTTCATAATTTCTATGAATGGTAAAAATTGGTCTCTCTGTAATCCATCTTTATACAATTCAGATAATTCAATATTTGAAGTTAATATGATCTTAATATTCTCTTTAAAGATTTCTTCAAAGAGCTTTCCTAAAATCATAGCATCTACGATATTAGTAACTTGAAATTCATCAAAATAAATAAGTGATACTTTTAATTTTAAATCTTTAACAAATGTGCTTACTACATTCTCTGGATTTTTATCTTTTCTAGTATGAACATAATCATGAAATTCTAACATAAATTCATTAAAATGAAGTCTTTTCTTATCTTGATTAACTAAATCAAAAAAAAAATTTAGAATCATTGTTTTGCCAACACCGACACTGCCATGAAGATAAAAAGCTTTTTTTAAACTTTTTTTTTTAAAGATTTTGAATAAAGTAGATGTGAAATTTTGATTAAAATAATCTTGTAATTTTTTAATTACATTAATCTGATTTTGATTGACTTCCAAATTTTCAGCCTCACAATATAGTTTAAATTTTTCTTCAAGATCCTTTGGCATCAATCTTTTTTGGTCTTGAAATCGATGCCATATTCTGATCTTGGGCCTTTTCTAAGTCCAAAAGGACCAGATATAAATATTGTCAGAGGTTTCGTGCCTGGTTTAATATCAACTCTATGAAGATTATTTGCTGATCTGAAACCAATATAGCCAGGTGGTCTCCAAAATTTTCCAGTGCTTAGAGTTTCCCAATAACCATCTCTTAAAATTATTGTAATATAGGGAAATGTATGATTGTGAACACCTTCACCATGATCATCTGCTAACATTTCATGTATTAAAATATTGAAAGGAAACCATTTTGGTCTGTGTCTCATTAAAACATAATATCTATTCATCCATGGTTTAGCTTTATGATATTCGGGATGAGAAGGTCCTCTATCAAGAACAATTTTTTTTCTACCTAATTTTTCTAAAAATTTTAAAATCATCTATTATTTGTATTGTATAACTGCTCCATTTTTAATCAAAAATAAATGATTATTATATAAAATGGGTTTTGACATTATTTTTTTAGCAATTTTTTCAACCTTTAAAACATTACCAGTTTTGAGTTCTAAAATTATTAATTTACCATCACTATTAGAAATATATATTTTATCCTGACTTATAGAAAAACCTGTGGGTTTAATTTTTTTTCTATGTTTATCCTTATAAATTTTATAGATATCTTTAATCTTAATTATATTTCCTTTCTCTTTATCGATTACAAATAAAAAACCATTATCTGAAATCGAGACAATTAATTTGTCAATTAGAATAGGAGTTAAGCTTGAGCTAATATTATTAATCCAATTAATTGAGCCATTCTTTAAGTCAATTGAGAAGAATTCATTTTTATTATTTGAAAAAAAAATGCTTTTACCTTCCGAAACTAATTTTGAATTTTTGAAATTGTAAGTAATGTTAACGATATCGCTGCTTTGAGTGGGTAGTTGCCATACTAAATCTCCTGAAAAAACATCTACTGCAGTTAAATCACCTAAATTATTTATAAAATAGATAAAACTATCTACGATAATTAGAGAATTTTTTGAGTTTGTTATTGTTAATGCTTTATCTGTTTCAACATTCCAACATTCTGAACCATCTTTTATAAAATAACACCTTAAGACATTTTTAAGGTCAATAGCAAAAAATTTATCATCGAAAGTTTTAATTTCTGAGTTAAAAGGATAATCATTCTTTTTTCTCCAAATTAAATTTCCACTATCTATATCAATCAAAAATAAGTTAGATAAATTATCAACAACAATTAATTTTTTATCTGATAATGCAAAAAAAAGTTTTGGGTTATTTTTTTTTTCAAACTTTGAATAATAATTTTTTTTCCAAATAATTTTTTGATTATTATTAAACCTAATAACTGAACCTTTGCTATCAAAAAAAATTATACCATCTTTCAAAAATAAAGGTTTAAGATCTATTTCATTTTCATAATTTAATTTTGAAAATTTAAAGTTTTTAAATTTTTTAAGTTTACCAATATAATTTTGTTTACCGAAATTATTTTTATTATCTAAAATTTTATCTTGAATATTAACTTTAGATAAGTTTAGAATTATATTTGGATTTAATTCTTGATAAGAAATTTTTTTTTTATCAAATATAATTTTTATATTTTCATCAGTCTTATTATTTTCTTTTTTATTCCAAATTCTTGAATTTTCGTTTAAAGAACAACTTGTTAAAATTATTGAAATTAAAAAAATTATAAAAATTCTAATCACTTAAATCTCTATTTAATCTCTTTTGAGCTTCTGTAACAATGTCTGGATTTGATTTTTTTGAATTGATAATTTGATTAAAAAAATCTTTTGATTTTTGTTTTTGATTTTTTGAATAAAAATATTCTGCTAATAAATACAGTGCATGAGAACTCCATACACTATCAGACTTAATTATTGGATTTAAAATTTCCAATAATTCATTTTCAGATACTTCATCGGAATTATACAAACCTTTTTTGTAAATCATTAAATTTTTAATTTCTTTATCCAATGAGGTCTTATCGATTAACATATCAAATAATTCATTTATTTTACCTCTGGCTGAAATCAAATTATTATCTAAAATAAAATACAGAGACAGAGGTGAATAAGTTGGGTCATTTAATCTAATTATTTCTATTAATTTTTTTGTAGTTTCTTCTTTTTTCTTTTCATCAAAATTAATTGTTGTTGAATAAAATAAATTAGATACTTTCTCTCGCTGATAATCCTTGAATTCGCCATATCCAAAAAACGATATTATTATTAATACAACAACTATTAAAAAAATTGATATTTTTTTTTTATTGTTGAAAAAAAAGTTTTTAACTTTTTCCTTTCTTGTATTTGAATTAATTATTGATATATCTTCATCCATATTAAATCATATTGCGGAGGACATACTGTAAAATTCCTCCATTTTTGTAATACTCAAGTTCATTTTTAGTATCTATCCTGCACAAAGTTTCAATTTTTTTTATTTCACCTGACAAATACTTAATTTCTAATTTTACTTTATCTGATGGATTTAGTCCTTTTTCTAAGTCTATAACGCTGATTAATTCAGAGCCTTTTAAATTCAAATTTTTTCTGTTCATGTTATCTATAAATTGAAGAGGTAAAACTCCCATACCAATTAAATTAGATCTATGAATTCTTTCAAAACTTTCAGCAATTACCGCTTTAATGCCTAAAAGTTTTGTTCCCTTTGCAGCCCAATCCCTTGATGAGCCTGTTCCATATTCTTTGCCACCAATAACCACTAAATCTGTTTTTCTTTTTTTATATTCAACTACTGCATCATATATTGGCATAACTTTTTCTTCGGGGTATAATTTAGTAAAACCACCCTCCGTTCCTGGTGCCATTTCATTTCTTATCCTAATATTTGCAAATGTTCCTCTCATCATTACCTCATGATTTCCTCTTCTTGATCCATAAGAATTATAATCTTTTGGTAAAATTTGATGCTTCATAAAATAGTCACCAGTCGGACTATCTTTCTGTATATTACCTGCTGGAGATATATGATCAGTTGTAACCATATCTCCTAAAATTAATAAAGGTCTAGCATCATTTATCTTTTTAAATCCCTCTGGCTCATCAGGTAAGTCATCAAAAAACGGTGGTTTTTTTACATAGGTTGAATTTTCTTCCCAATCATAAATACTAGTTTTTTCAGTTTTAATTTCTTGCCACTGTTTTGGTCCTTCAGAAACATTTGAGTATCTCTTAATAAACATATCCGCACTTAAAGAAACTTTTAAAATATCTTCAATCTCTTTATTTGTGGGCCAAATATCTTTTAAATAAATATCTTTTCCATTTTTATCTTTCCCCAGTGGGTCGTTGTAGAGATTAAAATCCATTCTACCAGCCAAAGCATAAGCAACAACTAATGGAGGAGAAGCCAAATAATTAGCTTTAATGTGTGGTGAAATTCTTCCCTCGAAATTTCTATTTCCTGAGAGAACTGAAACTGCGTATAAATTTTCTTTTTGAATTGCATCAACAATATTATCTGGTAATGGTCCAGAATTTCCAATACATGTTGTGCATCCATAGCCTACTAGATTAAATCCTAATTTATCAAGGTATTTTGATAGATCAGCTTTATCAAGGTAATCTGTAACAACTTGAGAACCTGGCGCCAATGAGGTCTTTACCCAAGGCTTTACCTTAAGACCAAGATCCACTGCTTTTTTTGCGACTAAACCCGCACCGATTAAAACATTGGGATTAGAAGTGTTAGTGCAAGACGTTATTGCAGCAATTAAAATTGAACCATCTTGAATTTCAAAATCAGTGCCATCCACTTTTGATATAGAAAAATTTTTTTTCTTTGTAGTATCAGAAAAAACTTTTTTAAAATTACTAGCTGCATCAGTTAACAAAACTTTATCTTGTGGTCTTTTAGGTCCTGAGATTGTTGGTACAATTGTAGACATATCCAACGTCAAATTGTCAGTAAAATCTATATCATCACTAGCCCATAAACCTTGTGCCTTTGCATATTTTTCGACAATTTTTACAGTCAAATTATCTCTGCCAGAAAATTCCAAATACTTCAAAGTTTCTTCATCAATAGGAAAAAAACCACATGTTGCTCCGTATTCTGGAGCCATATTTGCAATAGTTGCTCGATCAGCAAGAGATAAATTTTTTAATCCTTCTCCATAAAATTCTACAAATTTTCCAACTACACCTTTATCTCTTAACATTTTTACAACTGTTAATACCAAATCTGTAGCCGTTGTACCTTCTGGCATTTTATTTTTTACTTCAAAACCAATCACCTCTGGTATTAACATTGAAATTGGTTGGCCTAGCATTCCTGCCTCTGCCTCAATGCCTCCTACTCCCCAACCTAGAACTGATAATCCATTAACCATTGTTGTATGACTATCCGTTCCAACTAAAGTATCTGGGAAAATATATTCATCTCCTTTGTATTTCTCATTCCATACTACTTTAGATAGATATTCTAAATTGACCTGGTGACAAATTCCTGTACCTGGGGGAACAATTCTAAAATTGTCAAAAGCTTGTTGTCCCCACTTTAGAAATGAGTATCTTTCACTATTTCTTTTAAATTCTATCTCAACATTTTTTTCAAATGAATCTGATTTTGCAGATTGATCTACTTGGACGGAGTGGTCTATTACAAGATCAACAGCGGATAATGGATTGATTTTTTCTGGATCTTTTTTTTTATTTTTTACAGCTTCTCGCATGGCAGCTAAATCAGCAACTGCTGGTATACCAGTATAATCTTGTAACAAAACTCTTGCAGGTCTATATGCTATTTCAGTTTTGGATTTTTTATCTTTCAACCATTCTTTGATTGCCTCAATTTGTTTTTTTGTAACAGATAGATCATCTTCATATCTTAAAAGATTTTCCAAGAGCACTTTCAAAGATTTAGGTAATCTAGAAATGCCGTCTAATCCATTTTTCTCAGCATTTTCTAAAGAGTAATATTTAAATTTTTTACCCTGGATATCTATTTCTAAGAGTGAATTGTAAGAATTTTTTGTACCTGGTTTCATATTTTATATCATATATAGAACGTAATTATGCTCAAAAGAAGAAGCCCTGACATAACATAATTAAAATACTTAATAAATTTATCATTTGTCGCAAATTTCCTCAAAAATTTTCCTATAAAAGTCCAAAGAGTGATACTTGTTACCGAAAATATGAATGCTAGAGCTATAACTTGAGTCGCATAACTTAAATAATTCTCACCTAATTCTACATATGTAGAGACAACAATTATTGCCACAGTTACTCCCTTTGGATTTAAATATTGAAACAAGAATGTTTCAATAAATTTTACAGGGTTTTCTTTAATAGTTTCATCAGAAGTTTTTGAAAATGCAATTTTGTAGGCCAAATAAACTAAAAATAGAGTCCCAAGATATTTAATTATAATTTGTATTATAGGAAATAATTTAAATATATTTATAAGACCAATAGATAAAAATAAAACTAAAGACGTGAATCCTAAAGTTACTCCTAAGATATGAGGAATAGTTTTTACAAAACCAAAATTGAAACCTGAATACGAGGCCACAACATTGTTTGGTCCTGGCGTGTAAGCGGTTACAAACCAAAATAAAGAGATTGATAATATTTCGGGATGCATTTTAAGCTATTGGAAGACCGTTCTCAGATTTTTGAGAAGGATGAACTAATATCACTTTTCCCTCTTTATCGATCGAACCTAAGATTAAAACTTGAGAAACAACACCTGCAATATTTTTCTCTGGAAAATTACAAACACCTATCACTTGTTTCCCTTTTAAATTCTCTTCATTATAGTAATGAGTGATTTGTGCAGATGATTGCTTTACACCTATTTCCTTACCAAAGTCAACTTCAATCACTAATGATGGTTTTCTAGCTTTTTCATTTTGTTTTACAGAAATTACAGTTCCTACTCTTATATCTACCTTATCAAATATGTCGTATGTAATTTGTTCTTTCATAATCACTTTATATATATTAATTATTATTTATGAGTACAGAAATTAATTTAGATGAATTATATAATAATTCGATAAAAATTTTGTCAGATTTAATAGGTTTCAAAACTATATCAGGTGAAGACAACAGTAATTTAATTAATTACTGTGAGAATTATCTTCATAATTTTGGCGCAACATCATTTAAAACGTTTGATGATGAAAAAAAAAGAGTAAATCTTTTTGCGACAATTAAAGCAAAAAAATCAAATGGTATAAAGCCAATAATTTTATCAGGTCACACTGATACAGTGCCAGTTTCAAAGAGTTGGAGTACAGATCCTTTTAAAGCAACTATAAAAGAAGAAAAACTTTACGGAAGAGGCTCATGTGATATGAAAGGTTTTATTGCATGCACATTAGCTTTTGCTCCTATTTATTCTAAAACTGATTTAAATCGAGATATTCATTTTTCTTTCACTTTTGATGAAGAGACTGCATGTATTGGAGCACCTATTTTGATAAAAGAATTAAAAAAAAGAAATATTAATGAGGGTATTTGTATCGTAGGTGAGCCTACAAAAATGAAAATCATTGATGCACATAAAGGATGTTATGAGTATACAACTTATTTTGAAGGACTAGCAGGACATAGCTCCATGCCACACAAAGGAGTTAGCGCAGTTGAATTTGCAACAAAATATTCTAATAAGTTAATAGAACTAAGAGAGGAATTGAAAAAAAGATCTCCAAAAGACTCTATATTTGATCCGCCTTTTTCAACTTTACAAGTTGGAGGTATTTTTGGAGGAATAGCGCATAATGTTATTGCTGATAAATGTCATGTAGAATGGGAAACTCGACCAGTAGTTAAAGAAGATGGAATATTTCTAAATCAAGAGATTGATAAATATGCTAATGAGGTTTTATTACCAGAGATGAGGAAAGTATTTACTAGTTCTAGAATTACAAAAAAAATTATTGGTGAAGTTGCAGGTTTCAATCGTGTTTTAAATTCTGAGGCATGTGAATTTGTATCAAGTCTTACTGGTGATAACTCTAGGGAGGTTGTTTCATTTGGAACCGAGGCCGGGTTGTTTCAAGAAATTGGTATTAGTACAGTTGTTTGCGGACCTGGTTCAATTGAACAGGCTCATAAAGTTGATGAATTTATTGAACTAAGTGAGCTTAAAAAGTGTATAAAATTTCTCGATGGTATAAGAGAAAAATCGTCAATAAATTAGCTCCACCCACCCACCGATTTAACTTCTAAAAATTCTTGGAGGCCATGTTCACCAGCCTCTCTGCCAATTCCTGAATGTTTAAAACCTCCAAAGGGTGTATCTATTGCTATACCAGCACCATTTACATCAACCATTCCTGATCTGAGTTTTTTTGCAACCCTTTTAGCTTTTTCTTGATCTTGGGTTTGAATATAGTTTGTTAGTCCATAAGGAGTATCATTTGCAATTTTGATTGCGTCTTCCTCTGTTTCAAAAGGCATAACAGATAATACTGGTCCAAAAATTTCAGTTCTTGCAATTTCCATACTATTGTCAACATCTATAAATACAGTTGGCTTAACAAAATATCCTTTTTCATGACCATCAGGTTTTCCAAGTCCACCTGCAATTAATTTTGCTCCTTCATCAATACCTTTTTGAATTAAATCCTGAATCTTATTATATTGAGTCTCTGATACAACTGGCCCAATATGTTCTCCCTCTTTTTTTGGATCCCCTACCTGAATAGTATCGGTATATTCTTTAAGTTTTTTTATTGCTTCAGGGTAATTCGATTTTTCAATTAACATTCTTGTCGGTGCATTACACGATTGACCTGAATTTTTAAAACATCTTAAAGCGCCCCATTCAATAGCTTTTGGATTGGCATCTTTGAAAATTATATTTGCTCCTTTGCCACCTAATTCTAAGCTTACTCTTTTAAAATCACTAGCTGCATTTTGTGAAATCAAAGCACCGGCTCTAGTCGATCCAGTAAAAGAAATCATATTAATATCTGGATGCCGCGTAAGTGCATCACCAGTTGTATTTCCATCACCATTTATTAGATTAAATACTCCTGGAGGAAATTTTGTTTCATCAATAATTTCGGTTAAAATCATTGATGATAATGGAGCTAGCTCTGATGGTTTTAAAACCATTGTGCAACCTGATGCAAGTGCAGGGATTACTTTAAGGCAAACCTGATTCATTGGCCAATTCCATGGTGTTATCAATGCACAGACACCTTTAGGCTCGTATAAAATTCTCTGATTGGGAGCATGATCTCCTAAGGGTTTTTCAAATTCAAAATTCTTAAGATGTCTTATAAAAGATTTTATATGAGCAGCTCCTGTACCTACTTGAAGCTTCGTTGCAAAGTCTTTTGGTGCACCCATTTCAGTAGTAATTGCTTCAGAAATATCTGCCCACCTTTTTTTATAATTTTCATAAAGTTTTTCTAAAAGTTTTATTCTTTCATCTTTGGTTGAAAAAGCCCAAGAGTCATAAGCTTCTTTAGCTGAATTTACAGCAATATCGACATCTTCTTTATTACCAAGAGTTATGATCGCACATTTTTCTTCAGTCGAAGGATTAACAACTTCAATTTGTTGTTTGCTTTTTGGGGGCTGCCATTTTCCATTTATATAAAAATTTTTTTTGTCTTTCATAACTTTTTACTAACTTTTTATTATTTTTTTGCAAATAAATTAGTTAATTCATAAACAATCGTAGCAGCTGCAAGTGATGTGATCTCAGCATGATCATATGCTGGTGAAACTTCAACTACGTCTGCTGATATAAGATTTAAGCCCGATAGGCCTCTTAAAACATTAACCATTTCCCTTGAAGTCATCCCAGCAATTTCTGGAGTTCCAGTTCCAGGTGCGAAAGCAGGATCTAATACGTCTATATCTATAGATAAGTATAAAGGATTGTTGCCTACTCTTTTTTTAATTCTCTCAGCTATTTTATCCGTACCTTCTGATTGAAATTCATCACAATGAATAATTTTAAATCCAAAACTCTCATCATTCTTAATGTCATCTGTGCTATAGAGAGGACCTCTAATTCCAACATGCATTGATGCATCATCTAAAAATAAATTTTCTTCCCTCGCTCTTCTAAAAGGAGTTCCATGAGTGTATGGAGCTCCAAAATATGTATCCCAAGTATCAAGATGAGCATCAAAGTGCACTAATGCGACTGGTCCATTATTAATCTTATTTACAGCTTTTAAGAGAGGAAAGGCAATCGTGTGATCTCCGCCTAAACAAATAATGCCTCCAACCTTTTTTAATAACTCCTCAGCTCCTATTTCAATCTGCTTTATTGCTTCATTAATATTAAAAGGGTTGCAGGTAATATCTCCTGCATCAGCAACTTGTTGAATTTTAAAGGGTTCAATATCATAACTTGGATGATAATTGGTTCTTAAGTGTCTTGAGGCCTGTCTTATACTTTGGGGTCCAAATCTTGCTCCAGGTCTGTAACTTGTGCCAGCATCAAATGGAACTCCAACAATTGCAACATCACAACTCTCTACATCTCTTAGCTCTGGCAATCTAGCAAATGTTGAAGGCCCTGCAAACCTAGGGACTTTTGTTCCACTAACAGGTTGAATTGGATCTTTATTAGTTTTTTTTTTCACAGTAAAAACTGTATCACATTCTTTTAATTTGGAATATCTTCTATATAAAGATTTATGATTAATTTCAGATATATAATATTATTTTTTATAGTTTTTAATTCAGCACAAGCAGATACCATTTACAATCTCATCAAGATTCCTAATTTGGAAATATATGATATTAAAACTCCAAATAAGCTTAGATACTTGTACGCTAAACAACCTTTCACAATAGGAGTTGATAATAATATAAATTGTTATGACTCTGAAAAAAAAACTTTAGATAAAAAGTATAAAGTTATTCAAAAAAATTTAAGCAGATACAATCAAGTTTTTTTGAAAAAAATAAATTTAAAATATATTGTTTTATGTGAAGATTTATCAATCTCAAATATCAATACAGCAGGTATTCCAGACAATGTAATGAAAACATTAATTCTCGATATAAAGTTTAATGAAAAATATTTTGAACGAGTAATTCATCATGAAGTTTTTCATATAATTAACGACAGTTTTAAAGATATATTTAATGAAAGCACTTGGTCGAGCTTCAATTTAACAGATTTTAAGTATGCAGAATGTTCCACCTGCACAAATAAATTAGGTCTCGAAACCTATAATAATACCAAGGGATTTTTCTCAGAATATTCTCAATCCACTGCATCTGAAGATATGGCAGAAGTTTTCTCTCATTTGATGATTGGAACCAACTTGAATAATAAAGACCCGATTTTAGAAAAAAAAATAAATTTTATAAAAAAAAATTTGTTAAGAATTGATCCAAAATTTATCCTATGATAAAAAAAATTAAGGCAACAAGATCAGAAAAAATAATTCTTATATTTTTAATATCCTTGGCAGTATTTTCTTTTGGTTCTTTTTTTTTAATAAAGAATAAGTGTTTCTTTGTAAAAAATTATGATCCAACAAAAATTACTTTTGAAAATCCCTCAAATATTGCAATTTTAAATGTTCCTTGTGGGAATGTTATAATTGAACTCTATCCTCAAATTTCTCCAAACGCTGTTCAAAGATTTAAGAAATTAGTTGAGTCTAAAGCCTATGATAACTCTGCCTTTCATAGAGTGATAAAAGATACACTTGTGCAAGCGGGTGATTTAGAATTTGGTAAAAAAGGAAGCTTGAATTATGCAAAGATTGGTACTGGTAAGTCTGGTCTAGGAACAATAAATTCAGAGATAGACACTCCATTTGATTTTAAAAAAGGGAGTGTGGGATTAGCGAGATCAAAAAATTACAATACAGAAGATAGTCAGTTTTTTATAATTTTAAGAGATGAACCGTTATATGAAAGTGAATACACCCCTATAGGTAAAGTAATTTATGGTTTAGAGGCGTTAAAAAAAATTAAGTATCTTGATAAATCTCAGTATGTATTAAGACCTGATTTTATTAACTCTATAAGAATGCTAATTAACTAATGGCTTACTAGTCGCTAAAGTGTGTTTTATTCTGTCTTGTGTTTTTTTTGTTTCGATTAATCTCATAAATGCATCTAGCTCTAACTTAAACAAATCATCTTCGGATAATGTTTTGTCTATTGTTGTATCCCCACCACTTAAAACATGTGCCAATTCTTTTGCAACTTGTACACCATGGTCTAATATCACTTTTTCATTATAAAGTTTTTCTATAATCTTATTCATTTCACCTCTGACACTTTCCCCAGGAAGCTTAAATACAAGCTCCTCAGGTACTTTAAAATTTTTATTTTCATTAAGGATTTTTTTTGAGACTTCTAATAAACTGTTTCTATTCATAATCTTTTCATCTTCAGGTCTTAGATATTTCAACGGTTCAGCTTCTACAGGTGAGGTAGCTGTCTTTCCATAGCCAATAATATCAAAAACTTTAAGTGGAGCAAAATTTGGATCTTTTTTTGCTTGTTCTGTCTTTAACCATCTGCCTAACATTTCCTTACATCCTCCACCTGCAGGAATTAATCCAACAATGGTCTCAACAAGTCCTACAACAATATTTGTATGAGATGCTACAAAATTACTTTGAACCATAACCTCAAAGCCACCACCAAGCGTTAAACCCGATGGTGCAGAAATCACAGGATATTTTGAGTATTTTAAATGCTTACACGTCTCTTGAAAATATTTAATAAATTTTTCTATTGATTTAAAATCATTTTTATCTGCAAATTGCATTGTATAAGTTAAATTTACGCCAGCAGAGAATTGCATACTTTCATTTATAATTATTAATGGTTTATCTGTAGCTTTTTTAAGAGCATCCATTGAGTCGTAATCTAAAGCATTAGCTTTAGTGGTAAACTCAACAATATTGTAATCTTGAAATCTATATATCTTCGCAGAGTCATTACCATCTAAACTGATTGCTGTTTTTTTAACTTTGCCTAGTGTTTCTATATTGGTGTATTTCTGTCTTTCTCCATAGAAATCTTCATTTTTATTTTTATTTAATTCCTCTAAAAAATTATTCCCACTAAAATCATCAACTTTGTTAAAAAAGTTTTGAACACCGATTTCCTCAAGCATTTCAAATGGTCCTTTAGCCCAATTAAAACCTAACCGCATTGCCTCATCAATATCATTAAATTGATTAGTAATCCCTGGAACTAGTGATGATGCATATTTTATTATTTTTGAAATCACAGACCATGCATACTCACCGTATTTATCTTTTCTGTTAATTAATCCATTAAGGTCTACCTTATCAGACTTAACATCAATTTTTTTGCTAGGTGAATAATCACCTGTTTCAAGATTAATTGCCTCCATAACTTTAGTAGTTCCAGATTTATTCATTCTATAAAAACCACCCTTGCCTTTTCTTCCCGTATAACCCGTCTCAATTAACTTTTTTACAAACGGAATTTCTTTAGCAACTTCATGAAATTCATCTGTTTCTGGCAGCTCTTTAATGAAACTTTTTAATACATCAGCCATTAAATCAATCCCAATTAGGTCATAGAGACCAAAAACACCTGTTTTTGGAATTCCCATCGGCCTTCCAAATATAGCGTCCGCCTCCTCAACTGATAACTTCATTTTAAAAGCTTCTGTCATTGCAATTTGCATTGCATAAACTCCCACTCTATTTCCTAAAAATCCTGGTGTATCATTACAAACAATTGCACCTTTACCTAGCTCAGTTTCACAAAATTCTTTTAATTGATTAATCTTATTTAGATCGTTGTTCTCATTTTTAACAATTTCTAATAGCCCCATATATCTGACAGGATTAAAAAAATGAGTTATACAAAAATCTTTTTTTTCTGTATCTGTTAAGTTTTGAGATAAAACTTTTATAGGTATAGAAGAAGTATTAGATGAAACAATTGCGCCTGCTTTTCTTGATTTGAATATTTTTTCATAAATTTGGTGTTTTACATCTATTCTTTCAACTACCGCCTCAACAATCCAATCAGCATTTTTTACAACATCAAAATTATCAGATATATTTCCAACCTTGATATTATTTATTTTAGTTTTATCGATTAATAATGGAGGTCTAGATTTATGAATTCTTTCTCTAGCTTTTTCACTAATTTCAGTTTTTAAATCTAATAATGTAACTGGAATATTTGCATTACATAGATGGGCTGCTATACCGCTTCCCATCGTACCAGAACCAATCACCACAACATTTTTTATATTCATGTAAAGAAATTTTTATCTATTTATACCTCTGAGTCTTTCAGATCTTCTTCTTAAAAGTTCAGCGGTAACTAATATTAATGTTGATAAAATAATCAGACAAGTTGCAACTGCAAGAATTGTTGGACTTAGTTGTTCCCTCAAACCTGTCCACATTTGAATTGGTATAGTTGTGTTTTCTAATCCTGCTAAAAATAGAACTACTACAACTTCATCAAATGATGTTACAAAAGCAAATAACCCTCCAGATATCACTCCTGGTAAAATAAGTGGTAAAGTGATTTTCATAAATGTATTTACTGGGTCACTACCTAAACTGGCTGCAGCTCTTGTGACACTATGATCGAACCCTGATAGAGTTGCGGTTACTGTGATAACTACAAATGGCGTTCCTAAAATAATATGTGCAAGTACTATTCCTGTGTGAGTGGCTGCTAATCCAACTTTAGCCATGAAGAAAAATATCGCTACACCTGAAATAATTAAAGGAACTATCATAGGTGAAATTAATACCGCCATAATTAAACCTTTGTACGGCATATGCCTACTACTCAAACCCAAAGCCGCAACTGTTCCAAGTATTACCGAGCCTATTGTTGCAAAGATAGCAATGATAAAACTATTTTTTGCAGCTAATCCCCAAGGATTTTTAGTCCCATAAATCATATCTTGGTACCATCTTAAAGAAAACGCATCAGGATCTAAACGTTTCATCCCATCAGAAAAAACTAAAAATTCCTCAGCATTAAAAGATAATGGAAAAATAACAAACAATGGCGCAACAAGAAAAAAGAATACTGCTGTACAGATTGTCAAATAAACGTAGTGCCAAATTCTATAATGTGGTTCTGTATATTTGGGTAAAGCCATTTTCTTTATCCTAATTTAATGTTATCTATTCCAACTAATTTATTGTACAGCCAATAAATGACTAATACTCCACTTAACAACATAAGTCCCATTGCTGAAGCAAAACTCCAATCGAGAGTACTTTTCATATGAAATGCTATCTGGTTACTTATTAACGTACCAGAAGCTCCACCAACTAAAGCTGGGGTAATGTAATAACCTATAGCTAAAATAAAAACTAATAAGCATCCCGCTCCAATACCTGGGATAGTCAAAGGGAAATAGACCTTCCAAAAAGCCACAAAAGGTGTTCCGCCTAATGACTTACCGGCTCTCATTAAACTTGGAGAGATTGTTTTCATCACACTGTAAAGTGGAAGAACCATAAAAGGCAGTAAAATTTGCGTCATTGCAACATAACTACCTGTTTTATTAAACATCATTTCTAGCCGGTTATCATCACTAACCAGGCCTATCATAACAAAGAAATCATTTACTATTCCTTGCTGTTGTAGAAGTATCATCCAACTAGCAGTTCTAACTAATAATGAGGTCCAAAAAGGAAGTAAGACACAAATCATTAACAGGTTACTATACTTCATTGGTAATGTTGCCAATAAATGTGCGATTGGGTATGCCATTAAAAAACAAAACACTGTAACAAAGAATGCAATCTCTAAAGTCCTCATCCATAAAATTCTATGAACTCTTCTATCCTCAGGAACATTGATTATGTCTCCTTTTTCATTTTCATACATATCAATCCCCTTTAAATATTTTTGATAAGTATATGCAGGAGCTCTTCTTTTAATTGCCCTCCAATATTCAACATCAGCCCATCTTCGATGAACAGACATAATTTGCTCTTTATAATTACCCTCTTCAAAAGATTTGGACTTTCTTCTTAATTTTTTGATAATACTTTTGAAACCATTTTTTGTATAATTTAGTTGTGTTGAAAGTTTTCCCTCTCGCTCCTCTTCAATCAATTTTTGAAAATCAAAATAGAAAGCTTCAAATACTTCCTCAGGAGGAAGTTCCTGTCCGTCCCATTTTTCCATGGATTTAAAAGTTTTGGGAAGCATCTCAGTAACCATTTTATCGTCAACGCTTCTCATAAGCATATCCCCTATTGGAAACACATATGTAATAATTATGAATAACAATAAAGGGGCAACAAGTAAAAAAGCTTTAATCTTATTTTTCTTTTCTGCTTTTTTAAGACTAACTTCTAAAGGAATTCCGTCAGTTGTTAAAATTTGTTTTGTTTCTGAACTCATAAATAAAAAGGGCGGTTATCAAATAACCGCCCTCTCAATATATTATAAAATTTTAATCTTTAAAACTTAAAATTAAAATCCTGCTTTCATTGCTTCCCATTTTTCACCAAGTTCTGTTCCGTTATCAGCCCAGTAAAGTGGATCTACTAAGAAGTAATTTTTAGTGTTTGCTGGTGCAGTTGGCATATTAGGTACCATGTTTGTTTTACCGTCTTTGTACCATGGCTCACCTTTTTCCATTACAGCAATAGATGATTTTCTCCAAGGAGCATATGCAATATATTTTGCACTTCCTGCTAAACCTTCTGTACTTGTCATCTCAGCTAAAGCTTTTTTAGCATCAGCTTCATTTGGCGAACCTTTAACTAATACAAAATACTCATAGTCTAGACCTTGAGCATCCCATACTTGTACGATTGGAGCACCTTCTCCAACAGCAGCATTAAAGAATCTACCATTCCAGCCAGTTGCCATAACAACTTCACCACTCATTAATAGTTCTGGTGGTTGAGCACCTGCAGACCAAAATACACATCCACCTTGTGGGTCTGTGCAAAGTTTTTTGATCTTATCCATAGCTCTTTGAACACCTTTGTCAGTGTTTAAAGCTTTATAGATTTTTGCTCCACCTTTACCTGGTTTGATACCATCTGCAGCTAAAGCAATCTCTAAGTTTGTTAGAGCGCCTTTGTAGATAGCTCTTTTTCCAGGGAATTTTTTAGTGTTAAAGAAATCTTTGATAGTCTTTGGAGTGCCTTTAACGTTATCTGAGTTATAAGCGTAGTTCCAAGAGTATAAAATATTTCCTACAGCACATTCACTTGGCATGCTAGTAAAGAAATCTTTACTCGCAGGAGTTCCATCTGGAGCTGCTGGGAAGTCTTTGTCAAAATCAAATTTAACAAATAAACCTTCATCACAGCCATTGATAGTATCCATAGCAAATACGTCCATTATATCCCACGTAATTTTGCCAGCTTCTTTTTGTGCTTTAATTTCTGATAATCCACCTGAGTAGTCGACCCAATTGATCGGTATACCTAACTTTTTAGCAGTAGGATCACCATAACCTAACTTTTGACTTTCTGTATAAGCTCCACCCCAAGACGCAACTGTTACTGCGAATGCTGATGTAGTTATAGAAAATAAAAAAGATAGGGCTAGTAATAATTTACTAATTTTTTTCATTTTTCCTCCGTTTAAACGTTTTGTATAAATACTATTACAACAAGATCGATAATGAGAGTCAACAGCCCTTTTTTACTTGTTTAATTGAGATATTTCTGGTGTTTATTTTGGATCAAGTGCTCTTGCATCCTCGCTGTTCCAGCCAATCTTAATTTCATTTCCTAATTTAATATCAAGATTAGACGAACTATTGGGGACTTTAAGAATAAATTCAGAATTACCTAATAAATTAATTCTAACTCTTGTGTGATCTCCATGGTAAATTACTTCTTCAATTTTTCCTTTATGAATATTGTCCATTTTATCACTTGGATTAATTAAAGCTCTTTCAGGTCTTAATGAAACTGTCGTTCTCTCACCTTTTCCCTTAACCGAGATTGGGTTTGCTAATATATCTGCACTCGCTAACTTAACTTTACACTTTCCACCTGAAATATCAGAAACTTCTCCTGCAAAAGTATTATTCTCTCCAATAAATTCTGCTACAAAAGAATTAACAGGTTTTTCATATAACTCATCTGGGCTAGAAAGTTGTTGAACCTTTCCATCATTAAAAACTGCAATTCGATTTGACATAGTTAATGCTTCACTTTGATCATGAGTTACATAGACAACAGTCACTCCAATACTTTCATGAATATGTTTGATTTCATATTGCATACTTTCTCTTAAATTTTTATCTAAAGCTCCAAGAGGCTCATCCATCAAAACTAATTGTGGATCAAAAACTAAAGATCTTGCTACTGCTACTCTCTGTTGTTGTCCACCTGATAATTGACCTGGCATTCGTTGTGCAAATCCTTGTAAAGACACCATGGATAAAGCTTTATCAATTTTTTTATCCGCTTCATCTTTTGGAATTTTCCTTACTCTCAAAGGGAAAGCCAAATTCTCATATACTGTCATATGAGGAAATAAAGCATAGTTTTGGAAAACCATTCCTATACCTCTTTTATGTGGAGGAATACTGGAGATCGCATTTCCATCAAGGTATATTTCTCCATTAGTTGGTGTTTCAAATCCAGCTAGCATCATTAAACAAGTGGTTTTACCTGATCCAGAGGGACCTAACATGGTAATAAACTCACCTTCAGCAATGTCTAATTGGAGGTCTTTAACAACTAAAACTTTGCCATCATAACTTTTATCTACTTTGTCAAACTTAACAAATTCTTTATTAACCGGCATAAAATAAGTAACTATAAAACATTTGTAAGAAAAAATATCAACCTTAAATAATTAGCTTTTAACGTGAAGTTCTTTTGACATATTGCAAAATAATTCCGATCCTTTGTCAGTAACTCTGATAGCTTCTGAAGCTTCAACGCCCCAATCTCCAAATTGCATAACAGCGATCATATGAAAACAAACATTTGGTTTTAAAACAGTCATATCACCTTTGTAGATATTTAATGTATGCTCTCCCCAATCTGGTGGATAGCCAATACCAATTGAATAACCAGTTCTTGATTTCTTTTCTATTCCATACTTATCTAAAACTTTCCAGAAAGCTTGAGCTACATCATCAGCAGTATTACCTGGTTTGGTAACGCTTATACCTGCATCAATTGCTTCAATAGTTTTTTTCATTGTATCGATTTTTAATTGATCAGGTTTTCCTAACAAAACTGTTCTAGCCATTGGAGCATGATATCTTTTAAAAACTCCTGATAATTCAATAATAGTTGCCTCACCCTCAACAAATTTGTCTTGTGATGCAGTCAAATGTGAAGCTGAAGTGCCTTTTCCAGTTGGTAATAAAGTAGCGATACTTGAATACTCCCCACCAATTTCGGGCGATCCATAAAATAAAGATTTTTGAATTTCACCAACAGCATCACATTGTCTAACTCCTGGTTTAATTATGTCAAAAGCTGTTTTCATTCCAATTTCAGAAATTTTTGCTGCAGATTTCATATAATCTATTTCAACGTTAGATTTTACTAGCCTCGCCCAATTAACCAGTCTCTCTGAATCTTTCAAATTTGCATTTGGCAAACCTTGTTTAATTTTTTCATAACAAAATGCTGTAAAATAATGAGCATCCATTTCTAACCCTATAGAAAGTTTATCCCACTTTTTATCTTTAATAACTTTAACTAAGTAATCGTAAGGATGTTTTGGCCAATTATGAATATAATGTTCATCATAAACAATTATGTTTTCTTTTTTTAAATATGTTTTTATATAAGCCCCTCCAGCATCTTGATCTCTTACAAAACATATAGGTTCATCAGCATTTATATGAACCACTGCACATTGAGCGTAATAAAATGACCAAGCATCATACCCAGTGAGGTAATTGATATTATTTGTGTCATGAGAAATCAAAAGTTCAATGCCTTTTTCTTGCATCATTTTTTGAACTTTAGATAATCTTTGTTTGTATTCTTCTTTTGTAAAAAGCATAATTAAGAATTGGTAAACAAACTTCCAAAACCTTTGATATTATTATTTTTTCCAATTTTTTCTAAAGTATCCCAAATCAATGTTTGATTGCTAGATAAAACAGGTTTGTTTAATTTTTTTTCTAGTCTGTCTATAATGTTTAAAACCGGCAAGGCTGTGCAAGAAATGAATAAAGCATCAGCATCTTCAATATTCATATTAACTAGAGAGTCATAGATAAAATCTTGATCAACTTTTCCAATGTCATAATCTGCAGCTATATCTAAATATGAATTGGAGACCACTTCAAATTTTTCCTCTTTGAAATATTCAACAACCTCATTATTTAGTTTTTTACTATATGGAGTAAAGATCGCTAATTTTTTTACCTTTAATTTTTTTAACGCTTTTATCGCAGCTGTGCTAGGAGTTGTTAACTCAGCCTTAGGTTTTGCTGCCCTTACTTTTTTCTCAATCACATCATGACCTGTTGCTATTGTTCCAGAGGTACATCCATAAACAACACAATCTATATCTTCATTAGGTAAAATATTATTTGTAACTTCAGTTACTTTATCAGACATTTTTATTAAATTTTCTTTTGTTAAGGGATTATAACATTCAATTCTGTTAACAAAAAAATCAATCTCTTTATCTTTAATTACGTTTATAAAATCCTTCTCAATCATAAAATCAGTAGCTAAAGCAATTAATCCAATCCTAGGATTAGAGTTTTTTTTAAACCGAGGTTCTATTTTGTTTAATTTCATACTAAATTAATATGAAGTAAGTCTAGATTAATTAAACGTATTATAAAATAAGATAATTTGCTTGTTGAAAATCTTTACAAATCGGATTTAATTAAATTTATATAAAATAATTGTTAACTAAATATAGAGGATAATAATGAAAAGACTAATTGTTGCTGCTTTCATATTTGTTTCAACTTTTTCGACAAATGTTTTGGCAGAAATTAAAATGGGTATAATTTTGGGTTTCACCGGCCCTATTGAATCTTTAACCCCCGCTATGGCTGCATCAGCCGAGCTTGCTTTCAAGGAAGCTTCAGATTCTGGATCTCTACTAGGTGGAAAAAAAATTTCAGTGATTAGAGCTGACTCAACATGTGTGGACTCTGCCGCTGCGACTGCAGCCGCTGAAGGAGTTATTTCACAAGGAGTTGCAGCAATAATGGGTGCTGATTGCTCAGGAGTAACTGGTGCGATTGCATCAAACGTTGCGGTTCCAAATGGTGTTGTAATGATTTCACCATCAGCAACATCACCAGGATTAACAACTCTTGATGATAAAGGATATTTCTTTAGAACTGCACCATCAGATGCAAGAGGTGGTCAAATCCTAGCTGATATTACTAAAGACAGAAAAGTTAAAAGTGTTGCAATTACCTATACAAATAATGATTATGGAAAAGGTTTAGCAGATGTTTATAAGGTAGCTGTCGAAGCGCACGGAATTAAAGTTACTACTGTAACTGCTCACGAAGATGGAAAAGCAGACTACTCTTCTGAAGTAGCAACTCTTGCCTCAGCAGGCGGAGATGCAGTAGCTGTAATTGGATACTTAGACCAAGGTGGTAAAGGAATTATTCAAGCTTCTTTAGACTCTGGTGCATTTGATAAATTTATTTTATCGGATGGAATGATCGGCCAATCATTAGTTGATGCTTTTGGAAAAGACTTAAGAAAATCTTTTGGTTCAATGCCAGGATCAACAGGAAAAGGTGCTGGAGTATTCTCTAAAGTTGCAAGTGCTGCAAACATAGATAGCTCTGGTCCATACACTGGTGAGTCATACGATGCTGCTGCTTTAATCGTTTTAGCAATGCAAGCAGGTAACTCAGCTGATAGGGCATCAATTGCAAAAAATGTAATGGATGTTGCTAATAGCCCTGGAACAAAAATTTATCCTGGTGAACTAAAAAAAGGTTTAGATTTATTAGCTAAAGGTAAAAAAGTTGACTACGAAGGTGCAACTGGAGTTACTTTTACTAGCGTCGGTGAAGCTGAAGGTTCTTTCTTAGAACAAGAAGTTAAAGGCGGAAAATTTAAAACTAAAAAACAAAGATAATTTATCTTAAAATTTAAACCCCTAACATTAATTTGTTGGGGGTTTTTTTTAAAAAAATAAATATTTATCAGCCATATATAAAGCCCAAGCCAATGCAGCACCTGTAATGATATATTTCATAATCTTATTTTATTTCTATTTTTTCAGGAAGTATACCTTTTGGTCTATATCTCATTATAACCAAAAGACCTACTCCCATCATTAAAAATCTGAAATATGGAACACTCTCAATTAAGTGTACTTTTAAAAAGTGTGTGTCATCTAATCCAGCAGTAGTTAAATTTACTAAGTAAAGACCAATTGGTGCAGCCTCAATCCATAAGAACCAAACAACAAAACCTCCAAGAATTGCACCAAAGTTATTTCCGCTTCCACCGATAATAACCATTACCCAAATTAAAAAAGTATATCTCAAAGGTCTATAACTTCCTGGGGTAAACAAGCCATCTTGAGTAACTAACATTGCGCCCGCAATACCAACAATGGCTGAACCTAAAACAAAAATTAAAAGGTGTTGTTTAACAACATTTTTGCCCATTGCATTAGCTGCTTCCTCGTTATCTCTAATTGCTCTCATCATTCTTCCCCATGGAGAATAGAGAGCTTTTTGAGTTAAGATTAATAATATAATTACTACAACTAAAAATAATCCAGAGTAACAAAGTTTTACAAAAACTGATGATCCCTCGATTACAAGTTGATTTAGTGTAGCTTGTCTTTCTGTTAAATCAGTAATTAGATTTAATTTACTTAAGTTAAATTTTTCAACAAGACTTATAAACCAATCTGTTTGTTGCAAATTTACCTCATAAGGTGCAGGTCTTTTTAATCCAATTACATTTTTAACACCTCTTGTTAACCAATCTTCGTGTTTTATAATTGCAATAACAATTTCTGATATTAGTAAAGTTGCTATAGCAAGATAATCAGCTCTTAAACCTAAGGCAACTTTTCCTATAACAAAAGCTAATCCACCTGCAAAAAAAGCTCCAACAACCCAAGAAAAAATAATTGGAAGACCTAGTCCACCAAGAAAACCAGTTTTTGCAGGATTAACTCCCTCAATAGCTTCAATTCCTGGTTCAGAAATAAATCTTATGATTACAATTCCTAAAATTATAATAGCAGATACTATGTAAGTTCTGTTTTTTGATTTCTTATAATTTTTTAAAATATACCTAACAGCTAATACCATTGCTATTATAAGAAAAAGACTGAATAAAATATTAAATCCACCTGCACTCCATGCTTCTTGAACAGGATCTACTGAGATTAAAACAGCTGCTAAACCACCTAAAGCTGTAAAACCCATTATCCCAAAGTTAATAAGACCAGCATAACCCCATTGAATGTTGGCACCCATTGTCATTACTGCTGAAATTAGACAAAGATTAAATATTGATAAAGCTATGTTCCAAGACTGGAATATACCAACAAGGATAATCAGCCCCATCATTATACTGTATGCAGCAATTACATTTAAATTTTTTCTCACAACACCTTCCCTTTAAATATACCTGATGGACGATAAAGTAAGACGATGACTAAGATTGAAAAAGATACTGCAAATTTATAATCTGTAGAGAGTAATTGAATTAGACCATCTGGCTCCATACTTTCAGGTAAAACATACATGAAAAATTTTCTATAAGCGTAAGTTAACAATATTTCAGAGAAGGCAATTACATATCCACCGAGAAAGGCTCCAAATGGATTACCAATGCCGCCCACTATAGCTGCTGCAAATATTGGTAGCATATTATTAAAGTAGGTGAATGGTTTAAAACTTTTATCTAAACCATATAAAGCACCACCAATTGTTGCAAGAATGCCTGCTATGACCCAAGTTATCATGACAATTTTTTTGGGATCGATACCTGATAATAATGCTAAATCCTCATTATCAGAGTATGCTCTCATACTTTTTCCAGTCTTAGTTTTATTTAAAAACCAAAACAAAGTTGAAACTAAAATCAACGTAACAATAATCGTAATAACTTGAGTAGATTTTATTGCAAGACCCTCGTTTAATCCTGTCATTTCTTTAAATTCACCAGCTTTAATTAAAAATTTTTCTCCATCAAAAAATCTTCTATCTGAAGGGCCAATAATTATACGAACCAATGCCTGAGTAACAAACATCACGCCAATACTTACCATCGCTAATTGCACAGGGGGACTTTTGTTTATTCGGTAATATTTAAATACTAATTTATCTATTATCAACATGTAGCCAATCATAAAAATAATACCTAAAGGAATTGCTAGAAGGGCTGTAGGTAAAACCCCAAAACTAATTCCAACAGACTGAAAATAGAAAGTGAATAAAATCACAAACATTGTCCCAAAAGACATCATGTCCCCTGTAGCAAAGTTTGCAAATCGTAAAATCCCATATACCAACGTTACAAATATTGCACCAAGTGCCAGTTGAGATCCGTATGCTAAAGCTGGAACAAAAATGTAATTTAATAAAAGTATAATTGCATTTACAAAGTCCATATTAACCGCCTAGAAATGAGCTTCTTACTCTTGGGTCTTCTAGTAGTTCTTTTCCAGTTCCAGAGTGCCGGTTCTCCCCAGTCACCAAAACATAACCTCTATCAGAAATATTTAATGCTTGCTTTGCATTTTGCTCAACCATTAAAATTGCTACGTTCGTTCTTTTTACTTTTACGATATGATCAAATAATTCATCCATCACAATAGGTGATACGCCAGCAGTTGGTTCATCCAACATTAATACAGAGGGCTTGATCATAAGTGCTCTACCTAATGCAACTTGTTGTCTTTGTCCTCCAGATAACTCCCCAACTAATTGATTTTTTTTTTCTTTTAGAATTGGAAATAAGTCAAAGATTTCATTAATAGTCTCTTTAAATTCGGCGTTTATTAAGAAAGCACCCATCTCTAAATTTTCCTCCACTGTCATACCTGGAAAAACATTTTTTGTTTGAGGAACGAATGAGATGCCTTCCTTTACTCTGTCTTGTGGAGAAAGTTTTGAAATATCTTTACCATTGATAATTACTGAACCAGATTTTAAATTTAACAAGCCTAACATTGCTTTCATCGCGGTAGATTTTCCAGCTCCGTTAGGTCCAAGGATCGATACTATTTCTCCTCTTTCAACATTTACTGAACATGAATTAATTATGTCTGGGCCATTTCCATATCCACCGGTCATGTTATTCCCTTCAAAAAATGCCATTTAATTATCCTTTAATTTTGAGCCTCTACCTAAATAACTTTCAATAACTTTTTCATCTTTTTTTGCATCCTCAACTGAACCTTCGAAAAGAACTGAACCTTCTGCCATTACGATCACTGGATTACATAATCTTCCTATAAAATCCATGTCATGTTCGATCATACAAAAAGTGTAACCTTTTTCTTTATTAAGTTTTTCAATAACTGTTCCAAGATCCTTTAGTAAAGTTCTATTTACACCAGCACCTACCTCATCTAACAATACTAATTTTGCATCAACCATCATTGTTCGACCTAATTCTAACAATTTTTTTTGTCCCCCAGATAAATTTCCCGCTAACTCATTTTTTAAATGGCTAAGATTAAGAAAATTAATAACTTCCATAGCCTTTTCTTTAATTTGACTTTCTTCTTTTGCAACTAATGAGGGTTTTAACAAGGCATTAACCAATTTTTCTCCAGATTGATTCCCTGGAACCATCATTAAGTTTTCTAAAACAGATAAATTTGTAAATTCATGAGCTATTTGAAAAGTTCTTAGCAATCCTTTTGAAAATAATTCATAGGAAGGAACATCAGTAATATTTTCATTATTAAAAATCACATTGCCAGCAGAGGATTTTAAATTTCCAGCAATAAGGTTAAATAAAGTGGTTTTGCCAGAACCATTCGGTCCAATAATACCTGTAATAGTTCCCTTTTTAACTTTAAGAGAACACTCCGATACTGCCGCTAGTCCTCCAAAATATTTTGACAAATTATTAATTTCTAAAATATTTTGTGACATTAATTATTTGCTTAGTCTTTTGTGTATATCATTCAAAGTTTTTACAACTGAATTATAAACATCTTTACTTCTCATAAGTTTAAGACCTTGCTCATTTAATCCTTTAGGGGTTTGAGACTCTTTTACTAAATATTTGAGTTCCTTCTTTGAGTTTACAACTGCATCTTCAGACAAAGCTACAAATAGAGAAGTAATATATTTCTGTGCATCTTGTCTCTTTACTCCTTTTTTTACCAACCAATCACTCATGACCTTTAAAATTTCATAATAAGCAGCCATCATCCCTGATGTTGACCAAAAATTAATTGATAACTTTTCATTTTTAATCTCTACAGTTGAGCCAAGTTTATCAAAAAAACTTTTTACTTTTTTATTTGGAGGACAAATCGGAACTGGTCCTTTTTTTAATGAAATTGGAGGTAACGGTATCGCTCTTACAATGTCTGATTTAACTTTTATTATTTTTTTCAATTGTGGTATCGTGATTGTTGAAATAAAACTTATTACAGTTTGATTTGATCTAAATTTAAGATCCTTTAATATTTTTTTACCTACAGTTGGTGTGACAGCTAGAAATATCCAACTGCAACTATCAATTATTTTTTGATTATTTTTTTCGATAGAAATTTTTTTAAATCTTTTTTTGAGATTTTTGGAGATTTTATTATTCCGTGAAGAAACAAATATCCTGTTATATTTCAAAGATGAATTACAAATACCAGTTATAACTGATGATGTAATTTTACCCGTTCCAATAAAACCTAATTTCATAATTTAAATACTTATAAAGAATTGTTTATATTAATTAATAAAAAAAGAACCCCTTATTCTCAATAATTCTCTACTTAAATCTTTATTTTCTTTAAAAGGTCTTCGTCCATGAAGCCAAAAATAGTTGTTTGCTACAATTGAAGATCCTACTGGAAGTTTTGTGATTATCTTATTTTTACTCTCTTCTAAGTTGTCAGATAACTTTTGTAAAAAAATACCTTGTTTCATATTTTTTGGTTCTGGAAACTGATCTATATAAGAAATTTGAGCTCTACCGTTTTGATCTGTTGAAAATATAGGATGTTCAACTTTATAGTCTATATTTTTACTTTTTGGTGATCCCCAAAGAAAATTTTCCTGTCCTGTTGGATCATTAAACAATTCATCACAATGTTCCCAATCATCGAGATGCAACATGGCAGTTTCACCACCTTCTGCATTTCTTTCCTCTAATTTTGACATTAATAACCAATCAGTTTTCTCTTTTACGTAAGTGCCATCTGTATGAAGATCCATGTTTGTATACGCTTTCCTTAAATAAGAGTCGCTTTTATCGACGTGCTTTACATGAAATCTTGCATAATATTTACCAGCCATAGCATCGTAATTAGGTATACCTACTAAATGAGAGATGGCAGTTGACAATTTAACTAAAAAATTATCATCAATTTTTGAATTTAAATTTTGAGGTTTAATAATAAAACATCCTGTATTTCGATCTTTTAAAATTTCATTTAAAAATTTTGATAATTTATTATCACTCAAGTCGTCTAAACTTTTTGCAATAGTGAATCTTGTAAAAGGTTTGTATTCTAGAGCAGTAATATCGAACTTATTAAATGGAAAAATTAGTTTACTTAAAACTTCATCGCCGATGTCGATATTGACAATTCTAGATGATAGTTCGTGTTTTTCTATTTGAAATCCATCAATCTTTTCGCTCATACAAAACTTGTAATAAGAGATAGTATGATAGCAGAGAAAATTGTAGGGTAAACTAAATTTTTTTTAGTTAAAAAGAAAATAATTATACATAAAGAAACCACAAAAATTCTGACTGATAAATCTACTTCTGCTAAAGATCCTAATGGAAAAATAACTATTCGAGCAATTAGTGCAGCAAGAGTTGAATAAGCAAGACAATTAAACCATCTGAACATTTTTGAGGTTTCTTTAATTTTTTCTGAACTAACAACTCCTAAAAATCTTGATAAATATGTAGCTAGAGATGTGACAAATATAACAATTAAAATATTACTTGCCATTTTTTTCTCCAATTAAAAAAGCTATAGTTCCAGCAGTGAAGCCACCAAACAAAATACACCACTCAGCTGATAAAAAATAAAAAATAGGACCAAGCGTTGCACCTAAAATAACCGATAAACTTATTTGAAAAGTTTTCATAGCTCCAACCATCATGCATATAAAATATATTGGATTTATAATTGCTAGACCAATAAGTATGTCTTTGTTAAAAAAATCAGAAGCTACATAGCCAATAATTGTTGAGAATATCGCAACAGACCAAGTTGCTACTCCTATTCCAATCCAAAAATCAATTCTATTTTCTTTTTCTATATTTTCATAATTATCTTTCATTATCAGCCAGGAAGAAACTGCTATAAAATGACAGGACAAATAATATTTCCATCTTGGCTGGTCTTCATGCATCAACAACGGCATTAGCGCAACAGTCATTGGATATAATCTCGCATTAACCAACCAAACGGCTAAAAAAATATTTATCAAAGATGCTCCAATTAACATTGACTCTGCCATCACTAGTGAGCCAGGTAAAGCATACGTGAGGAAAGTTGAAAAAATACTTTGTTGAATTGTGAAACCTAAATTTTTTAATAGTGCGCCTATAGCTATAAAACTTGCACCTAAAGCTATGGCAGGACTACCAACACCTTTTATAGCACTGAAGCCTTTTAAAAAATATTTTGTACTAATCATTAACCACCCAAAAACAGGCGACCAACATCTGGATTATTTAAAAGATCATCCCCTTTACCTGCAATTGCAGTCTGACCAGATACTAGCACGTAACCAATATCTGCGAACTCGAGTCCTTTTTTTGCATTTTGTTCAACTAAAATAATTGTCTTTTTTTCATTCTCTTGGAGATCTCTTAAAATTTCAAATACCATATCAATATACCTTGGCTCCAAACCAATTGATGGTTCATCAACTAATAAAACTGATGGCTTCATTACCAATGCTCTTGAAATTTCTAACAATCTTCTTTCTCCGCCTGATAATACTTTTGCAGGTTGGTTTCTTCTGTTTCTTAATCTTTCGTATTTCTCAAAAATTCGCTCAGCTTCCGCGTACGACTCTTCAGTTTTTTCTTTAATAAATCCACCCATTAATAAATTTTCCTCCACAGTCATATCTGGGAAAACAGAATTATCCTGGAGTATGTATGCTATTCCAACAGTTTTCAATTTTTCAGCTGGTGTTAAATTTGTGATTTCTTTTCCATCTATTTCTATTTGCCCTGAAAAAATATTTGTAAACCCATAAATAGAGTGAAGAATAGTGGATTTACCAGCTCCGTTTGGTCCAATTAGACATAAAGATTGAGCCTTACTAACAAATAGATCGAAATTATGAAGAATTTCCATTTTACCATAACCAGCATTCATATTTTTAATGGTAAGATGAATATTATTTGGAGATAGTTTTTTTAAGTCTTCTGCTACAGGAGCTTTTCCTAAAACTTCGTATTGATTTGACATTATTGTGCTCCTAAGTACGCATCTATCACACGTTTATCATTTTTAATTTCATCCGGTGTTCCATTAGCAAGCATCTTGCCATGTGCTAAACAATAAATACTTTCTGCTAGTTGCATAATAACTCTCATATTATGTTCAATTACCAAAAGGGTAATACCAAAATCTTGATTTACTTTGATTAATCTATCGATGATACCATTTATAAGAGTAGGATTGATCCCTGCAGTAGGTTCATCTAATAATAACATTTCAGGTTCATTCATCAGGGCCATTGCTAGCTCTAGAAGTTTTTGTTGACCAAAAGATAAATCTCCAGCCCTTAATTTTCTTTTTTGATAAAGTCCAACAAAGTTCAGAAGATTTTCTGCCTTTTCTGTTAAATCTTGTGGAATTTTTGAGAATATTTTTAATATACTTTCATCACTACCTTTGTGACTAATTAACATATTATCAACGCAATTTAGTTTACCATAAATCCTGGTTTGCTGAAAAGTTCTAAGTAAACCAAGTTTTGCAATAACAGGTACAGGTAAGTCTGAGACTTCTTTATCATTAAATTTTATTGAACCATTATCTATCGGATATGTTCCAACAATAGAGTTGAACAGTGTTGTTTTACCAGATCCATTTGGACCGATAAGTCCAAATATCTTACCTTTTTCTACTGACATTGATATATCTACATTAGCTTTTACTCCGCCAAAAGATTTACTAACATTGTTAACTTCTAAAATACTCATTTAAGTTCTACTTGAGCCTTTCGATCTTTTTCATCAATTACTTCACCAAATTTTTCGGGATATTTTTCTCTTAACCAGCCCATAATCCCTTCAGGAAAATAAATTACGATTACAACAATTAAAACTCCTAAAGCAACATACTGCCAACCTAAAAAGAATGTCCAAAACCCTTCTTTAAAAATATGAAATACTGTTGCACCAATAACTGGTCCCCATAAAGTTCCTTTGCCTCCTAGGATTGCCATCAAAACCATGAACACTCCCATTTCTCTACCATCAAAAGCAACATCAGTTGAGTCGATGTATCCAACTAGTCCTCCCATAATGCCACCAGCTAAACCACAAAAGAATGCGGATACCATCCAACCAATAATTTTATATTTCATTGTTTCAATACCCATCGCCTCAGCTTTATCTTCATTATCTCTAATCGCATTTAAGATTAGTCTAAATCTTGTTGAATAAATTGCTCGTACAGCAACAAAAGTTAATATGAGAGCTCCAAAACTTAAAAAGTAAAAAAATTCTCCTCTTGCCTCAAGACCGCCAACCTCAGGAAATGGAGGAGTGGTAAATCCCTGACCTGCACCTATAATTTCTATACCTCCAGAAATTTCTCCCGCTGCAACACCTAAACCTAAAGTACAAATAGCAAAATAATGTCCTCTTAAACCTAAAATCGCATATCCAATTAACCCAGCTACTATTGTTGGAACTACTGCTGCTACAACAAGTCCAACAGCCATACCTTGAAAAAATTGAGCTGGAGTATGAACAAAAGTTTTTTCACCTCCACTTTCTGTCCATTCTGCAAGAGGGAAAAACATACCAACTTGAACAGATGCACATAAATACATGCCTAAACCATAAAATAGTATATTCCCGAATGTATTGTATCCCATTTCACCACCTTGAATATTCCAAGTCGTAGCTAAAACTATCAATACACATAGAATGGATAATTGAACTTTAAATGCAGGAAAAACGAATGGTGCCACCAATCCAAAGATTAGAATTGCTGAATATAAAAGAATATTTTTACCCATTATTTTAAATATTCTCTCTTCCTAGACAGTTTAAATCTTCTGTAAACGAGAATTAAAACTAACAATAAAAATACTGCACCTATTCTAAATTCTGTTCCTAAAATATAGTCAGCAAATTCTTCAAAAACTCCAAGTCCCATTCCAGACATTGCTACTCCTGGTAAATTTCCTAGTCCTGCAACAATTACGATCATAAAAGACCTTATTGTATATGGTAATCCCATATATGGATGAATTGTAAATGTAATAGATATTAATGCACCTGCTACTCCACAAAGTGCAGCATTAATACCAAACGTAGCTGCATAAACTTTCTCTGTATCAACTCCTAAAATCTTTGCTGCTCTTGCATTCTGTGCAGTCGCTCTAATTGCACGACCGAGTTTTGATTTTTTCATGTAAATAACTAAACAAATTGCAAAAACAATACTGATTACTGCTGAAAAGATTTTTGAGTTAGGTAAAGTAACATTATTATCAAATAACATAGTTGTTCCATAACCTGAATTAGCTAGAACGACATCTGCGCCAAATGCAAAATTCATTAACTGCATAAATAAAATACTTATTCCAAAAGTTGCAAGAATTGAGATGAATAAATCTCGATCGACTACTTTATTTATTACTAATTTGTAAATTCCTACACCAATAAAATACATTATGATTGGAGAGACAATTACACCCCAGGCTGGATGAATTCCATATAGATACATGAAGTAAGCAATATACCCTCCTAAAATGACTAGGTCACCTTGTGCAATATTTATGATATTCATAACTCCCCATTGCAATGCCATACCATATGCAATCAATGCAAATAAAATACCAAGAAGTAACCCGTCCAAGCAAGCTTGAACAGTAATCATCGGGTATTGGAAAACCATGAAATCCATAATCAACTCTTAAAAAAAAATACCCCCTAGAATTTAGGGGGTATTTATAGATTAGTTTTTATCTTTCAGACCACTTAGGAATTGGATGAATCAACTTCGCTGAAGCCCATTTAGTTGGAGCTACAACTTTATTTTCACATTTTCCTGAGCCATCACACATTACTTGGAAAAGAACCATCGGCTTGTCAACATTCTGACCACCTTCCGCGAACTTTATATTTCCATAAAATGTTTGCATATTAGTAGCTGCAAGAGCATCTCGTACTTTTTTCTGATCAAAAGAATTTGCTCTTTCAAATGCATCTTTAAATACTAATAGTGCAGCTGAAGACTCTGCTGATTGATATGGCGGATCATAACCAAACTCTTTTTCAAAGTCTGCCGCATATGTCATACCATCCTTAAAGAAATTATCTTTATAAGTTAATGTCTTATGCCATTGTGATGCACATAAAGCATACTGTGAATTCTTACCGTGTTGTTTTGATAATTTCGCAGCATCACAGTGTGTCATCGCTAGCATAGGTACATCTACCTTCATTTCAGCTATTTGTCTAATTGCAGTTAGTGCACCTTTTGTGTGACCTGATACTACAAGAACATCTGGCTTCATTTGTTTTACTTTAACTAATGTAGCAGCCATATCGTTTAACTCTTTCGGTAATTTATCATCTATTACTTTTTTAGAGCCTGTTCTTTTGATTGCATCAAGCACTCCCAATCTTACATCTTGAGAAAATGCATCTTGTTCAAATGCCATTGCAACTGTTACTGGTTTACCATTATTCTTTTCAACTGCTAAATCTATAGCAACATCAAGATATAAGTTTGCTGGAGCTAATACCGCAAATAGATATTTGTAACCTTTTGTAAACAAAGATCTAGAAGCACCATTTGCTTCAACCATTGGAACACCATATTTTTCTGTAACTGGTGCAATTGCTTTTGTTAAACCTGAACTATATGGTCCAAGCATAAACTCAACACCATCTTGTGAGATTAATCTTTCTGCTAACTGAGCTGCTCTTTTTGGGTTTGACTCATCATCATAATAAATGATTTCAAACTTATAAGTTTTTCCACCAACTTTTACTCCACCCATGCTGTTTATTCTATCAACAGCCATATTATAACCGTTTTGTGTATGAACACCATTAGATGAGTATTTACCAGTTAATGAAATGGCAGCACCTAAGACAATCTTATCTCCAACAACTTTTGCAAATGATGTAACAGAAGTTGAAAATAAAATTACTATTGCAGAAATAAAACTCAAGATTGTTCTACTTATTTTCATTTTATTTCCTTTTGTTATTAATTAATTAATACTTAATTTAATAAATAATTTTAAAGTATTGCAAGTGGCAAAAAAACTTTTGTATATGTGCTAATAATGTTGTGTTACAATAATAATTAAGGCTATGATTACCAAAACACTCGCTGAGATTGTATTAATCGTTTTCGGATTTGCTTTTATCCATTTAATAAGTTTTTGTGCCAACAGAGCGTAACCAATTAATGAAATAAAATCTAAAACAACATAAGTAGTTATTAAAATAAAAAACTGGACGATATAATTGGTACTAAAGTCAATGAATTGAGGGAATATTAAAGGAAAGAACAACCAAGCCTTAGGACTTGTGCCTGCAACTAAAAAACCATCTTTATAAAAAGAAAAAGTTCCTTTTGAGCTAATTATTTTCGAATTAACATCTTTTGGTGAAGATTTGTAAACATCATAAGCTAAATAGATTAAATAAATTACACCAATCCATTTAAAAATATTTAGGATATTTGGATTGTCAGATAAAAAAGAGCCAATGACAAAAATTACTAAAGTTGCCTGTATTAAATTTGCGGTAACATCTCCAAAGGCTGTCCAAATACAATTTTTAACTCCATAATTCATTGAATAAGAAATGATTACTATTCTAGGGGTACCAGGTGTAATAAATAAAAAAATAATGATCTGTAAAAAAAGGATAAAATCCAATGGGAGCATAAAAAAAAAGATAGTCCTTAAAAACCGGGAGCTAAAGATGGCTAAGAAGGACTATCAAATCATAATATATCAGGTCTTAAAAAAAATGCATTATAGATTTTTTTGAAATATAAGGGATTTATGAAAAAAAAAGGTCACAGGCCTATCACTAAAGTCAAGAATCCTGAGCCAAGCGTTGAAAGTCCAGATTGGGTCATATGGGCTGCCTGGGCTGATAGGATCACATTTGAGGAAATTAAAAAAAAAACAGGTTATGCAGAATCTGACGTCATAAGAATAATGCGAAGATCACTCAAACCCTCCTCATTTAGATTATGGAGAAAAAGGGTTCATGAAAAAAGTATCAAACATAGAAAAAAATTTGAATACTCTCGAAAACAAATATCTAGTAAAATTAAAAAAGGTGATTATCTATAGTCTATGAAAAATGTTACGATATATACTGGACCATACTGTAATTATTGCGATGCAGCAAAACGATTATTAACAAGAAATAATGCACCTTATAAAGAAATTAATGTAGCTGAAGTCGATGGTGCAAAAGACGAGATGATAAAGAAAGCTAATGGAAAAAAAACAATACCGCAAATATTTTTTGATGATCAGCACATCGGTGGTTATGATGAAGTTAGAGCTTTAGAGAAAGAAAATAAACTTCAAGCAATGTTAAAATAATTCTATTTTTGTTTAAAGATTAAACAAATACCATTATTACAATATCTTTTACCAGTTGGTTTTGGTCCATCATCAAATACATGACCATGATGAGCTTTACAATTTTTACAATGATATTCAGTTCTAGCATAACCTATTAAATGATCAGTTTTTGTTTCAAATACATCTGGTAAGGACTCATAAAATGAAGGCCATCCAGATCCACTTTCATATTTTGTTTTTGAATCAAATAACTTTATATCGCAATTAGCACAGTGATAAGATCCTTCTCGCTTTTCATTATTTAATTCACTTGATCCAGGTCGTTCAGTGCCTTCTTCAAACATAACTAATTTTTGTTCTGCTGTGAGATTTGGATTTTTTTTATTCATAATTACTAAATTAATTTAGCACATGACTGATGTAAAAAAGAGTGTAATTCAACAAGTTTATCAATATTTTTATTGTAACCACCTCCTAAAACTCCACAAAGAGGAATTCTTTTAGAAAAAAAATTTTCTGTAACAATTTCATCTCTTTTTTTTATACCATCATCTGAAATTTTTAATTTACCTAAGCGATCATTAAAATGAATGTCAACCCCTGCAATATAGAAAACAAAATCAAAATTTTCTTTATTTAATTTATTTAAATAAAATTTAAGTATATTTAAATATTCCTTATCCTCTGTATTATCTTTAAGCTCTACATCGCAATCACTAATTGATTTTTTAGCAGGATAATTTGATTTTGAGTGCATACTAAAAGTAAAAACATTTTTATTGTCCTTGAATATATCTGAATTACCGTTTCCTTGATGAACATCCAAATCAATAATTAATATTCGTTTTGTTAATTCTCTATCTAATAGAAATTGAGAGGCAACCGCTACATCATTAAAAACACAATATCCCGCACCACTATCATAATTCGCATGATGGCTCCCTCCTGCGGTATTACAAGCAATGCCATGATTTATTGCAAGTTTAGACGCAAGCACAGTTCCTCCTGTTGCAACTAACGACCTTTGAACTACGCTATCAACCAATGGAAAACCAATTTTTTTAACTCCATTTTCATCTAATGTTTTATTTTTGATTTCTTTAATATATTTTTCAGAGTGAGCACCCTTTAAAGTTTCATCTGAACATGGATATGGTTTATGAAACTTTGTTACTATCTTATTTCTTAATAAAAAATCTGCAAGATCACCAAATTTATTAATAGGAAATTTATGATCATCGCCAATTTTAGCAAAATAATCTTTATGATTGACTACAGGTAAATCCATTTTACTCAATCACCCTAATTGGTTTACCATTAACGCAAGCCTCTAATGACTCGATCATTTGAGTAAAATAAACTTGATAATTTTCAGCCGTCACATATCCAATGTGAGGTGTAAGTAAGGCATTGGGCAAAAATCTTAATTTATTATTTTCTGATAAAGGCTCTTTTTCATAAACATCTAATCCAGCACCTGCAATTACATTTGTTGATAATGCAATTATCAAATCGTCTTCGTTTATTATGGGACCCCGAGAGGTATTAATTAAAAATGAGGTCTTTTTCATCTTATCCATTTCTTTAAGAGTAATAGAATTTTTATATCTTTCTCCGCCTTGTACATGAATAGATAAAAAGTCAGAGTTTTTTATTAAATCTTCTTTGCTACAAGGCAGAACGTCTAATTCTTTGCAGGTGTCTAAATTTAAATTTTCACTCCAAGCCATCACTTGCATACCAAATGCCTTACCAACTTTGGCAACCTGCGTTCCTACTTTTCCAAGGCCAATCAAACCAAGAATTTTACCTTTTAATTCTACACCAACTGAAGTTTGCCAATAACCTTGGTACATATTATCAATTTCCTCTTTTAAGTTTCTTGCTAATCCAAGTATTAATGCCCAAGTTAATTCAGGTGTTGGATTAGTATTACTCTCAGTTCCACTGACAACAATTTTTCTTTTTTTCACAGCATCTAGATCAATTGATTTATTTCTTAACCCACTAGTGATTATAAATTTTAATTTAGTTAAATTTTCTATCAAATTTTTTGTTATAGGAGTTCTTTCTCTCATTATAAGGAGAGCCTCAAATTCTGCTAATTTCTCTATAGCGTCAGCTTCATCTACAAAAGGCTCACTAAAAATTTTTATTTCATATTTTCCTGATAATTTTTTTAGATCCACAAATTGTTGTGAAACATTTTGATAATCATCTAAAATTGCAACTTTAAGCATAAACTTTTTTATTAGATAAATAAATGCCAGACAATATGAAAAATGCTCCTACAAAATGATACATTTCAAATTTTTCTTTGAAAATAATAATAGCCATAATGGCACTAAATAACGGCATTAATTGAATAAACATAGAGGCTCGATTTGGACCAATTAACTCAATACCTTTTTGCCAAAAATAATAAGCAGCTATAGCTGGAAAAATTGCTACATAAGTTAATATTAGAAAAAAATTTTTATCTAAATTTAATTCAAGACCGATTGATTTTTCATAAAAAAATTGTGGAATTAAAAACAGTATCCCTACAGAAACCATTAATTGTATCAATGTAAATTGTGAAAGTTTAAATTTATTTTTTTTTAGTAAAGTTGAATAAAGAGACCAGGTAATTACACAAACCAACATCCATATATCACCTTTATTAAAATCTAGAGAAATTATCTTTTGAAAATCTCCATTAGAAATTATTGAGCCTATTCCAACTATAGAAACTAATAATCCAATTAATTGGAAAATATTTGTTTTTTCTATTTTCATTAGTGATGAAAGAACAATCGTCGCTGCAGGAATGGCCGAAAGCATAAGCACAGCATTTATTACTTGTGTATAATTAAGAGCAAAATAAACTACAGAATTAAATGTACTTATAGTAATTACTCCCATAAAACTAATTACAAGCCAATTTTTTTTTATATAGGATAGATTTTTAAAAATTTCTTTGTAGGTAAAAGGTATCAGAATAAACCAAACAGAAATCCACCTAAAAACATTTAAAGTTAAAGGAGGAATTTCAAATAATGTTGCATATTTTCCAACTATAAAATTGCCAGACCAACAAAATGTTGCAAGCACTAAAAATAAATATGCTAAATAGTTTTTATTAGACACGAAATCAAGAAAATCTTCTCGAGCTATAAGGATCTAAGTTTAAATTTGTATTTTCTTTAGCTATCATTCCAGACACTATCTTCCCAGATATTGGACCTAATGTCCATCCCAAATGATGATGTCCAAAACAATAAAACACGTTTTTATAATTTTTAGATGGACCCATTACTGGCAAAAAATCTGGCAATGTTGGCCTGAAGCCTAACCATTCATCCTCATGCTCAGGGAGGTCCCCCAACATATACTTTGCATTATTAATTAAATTATTTATTCTTGATTTTGAGGCGGGATTATCTAAACCACCAAATTCTACAGTGCCAACTACTCTTAAACCTTGTTCCATTGGCGTTATACCGAAACCTCTATTATGAAATATGACTGGTCTACTTAAAAGATGATCACAATCTTTAAAATGAACGTGGTAACCTCTCTCTGTATCTAATGGAATTTTTTCATCCAATTTATCAGTTAGTTTCTTAGAAAAAGCGCCACAGGTAATTACAATCTTATCACAGCCGAAACTTTCATTTTCACTCAGCAAAACAGGACTCTCTCCCTCAAAATTAATATTTAAAATATTCTTTTTTTCAAATTTCCCACCTTTTTTTAAAAAAAGTTCAAAAAGTTTTAATAAAATCTTTTTTGGGTTTCTGGCATGTCTTGCGTATGGATAATAAACTCCTGCATGATAAAATTTTTTAAGATTCGGTTCTAAATCATGTATATCTTTTTTATCTACGAGTTGTTGTTTAACACCTAGCTCTTCTCTTACTCTGATTTCTAGTTCTCTACTTTTTAGATTTTTATCATTCCAAACGTAGAGAATGCCTTTATTTTCAACTAAGTTTTCTAGATTAATTTCCTCAAATAATTCATCATAAGCGGGAAGAGCTAGATCCAAAATTTGGTGCATATTTTTTGCGGTGTGCATCATTTTGTTTTTAGTCGTATTAAAAATAAATTTTAAAAACCAGGGAATCATTTTTGGTACATAATTCCATTTTAAAGCTAAAGGACCTGTTGAACTTAATAACATAGCAGGAACATCCATTAAAATATCTGTTCTATTCAATGATAAGGATGCGTATGGTGAAAAATGCCCAGCATTGCCATATGAGGCGACAGGACTACCAGGTTTGTCTCGATCAAATATTGTTACTTTAAACCCTTTTTTTTGTAAAAATAAAGCATTGGAAATACCTTGAATACCAGCACCAATTATTCCAACATTTAAATTTTTATTCATAAAAAAAATATACAATTATTCTCTAAAAAAATTTAAGCGACAAATTATACTTAGGCGATTAATTGTTGGCTGTGTACCCTCGCACTCATTACTATTCCAAAGCCAATCATGGTAGCTAACATTGAAGAGCCTCCATAAGACATTATTGGCAATGGAGATCCAACTATAGGTAGTAAGCCTAGAACCATACTCATATTTATTGTAATGAAAACAAAAATGGCAGCTCCAAAACCATAACAAAAAAGTTTAGCAAAATAACTTCTAGAATTGGCTCCAATAGCAATTATGCGGTAAATTATAATAATATAAATTACAAGCAGAACCACTGAACCAACAAAGCCGAACTCCTCTGAAAAAAGAGTAAAAATAAAGTCAGTATGCTTTTCTGGCAAAAATTCTAAATAACTTTGAGTACCTTTTAAAAACCCTTTTCCAAAAATACCTCCAGATCCAACCGCAATTTTAGATTGAATAATCTGATAACCCGCACCAAGAGGATCTTTATCTGGATTTAGAAAAGTTAAAACTCTCAACTTTTGATAAGGTTTTAAAAATGCTATTACAAATGGTAACGAAATTACAAAACCTAACATAGTATAAATAAAATATTTGTGATTAATTCCTGCAAACCACAAAACAGCTATTCCGCTAACAGCTATTAGTACTGAAGTACCCAAATCAGGCTGAACTATCACAAGACCCATAGGTAATAAAATTATTATGAGTGAAGTTAAAATTGTATAGACAGAATTAACATTCTCTAATTTCATCCTATGAAAGTACTTTGCCAGACACAAAATTATAAAAATTTTCATAAGTTCTGATGGTTGTAAATTTATAAAATATAAGTCCATCCATCTTTTTGACCCTGAAGATGTTATTCCAAAAAAATAGGTCCATACTAATAAGCTCACCACAACTATGTAAGATAGATAGCCAACAGAAAACCAAAATTTGATATTGATAAATGAAATAAAAAGCATCATCATTGTAAAAACCATTAACTTTATAAAATGACTTTTTGTATGAAACAAAATCTTACCTCCATCAGTCGAATACATTGTTGCTAAACTGATGAAACCAAGCAACAAAATACAAATTAGTAAAATGTAATCAAAATTTCTAAATTTTTGAAAAAAAGTAAAATTGTTATTTGTTAATCTAGTATGTTGATACATCTAAATCTCCAAATATTTTTTTTCATTAATTGACTGTCTCATTTCATGTCGATCAATAATAAGTTTAAATAATTTCTTTGCCATTGGAGCGGCGGTTGTGCTTCCATTACCACCATGCTCCACAACAATACTTAGTGCATATCTTGGGTTTACATAAGGACCGTATGCGATATATAAAGCATGATCTCTTTGTTCGTAAGGAATCTCGGAGGTTTTTAAATCTAACTCCCTTTCTCTTTCAGTAATTTTTTTAACCTGGGCTGTTCCTGTTTTGCCAGCAAATTGATATTTTGGATTATCAATTCTTGATCGATAAGAAGTTCCCATTACTTCATTTGTAGAGCCAAACATTGCATCTTGAATAATTTTTATATTTCTAGAATTTTTATAAAGAGGTGTGTAATAATCACTTGGCTTTATTTTATCTTTATCATCTATGACTATTTTTGGATATATTTTATATCCACCATTAGCAATTTGTGCTGTCATTAGGCATAATTGTATTGGTGTAGTTTGAATATATCCCTGGCCAATTCCAGTAATTATTGTTTCTCCTAATAACCATCCTTTACCTAAAGCATTTTTTTTCCATTGAGTATTTGGAATCAATCCATCTTTTTCAATTTCGAATAAGTTATCAAAAACTTTTTTTCCTAATCCAAATTTTTTTGCTGTTTCACTTAACTTATCTACTCCAAGTTTCCTTGCTATCTCATAAAAATAAGTATCACATGACATCTTCATAGCGTTTCTAAGGCTAACATATCCATGACCCTCTTTTTTCCAACAATGATAAGTTTGATCATACAATTCAGTTTTTCCAGTACATCTGACGGTAAAGTTTGTATTTATAATTCCGTTTTCCAAAGCAGATAAGGCTACAATGGGTTTCAATGTTGAGCCTGGGGAATATCTACCTTGCAAAGTTTTGTTCAATAGTGGTTTCATTGGATCATTACGGATTATTTGCCAATTATCTTGACTAATACCGAAAACAAACAAATTTGGATCAAATGAGGGAGATGAGTGCATGGCAATAACCTCACCGGTAAATATATCCATTACACATATAGATCCTGCTTTATCTTTCAATAGTTCGTTTGCTAATTTTTGAATTTCTGTATCAACTGTGAGTTTTAGGGTTTGACCTTTTTTACCTTTTTGAAACTCAAGCTGACTTATTCGTCTACCATATGCATTTACTTCGTATCTCTCGATATCATTAGTTCCAATTAATTTTTCTTCAAAAGATTTTTCTAATCCAATTTTTCCAACTTTAAGACCAGGTACAAAATTCTTTTTTATTAATTCTGTATTTTCAATATCCTGTTCATTTGCCTGACTTACATAACCAATAATATGGGTAAAGTTTTCGTTAAAAGGGTAATTTCTTGAAATAGAGATAACAGGTTTCACTCCATTTAAATCATACAAATGATTATTTATTTTTGAAAATTTATCCCAACTTAGATTGTTTGAAACAATTAGAGTTTCCCAAGGTTTAATCTCTTTTTTCTTTTTTAAAACTTTTTTGAACTCTGAGTCAGATAACTCTAATAAATCTTTAAGTCTGTAGATAACATATTTGAAATTTTCTACTTGCTCAGGTATCACATGTAGCTGATAAGCTTCAAAGTTACCGGCTATTACATTACCAAAATAGTCTTGGAATTCTCCTCTAACAGGTGCTAATTTCCATTCTCTAATTCTGTTCTTATCCGAGAGTGTAAGATATTTTTTATTCTCTTTAACTTGTAAAAAAAACAACCTACTTACAATTCCCACCATTATAAAAAACTTTAGTGATCCCGTTATAAACATTCTACGATTAATAGAATTTAATTTTTTTACGTTATCACTTGATGAATTAATCATTTAGACCTTTTAAATAATATTTAAATAAATAAGCAAAAAACATATACAAAATAAAAGTAAAAAAAATATTCACTAGATAACTTAAAAGTAAAAGATCGTATGAAAAAAATAAAGTCAAAATTGAATAATTTATTGAATTTATCAAACTAATTATAAATAAAAAGTAAAACCAATCTTTTATTGGATTAGGTCTAATGGTAATATTTCTCAAATAGGATGTTGCGATACAGATTAATATATAAGATAAACTGCTAATTCCTAAGGGCAACCCAACAACTGTATCATTCACTAAGCCTGCTAAAAAAACTAAAAGATAATCAAAATTTTTAAAATCTTTTAAAGTAAAGAAAAAAATTAAAATGAAAGGAAAATTGAATGAAAAGTATTCAAGTTTCAAATAATTTAGGTCAAATTCATTTAATACAGAAATAAATAACACTATTATTGGTAAAAAAGAGTAAAATTTAATGTAAAAACCTCTTGATTTAAAATTACTCATCAGTCTGACCTTTATTCATTACACAACTTTTGTATTCTAAAGTTCCAACTTCAAAACCATCATTATTTAAGAAAGACTTACGACATGTGTGACCAAATTTTAAATTTAATCTTAAAAACTCAATTTCATCCAAGTCAATATTGTACTGAGCGATTATTTGTTTTTGATCATAAACTTCATTTCTAAAGTCTGAAATTTGTTTATTTAAATTATTAATTGTGATTTTTAATAATTCATTCTCATCTTTAAATTTTAAATTTGTTTGTTCAATAATCTTTTTTTCCTCTTCTAGTATTTGTAATTTTGTATCCACTGTGTTATTTATTTGTGAATTCCCTGCATCAACTTTTTGATCTTCATTCTTAACGTCAATTTTAGTAACTAATTCGGCAAAAACATACTTTAATTGGCTAAAATCGCTGTAAAAGTCTACTTTAAATTTTTTTGAGCTTCCTGTATCCGCCACATCTACTCTTCCAATAGGAATACCACTTTTAAAAATTGCACCAGTGCCTGATGTGTAAACTATACTATCCTGTGAAATTAAATTTGAAATACCCTCTTTAATATATTTTATTTCACCATAATTCTCACCAGTTCCTGTTATAATTGCTTGAATATTTTGTGGCGCTATCGTTACAGGAACATTGGAATTAAGATCAGATAGTAATAAAACTCTTGAGGTTTTATAATTTACCTCAACCACTCTGCCAACTAAATATGATCTATCATAAATGTTAGTACCGATTTTAATATTATCCTTACTACCTTTGTTAATAATGATACTTTTTAAATATGGGCTGTCATGGTCAACAATTATTTTAGCTAACAGTTTATCTGAACTTAAAGTATAATTATTTATAAGCTCTTTTAGTTCTTCATTTTCAAATTGAGTTATTTTATCTGAGATGCTTTTAGACTTTAACTCGTTAAGCTCTTCTTTGTTTATTTTATAATTTTTAAAAAAAGTTGAATATTCCCTTATTTCAAAAAAAGTGTTTTTTAAAAAGTTTTCAGGTATTGAGACAATAAATGAGGATCTATATACCGCCTCACTAATTCCTGCTTTTAAATACCTTATAAACTTTAAATCAAAACTAGATAAAACAATTATAAAAATAGATATAAAAACTAACGTTAATAACGAAAACTTTTGTTGAGTGCTTTTTTTTAAAAAAGCAGAACGAATTGCAATTATAAAATCATCTCTGCTAGAGGCCATCTTTTAATATTCAGTCAGCATAGTAGAAAATGTTTGCTCTTGATCCAAAGCTTTTCCAGTTCCAACTGCAACACATGACAATGGGTCATCAGCTATGTGAACGGGCAAACCAGTTTCCTTAGAAAACCGTTTGTCAATATTTTTTAATAAAGCTCCACCGCCTGTTAAAACTAAACCCATATCTACAAGGTCTGCCGATAATTCTGGTGGAGTACTTTCTAATGCATCCTTAATACCATTGACCATCTGCTTTAAAATATCGTTTAGAGCCTCGGCAGTGTCTTCCTCAGTAATATTTACTTCTTTAGGAGTTCCTGATCTTAAATCTCGACCCTTTACTGCATAAGTATTATTATTTGTTGGGATTGCTGTTCCTATTTCTTTTTTAATTTTTTCTGCAGTGCTATCTCCGATCATCAAATTATATTCTTTTCTCATATAGTTTACCATCGCTCCATCCATAGAATCTCCAGCTACTCTCAATGATTTCGAGTAAACTAATCCACCTAATGACATGACTGCAATTTCACTTGTTCCGCCACCTATATCTACAACCATTGAACCAGTTGCTTCTGATATTGGAAGATTGGCACCTATCGCAGCCGCAATTGGCTCCTCAATTAATTGAACTCTTCTTGCACCTGCAGCTAACGCGCTATCTTGAATAGCTTTTCGTTCAACAGGGGTAGATCCAGTTGGAACACAAATTAAAATTCTTGGATTGGCAAAAGTGCTTCCTTTATGAACTTTCTTTATAAAGTGTTTGATCATTTCCTCAGTTACAATGAAATCTGCAATAACACCATCTCTTAAAGGTCTAATAGCTTGAATATTGCCAGGTGTTCTTCCTAACATAGTCTTAGCCTCATCTCCTACAGCTAAAACTTGTTTTTTGCCTGCTTGTTCCACTATAGCAACTACTGACGGCTCATTTAAAACCACTCCTTGTCCTTTTACTACAACCAAGGTGTTGGCCGTACCCAAATCAATTGCCATATCTTGGCTCCAAACTTTTTTAATCCTCTCAAATATTCCCATTATACTCCTCCTTTAATTTTTTGATGTTCAATATTTTTATAAAGTGATTTTTTTTCTCTTTTGATTAACATTTTGTTTAACGCATTTAAGTATGCATTTGCTGATGCTACCAAAGTATCAGTATCAGCAGACTGACCTACTGTAGTACGATCGTTTTCCTCAATTTTTACACTTACAGTTGCTTGTGCATCCGTTCCTTCTGTAACAGCATGAACTTGATATAAAGATAATTTTACATCATGTGGATAAAGTTCTTTTATACATTTAAAAATTGCATCAACAGGACCATCCCCCGTTTGAGTAGTTTTCTTAATATCTCCAAAAACATCTAAGGTCATATCAGCTCTTTGTGGCTCTCCTGTACCCGCAAAAACTTTTAAAGACTTAAGATTAATGGCATTAATTTTATTATCAATTATTAAACTATCATCAACTAAAGCAACAATATCTTCATCATAAATATGTTTTTTCTTATCAGCTAAAATCTTAAATTTACCAAAAGCTGCTTGGACAACATCATCGGTAACATCTGCATACCCTAGATCACTTAATTTATCTTTAAATGCATGCCTACCTGAGTGCTTACCCATTACTAGTGAAGTTTTTTTAACTCCTACGCTTTCTGGAGTCATTATTTCATATGTTTCTCTATTTTTGAGCATTCCATCTTGATGAATTCCTGACTCATGAGCAAAGGCATTTTTTCCAACAATAGCCTTATTAAACTGAACTGGAAATCCTGTAGCATTTGAAACAATTTTTGATGCTTTGCTGATTAATTCTGTTTTAATACCGGTTTGATAAGGTAATAGATCATCTCTCGTTTTTATTGCCATAACTATTTCCTCAAGTGCTGCATTGCCAGCTCTCTCACCAATACCATTAATCGTGCATTCAATTTGTCTTACACCAGCTGATAGTCCAGATAATGCATTTGCAACAGCTAATCCTAAATCGTTATGACAATGAGCAGAGATAATTGCCTTATCAATATTAGGAACATTATTCTTAATAAGATTAATAGTTTTAGCAAATTCCTCTGGTATTGAATAACCAACAGTGTCTGGAATATTAATTGTTGTAGCACCACACTTTATTGCTAACTCGATTGTTTTATACATAAAATCTAGATTAGTCCTCGTGCCATCTTCACATGACCACTCTACATCATCAGTAAATTTTTTTGCATAAGTGACGCTTTCTTTGATTGCTCCTAATACCTGTTCATCTGTCATGTTAAGCTTATGTTTCATATGAACAGGGCTTGTTGAAATAAAAGTATGAATTCTAAACCTTTTTGCAAATTTTAATGACTCGTGACAAGCATCAATATCTTTTTTGGTTGCTCTAGCAAGTCCACAAGGAATTGAATTTTTTATACTTTTACTAATTGCAGTTACTGCCTCAAAATCTCCTGGTGATGAAATCGGAAAACCAGCCTCAATAATATCAATACCCATTTCATCAAAAACCCTTGAGATTTGAATTTTTTCTTCAACGCTCATGGAAGCCCCTGGTGATTGCTCACCATCTCTCATTGTTGTATCAAAAATGTAAACTTTCTCTTTTTCGGACATAAAATTTTCTTTCAAGAAATATACAACCTATCGTTTAGATTGCAAAATAAATCAACTAAATTAGCCCAATTTGAAACAAGAAATTACTTCTTATCACTATCCACTAATTTTTTCTTGCCAATCCATGGCATCATTGCTCTTAAATTAGCTCCAACTTTTTCCACCGGGTGCTCAGCTAATTTTGCTCTAGTAGCTAAGAAATTCTTTTGACCATTTTTACATTCATCCATCCACGCTTTGGTAAATTTTCCTGATTGAATATCAGCCAGCGCCTCTTTCATTCTTTTTTTTGTTTCCTCTTTATTTATTATTTTTGGTCCGGTTTGATATTCACCATATTCAGCTGTATTAGATATTGAATAGTTCATATTAGCAATTCCACCCTCATAAATAAGATCTACAATTAATTTCACTTCATGAACAGTCTCAAAATATGCCATTTCAGGTTCATAACCAGCTTCAACTAATGTTTCATATCCATTTTTTATAAGTTCAACTAATCCTCCACATAAAACAGTTTGTTCACCAAATAAGTCTGTTTCGACCTCGTCTTTAAAAGTAGTTTCAATTATACCAGATCTTCCCCCACCGATCGCAGAGGCATAAGACATAGCTAGATCTCTTGCCTTTCCAGATCCATTTTGGTGAACTGCAAATAAACATGGTACCCCACCACCTTTTTCATATTCACTTCTTACTAAATGACCAGGTCCTTTGGGAGCGACCATGAATACGTCTAAATCTTTTCTTGCTTTTATTAAGTCATAATGAACATTTAAACCATGTGCAAAAGCTATTGAAGATCCCTCTTTAACTCTTTGCTCAATATGATTTTTATAAATTGATGCTTGTAATTCATCAGGAGTTAATATCATTACAATATCTGCCCATTCAGCCGCATCTGATAAATTCATAACCTTTAGTCCTTTTGATTCTGCTTTTGGTATACTTGATGATCCGTCTCTTAAGGCTACAACAACTTCCTTTACACCACTATCTTTTAAATTTAATGCATGCGCATGACCTTGACTACCATAACCAAAGATTGCTATTTTTTTATCTTTAACAAGATTACTGTCTGTATCTTTTTCATAAAACATTTTCATTTTTTTTCTCCTTTAGTAAATTTATTTAAATATTTCAGAACCTCTAGTCATAGCTATTGCACCAGTTCTTGATGTACTTACAAGTCCATTTGACTTTAATTTTTTATTCATTTTATCTATTTCTCTTCGTAGAGCAGTAATTTGAATTACTACAGATTTTTTTGTTTTATCTAATATTACTGGATTGAAAGTTTTGCAAGCTTTAAGACACTTATCAATTTTACTTCTATTTCCCACAACTTTAAGCAAAGCCATTTCCTTAAAAATGACATTTTTATCTTCTCTTTTAAAGTCCGCAACTTTGTGAACTGGGACTAATTTCTTTAGTTGTAGTTTAATTTGATCAATTACTTGAGGTGTTCCAGTCGTTACAATAGTAATTCTTGATATATTTTTCATTGCATCAACCTCTGCAACAGCGAGAGATTCTATATTATAGCCTCTGCCAGAAAATAATCCGACCACTCTTGCAAGCACTCCAGCTTCATTATCTACCCAGACTACAATAATATGTGTACCAGATTTACTTTTTTTTGTTGGAATATTATAAGCTGATTTCGGGTTTGACATTAAACTAAGGCTTTTCCTTTACCTGTAATTTTATTATCTTTTTTATCATTTGGACCTAAAATCATCTGATTGTGAGGTTTTCCTGATGGTATCATCGGAAAGCAATTCTCATTAGGATCAACTCTACAATCAAAAATTACTGGACCTTTATGCTCTAACATTTCATTTATTTTGAGGTCTAATTCATCTGGATTATTAGCCTTAATACCTTTACATCCATATGCCTCTGCTAATTTTACGAAATCTGGCAATGCTTCTGAATAACTTTCGGAATAGTTTTTTTCATGAAGTAATTCCTGCCATTGCCTTACCATTCCCATATATTTATTATTCAAAACAAATATTTTAATTGGCAGATTATACTGGACTGCTGTTGACATTTCTTGCATGGTCATTAGCACTGATGCTTCGCCAGCTATATCAATAACAAGCTTATCAGGATGCGCAATTTGAACACCTACTGCAGCTGGGAGACCATATCCCATTGTTCCAAGTCCACCAGATGTCATCCATCTATTTGGTTTATCAAATTTATAATGTTGTGCGGCCCACATCTGATGTTGACCGACTTCTGTAGTAATAAAAGTGTCTTGATTTTTTGTTAATTCATATAATCTTTGTACCGCATGCTGGGGTTTAATAGTCTCTTTACTATTTATAAAACCAAGTGAATCTTTTTCTCTCCATTTTTCAATTTTTTCCCACCATTTAGAAACATTTTGTTTATTTGAATTTTTAAAACCGTTTTTTTTTTGACTAATAGTTTTAATGGCTGCTTTAAGAACCTCGTTTACATCACCTACGATTGCTAAATCAACTTTAATTATTTTATTTATTGAGGATGGATCTATATCAATATGAACTTTTTTAGATTTCGGAGAAAACTCGTCTATCTTTCCAGTTATCCTATCATCAAATCTTGCTCCAATATTTATTAATAAATCACAATCATGCATGGCATTATTCGCCTCATAAGTTCCATGCATACCAAGCATACCTATAAACTGACTATCGTCACCAGGAAAAGCTCCTAAACCTTGTAATGTTGATGTAATTGGGAAACCAATCATTCTCACGAACTCTCTTAACGAGTCACTTGCTTCTGGGCCTGAGTTTATAACTCCACCACCAGTATAAACTACAGGTTTTTTTGCTTTCGCAATTAAGTCAACTAATTCATTAATTTCATCTTGAGAAAAATTGTTATGCAATTTTCCATTAGATTTTTTTTCTTTTTTTGGTTTCGTATATTTGATTTTTGCGAATTGAATATCTTTTGGAATATCGACTAAAACAGGACCTGGCCTTCCTGTTGTGGCGACTCTAAAGGCTTCATGAAGAGTTTTTGATAATTCCTTAATGTCTTTTACTAACCAATTATGTTTTGTGCATGGTCTAGTAATTCCTGTTGTATCACACTCTTGAAAGGCATCTGTTCCTATCAAATGCGTTGGTACTTGTCCTGAGATACATACTAATGGTACTGAGTCCATATAAGCATCAGTCAAAGCTGTAACTACATTTGTAGCTCCCGGTCCAGAAGTAACAAGAACAACACCAGGTTTACCAGACGACCTGGCATAACCCTCAGCTGCATGACCGGCACCTTGTTCGTGTCTAACTAATATATGCTTTATAGAAGAGTGATTTTTTAATTCATCATAAATTGGAAGAACTGCACCTCCAGGATAACCAAAAATAAATTCGACGTCTTGATCCTCAAGGCATTTAAAAACAATTTCAGCTCCTGAATATAATTTAGACATTTAAGCAATCTAGCTGAAGTTGTGCTTATTGGTCAAGGTAAAGTAAAAAAATATCTAAATATTCTTAAGAAAGTTGTTCAGCCTGTTATGCCTGATTTTGTTCCAATCTATCATATTTCCTCTGCCCCAAGTAACCTGTCTTTTAGCGTACTGCCTGGTCTTTATTGATATTCTTTCAATAACCTCATTAATTTCAATTTTTTTATCAATAAAATCCTTAATTTCAATTAAGCCTATTGCCTTAGTAGCAGTTCTTTTTTTTGAAACCTTCATTTTCAAAAATTTTTTAACCTCTAAAATGGCACCTTTGTTGATCATGTCTTGAGCACGGTTGTGAATCTTATTTACTAAAATATCTCTTGGGTAATCGATGTAAATTTTATAAAAGTTTTTATCCTCAAATACCGATTTAGTTGACTTAAACCACTCAAGTAACGTTTTTTTGGTAAATAATTTCACTTCATAAGCTCTTATCAATCTTTGAGTATCAGATGGATTAACATAATTTAAAATTTCTGGATCAATTTTTTTTAATCTTTGTAGAAAACTTTTATTACCCATAGAACTATTCAATTTCCTAACTTTTTCTCTTATTCGAATTGGAATTTTGGGAATATTAACTATCCCATCAGTTAATGTTTTAAAATATAAACCAGTACCCCCAACTATTATTGGAACATTCTTTCTCTTTTTAATTTCTAAAATTTTTTTTTTTGCAGCTTTAAGCCATTCTCCAGATGAGTAATTTTCTTTTACAGACTGAAATCCATATAAATGATGCTTAATCTTTTTATAATCTTTTTTCGATGGTCTAGCAGATAAAATCTTAAGTTCTTTATAAACCTGCATACTATCGGCGTTTATAATTTCACCCTTCAATTTTTTTGCAAGTTTAACTGCAAATTCTGATTTTCCTGATGCAGTGGGTCCATAAATTAAAATAATTTTGGATTTAAAATCCATAAATTAATCCAACTTAATACCAATATATCTTCTTTGATTTTGACTATTATAAATAACCAGTAAAATTGTTTTTTGATCACTGTTTAAAACTTTTTTTACAACCTCAGATAAGTCATCTATCGATCTTATCTTTTTCTTTTGTGCCTCTAAAATTATACTATTTAACTCTATAGATCCTTTAAGTGGGCTATCATTTTCAATTTTAGTGATTACCAACCCTGATGTTTGGTTAGGTAAATTTCTACTTTTAATATCTTCTTTATTAATCAATCTTACATTTATTTTTAATTTGTCAATTGTAGTCTCTTTTGGTGAAGTTTTTTTCTCTGCTACTTTGAAATCCTCTGAGGTTTCTAATCTACCAAGTTTGATTGTTTTAATTATTTCTTTTTTATTTCGCCAAATTTTTACCTTAACGTTTTTTCCAACTTCTGTTCTAGCTACGATTGTCGGAAGTTCTTTCATCTCTTTTATTTTTTCACCATTAAATTCAAGTATGATATCACCTGCTTTTACACCAGCCTTTTGAGAAGGACTATTTTCAGCAACACTTGCAACTAAAGCACCCCTAGGCTCACCTAAATTTTCGACATCAGCAATCTCTTTTGTAACATCCTGAATTCTGACACCTAACCAACCTCTTTTGGTTTCACCAAATTTTACCAACTGATCTATTACAATTTTTGCACTGTTAGATGGTATTGCAAAACCAATACCAATAGAACCACTTCTTCCAAGAATTGCCGTATTGATCCCAATTACATCTCCGTTTAAATCAAAAAGGGGACCACCAGAATTTCCAGAGTTAATTGATGCATCTGTTTGTATGTAATCTTCATATCTAGTCAAGCCCAATGAACGATTTCTTGCTGAAATGATTCCAGATGTAACAGTTCCACCAAATCCAAATGGATTACCAATTGCAATTACCCAATCACCAATCCTTGCTTTATCTGAGTTTCCAAATTTAACTGGAATGAATTTCTCATTAGAATCTAATTTTAAAACAGCTATATCAGAAAGAGGATCTGCTCCTATTACCTGAGCTTTAAACTCTTTGTCACCGTTAACTCTTACAATTATATCCTCTGCATCCTGGATTACGTGGTTATTAGTAATTACTATTCCCTTTTCGTCAATAATAAAACCTGATCCTAATGCAGCAGACTTTCTTTCTTGAGGAGCCCCAAATTCTTTGAACATATCTTCAAATGGTGAGCCAGGTGGAAACTGAAATGGAAAAGGATTTGACTGAGTGGTAACAGTTGTGGTGGTTGAAATATTTACAACTGATGGCATTAATTTTTCTGCTAAATCAGCGAATGATCCTGGAATTTCCTTTGAAAAAGAGGAAAGTGAACTATTATATAAAAATAATATAGAGATAAGAAAAACTCTTATTTTTTTATTAAATCTTCGCATAATAAATAATTATAAAACCTATTATTGCAAAAACTAATCCACCAGTTCTAAGTTGTCCTGAGGGAATTAGTTCCAATCTTTTCAACATACTTTTCATTTTTGATGGAAATATGGCATATAATATACCTTCAATAAATAAGAATAGACCAAATGCAATGATCAATTCACTCATTGATATTTAATTAGATTGAGGCTGTTTTATATTTCCAAAAAATTTAAAAAACTCGCTGTCAGGTGATAAAATCAATGAAGTTTCACCTCCTATCAAAGCTTTTTCGTATGCTTGCATTGCACGATAAAATGCAAAAAATTCTGGATCTTGTCCAAAGGCACTAGCAAATATATTATTTCTCTTACCATCACCTTCACCCTTCATAATCTCTGATTTTTTTTGCGCATCAGCTAAAATTACTGTTACTTCTTTGTCTGCTGTGGAAGTAATTGTCACAGCCATCTCCGCACCTCTTGCTCTGAATTCTTTTGCTTCTCTTTCCCTTTCAGTCTGCATTCTTCTAAAGATAGCATCACTGTTTGCCTGAGGAAGATCAGCTCTTTTAATTCTTACATCATTTATCTTTATCCCAAAGTTTTCAGCCTCATTATTAACTCCTTCTTGAATTAAAGCCATTTGCTTTGTTCTATCTTCTGATAATAAAGTTTGAAGTTCTTGTTGACCTAAAACATTTCTAATTCTTGAATTAATAATTGTTGCTAATCTTGATCTAGCTACCCGCTCGTTACCCACAGAAATATAAAACTTTAAGGGATCAACTATTTGAAATCTTGCAAAAGCATCTACAATTAGTCTTTTTTGATCTGATGCAATAACTTCTTCAGGTGGAGTATCTAAATTTAAAATTCTTTTATCTAAAAAAACTACGTTTTGAATAAACGGAATTTTAAAATTTAAACCTGGTTTTACAATTATTCTTTTCGGATCACCAAACTGTAAAACGATAGCTTGATTTACTTCTTTCACAATAAAAATTGAAAAGAATAATGTTGCAGCTATTGCAACACTAATACCAGCAATAATTTTTCCCATGTTCATATTCTAATTAGTCACTTTCTTTTTTAATTCAGGCAATGGTAAATATGGCACTACACCTGATCCAGCATTTTTTTCAATAATCACTTTATCAATGTCTGCTAAAACTTTTTCCATAGTCTCTAAATACATTCTTTCTTGTGTTACTGATTTAGCATTTTTATACTCATTATAAATTGCTAAAAATCTACTTGCCTCACCTTCTGCTTTTGCAACAACTTCTTTTTTGTATGCTTCAGCAGCTTGTAATATTTTAGCTGCTTCCCCTCGAGCTCTTGGTATAACATCATTTGCATATGCTTCAGCCTCATTCTTAGATCTTTCCATATCCGCTCTTGCTGCTTGTACATCTCTAAAAGCGTCAATTACCTGATCTGGTGGATCAGCTTTTTGCGTTTGAACTTGAGTGATTTGGATACCACTTGTGTATTCATCTAAGATTTTTTGAATAATCTCTTGGGTATCAGTCTCTATTAAAGATCTTCCCTCAGTAAGAATAGGTTGAATATTTGATCGAGCAATAACTTCTCTCATTGCAGTTTCTGCTGCAGCTTTTACAGTGCCTTCTGGATCTTGAATTTTAAATAAAAAATTTCCAGCATCTTTAATTACCCAAAAAACAGAAAAATCTATATTAACAATATTTTCATCTCCGGTTAACATTAAACTTTCTTGTGGAACATCAGCAACACCACCTTGAGAAGAAAATCCACTATCTCTCTCAGACCTAAAGCCTATATCTATTCTGTTCACCTTTGTGACCTTTGGGGTAAGCACAGACTCAACGGGGAAAGGAATATGATAATTTAATCCTGGTTGAGTAGTTTTTACAAATTTTCCAAATCTTAAAACTACGCCCTGCTCATCTGGCAATACTCTGTAAAGACCGCTTGCCAACCAAACAAAACCTAAAATAAGTAAAACTAAAATAGCTTGTTTTCCACCAGATGAACTCCCGCCTGGTAAAAACTTTTTAAGTTTTTCTTGAAATTCTCTTATAATTTTATCGAAATCTGGTGGAGTTGGTCCTCTACCTGAACCATTTCCACTTCCTCCTCCTGGAGGCTTGCCCCAAGGACTACCACCACCTTGTCTGAAATCATCTGACATTATGGCAATCTATATAATGTCTTTATGCTGAAAAACAAGTTAAGATCACATTATGCCTAAAGAAAAGCCGGAATTAAGTGACGCAATGCGAAGAAAGTTGAGTGAGAAATCAACTGAAAAAAAGCCAATTAACGGAACGAAATTTACTATTGCCATTTCTAGTGCAAAAGGGGGTGTTGGAAAGTCAACTTTTGCAACAAACCTCGCTATAGCTTTAAAACAAATTGGCTGTAGAGTTGGGTTGTTAGATGCTGATATATATGGACCCTCTATTCCTAAAATGTTTGGGATAAATGAGAAACCAAAGAGTGATGGTCAAAAGCTAGAGCCTATCATAAAATATGATATTCAATGTATGTCTATAGGCTTTCTAACGGATGAAAAAACTCCAATGATATGGAGAGGTCCAATGGTAACAAGTGCAATTAAAACATTCACTCAAAAAGTAAATTGGAAAGATTTAGATTTTATAATTGTTGATATGCCACCTGGAACTGGTGATACTCAATTAACCTTTTCTCAAAGTATTGAAATGAATGGAGCAATTATAGTGTCTACACCACAAGAAGTAGCGCTACTAGATGTTAAAAGAGGAATAAAAATGTTTGATAAACTTGGGGTAAAAATTTTGGGTCTTATAGATAATATGAGCTTTTTTACAGGGGATGATGGGAAAAAATATCCAATTTTTGGAGAAGGTGGAGTTAAAAGAACAGCAGAAGAATTCGATAAAGAATTTTTAGCTGAAATACCAATTGATCCAGATGTTGGTAAATTTGGAGATCAAGGAAAGCCTATAGTGGAAAGCAATCCGAACAATAAGATATCTCAAATCTATATTAATTTAGCAAAAAAGATTAAATCAATTTACCTTTAAGTTCTAAAGCAGACATAAGCTCATTCCACTCTCTTTTTGAAAGTCCAGAATTTTCAGCATCTACTTTTTCACCACTTATTAATTTTTGAATTATTTTTTTACCTTTTGAAGATACTTCTGTGCCACCAACTCTGTAATCCATAAAAGCTTCATATGTAATCGGCACCCATCTTTTAACAGTATCTAACATCACATCTGCATAAGCTCTTATTTCATATTGAGCGTGATGATCAGCTCTTAATCTTAAAAAATTCATTAAGTTTAAAAGATCTGTTTTCCAATACCATTGAGTATAAGTGTTCAAAGTTAAATTCATTCTAGCAAGCTCTCTAGCTAATCCAACTTTTTTTTCATCTATTATTGAGCCATCATATCTTTCATTAAGCATAGTTTCATAATTATCGTAAGTTTGTTCTGCATCCTTCTTTAATAAATCTAGAACTTTTTTAGCTTGATCACCTGTAAGAACATTTCCTCTTCCTTGTCTATTACTTTGGGATTGTGCCGCTAAATTTTCTATTGTAGGCAAATAAAATTCTTTATCTAAAATAGAATATCTTGCGGAATATTCATTAACATTTGCAGTTCTGTGCCTAATCCATTGTCTAGCAATAAAAATTGGAAGTTTAACATGATATTTAATTTCACACATTTCAAATGGAGTGCTGTGCCAGTGCCTCATTAAATACTTTATTAGGCCAGAGTCAGTTGAAACTTTTTTAGTACCCTTTCCATAAGAAACTCTAGCTGCTTGGACAATTGAGGTGTCATCTCCCATATAATCAATGACTCTTACAAAACCATGATCTAAAATAGGTATTGCCTCATAAAGAATTTTTTCTAATTCAGCTACAGTAACTCTTTTTGTTTTATTTTCCTGAGACTGTTGCTCCTTAATTTCTTGTTGCTGTTCCTTAGTTAACTTCATGAATAATTTATTGAATCTTTAAAATTTACTTTTATATTAATCACGTTGGTTTTCCAACTATGACGATAAACGAATTTCGTAATAACCATTGCGGACGTGGGGGCAGTACCCACCACCTCCACCATTTACAACTTATGGGGGTGAACTAGATTCGACGGGTGACTAAAGGCTATTCTTTCGTTCGGAATTGTTCCTCCGTAAAGGGCTAAATTATAATTGCTAACGAAAGTTACGCACTTGCTGCCTAATTAACTTTGTTAATTAAGCAAACGGGGTTTTGGGGCACCTGGCAACAGAACGCCCCTTGATTAATTAGTTAAAGATATTACTGAAATAATTTTTTCAGCAACAATTTTATGGCCTTTGGAGCTTAAATGAATATTGTCCACAAAATAATCAACTTTATTTAATGTATTTTTTAAAAAATAAAAATTTTCTAATTCAAAATCTTCAAGTCTATCAAAAATATACTGATTTAAACGATTTTCAGATTTCTTACTATTTTTTTCAACACTTAAAAAAATTTTCACGATCTTATTATCTTTTTTTAATCTTTTTGCTTCCTTGGCTAATTGTTCTAGGGAATAATCTATCAATTCTCTATCGTGATTATATTTTTTTGTGTTGTCTCTTTTAGATAATAGATAATTTACATCATATTTTGTTGAAAAAAAACTTATTGCTTCCATTAAACCTGAAAGAAAAAAATCATGATCATTTAAATAAAAATGAGCAGTTTCTGAGCTCGTATATTCACGAGTAAAATTTAGTGCTGAAAATAAGAAAATAACTATATCTGAATCATGAATTCTTTCATCATACCTTGAGCGGTTTACCATATTTATTATACCATAACCATTAACACCTGCGTTTCCACAAGAGAATCTTATTAATTCATCACATACTAAATGACTGAATATCTTTTTATCATCAATATAACTGCCTCCAAAAGTTACACTATCACCAATAAATAATATTTTTTTTTTCTTAGAACTTCTCCAATTTTCAATTGACCTTAGTCCACTTTCATTTATCGTAACAAATGAGTTTTTAAATCTTTTTTTTTTTTGATTTTCCTTTGGAGCATAACCATAAATTAAATCTTTATCATATCTAATTGGATCACCTAACCCAATAAATTCAAAATAATAATTTACTGAGAATGTAATAAGAAATATGATCACTGTAAGAAAAGCTATAACTTTTTTCACTAAATTTATTTGACCTTTTTTAATTCAGACTGAGCTGCAGCTAATCTGGCTATAGGTACTCGGTAAGGTGAGCAAGAGATATAATCCAAACCTGTATTAGAACAAAAATCTATACTTACTGGATCACCCCCGTGTTCTCCACAAATTCCTAGCTTAATTTTTTTATTATTTTTTTTTCCATTTAAAACTGCTATTTTAATTAAATCTTTAACCCCTTCATCGATTGAAATAAATGGGTCTATGGTAAAAATCTTATTTTCTAAATAGTCATTCAGAAATTTACCGCTGTCATCACGACTTATACCAAAAGTTGTTTGGGTAAGATCATTTGTACCAAAACTAAAAAACTCAGCGTGTTTTGCTATATCTTGAGCTTTAATAGCTGCTCTTGGTAATTCAATCATTGTTCCTACTAAAAAATTTAGTTTAATTTTTTTATCTTTTTCCACATTTCTTGCTGTCCTAATAACAAGATCTTTCATAATCTTTATCTCTGCTTCAGTTGAAACGAGAGGTATCATTATTTCAGGAAAAGCTGTTTTTTGTTTATTCTTTTTTAAATCTGATAAAGCTTCAAAAATTGCTAAACACTGCATTTCATAAATTTCAGGAAAAGAAATACCCAATCTACATCCTCTATGACCTAGCATTGGGTTTTGCTCGTGTAGTTCTTCTATTCTTGACATCAATACTTTTTTGTCTACTCCAAGAACATTCGCAACTTCAAGTATTTCATTTTCAGATTTTGGTAGAAATTCATGTAATGGTGGATCTAGTAATCTTACAGTAACTGGTAAGCCAGACATAATTTTGAAAATTTCAATAAAATCTTTTTTTTGATAAGGTAGTAGTTTTTCTAAAGCTCTTTTTCTGTCTTCAATTGTTTTTGACAAAATCATTTCTCTTACAGATAAAATTCGTTCTTCATCAAAAAACATATGTTCTGTTCTACAAAGACCTATGCCCTCAGCTCCGAATTCTCTTGCTGTCTTTGTGTCTAATGGAGTTTCTGAGTTTGTCCTAACTTTCAATTTTCTAATTTTGTCTGCCCAACTCATTAGCTTTGAAAAATCGCCTGATATTTCAGGCTTAATTGTTGGAACATCCCCTAAAATAACTCTTCCAGTTGATCCATCAATTGTAATTATATCGCCCTCTTTAATTTCAAATGAAGATGTTTTAAAAATTTTTTTGTCGTAATTAATATCAATTTCACTAGACCCAGAAACACAGGGCCTGCCCATACCTCTTGCTACAACTGCAGCATGACTAGTCATACCACCTCTTGAGGTTAAAATTCCCTTTGCAGCATGCATACCTTGAATATCTTCTGGAGAAGTTTCAACTCTAACTAAAATCGTATCTTGCATCATGTCATTTAATCTTTCAGCTTCTTCAGAAGTGAAAACTACTTTTCCACTTACTGCACCAGGAGACGCAGGAAGACCATTTGCTATAACGTTGATTGAGCTTTTCTCATCTAAAGTGGGATGCAAAAGAGTATCTAAAGAGTTTGGATCAACTCTTAAAATAGCATCATTTTTAGTAATTAACTTTTCTTTAACCATATCAACAGCAATTTTAACTGCAGATTTTGATGTTCTTTTTCCAGACCGAGTTTGTAATATCCAAAGTTTACCACTTTCAACAGTGAATTCTACGTCTTGCATATCCTTATAATGTTTCTCGAGTTTTTTTAAAATTTCAGATAATTCGTAATACACTTTTGGCATCGACTCTTCCATAGATTCATCATTTACTTTCGCCTTCTTTCTTGCCTTCTTTGTAATATACTGTGGTGTTCTGGTTCCAGCTACGACGTCTTCTCCCTGGGCATTAATTAAATATTCTCCATAAATATTATTTGATCCATCTGACGGGTTTCTAGTGAAGACAACTCCTGTTGCACAATCATTGCCCATATTTCCAAAAACCATAGATTGAACATTAACAGCAGTTCCCCATTCAGAAGGAATTTGATTCAGCTTTCTATAAATTTTCGCTCTTTTGCTTTCCCAAGATAAAAAAACAGCACTTATTGCCCCTAATAATTGATGATAAACATCTTGGGGAAAATCTTTATTAGTCTTTTGTTTAACCACATTCTTAAAATCTTTTATCAACCCATCCCAGTCGTCTTCATCAAGGTCTGTATCCATCAAAACACCCTTGGTTAGCTTGTAATTTTCTATCAATTCCTCAAAGTTGTAACTTTCAACACCCATAACCACATTTCCATACATCTGAATGAATCTTCTATAACTATCTTTCGCAAATCTTCCATTAGATGTTTTGTTAGACAAAGCAACAACTGTTTTGTCATTTAGTCCTAAGTTCAGAATTGTATCCATCATGCCTGGCATTGAAACTCTTGCACCAGATCGAACTGATAAAAGAAGAGGATTTTTCAAATCTCCAAATTTTTTTGATACATCTTTTTCTATTGTTTTAATTTCTTTTTTTATTTGGCTAATTAATTTGGAGTTTAATTTTTTTTTATTCTTATAAAAAATTTCACAAACTTTTGTTGAGATAGTGAAACCAGAAGGCACTGGTAAACCTAGTCTTCCCATTTCAGATAAATTTGCACCCTTACCGCCTAAAAAATTTTTTGGATTTTTTATTTTTTTTGAATCTTTAGACTTAAAATTAAGAATTAGCTTATTCATTATGAGCTTTTAAAAATTGAAAATTTATATAATTTTGAAACGTTTTACATAACATATTAATAAGTTCCAAACGGTTTTTTCTTAAAGTTTCATTGTCTTCATTAACTTTTACATTATCAAAAAATTCAAAAACTTCTTTTTTAGTTTCAGCTAAAATTGATAATGATTTTTCATAATTTTCATCGCTGTTTATGGTTGAATAATATTTTTTAATATCATTAATTTTTTTATATAAGTTTTTTTCAAAATCACTTTTAAAAATACCAGGATCAGTTGTATCATTTATTTCAATCTCATTATTTTTCATTTCGAGATCTAAAATATTTGATGCTCTTTTATAACTTGAATTGATATCTATACCAATTTGACTGTTGATTACCTTATTTAGACATTTTGCTTTTTCAAAAGAGGAAAATAACTCATTTATTGAAAATGATGATAAAGTTGCCTCGATTATATCGTAACGTATTTCTTTTTCCTTAAGATAATATCTAAATCTATCTTTTAAAAAATCCTGTAATTCTTTTTGTAAATCTTTATTTTTAAGACTGTATCCTTGATCATCGTAAAGACGTGCGGAATAATTCAAAAGATCATTTAATTTCAAATTCTTTCTATTTTCTATAGTGGTTCTTATTATACCTAGAGCAATTCTCCTTAATGCTAATGGATCTTTTGAACTTGTGGGTTTCTCGTTAATACCAAAAAAACCAACTAAGGTATCAACCTTATCTGTAATTGATAAAGCGACACTGAATGGTTTTTTTGGAACAATTGAATTGAGTCCAATTGGCAAATATTGCTCAGAAATAGCAATAGAAATATCTTTATCAAATCGTTGATATTCTGAAAAGTACCCTCCCATAATTCCTTGAAGTTCAGGAAATTCACCAACAAGATCAGAAGTAAGATCAGTCTTACAAATTGATGATAACAATTCTACTTTCTCTTTACTAATTAACAATTCATCTGAAATCATTCCACCAATTTTCCTCATTCGTTGAACTTTGTCGAAATAAGATCCAAGACCTTTAAAAAAATTCATTGATTTTAATTCTGACACTTTTTTTACTAAATTTTGATTTTTATCTTTATTCCAAAAAAATTCTGCATCACTTAGTCTTGCATCAACCACTCTTTCATTGCCTATTCTAATTAGTCCCTTTTTGTCTTTTTTATTTGTTACAATTAAGAATTCATTTGTAATTTCATTTTTATCGTTAAATGTTGGAAAATATTTCTGGTGAGACTCCATTGTTAAGGTCAAAATCTCTTTTGGAACTGATAAAAATTTTTTATCAAATTTGCACAATAAAACATTTGGGCTATCTACTAAATTTACAACCTCATCCATTAATTTAGGATTTTCATTAATTTTTAGTCCTTTTTTTCCTAGTATATTTAAAAAAGATTTATTGATTATTTTTAATCTTTTATTTTGATTAATAATAACCCCATTGTTTTCAAAAAATTTTTCATATTTCTTAAAATTTTCAAAGGATCTTTTTTTATCCTCAAAATCTTTATCTAAAAAAGTCAAATTAGAAGAGGTCAAATGATGAAATTTAAAACTTATACTTCTTTTATCAAATATTGATAAAATTGATTTTAGTGGTCTTCCCCAATTCAAATCAAATTCACCCCATTTCATTGATTTTTTCCATTGATAGTTACTTAAAATTTTTGGAATGAATTCACTTAGTAGATCATGTGTATTTAATGAGGTTGCCACAGTTTTGTAAAAATAAAATTCATCCTTTTCAGTTTTTTTTTTATATAAATCCTTTTTGGCAATTTTGTTTGATCTCAAAAAACCCTCCAACGCTTGTTCAGGGGCACTAGTTTTAGGACCTCTTATCTCTTTAGATTTAATTTTAATTTGTTTATCTAGGCCTTCAAAAACTAAAACTAACCTATTCGGAGTTGAAAAAGCAAAATTTTTTTTTGATTTTATTGATTTTTCCTCAAATAAATTTTTAAAGTCCTCAAAAATTTTTTCTCTTAAATTTTTTTGAAGACCAGCAGGAATTTCCTCACTAAATAGCTCTAAAAAAAATTCTGACATTTTATGTTTGAGACTCTACCCAAATTGTGGCGGCTTGTTTTGTTATTTCTCTTATTCGACTAATATATTCTGCTCTTTGAGCAACACTAATAGCTCCACGGGCATCTAAAACGTTAAATATGTGACTTGCTTTCAAACATTGATCGTATGCAGGTAAAGATATATTTTTTTCAACTAATGATTTTGCCTCACTCTCATGCATATCAAATATTTTAAATAAATTTTCTGTATTAGCATGCTCAAAGTTATAAGCTGAGAATTCTTTTTCTGATTGATGAAAAACTTCCCTGTAATCAATACCCTCATCATTCCAAACTAAATCATAAACATTTTTTTTCTGTTGAGTAAACATACATATTCTCTCTAAACCATAAGTTATCTCCACTGACACTGGCTTACACTCAAAACCTGCCATTTGTTGAAAATATGTAAATTGAGATATTTCCATTCCATCACACCATACCTCCCATCCTAAGCCTGCAGCTCCAAGAGTAGGGCTTTCCCAATCATCTTCAACAAATCTAATATCATGGTCTTTGTGATTAATTCCAATTGCTGACAAACTATTTAAATAAAGTTTTTTAATATTTAGTGGAGAGGGTTTTATTATAACTTGAAATTGGTAATAATGTTGAAGTCTATTTGGATTATCTCCATATCTTCCATCACTAGGTCTTCTTGAAGGTTGCACATAAGCTGCTTTCCATGACTTCGGTCCTAGTGATCTTAAAGTAGTTGCTGGATGAAAAGTTCCAGCTCCAACTTCCATATCATAAGGTTGTAAAATTACACACCCATGTTTGCTCCAAAACTTTTGCAAATTAATTATAGTATCTTGAAAAGTTTGAAACTTTGGTTTTTTTTTATTTTTTTTAGAGGCCATATTTTTGCCAAACTGATTTTTCCTCTAATATATTTGCTAACTGATCAATATTGTCATTTGAAGATGACAATTTTTTAGTTAACCAGCTTTTAGATTTTTCAAATTTTTTAATTATCACATCCTCACCAAATTTATTTTTCAATACCTGGTTGGCATTTCCAATTTCATCTATCAAACCTAACTCTTTTGCTTTTCTCCCAGACCAAAATTCACCTGAAAATAATTCAACTTCTGATTTTTTTAATTTTGAAGATCTACTTTTTTCAACAACATCTATAAAATCTTTGTGTAAATCTAATTGAATATTTTTTAATCTCTCAATATCCTCTTTTTTTTCATCAAGAAATGGATCCAAAGTACTTTTATTTTTTCCAGCAGTATGAACTCTTCTTTCTACGCCTATTTTTTTTATCAATTCTGTGAATCCGAAAGAGGAATAAATTACGCCAATTGAACCTATTATTGAACTAGAGTTTGCATATATTTCATCACCAGCACATGCAATTAAATAACCGCCTGAAGCAGCTACGTCCTCAGCAAAAACAATAACCTTTTTTTTGTTTTTTTTTGCATTATGTCTTATATGGCTATAAATTAAATGAGATTGTACAGGAGAACCTCCGGGGGAATTAATGGTGATTGCCACGCAAGGTGCTTTTTTAACTGAAAAAGCCTTTGAAATTATTTCTTCTTGACCAGAAAAATCTATACCTTGTTTAAATTTTCCCACATTACCAATTACACCACTTAATTTTAAATGTGGGATAATTATTTTCTTTTTAAAAATAGAGAACATTTTTTATACTTACAAAATTTTAAATGAATATAAAGACACCTTATAATTGAAGAATTAGGTGCGTCAATTGATAAGTAATAAAAATAAACTTAATATACTACTTTGTTTTAATTTATGGGAACAGTAATTCAATTAAAAAAACAAATAAACAATTCTTATTTTCAATTAAAAGATTCGGTTGAAGATAAACTAGTTTTAGTTGAAGAAAAAATTAAGTCAAAATTAGAGAGTGATGTTAGCTTAGTCAGCAAAATGACTGATTATCATCTTAAAACAGGTGGTAAAAGATTGAGAGCTTTGCTTACTTTGGGTTCAGCGAAACTGTGTGGCTATGCTAAAGGCGCTAGGGATATTAACCTTGCGGCCTGCGTAGAACTCATTCATTCAGCGACCTTAATGCATGACGATGTTATTGATAATGGTTCTGTTAGAAGAGGAAAAAAAACATTAAATAAAGTGTGGGATAATCATTCATCTGTCTTAGTTGGAGACTATTTGTTAAGCAGATGTTTTGAAATGATGGTAGAGGATGGAAGCATTGAAATTTTAAAATTATTATCATCAACTTCCTCGAAAATTGCTCAAGGTGAAGTTCTTCAGCTTCAACATAAAGGAGAAGTAGATATGTTAGAGGAAACTTATTTAAGAATTATCTCCTCAAAAACTGCTGAGTTGTTTGCCGCAGCAACAAAAGTTGGAGCTATTTTATCTAACGTGAAAACAAAAGAAAAAGAGGCTTTAGAATTTTACGGAAGAAATTTAGGCCTAACATTCCAAATAGCAGATGACACCTTGGATTATAATTCAGAATTAAAATTATTTGGAAAAAGAATTGGGAAAGATTTTTATGAGGGAAAAATAACTCTTCCAATAATTTTGTTGTTTGAAAAAGGGAATGTCCAAGAAAAAGAAAATCTAAAAAAAATGTTTTCAAAAACAAATAGAAATGAAAATGATTTTAATTATACGTTATCTCTAATAAAAAAATATGAAATTATCAAAAAATGTTATCATAAAGCACACCACTATATCAACTTAGCATCTAACTCTCTTTCGATATTTAAAGACTCCAAAGAAAAAACTATTCTGGAAAATTTAACCTCATTTAGCCTGTCTAGAGATTTTTAGGGACTTAAAAGACTCTTAGTCCAGATATTATCTTTATTTAATGAATATTTTAATCTCTCATGAATTCTGTTATCACCATCAAGCCAAAATTCGATAGTTAAAGGTTTTAAATTCCATCCAGACCAATGACTAGGTCTGGGTACATTATTTTTGTCTTTATATTTATTTCTAAAATTTTTCATAGCATCAATAAGTTCATTTCTGTCTTTTAAAACGTTGCTTTGTTTCGAGGCCCATGCACCTATTCTACTTTCATAAGCTCTTGAGTTATAATAATCATCCGCTGTCTTTTCACTAACTGGACTTAATGTTCCTACAATTCTAATTTGTCTAAGTAAACTCTTCCAATGAAAACACATTGTGGCATTTGGATTTACCTTAATCTCTTTTCCTTTTTGACTATTTAAATTTGTGTAAAAAATAAATCCATTTTTATCAAAACCTTTTAAAAGTACCATTCTGACAGATGGAATGCCATCTTTGCTAGCAGTCCCTAATGCTAAAGCATTTGGATCATTGATTTCTTTCTTTTTAGCCTCATCAAACCATTTTCCAAATAATTCAAAAGGTTCATCTACATCTAAAAAGCACTTATTAAGACCGAGTGAGTTTTTTTCATTCATAATTTTAACAAAATAATCTATACAATATAATTAATGTCATTTAATACATTTGGAAAGTTATTTCGTTTCACAACTTGGGGGGAGTCTCATGGGCCCGCAATTGGCTGTATAATCGACGGTTGTCCTCCACTTATAAACCTAAATGAGCAAGATATTCAAGTAGAGCTTAATAAGAGGAAACCTGGTCAATCCAAATTTACTACTCAAAGAAAAGAGAGCGATAAGGTAGAAATTCTGTCAGGTGTTTTTGAGGGAAGAACAACTGGAACTCCCATATGTTTAATCATTTATAACGAAGATATGCGCTCAAAAGATTATAATGATATTAAAGATAAATTTAGACCAGGTCATGCGGATTATACCTACTATAAAAAATATGGAATTCGAGATTACCGAGGTGGTGGAAGATCTTCAGCAAGAGAAACTGCATCAAGAGTTGCTGCAGGCGCTGTAGCAAAAAAAGTTTTGGAAAAAAAATTAGGTAAAAAATTCAAAATATCTGGCGCAGTCACCCAACTTGGAATTCTTGGATGTGACACAAGTAATTGGGATGATAAGATAATATATAAAAATCCATTTTTTTGCCCTGATAAATCAATGCTTAAAATATGGGAAAAATATCTTTTAAGCATTAGAAAAGCTGGTTCATCTTGTGGTGCCATAATTGAAATTAGAGCTAATGGTATCCCAGCAGGATTAGGAGCACCAATTTATTCAAAACTTGACTCTGATATTGCTTCAGCGATGATGAGCATAAACGCAGTTAAAGGTGTTAATATTGGTTCTGGAATGAATTCTGCACAATTGTCAGGAGAGGAAAATTCGGACGAAATTTCACAATCTAAAAATAAATTAAAATTTAATTCAAATAATGCAGGTGGAATTCTTGGTGGTATCTCCTCCGGTCAACAAATAATTGTTTCATTTGCTGTTAAGCCTACCTCGTCAATTTTAAAAAGTAGAAAAACAATTAATAAATTTGGAAAAAATACTACTATTTCTGTTAAAGGTAGACATGATCCGTGTGTTGGAATTAGAGCAGTGCCAGTAGGTGAAGCAATGTTATCATGTGTCTTGCTTGACCATTATTTGTTGAATAAAGCTCAATGTGGATAAACAGTTTATTTTTGTTTTTGTAAAATAATATTTGAATTTAATACATCTAAAATTTGTTCTTCAATAGAAATACAGTCTAAATTTGCTTGTTTGTACATGTTGTCAGGTTTGTCTTGATCTATAAAAATATCAGGAAGTTTCATAGACCTAAATTTTAAATTTGAGTCCAATAATCCTTTTTTTGCTAAAAAATCAATTACATGAGAACCAAATCCACCAATGGATCCCTCTTCAATAGTTATAATCGCCTCGTGAGTTGTTGCTAATTGCCATATTAAATTTTCATCTAATGGTTTTGCAAATCTCGCATCCACTATTGTAATATTTACTCCTTTTTTTTTTAATTTTTCTGACGCTTTTAAGCTTTCACTCAATCTAGCCCCAAAATTTATTAAGGCCAATTTTTTTCCCTCTTGAATAATTCTTGATTTACCAATCTCTATTTTTTCATTAATCGAAGGTAATATTGATCCAACACCTACTCCTCTAGGGTATCTAAATGCACATGGTCTATCATTAATTTCTGTAGAGGTATTTATCATTCTAACTAACTCCGCCTCATCACTAGCAGCCATTACAATGAAATTTGGTAATGTTGCTAAATAGGTAGTATCAAAACTTCCTGCATGTGTGGGTCCATCAGCTCCAACTAATCCTGCCCTATCTATCGCAAATCTTACAGGTAAACTCTGTATTGCAACATCATGAACAACTTGATCATATGCTCTTTGAAGAAATGTTGAGTATATTGCTGCATAAGGTTTATAATTCTCAGTCGCCAACCCGGCGGCAAAGGTAACAGCATGTTGTTCAGCAATACCAACATCGTAAGTTCTGTCTGGAAATTCTTTTCGAAAATTGCTTAATCCAGTTCCATCTGGCATAGCCGCGGTTATTGCAACTATTTTACTATCTTTTTTTGCGTGTTGTATCAGAGTATCAGCAAAAACTTTTGTGTATGATGGTATTTTACTGGAACTTTTTTCCTGTTCTCCAGTCTTTACATTAAATTTCGACACTCCATGATAATGATCTTTTGCCTCTTCAGCAAAAGAATAACCTTTTCCTTTTTTTGTTTTAATGTGAATTAATATTGGGCCCTGGTGTTTAGAGTCCCTAGCATTTTTTAAAATTGGAATTAATGAAGAAAGATCATGGCCATCTATAGGACCAATATAATAAAAACCTAATGAACTAAATAGAGTCCCACCCGTTACAGCTGATCTTAATAAATCTTCAGCTTTACCTGCTTTTGCACTAAATCTTTTTGAAAATGCGGATGTAATCAATTTTATAGTTTCTCTTAAACTAAAATAGATTTTACCAGAAAAAATTTTAGCTAAATAAGTTCCCATTGCTCCAACAGGTCTTGCAATTGACATATCGTTATCATTTAGTATCACAATCATTTTAGTCTTTGAAGCACCCGCGTTATTCATAGCTTCATAAGCCATACCTGCACTTATCGCTCCATCACCAATTACTGCAATAACATTTTCTGATTTTTTTGATAATTTATTTGCTTCTGCAATTCCTAACGCTGATGAAATTGAAGTGGAGCTATGAGCAGCTCCAAATGGATCATATTCACTTTCTAAACGCTTCGTAAAACCTGAGAGACCCCCTCCTTGCCGAAGCGTTCTTATTTTATCTTTTCTTCCTGTTAAAATTTTGTGTGGATAGCATTGGTGTCCCACATCCCAAATTAATTTATCACTTGGTGTATTGAAAATATAATGTAGTGCAACGCTTAATTCTACAACACCTAAGCTGGCACCCAAATGTCCTCCGGTGACTGATACTACATCAATCATTTCTTCTCTTAATTCATCAGCGACCTTTTGTAGTTTTGTTTCAGGAATCTTTTTTAAGTCTGATGGAAAATTAATCTGATCTAAAAATTCGTAATTTTTTTTCATTTATTTCTATTTAAAATATAATTTAGAGTCTCGCTTAAATTCTTAGATTTTGGTCCATACTTTTTTAACTTAGTATTAATTTTTAAAATTAGTTTATTCGCATATTTAATAGTATTTTTATCTCCCAGTAAACTAATAAGAGTTGCTTTACCTTTTTTCTTATCTTTTCCAGTTTTTTTTCCTGCAGCAGAAGGACTTCCATTATAATCAATTAAATCGTCAGCAACTTGAAATAGTAATCCTATATTAGCTCCGATATTTTCAAATTTTTGGATATCTTTTTTACTTTTGTTTTTTAAAATTAATGGAGCTACACAACAAAAACTAAACAGTTTTCCAGTTTTTTTTATTTCCATTTCAATTATTTTTTTTTCTGAAATTTTCTTATGTTCATAGCTAAGATCTAAATATTGACCACCAGCAATCCCAAGATGTCCAGAACTCTCAGAAATTTTATTAATTAATCTAATTTTTGTTTTTTCATTGACATTCAAATCTTTGTGACTCAAAATTTCGAATGCCATAGTTAAGAGTGAGTTTCCAGCAAGAACAGCTGTAGACTCTCCAAATTTGATATGAGTAGAAGGCTTACCTCGTCTTATTAAATCATTATCCATACATGGTAAATCGTCATGAATAAGTGAATAAGCATGAATACATTCAACAGCAGCACCAATAATTAGTAAGGTTTTATAATTTAAGTTAAATATTGAACCAACATCAACTAGTATTTTTGATCTTATTTTTTTACCACCTGAAAATAATCCATATTGCATTGGTACAATCAATTCTGATTTTTTTTGCTTTTTAATAAATCTTTTTAAAAAAATATTTGTGTCTTTAGCAATTTTATTTAGTTTTTTTTGCATTATTTTTTGAGGTTATCTTAGATATATTATCTTTAGTTTTTGTATTAATATCAGTAGCTTTTTTTTTAAATTTTTTCTCGATGATATTGTTAAGTTTTATCAAATTTTGATATTTTTCAATTGAATTTTGTAAATCTTTTTGACTTTCTAAATCCTCAATTATCTTATTAGCTTCGAGAGTTAATTCCTCCAGAGACGAAGATTCATAATCATTTGGTAAATCTTTATCTTTCATATAATACTCTCAGATAATACATGAAAATGAATCTTGCAAATATTAAAAAAGCAAAAAAACTTCTATATAAAAGGGAGTGTATTGCTATACCTACAGAAACAGTTTATGGTTTGGCGGGTAATGCCTACTCAGACCAAGCCTGTCAAAAAATATTTAAACTTAAAAAAAGACCAAAAAATAACCCTCTAATAGTTCATTATCTGAATATTCAAAGGTTGAAAAAAGATTGTCATTTAAACGATGACTTTATTAAACTATATAAAAAATTTTGTCCTGGTCCTTTAACTTTTATACTAAATCTTAAAAAATCATCAAAAATTTCAAAAATAATTACTAATAAAAAAAATACATTGGCAGTAAGATTTCCGCGACACTCAGTCACGAGAAGATTACTAAAAATTTTAGAATTTCCTTTAGCAGCTCCAAGTGCTAATCCCTCATCTAGGGTTAGTGCTGTAACATCTAATCATGTAAAAGAAGATTTTGGAAAAAAAATTAAATACATACTTGAGGGCGGAAAATCATCTATTGGAGTAGAATCAACAATTGTTGACCTTAGAGAGAAACCTAAAATCTTAAGATTGGGGGGCTTAAATGTTTCAACTATTCAAAAAATACTAAGAAAAAAAATAACAATAAATAACAAACCTTTAAAAATCGTTTCACCAGGTCAACTTAAGGTTCATTATTCACCAGGTTTGCCCATCAGACTTAATGCAAAAAATATTCGTAAAGATGAAGCATATTTATTGATTAGAAAGAAAAAAGTAAGTAAACCAAATTATTATTTTTTGTCACAAAAAGGAAATCTAAAAGAAGCTGCAAAAAATTTATATTCTACTTTAAGAAAAATTAAAAAAAAGAAATACAGCTCGATTGCAGTATGTAAAATTCCTGATAGAGGATATGGTAAAACAATTAATGATAGGTTATTAAGAGCATCGAGATACAATGAAAAAACCACTTGAAGTAATAGGATTATCAAAAACTTATAATACAAAAGAAGCAGTAAAAGAAGTTTCTTTTAAAGTAAATCAAAATGAAATTATTGGTATACTTGGTCCTAATGGTTGTGGAAAAACTACTACAATCGGTATGATTTTAGGTTTATTAAAACCATCAAAAGGAAAAGTTTTAATAAATGGAGTCGAAATTGAAAATCAACGTGTAGATTTATTAAATCAATTAAATTTTATATCACCTTATATAGAGTTGCCAAAAAAATTGACAGTTAGACAAAATTTAGAAGTTTATGGGAGGCTTTATGATGTGAACAAACATAAGGAAAGAATTGAATATCTGTGTGAAAAATTAAGACTCTACGAATTTATAGATAAATTAACTGGGGAGTTGTCATCTGGTCAAAAAAATAGGGTTAGTCTTGCAAAATCAATAATTAATAATCCAAAAGTTTTACTTCTTGATGAACCTACGGCATCACTTGATCCTGAAACAGGTGATTTTGTTAGAAGTTTTTTAGAGGAATATCAACAGGGAAATAAAACATCAATTCTATTAGCATCTCACAATATGGCAGAAGTAGAGAGACTATGTTCTTCAGTTTTAATGATGAATAAAGGGTCAATTATTGATGAGGGTAGACCAGAGGAGTTAATTAAAAAACATGGAAGAAAAAATATGGAAGAAGTTTTTTTAAAACTAACAAGGGAAAAAGTATGAATTTAAATAAAATGTATGGTCTTTTCCTAAGACACTTTTATTTAATTAAAAGTTCTTTACCAAGAATTTTGGATTTAATTTATTGGCCAACAATTCAAATAATTTTGTGGGGTTTTATCTCAAAGTTCTTCTCAATACATAGTGACTACTATAGCAATACTTTGGGAGTAATTTTAACTTGCGCAATACTTTACGATATTCTTTTTAGATCAAGTATTAGTTTTAACATGCTTTTTTTAGAAGAAATCTGGAGTAGAAATTTCACAAATTTGTTTATAGCACCTCTTAAACTTAAAGAAATTATTATTTCATTAATTTTTACGGCTTTAATAAGGACTTTGATAGGATTGGTTCCTGCGATAATGCTAACCTCTCCTTTATTTGGTATATCAATTTTAAAATTAGGATTACCACTTTTATTCCTATTCCTTAGTTTATATCTTTTTGGAATAACACTTGGGTTGTTTGTGAGTTCAGGACTAATTAGATTTGGTCCATCTTTTGAAAATATTGCATGGTCATCCCTATTTTTGCTAGCTCCTTTAGGATGCATATATTATCCAATAGAAATTTTACCAGAATTATTTCAATTGATAGCAAAAGGTTTGCCACTTGTTTATATTTTCGATGAGACCAGAAACATACTTTTAAATGGTTCAATTGATTATACAAATTTAAAACAAGCATATTTATTAAACCTGATCTATTTAATCATCGGAATAATTCTATTTTATTTATCTTTTTTGAGAGCTCGAATTAAAGGAACATTAATTAATATGGGTGAATAATTGGTGCGCCTGCTAGGAGTCGAACCCAGAACCTCCTGATCCGAAGTCAGGCGCTCTATCCAGTTGAGCTACAAGCGCATATAGTATTAATATTATATTTTATGGAAAAAAACATTAATTTTATAGTCAAAGAGGATGAGAAGAATTTAAGAGTTGATATTTTAATTAACAAAAGAGAGGAATTAATTAGTAGAACTAGGATTAAAAATTTAATTTTAAAAGAAAAGTTAACACTAAATAATGAAATAATTAAAAGTCCATCAAAAAAAGTCTCCATTGGTGATACTATAAATCTTAAGATTCCAGAGCCTGAAATAGCATCCCTTAAACCTTACAAATTTAAATTAGAAATAATATACGAAGATGATGATCTATTAGTAATTAATAAACCTGCAGGAATAATCATGCATCCAGGGGCTGGAAATTACGATAAGACAATTGTTAATGCATTGATGCATTATGATAAGGATTCTTTATCAAATATAGGTGACAAGTTGAGGCCTGGTATTGTTCATAGAATTGATAAAAACACATCTGGTTTAGTTGTAATTGCAAAAAACAATGAAACACATGAAAATTTATCAAAACAATTTAGTGATCATACAATTATAAGAGAGTACCAACTTTTAATATGGGGAAAATTAAGACCTTCCTCAGGAAGAATTGAAACATTTATTACTCGTAGTTCAAAAAATAGACAACTTATGGAAGTTAGTAGTTCTAAAGGTAAGAAAGCTATAACAAATTATAAAACACTTGAAATTTTTGAAAATCAGAAAACACCAATCTTAAGTTTAGTTGAATGTAAATTAGAAACAGGAAGAACACATCAGATAAGAGTTCATATGAATTATAAAGGTAATAGTCTAGTTGGAGATGATAAATATAAAAAAAAATATAAAAAGTTAAAAAATATTGATTTAGATATCCAAAATTCAATTACTAAATTAAATAGACAATTTCTGCATGCAAAAACTCTAGGATTTATACATCCTCAAACTAAGAAAGAGATGATTTTTTCCTCACTTTTGCCACAAGATCTTAATAATATCCTAAAAATGCTTAGAAACACTGAAGAATAAATTATTGAAAATTAGGTATAATTAATTAAATAAACACTCCTATGAGCGCAACAATAAGTAATAATCTGCCAACCCTTTCTAATGAAGGTGGGCTATCTGCATATTTAGAGCAAATCAAAAAATTTCCAATGTTAGCCGCGGAAGAGGAGTATATGCTTGCAAAAAACTGGAGAACCACTGGAAATATTAAAGCTGCAGAGAAATTAGTTACAAGTCACTTAAGATTAGTTGCAAAGATCGCAATGGGATATAAAGGATACGGTTTACCAGTTAATGAAATGATTTCAGAAGGCAATGTAGGGTTAATGCAAGCTGTTAAAAAATTTGAACCAGAGAAAGGTTTTAGATTGGCAACTTATGCTATGTGGTGGATTAAAGCTTCGATACAGGAATATATTCTAAGATCATGGAGCCTTGTTAAAATCGGAACTACTACTGCGCAAAAAAAATTATTTTTTAATTTAAAAAAAATTAAAAATCAAATTTCGCCTGAAACTGAGGGTGATTTAAGAGATGAACATGTAGACCACATTGCTAATAAACTTGATGTTAGTAAAGAAGAGGTAGTTTCAATGAATAGACGGCTTTCAGGTAAAGAGTTTTCTTTAAATGCTCAAGTAGGTGAAGACGGTGATGAGTGGCAGGACTGGTTAGAAGACAAGGAACTAGATCAGGATTTAAAATATGCTCATCATGAAGAGTTGGAACAGAGAAAAGATTTATTAAAAGACTCAATCAAAGTTCTTAATGATAGGGAAAGAGAAATTTTATACTCTAGAAGACTGACTGATAATCCAACTACTCTAGAAGATTTAAGCAAGATATATAAAATTAGTAGAGAAAGAGTTAGACAGATTGAAAATAAGGCGTTTGAAAAACTTCAAAAGCATATGCTGCTTTTAGCTAAGTCAAAAAATCTATTACCCGCAAATTAAACATCAAAAGGATTTTCAATTAAAATAGTATCATCCCTCTCTGGACTCGTTGAAATACTAGATACTTTTGCGCCAATAAAATCCTCTACTGCAAAGATATATTTCTTAGCATTTTCAGGTAATGAATCCATATCTTTGATACCACTTGTGGAAACTTTCCAACCTTGAAAAATTTTATATATAGGTTTTATTTTGATTTGATCCTCTACAGCAGCAGGCAAATAGTCTAATTTTTTACCGTTAAGTTCGTAAGCGACACACATTTTAATTTCATTTAACTCGTCTAAGACATCCAATTTTGTTAAAGCAATAGAATTAATACCTGAAACTTTAATTGTTTGTCTAACTAAAACACCATCAAACCATCCACATCTTCTTTTTCTGCTTGTAACAGTTCCAAATTCTTTCCCCCGCGTACCTAGTAATTCACCAGTGCTGTCTGTTAGTTCCGTTGGAAACGGACCCTCTCCAACTCTTGTTGTATAAGCTTTTGTAATTCCAAGAACATAATTTATTGAATTAATTCCACAACCTGTTCCTGTGGCAGCACTAGATGCAACTGTATTTGAAGATGTTACAAAAGGATATGTTCCATGGTCAACATCGAGCAAGACACCTTGAGCACCCTCAAATAAAATTTTCTTTTTTTGTTTTTTGAATTCATCAATTTTAAGCCATACTGGTTGTGAAAATTCTAATATTCTAGGTGCAATTTTAAGTAAATCAGACTTCAACCGATCTTTTTCAAAAATTTTTTTTCCAAGACCTTTTCTTATTGCATTATGATGAATTAATACTGCTTCAAGTCTTTGATCTAAATTTTTTTCAGACCTTAAATCCATAACTCTTATTGATCTTCTACCAACTTTATCCTCATATGCAGGTCCAATTCCTCTTCTAGTGGTTCCGATCTTACTTTTACCTGCTGCATCCTCTCTAATTTCATCCATTTCCCTATGAAAAGGCAAAATTAAATTTGCAGACTCAGATATAATAAAATTATTTGTGTTAACCTCTACACCTTTAGATTTTATCTCTTTAATTTCCTCTAATAAAGCCCAAGGATCTACAACAACACCATTTCCAATTATTGATATTTTACCCTTTCTAACTATCCCAGACGGTAGTAATCTTAGCTTATAAATTACACCATCTATCACAAGAGTATGTCCAGCATTATGACCTCCTTGAAATCTTATTACCACATCTGCTTGTTCAGATAGCCAATCAACAATTTTTCCTTTACCCTCATCACCCCATTGAGATCCAACAACGACAATATTTTTCATTATTTAAACTTCGTTTTTAATTTAAGAGAAGTGAGATGATTAATTGGGCCATGACCTTTTCCATATTTAGGATTTGATTTTATTGCTGAATTTACATACATAATACCAAGCTCACAAGATTTCTTTACTGGTTTTCCACACGACACAAAAGTTGTAACAGCACTAGATAGAGTACAACCTGTGCCATGAGTATTTTTTGTCTTATATCGCTTATTGTTAAAAAATTTAATTTCTCTTTTGTTAATAAAAATATCAATAACATTTTTGTTTATAAGGTGTCCACCTTTAACTAGTACATTTTTGGCTCCCAATTCTAAAAGTTTATTAGCAGCATAAATCATATCCTCTTTATTTAAAATTTTCGTTTTAGTCAAAATTTCTGCTTCTGGGATATTGGGAGTTATTAGTAATACTTTTTTAATTAACTTTAATTTTAATAATTGACTCGCCTTATCATCTATCAATTTAGCCCCACCCTTTGCAACCATAACTGGGTCCAAAATAATTTTATTTATTTTGATTATATCTAAAGCCTTTAATACCGATCTTATAACTCCTGAAGAGTGCAACATACCTATTTTAATCGCATCAGGTCTTATATCGTTGCAGGTATAAATAATTTGATTGAAAATATCTTTTGGATCAATTCCAATGATTGATTTTACACCTGTGGTGTTTTGTGTTGTTACCGCAGTTATAGCTGTCATGGCATAAGATCCAAGAGAGGTTACAGTTTTTAAATCAGCCTGGATACCTGCTCCTCCTGAAGAATCTGAGCCTGCAATAATCAAAATTTTAGAGTTCGGCTTCAATTTATTTTATTTTTTTAGATATAATTTTAACACATTCAGATAAAAGTATTTTATTTTCACTTTCCCCCATAATTCTTATTTTAGACTCAGTGCCTGATTTTCTTACCAAAATTCTTCCTTTATCCTTAATCAATTTTTCTACACTTCTTATAATTTTTCTTATCTCGGGTTTATTAATAATATTTTTATCTTTAACATCGATATTTACTAAAAGCTGGGGTATTTTTTTAAATTTATCAAAAAATTCACTTGCTTTTTTTCCCTTCCTTAAAGCAAAAAGAGCCTCCAAAGCCACAAGCAGACCATCACCAGTTGTTGCAAATTTGCCTAAAATAATATGACCTGATTGCTCACCACCAAGATTGTATCTATATTTTTGCATTTTTTCTTTAACATATCTATCACCAACGTTAGCCCTAATAAATTTTATTCCCTTTGATTTAAAATATTTTTCTAAGCCGTAGTTTGACATTAAAGTTCCAATTACACCGCCTTTTAACATTTTTTTATTTTTCCACCTCGTTGCTAAGGCAGCAATAATTTGATCTCCATCTATAATATTACTTTTCTCATCACACATTATAATTCTATCAGCATCTCCATCTAAAGATATGCCGATGTGAGCTTTATATTTTTTAACAGCTGATCTAATTTTTTTTGGAAAAGTTGAACCACAGTTTTGGTTTATATTTAAACCATTTGGATTAACACCTATCGGTATGACTTTAGCTCCAAGTGATTTTAATAATTCAGGCCCAGCTTTATAACCGGCACCATTAGCACAATCTATAACAATTTTTAATCCTCTTAGATTAAACTCTTTTGGAAAATTTTTTTGTAATATTTTAATGTATTTTTTTGTTCCAGTTTCCAATCTTTTAACTCGTCCTAACATTTTAGGTTGAGATAGGTGTTTTGAAATTTTTTTGTCTATAAGATTTTCAATTTTTTTTTCGATTTTATCCGATAATTTCATTCCATCAGGACCAAATAATTTTAAACCATTGTCGTAGTGAGGATTGTGTGAAGCTGTAATCATTATACCCATATTAGCCTTCATCTCTTTTGTAAGCATTGCTAGCCCATTAGTCGGTAAAGGCCCAAGAGTATAAACATTCATACCAGCAGATGCTAAGCCAGAAACAAGAGCGGGTTCTAGAGTGTAACCAGATAATCTAGTATCTTTAGCTATTATTGCAATTTGTTTCTTTTTTTTTTGGGATTTGAAATAAGTTCCACTTGCAAGCCCAAATTTAAAAAACATATCTCCATTAATATGTTTGCTATTTATAGCTCCTCTAATTCCATCAGTTCCAAAGTATTTTTTTGTCATTAATTTTTAATTAGCTCTCTAAAAACTTTAATTCCTTGCATTACTTCATTCACATCATGAATTCTTAATATCTGTATACCTTGCATTATTAAAAATATTGAAGATGCCATCGTACCACCAATTCTAGTTTTACTGTCATTCTCTTTAGAAACGTCCTTGATAAATCTTTTTCTAGAATTCCCAACAAGTATAGGAAAACCAAGAGAATGAAAAATAGAAATTCTTTTGAACAGATTCATATTATGTTTCAAATTTTTTCCAAATCCAATACCTGGATCTAAAATTATATTATTATGTTTTATACCTTTAGATCTAATTAACTTAATTTTTTTTTCAAAATAATCATAAATATCCAATAATTCATTTTTATAATTAGGATTTTTTTGCATGTTCTCTGGTGTCCCCTTTGAATGCTGTATTACAAAAGGAATTTTATTTTTTTTAAGAACTGTCAAAGTTTTAGAGTCATATTCAAGTCCAGACACATCATTTATTAGCTTAACCCCTAATGTAATGCCCTTTTCCATGATTTTAGATTTTCTTGTGTCTAAAGAAACTGGTAATTTTTTTACAATTAATTTTAAAATCTTACTAATTCTAATCCACTCAGTTTTTTCAGTAATTGATTTAGATCCTGGCCTAGTCGACTCACCACCAACATCAATTAGGTCAGCCCCTTTCTTATAGAGGTCCATGGCATGATTTATTCCCTTTTTTTTTGTATTAAACTTTCCACCATCTGAAAAACTGTCGGGAGTTAGATTTAATACTCCTAATATATTTGGAATTTTTTTAAAATTAAAGTTAGAAAAGTTTTTTTTTTTTGAATTAATTCTTTTTAAATCTAAGTTTATTTTATGTCTCAAATTTTTAGGTAAATATTTAATTCTATCTATCGAAATTCTTTTTTTAGACTTTCTAGTTATAATTTCTATATTATCAAAAGATATTTCTTTAATCTGATGTATAGGTATGGTTTTTTTCTTTTTTACCAATTCTTTTGAGAGATGACCATAGTAGAAATTACACGCTCTTGTGTAATATCTTTTCATTATTATTTAATGAACAATTTTTGGTTTTAAACCCATTGCTCCTAGAGCAGAACTTTTATCATCTTTTTCGTCTGATTTTTCAGACAATTTATCTTTTGGATATATATTTTTGTTGATGATGTTTTCAATTTCTTCACCAGTCAAAGTTTCATATGTAATCAAAGCTTTGGCAATTTTATGTAGATCATCTATTTTTTCTGTTAATATTTTTTTTGCCTGATTATAACCCTCGTCGACAAGCTTTCTTATTTCTTTGTCAATTTTTTGCGCAACTGCTTCGGACACAGATTGTGTCTGTGTTACTGATCTGCCTAAAAACACCTCCTCTTGATTTTCGCCATATTCAACAGGCCCCATTTCCTCACTCATACCATACTTAGTTACCATGGCTCTTGCAAGTTGAGTTGCTTGATTTATATCAGATCCTGTCCCTCCACCAGCGCCTGTGGTAATATCATCTTTACCAAAAATAAGTTCTTCTGCAACTCTGCCGCCAAAGCAGACTGCCAACCTAGCTTTAAGATATTTTATAGAATAACCATGCTTATCTCTCTCTGGTAAATTCATTACCATACCTAAGGCTCTTCCTCTAGGGATTATTGTTGCTTTGTGAATTGGATCGTAACTAGGCATATTAAATGAAACCAATGCATGTCCACCCTCATGGTAAGCCGTAAGTTTTTTTTCATCCTCAGTCATGACCATTGATCTTCTCTCAGCTCCCATCATTACTTTATCTTTAGCTTCCTCAAATTCCATTAAAGTAACAATTCTCTTATTTTTTCTTGCTGCCAACAATGCTGCCTCATTAACAAGATTTGCTAAGTCTGCTCCTGAAAAACCTGGAGTACCTCTTGCAATAGTTCTTAAATTTACATCTGGAGCCATTTTAATTTTTTTAACATGTACTTTTAATATTTTTTCTCTACCTATAATATCAGGATTAGATACGACCACTTGTCTATCAAATCTTCCTGGTCTTAGCAAAGCAGGGTCTAAAACATCAGGTCTATTGGTTGCAGCGATTATAATTACCCCTTCGTTTGTATCAAAACCATCCATCTCAACTAAAAGCTGATTAAGCGTTTGCTCTCGTTCATCATTTCCCCCACCTAAACCTGCTCCACGACTTCTACCAACGGCATCGATTTCGTCAATAAAGATTATACACGGAGAATTTTTTTTACCTTGATCAAACATATCTCTGACTCTTGATGCTCCAACTCCTACAAACATTTCTACAAAATCTGAACCAGATATTGTGAAAAATGGTACTCCAGCTTCCCCTGCAATAGCTCTTGCAAGTAAAGTTTTTCCTGTCCCAGGAGGACCCACTAACAAAGCTCCTCTAGGAATTTTTCCACCAAGTCTGCTGAATTTTTTTGGGTCTTTTAAAAATTCTACAATTTCCTCAACTTCTTCTTTAGCTTCCTCTACCCCAGCAACATCATTAAAGGTAACTTTCCCCTTGAGCTCATTCATCATTTTTGCTTTTGATCTACCAAAACCCATGGCTCCACCTTTGCCACCTTGCATTTGTCTCATAAAGAAAATCCATACTGCAATTAATAACAACATTGGAAACCAAGAAAGTAACACTCCAAACAGTGATGGCATTTTTTCTTCAATAGGGGCTGCAGAAATACTGACACCTTTTTCCGAAAGCTTCTCTATTAAGTTTGGGTCGTTGGGTGAATATGTAGTGAAATTATTACCGTTCGAATAAGTTCCTTTTATATTATTGCCTTGGATTTCTACTTTTACAACTTCTCCATTATCAACGGCTGTCAAAAATTCCGAAAATATTACTTTATTATTGCCTCGAATGTTTGCTTGAGGATTTTTGAACATGTTGTAGAGACCTATAGTCAAAAAAACTATGACAGCCCACATTGCAATATTTTTGAAATTCATAGTGATAAAATAAGAATTATTTAAGATTAAACAAGTGGCAATTTTGGTTAATATTGATGAAAATTATTATTCTTTTGAGATTATGACCGTTTGATTGACCTTTTCGATCAAACAACTTCCTAGTGTGCTCTTAGAAAATGAGCTTTTTTGAATTTCTTTGATAATTTTATCAATTTTTTTTCCTCTTACAGAGTAATATTTTTTACTTATAAAATTTAAAGAATCAGACAACGATCTAAATACAACCTCGTGAGGTTGTTTAAAAAATTTATCGTTTAAAATTAGACATTTTTTTTTATGTGAAAAAAAAGAATTATTTTCTAAATTTTTAGTAACATAGTAACTAACAACATCATTTGATTTTTTTAAATTTTCAATAGTTTTTAAAAATTTTTTTTGATCTAAACCATCATTCTTGAGCCCGTTTAAAAGTTTTCTTATTCTCACCCTTTGAAACTTTTCATCATTATTTGTCGGATCTTTAACATAAAAATCAAAAACTTTTTTTGAAATAAATACTAAATCTTCTTTTTTTTGATTTATTAAAGGTCTTAAAATGTTAACATTTTGTAATTTAGTTTTTTTACCTAATGAAATTAAACCTTTTAATCCACTACCTCTAATAATTCTTATAAAAAAATTTTCAAATAAGTCTCCTTGATGATGCCCAAGCAAAATATGATTAATGCCAAACTTTTGAGCTTTCATAAGCAATAATTCAAATCTTTTTGACCTCGCTAAAGATTGAATATTTTTTTTTGGTTTTTTACCTTGCCAATGTAAAATTTCAGCATTTATGTAAAATCTACTAAGTATTTTTTTTATATATTTTGCCTCAGCAGTAGACCCAGTTCTTAATTTGTGATCTATAATATAGTACTTTACTTTAAGTTTTTTTTTAACCGAATAAATTTTAGAGAGGAAAGCTAAGGCGAGACTATCTGGTCCTCCGGATACAGCAACTATTAAATCTCTATTAACATTCAAAGACTTTTCGAATTTTTTATAAATCTGGCCAATTTTATTATTGTTTAGTTTATTCTTTAAAACCTTAGGAATTTTGATTTTTACACTCGAATTTTTGAGACTCATATTTCGCTTTTTGTATCACAGATTGATTTGCATCTGGATATTGTTTTTCTACACCGTTGATCATTTTACAACCTTGATCTTTTTCCCCTATCTGGACCATTGATACACCTAGCTTTAACAAATTTACTGCAGCTTTTTCACCTTTGGGATATTTTTGGTATCCCTCTAAATATGCAGATGCTGCGTCTGTATAAAGTTGTCTTATTCTAAATGTTTCTGCATACCAATATTGTGCATTACCGGCAAGTTTATGCTCAGGGTTTGTTTGCACAAATTCTCTAAATGCTCTTTCTGCTGTTGAATAATCACCAACTTTCAAAAAACTTGTCGCAAATTCGTATTGAGCTTCTGGTTTCTCACTTGGTAGAATTTTTTCCTCCGCTTGAAAAGTCTCTGTGATAATTGTTGCAGTTGAGTCTACTGATCGTGTTTGTTGCGACGTCTCACCAGTATTCGTGTCCTTATATGAAATTGAACCAAGGTCTTGAGGCTGTGAGCTTCCTGGTAAAATTTTATCTTTAGACTCATTTTTAGTTAAAATTTTTTTATCATCATTTATTACTGATGTATTTTCTAAATCCTGAAATCTTATTTGATTATCTGCTTGAACCTTAGATAATCTATTGGACAATTTATCAAGTTTAAAATTTATTTCCTCAAATCTATTTGTTAAATCTTGAAATTGAGTCTCAATTTCTGAAAGTTTTAGTAAATGCCTTGTTAAAACATCCTCTGAATTTATGTCCAATGACGTAGACGTATTGCTGAGATTGCTGTCTACAACTGTAGATCCTGAATACACTGCTCTCTCAAGAGTTTTAATATCTTTTTGCATTTGTTCCAAGGTTTCGTAAATATTGTGATTATCAGCAAATATGACTGACGGATGAAAAAAACAAAAAAACAATATTGTGTTTAAATAAAATTTTTTAATTAGCGATTTCATATTTGAGGTTATTATTAAAATAATGGCAAAAAAAAGACCCTTAAACAAATTACATGTTTAAGGGTCTTGATTAAAAAAATTAGTTAGCTTTTACTGTTACAGATCTTCTATTTTTTGACCAAGCTAAAGGATTTGATCCTGAGTCCACTGGTCTTTCTTTTCCATAACTTAAAACTGATATCCTGTCTGAAGAGATTCCATACGTCATTAAGTAGTCCTTAGCAGCATTTGCTCTTCTTTCTCCAAGTGCCAGGTTGTACTCTCTTGTACCTCTTTCATCTGCATGACCTTCAAGCACAATTGTAATTTTTGAATTTTTTCTCAAGTATGCAGCTTGTTTTCTTAAAGTTTCTCTCGATGCTGTTGTCAAAACTGACTCATTTGTTGCAAAAAATACTCTGTCAGGAACTCCTGATGCTAGATACTCAACAGTGTCTGTGCCGGTATAAACATCTCCTTGCATTTGACCTGTAGTTTTTTTTGATGTTGCACAAGCAGATAGCGCAAAACAAGCAAAAACTATTAATAAAGTGTTTTTAAGAATTTTGTTTAATTTCATTATTGCTCCTTGATCAATATTTCTTATTCTTGACTTTTTCACAACTAAATAGATGTTTCAAGTTAAAAAATCAAGATAATTTAAATTAATTGCTTAATAATGATGACCATGATGGGTCAGACGCGTCTGTAGGGGTTTTTACCATCCTCTCATTATAACCAGTTAAATCAATGGACCATAATTTAGCAGAAAATCCCTCCCCTTTATCATCAGTTTTTGTTTCTCTATAAAATATTAGAACTCTTCCATTAGGTGACCAAGAAGGTGCTTCTTGATAAAAGTTTTCAGTCAAAAGTCTTTCCCCGCTACCATCTGTTCTCATAACACCGATATAAAACTTCCCTTTGTGAAGCTTCGTAAATGCTATCAAGTCACCCCTGGGTGACCAAACTGGTGTTCCGTATAGACCTTTACCAAATGAAATCCTTTTAACACTACTCCCGTCACTTTTCATTACATAAATTTGTTGGTATCCACTTCTATCAGAGTTAAAACAAATAAATTTGCCGTCTGGAGAAAAAGAAGGCGAAGTATCAATTGAGGGGTGATTGGTAATTTTTTCCACAATACGATTTTCTAAATCCATGGTGTATATTTCTGAATTTCCATCTTTAGCGAAACTCATAATAATTTTTTTTCCATCAGGTGAAAAACGTGGTGCAAAAGTCATTCCAGGAAAATCACCTACAACTTCTTGCATTCCTGTCTCAATATCCAAAAGATACACCCTAGGTAAATTTCTAAAATAAGAAAGATATGTAACCATTTGACTTGTTGGATTAAACCTTGGTGTCAAAACAAGTTCATTACCTAAAGTTAAAAATTTATTATTTGCTCCATCCTGATCCATTATTGCAAGTTTTTTAATACGTTTAGTTTTTGGGCCCTCCTCTGCAACATAAATTATTCTTGTATCAAAATAACCCTTTTCACCAGTCAATCTCTGATAAACTTTGTCAGTTATTATATGACCAACTCTCCTCCAATTATTTGGCACTGTGGTAAAAGCTAATGCAACCATTTCTTTTCCAGCAAGCACATCCCAAAGTCTGAATTCAACTCGTAATTTTTCTTCAACGTAGCTAACTTTACCAGTAATTAACGCCTGAGCCTTTATCAAATTCCAATCTTCAAATCTAGGTTTTAGATTAGCAATATCGGGTGCTTGCAAAAAAGCGTCTTTATCTAATGGATTAAAAAGACCAGATGTTTTTAAATTTACTTCGATTATTTTCGAAATTTCGTCTCCAATATTTCTCTTTTTTAAAATTTTTTCAAAATCTTTTCTTGAATTTTCATCAATTGACAAAGGTGAAACTGCAATAGGAAGAGGGTTCAGATTTCCTCTAGTAATATCAACTTCTATAAGACCATAACTCTTTATGGGAAATAAAATTAAAAATATAATGATATGTGATAAAATTTTCATAAGTATATGTTATCCTTCTAACATTTCTCTTGCATCAAAATTTAATTGTAATTCTTTCCATCTTTCGTAACCTGTAGTTGGAACCCTTAGTGGTTGACACAATTTAACTGCTCTTAGTGCACTTTCTGCTAATACTTTATAAAAACCTTGTCCAGGTTTATTCATTCTTGCATGATCTATAATCTCTGATTTAGCTACCGTGCCATCTGGTTTTAGTTGTAATTTTATTCTAACTAACAAATTCTCATTGTAAGGTAAACCTAAAGGTATACTCCAGCATCCAAATATTTGTGCCTTTAGAGCATCCTCCTCGCTTAAAGATAAACCTGCATTTTCAACATTCCTTTTTTGATCTTGAGTAACTTTATCATTTTTCTTTATTGTTTCAGCTGTTTCCTCTTTTGACTTATCAATCAATGCTGCAATGTTATTTGGATCAAAAAGCTCATCTTTTTCAAACTCTGAAACTTGCTTAACTTCATTGTCCACAACATCAGGATTTTGCTTATCCTCTCTTAATTCCTCTTCATTTTTTACAAGATTATCGGGCATAGGAACAGATTCGGGTTTAATCTTTTTTATTTTCTTAGGTGGCGCCTGCTCGGATACCAATTTTTCCTCTTTTTTTTTTACCTCTTCTATAATTTTTTTTGCTTTAGGAGCAAAAGGAATATTTGTTTTATCTGTAATTTGTATTAACTCAATGGATACAATTGGGGGAAGATCAATGGGTTTTTTTGTTAAGAATGGCAAACTCATGGCGGTTAAAAATATAAATACTAAATGTAAAACAGAAGATATAATTACACTTCTATTCAATTTCTTACCTTTCCTTATATGGCTCTGAAATCAAAGCTACTTTTGTAAAACCTGATCCAGATAAAAGACCCATAATTTCAAGCACTCTGCCATAATTTATAGTTTTGTCCCCCCTAACATAAATTCGAGTATCAGTTCTATTTTTTGAGACAGCTAAGACCTTTGCGATTATTTTTTCATATTCTACTTTCGACTCTTGTATGAAAATTTCTCCTTTAGAGTTAATTGATAACGTCAACGGTTCAGCTTCTTCTGGAAGTGAGTCTGCAGAACTTTCAGGTAAATCAACTTGCACTCCAACCGTCAGTAATGGAGCCGTAACCATAAAAATTATTAAAAGAACGAGCATTACATCTACAAATGGTGTAACATTTATATCGCTCATAGGTTCTTTTGATGATCGGTTAAACTTAAAAGCCATTAATTAAATAATTGTTAAAAATCTTTTAGAGAAACTTTCTAATCTCTGATAATACTTAATTGAATCATTATTAAATTTATTATAAGCGACAACTGCTGGTATAGCAGCTAATAAACCTAGGGCAGTAGCAAAAAGAGCTTCTGCTATTCCAGGTGCAACAATCGCTAAGCTTGTATTTCGAGAAATCGCAATAGACTGAAATGAATTCATTATCCCCCAAACAGTTCCGAAAAGACCTATAAAAGGAGCTGTCGATCCAACTGTGGCTAAAAAAGTAAAACCTTTACTAATTTTGGTGATTTGTTTTTCAATACCAGTTTCGAGCAATGTTGTCATTCGGACATTTAAATCAGTTTTTGATCTTCTTTTAAGTAAATTTTGCATTGCATCTCTAAAAAGTAAAGCCATTGGATCTTCAGTAGTTGCAGGGAGATTGTTATAAAAAGTTTCTGCAGACTTAGAGTTCCAAAACTTATTTTCAAATTCTTCAGTAGATTTATTAATTTTTTTGAAAAGCTTAAATTTTTCGAATATTACAGCCCATGAGTAAATTGAGCACGCTATAAGTATTAAAATGACTGACTTAACTACAATATCTGCTCTTATGAACAAATTCATTAATGAAAAATCAGCACTTGATGCTAGTCCAACTGCTTGTGATGATATATCAGCTTCCATACCAGCTTCTGTCACTTAAATGTGTCATGATTTTGACTTATTTATTAAGATTTATTCCTCAATTTTATAAGTTTCATAATAAAAACTGGCAATTAATATAGCATCAGCCTTATTTGAATCTTTCTTTTTTGATAACTGCGATGAGAAATCTGGGAATATTTCAATAGCCCTAGTTCGACTAGCATCTTTCTCAGAATTGATTAGATTAAAATATCTTTTCCATTTTGCTGGTCTAACAAAAAACATCGGTAACCTCATTGCAGAACAAATACCCTTTAAGACTCCTAAAGACTGACCGAAATTAAACATACTTGTTACTCCTTGCCCTGGCATAGCTGTAACATGCTCTATCACAACTCTTATGTTAGTTTCAGGATTGCTATTAATTTTTTTAGTAATTTCATTATAAATTTGAGCTCCATTAACCTGTTTTTTATTTTTTTTTCCTTCATTCATGACAGGCATTTCAACTACATCTAAAATTTTTCCATCTTTAAAAAAACAAATTGAACCAGAAACACCCGGATCTATACCAATTATTAACATAACTTAATTTAAAAACTCAGCATTTGAATATACGTTTTGAACATCATCATCATCCTCCAATGAAATAAAAAAATTTATTAAAGTTTCATGATCTTCTTTTGGAATTTGTACATTGTTTAATGGAACCCATTCTATTCCAGTCGATATAAAATTACTAATTTTTTTTTCTAACTCTTTTTTAATATTATATATATTGACTACTGAACATTGAATTTCATGTAATTCTGTATTTGATTTACATTCATCAGCACCTGCCTCAATAGCTAAATCTAAAATTTTTTCCTCTGAAATTTCATTTCTGTTAATTTTTATGATACCTAGTTGAGTAAAATTATGAGAAGCTGATCCTTGTGTTCCAAGACTGCCCCCCGATTTTTGAAATATAGTTCTTATATTTGACGCAGTCCTATTTTTGTTATCTGTTAATGCTTCTACAATGACAGCAACTTTATTTGGTCCAAAGCCCTCATATCTTAAATTTTCAAAATTCGCACTATTATTTAATGATGACTTATTAACAGCTCGCTCAATATTATCTTTAGGCATATTAGCTGATCTTGCGGCTTGAATGGCTGATCTCAATCTTGGGTTCATATTTGGATCTTTATCTCCTAATTTTGCAGCAACAGTAATTTCTTTTGATAACTTTGAGAATAATTTTGATCTTTCCTTATCTGCCTTCCCTTTTTTATGTTTAATACCTGCCCAATGTGAATGCCCAGCCATAAATCAACTATTCTTTAATTGCTCTCCAAAAATGTAACTTTCAACTTTATTAGCTAAACCAGTTTCTGTGTTACACTCAACAACTACCCCACATAAAGTAGAGTCTCCATTTGCTGGAAAATGTTTTAAAGAGTCTTTTTTCGTAAATCTGTTTAATGAATTATTTTTGTCCATTCCAATTACTGAGTCATAATCACCACACATCCCTGCATCAGTTTGATATGCTGTACCTTTTTGTAAAATTCTTGCATCACTAGTTGGTATATGAGTGTGTGTACCTACTACAAGCGAAGCTTTACCATCAAAAAAATGTCCAATTGCATTTTTTTCACTTGTAATTTCTCCATGAAAATCAACAACTAAAAAATCGAAATCCTCTTTCAATTTAAACTTATTAATAAATTGATTTGCTGCTTCAAAAACATCATTACTTTTTTTCATAAAAACATTTCCAATTAAATTTAAAACTCCAATTTTAAAATTATTAACAGTTGTAAAAATTTCAAACCCTTTTCCCGGAGAGGGTTCAAAAAAATTTTTTGGTCTAAGTATTCTTTTTTCATTTTCAACAAATTTCATTATTTCTTTTTGATCCCAAATATGATTTCCACTTGTAATTACATCGACTCCCGAGGAGAAGAATTGTTCACAAATTTTCGGTGTTAAACCAACCCCACTTTCATCTGCATTTTCTCCATTTACAATAACGAAATCGATCTCTCTTTGTTTTTTTTGAGAAGGAAGATTTTGAACTAATTTTGAACATCCTGAACTACCCACAACATCACCTAAAAATAATATTCTCATTCTATAATTTTTTTTTCTGTCACTACAAAATCAAGTTTTTTATCATATCTGTTAATAGGAATGCTTTTAACTATTTGAAAAGAGTATGCCAACCCAATAAGGATTGGTTTTTTTTTTCTTTTTATTCCGTGAATATATCTGTCGTAAAAACCACCTCCATAACCTACTCGGTTCAATTTTTTATCAAAACTCAATAAGGGTATTAACAATATATCTGGAAATTTTATTTTGCCATTACTCGGTTCTGGTATGCCAAATTTGTTTATAACCAATGGCTCTTTGGAGCTCCATTGGATAAAATCCATTTGAAATTTTTTTTTTATTTTTGGTAAAGAAATAATGTAATTTTTCTTTTCTAATTTTTCCAAAATTTGAATACAATCTAACTCGTTGTTGTAAGGATAATATCCTCCTACTATTTTTCCTTTTATTCCTTTTTTTTTTAAAAGCTTGATAATATCATTGTGATTAATTGATTTAACTTTTTTTAACTTATTTTCTCTAAGCTTTAAAAATTTTTTTCTTATTTGAGATTTTTTCACAAAATTTAAGACAAATTTTCTAAGTTTGCTTTTTTTACAAAATTTGAAATTTCATTCGTAGCTTCATCAATCAATTTTTCATAACTTTGTTGACTCAGCTCAATTTCATTTTTTAAATGAATATGTTTTGTATTCAACTTACTAATTTCATTCTCCTTTTTATCTCTATACTCATATATTAAGGACTTAAGTTCCTTAAACTTATTCGACAAATCATTAAGCTCCTTTTTTTTTTGCTCTATTTTTTTTTGTGTCTCATAGTATTCATCCATAATTTTAACTGCGGTAATAAGTAAAAGTTTATTTTCACCTAAATTACCAAGATCATTTTTAATTTTATTAAACTTTTGATTTATTTGAATTAATAATTCTTCCAATTGTTCTTCTTGTCCATCTTCACAAGAAAGTAAAAATTCTTTACCGTTAAATTTAATGCTTACGTTTGCCATTCATCCATTTCATTTAACAAAATATCTGTTTCTTGATTTAATTCATCAATTTTTTCTGAAAAATTCAATTGCTTTTGTTTTTCAATTTTTTCTTGTCTTTCAAATTCAACTAATTTCCTAGATAATTCATCATGCTCATTAACCAAAGAAACGTATTTTTTCTCCAGTTCCTTTTTTTCAATTTCTAATTGATTTTTTTGATCCTTAAGATTTTCAATATTTTTATTTATATTTGGATGATTGAGATTTAAATTTTTTAATTTTGCTATGGCCTCATTTAACTTTTTTTCTTTTTCACTAAAAAAATTCATATATATATATTTATAATATTAAATAGAATCTTCTAAGTCTAGACAGGATAATTTTGAGTAAACAATATAGGGAATTAGCTAATTGCATTCGATTTTTATCAATTGATGCTGTACAAAAAGCCAACTCGGGTCATCCAGGAATGCCTATGGGTATGGCCGATGTGGTAACAGTTTTATTTAAAGATTTTTTAAATTTTAACCCAAATAATCCAAGTTGGGTAAATAGAGACAGATTTGTTCTCTCTGCTGGTCATGGATCAATGTTACTTTATTCACTTCTTTATCTCACTGGTTATAAAAGTGTTTCTTTGAATGATATTAAAAATTTTCGTCAATTAGATTCAATTTGTGCAGGTCATCCTGAATATCATCCTAATACTGGTATTGAAACTACCACAGGTCCTTTGGGACAAGGCATATCTAATGCAGTTGGATTTGCTATTTCAGAAGAAATATTAAAAAAACAAATTGGAAAAAAAATTATTGATCATAAAACTTATGTAATTGCAGGTGATGGGTGTTTAATGGAAGGGATTAGCCACGAGGCTTTGAGTCTGGCTGGACACCTTAAATTAAAGAATCTTATTATGCTTTTCGATAATAATTCTGTTTCAATTGATGGTCCCACCAACTTAGCAGTTTCTGACAATCATGAAAAAAGATTTCGAAGTTATGGTTGGGATTATATTAAAATTAATGGTCATGATTATAAAGAAATATCGAAAGCACTTAAAAAAGCTAAAAAATCAAAAAAACCTTTTGCTATTTCTTGTAAAACTACGATTGGTTATGGATCTCCAAACAAGGGTGGTAAAGCTTCTTCGCATGGCAGCCCGTTGGGTGATGATGAAATAAAATTAGTAAGAAAAAAATTAAACTGGAGTCACAGTCCCTTTGAAATTCCAAAAAAATTATTGAATGAGTGGAAATTAATCGGTGAAAGAGCATTTAAAAAAGCGAAAAAACATGAAAAAATTTTAAGTAAAGAGCTTAAAAAACTAGGTTGGTCAGGATGGTCAATATCTAATAAATTTAAAAAAGATTTTCCACCAGGATATAACCTTGCAAAAAATGCCATCATTGGATCTATAGAGAAAGCAAAAACAGAATATTTAAAAAGTCTAGAGCCAATGGCAACAAGAAAATGCTCTGAAAAATTCTTAGAGATTGTATCAAAACTTCCAAGTTTAATAGGTGGGTCAGCTGACTTAGCTGGTTCAAATAACACAAAAACTAAAAATCACAAAATTATAAAGTCAGGTGATTTTTCTGGAAACTATATTCATTATGGAGTGAGAGAGCATGCGATGTGTGGAGTCATGAATGGTATTTCGCTTCATAGTGGTCTAATACCATATGGTGGAACTTTTTTAATATTTAGCGATTATTGTAAACCATCAATTAGACTCGCGGCTATGATGAAACAAAAAGTCATATATGTTTTTACCCATGACTCTATTGGGCTTGGTGAAGATGGTCCAACTCATCAGCCTGTTGAACAATTGGCAAGTTTAAGGTCTATTCCAAATTTAAATGTTTTTAGACCATCTGACCTTATTGAAACTTTTGAGTGCTGGCAGTTAGCATTGGAGAGTAAAAATACACCAAGTGTGATTGCCTTAACAAGACAGGCAATAAAACCTGTAAGAATTAAAAGTTCAACAAAAAATATGTCATCATTAGGTGCTTATGAAATTTTTAGAACTAATAACGATATAAAAGTTACAATTATCGCAACCGGATCAGAAACTAGTTTGGCAAGTGAAGTTGGTCATAAATTAGCCACAGATGGTATCTATTCAAAAATAATATCAATGCCTTGTCACGAATTATTTGATCAGCAAAGTGAAGGCTACAAAAATGAAATTTTATCAGAAACAAAACTTGTTGTGTCAATAGAGGCCTCTGAAACAAGTTATTGGAAAAAATATACAAACTACAGTGGTTTAAATTTTGGAATTGATGATTTTGGAAAAAGCGCTCCATACAAAGATATTTATAAGCATTTTGGTATAAGCAATGAAAATATAATTAAAAAAATTAAAGAAAATTTATGAGAATAAAAGTTGGAATCAATGGATTGGGTAGAATAGGAAGAATGATTATTCGTTCAATTATTGAAAATAATTACACTAATATAGAGATCAAACATATAAATAATAGAACAGACTCGGAAGCCAGCTCAACACTTTTGAAATATGACTCCATACATGGAAGATTTAATGCAGAGATTAATTTTGATGAGAAACACCTTATAATCAACAAGAATAAAATTACTTTTACTCAAGAAACCAATTTAAATAATATAAACTGGAAAAAATATGGTGTGGATTATGTTTTTGAATGTACTGGCAAATTTAATTCTAAAGATAAATTAGAGTCCCATTTAAAAAATGGAGCCAAAAAAGTTATTGTTTCTGCTCCATGTAAAAATGCAGATAAAACAATTGTATTTGGGGTAAATGAATTGGAATTGAAAAAAAATGATCAAATAATTTCTGCTGCATCGTGTACAACTAATTGTCTTGCGCCTGTGGCTTTTGTTTTAAATGAAAATTTTGAAATTGAAAAAGGATTTATGACTACTATTCACGCATTTACAAGCGATCAAAGAATTTTAGATAATTCTCATAAAGATCCTAGAAGAGCACGATCCGCAAGTCAATCCATTGTGCCAACTTCAACTGGTGCATCAAAAACAATTGGTGAAATAATTCCTTCTCTTAAAGGTAAATTAGAAGGTGTAGCAATGAGGGTGCCAATTCCTAACGTTTCTTTAATTGAACTTGTATTTTGTACAAGAAAAGATTTAAGTATAAATAAAATAAATTCAGTGTTTCAAAGTTTTAGCAAAAAAAATAAAGTTCTTGAATTTACAAAAGAAAAACTTGTATCTATAGATTTCAATCATAATTCTGCCTCATCAATTGTTGATGGAACTTTAACTAATGTAATAGGTAAAAATATGGGTAAAATTTCAGCATGGTATGATAACGAGTGGGGTTTTTCCAACAGGATGTGTGATATTGCAGAACACCTTTATAAAATTTCTTAATGAGATATATAAAAGATCATGAAAATCTCGAGGGAAAAATTGTATTATTAAGACTGGACCTGAATGTACCTCTCAAAAATCGAGTGATTACTGATGAGACAAGAATTAACAAGATATTACCAGTTATTAATTTATTAATTAAGAAAAAATCTAAAATTTTAATAGTCTCACATGTCGGGCGTCCTAAAGGAAAGATAAATAACGATCTATCTTTAAAACCAATTTGCGAAAATTTAGAGGCAAAAACTAGTCAAAAAATAAAATTGATTAAAGATGATATTTATAAGATAAATAAAGATGACTTATTTAAAAACTCTAAAGATAAAATAATTTTTTTAGAAAATATAAGATTTTATAAAGAGGAAGAAAATAATGATGCAAACTTCTCAAAAAATTTGGCAGAACTAGCGGATATATTTGTTAATGACGCCTTTTCTTGCTCACATAGAGCTCACGCGTCTGTAAGTAAAATAACTGAATTTTTACCCTCATTTGCAGGTTTACAACTTGAAAATGAAATTAGCGCACTAAAAAAAGTTACTACAGAAATAAAAAAACCAGTTACTTGTATTGTTGGTGGATCTAAAATATCTACAAAAATAGGTCTAATTAGAAACTTAATACCTAAGTTTGATAACATTATAATTGTTGGAGCGATGGCAAATAATATTTTAAATCATAAAGGTAATCCAATCGGAAAATCTATAAAAGAAGATAATTGTGAAACAGCAATAAATGAAATTTTTAAAATAGCAAAAAAATATTCTTGTTCAATCAATTATCCAGAAGATGTTGTGGTAGGAAAGAATATGGATGACAGGGCTGTAATCAAAGAAAATTGTGAAGTTGCTAATGACGACTTAATTTTAGATATCGGACCAAAAACAATAAAAAAAATTAAGGATATCATTGAGAGAAGCAAAACTATCTTGTGGAATGGACCAGCAGGATATTTTGAGAATCCAAACTTTGCTAAAGGTTGTTATGAAATCACAAAAAAAATCATTGAAAAAAATGAAAAAAATCAAATTTATTCTATAGCTGGAGGAGGAGATACAATAGCAGTTTTAAATCAAATGAATGCGCTAGGTAATTTCAATTTTGTTTCAACTGCTGGTGGAGCCTTTTTAGAATATCTTGAAGGAAAAGACCTTCCTGGTATAAAAGCCTTAAACTAAAATGTCTGAATTAAATAATATTGCTTTAAAAATAATTGGTAATGGGAAAGGTATCTTGGCTGCTGATGAGAGCACAAATACTATGACGAAAAGACTTAGTGATGTAAACGTGCCATCAACTCCTGAAAATAGGTTGCTATTTAGAGAAATACTTTTTAGTTCAACTAGTATGACTGATTGTATAGGAGGCGTTATTTTGTATGATGAAACAATAAAACAAATATCATCACAAAAAAACAAAATTACTGAATTAATATCTGAAACAGGATCATTGCCAGGCATTAAAGTGGACACAGGAGCGAAAATTCTAGCTGGTTCACCAGATGAAAAAATCACCGAGGGACTGGATGGATTAAGAGAAAGATTAAAAGAGTATTATAAAATTGGTGCAAAATTTACTAAATGGAGGGGAGTTTACAATATTTCTAAAGATTATCCGAGTAAGCTTTCAATAAGTTCAAACGCTCATGCTTTAGCACGATATTCAGCGATAGTTCAAGAATGTAATATGGTGCCAATTGTAGAACCAGAGGTTTTAATGGATGGCGAACATACTGCTGAAGATTGCTATGAAAAAACTTCTATTGTAATTGAAAAATGTTTTGAGGAATTAATTTTGCACAAAGTAGATTTAAAAGGAATTATTCTAAAGCCAAATATGATTTTAGCTGGAAATAAGTCAAAAAATAAAATTTCAAATAATGAGGTTGCAAAGTTAACTTTAAAGTGCTTAAAAAAATGTGTTCCTTCAGAAGTTCCTGGAATTGCTTTTTTATCTGGTGGGCAGTCAGAGTTAGAGGCAACAGAAAATTTAGACTTGATAAATAAATACAACGATACTAATTTCATAATGAGCTACTCTTATGGACGTGCACTTCAGCAGAGTGCCTTAAAATTTTGGTCAAAAAATACAAAGAATGTTGAAGGTACTCAAAAAATCTTTAACCATCGTGCAAAAATGAACACTTTAGCTGCTCAAGGAAATTGGTCTAAAGATCTTGAGATTTAATAAAAAAAAATTTATCTATTTAATATCTCCATTAAAAATTGATAAAACTTTTTATCAAAATCTTAGATATGTTTTAACACAGAAAAAAGTGAGTTTTTTTCAGCTTAGACTTAAAAGTGAAAAATTTAAAGAAAAGTTAGTAATTGGAAAGAAAATAAGAAAAATCTGTAAAAAGTTTAAAGTTAAATTCCTAATAAATGATGATGTTTACCTAGCTAAAAAGTTAAATGCTGATGGTTGCCATTTAGGTCAGAATGATATGAATATTCGTAAAGCAAGAAAATTGATCGGGAATAAAATAATTGGAATTACCTGTCATAATTCAATCAAATTAGCAAAAGTAGCTTTAAAAAACAAAGCTAATTATTTAGCTTTCGGCGCTTTTTATTCTACAAATACAAAAAAAACAAATTACAAAACTTCATTAAATATATTAAAAAAAGCCAGAAAGATAACAAAAACACCAATCGTCGCCATTGGTGGTATCAACTCAAATAATTATAAAAAACTTTTGTTGAATAAAGCTAACTTATTAGCTATCTCAGGCTACATTTGGAAAAATAAAAAACTTAAACCTATTGAGGCAATTAAAAAATTAAAATGAAAATAAATGCTAGTGAAATAAGAGTGGGCATGTTGCTTGAATATAAAGATGATTTGTGGCAAGTCTTAAAGACACAACATGTAAAACCTGGAAAAGGTGGAGCTTTTGCGCAAATAGAAATGAAAAGTTTAAACAAAAATACAAAATTAAATGAAAGATTTAGATCTAGTGAGACTGTAGAAAAAGCATCCTTAGAAGAAATTAATTTTAATTATTCTTATGAGGATGAGAATAATTTTTTTTTTATGAGTCCTAAATCCTTTGAACAAGTTCAAATTAAAAAAAGTATCATCGGGCAAAAAGGCAAATTACTGACCGAAAATCTTGATGTAACTATAAGTTTTTATAATAATCAGCCAATTTCAGTAGATTTACCTAATCAAGTCAGATGTAAAATTAACTCAACAGATGCAGCTTTAAAGGGTCAAACAGTCTCTTCTTCTTACAAGCCTGCAACTTTAGATAATGGATTAAATATACAAGTACCACCATTTATTGAGTCTGGTGATCACATAATTATTGACACAAGAAATTTAGAATACGTAAAAAAAATTTAAAAATGAATTCTATTTCTGCTAATTTAAACTTGATGATTAAAGCTTGTGAAAAAGCATCCAAAATACTTATTAGAGATTTTGGAGAAGTTGAAAAACTTCAAGTATCTAAAAAAGGACCCTCAGATTTTGTAACAAACTCTGATGTAAAAACCGAAAAAATAATAATAGAAGAATTAGCAAGGGGTAGACCTGATTACTCAATTATAAGTGAAGAAAATGGTGTCAAAGAAAATAAAGACAACAAAAACACATGGGTAATTGACCCAATAGATGGAACAGTAAATTTCTTACACGGAATTCCTCATTTTGCAATTTCAATCGCTCTAAAACATGAAAATGAAATAATTTCTGGTCTAATTTTTGATCCAATAAAAGATGAGATGTTTTATGCTGAAAAAAATAATGGAGCTTTCTTAAACAATAAAAGAATTAGGGTGTCAAAAAAAAATAATATACAAGAATGCTTATTTGCTACTAGTGGAACAGTTGACAAAGAAATTGAATTTTCTTATCGCAAATCGGGCTCAGCAGCATTAGATCTGGCATACATAGCCTGCGGAAGATACGATGGATATTTTCAAAAAAATTTACACTTATGGGATATTGCTGCAGGATTAATTCTTGTTAAAGAAGCGGGGGGTGTGATTAACAAAATTGACCTTAATTTTTGTAAAGATCTTAAAATAATTGCTTCAAGCCCAGATATTAATGAAAAATTAATGGAAAAAATAAGCAACTTTTAATTGTTTTAAAATAATCTTTTGTTATAAGTCACCGAATGAAAAAAAATATACACCCTAAATACCATAAAATTAAAGTTGAAATGACTGACGGGACTCATTTTGAAACCAAGTCAACTTGGGGAAAAGAAGGGGATGTATTAAAATTAGAAATTGATCCTAAGTCTCATTCTGCCTGGACAGGGGGAAAACAAAAGCTGATGGATAAAGGGAGAATAAGTAAATTTAATAAAAAATTTCAGAACTTTAAATCAGAAAAAAAAAACTAGATGTCAAAAGCTCCCTTAATGCCTATGGCTACAGCTTTATGGCTTGTTGAAAACACCACTTTAACTTTTAAACAAATAGCTAATTTTTGCCATTTACATGAGGTGGAGGTTCAAGGTATTGCAGATGGTGAAGTTGCCAAAGGTATAAAAGCATATAATCCGATAATAACTGGTCAGCTTTCAAGGGAAGAAATTGAATTATCTTCTAAAGATCATGATAGACCTTTAAATATTAAGAATATTGATGTTGAAATATCAAATGATGAAAAAAAGATTAAAAAATATATCCCTTTATCAAAAAGGCAAGATAAACCAGACTCAGCATTATGGTTAATCAAGCAACATAATATATTAAAAGACTCACAAATTGCAAAATTGATTGGAATAACAAAAAATTCTGTTACCTCAATAAGAAATAAAAGTTATTGGAATTATAATAATTTAAGTCCAAAAGACCCCGTAGCGCTTAACCTTTTTTCTCAAAAAGATTTAATTGAAGCAATAGAAAAGGCTGAAAGAAGAGTAAAAAGAGAAAAAAAAGAGAAAGAGAAAGCAAAATTATAATAAATAACAAAAATATGAATGAAATTAATAGACATAAAATTATAAAAATGTTATCCACACATTTTTTTGGAGGGATTTATTAAAATAGAAGTAAAAGATAACAATGTTGAGCAAGCTTTAAGGGTTTTAAAAAGAAAGCTTCAAAGAGATGGTTTTTTTAAAGTAATAAAACTAAAGAATACTTATGAGAAACCTTCTGAAAAAAAAAAGAGAATTCTCCAAGAAAATATTAAGCGAGTAAAGAAATTAAATAAATTAAGAAATAGAATTTAATTATATCGCGGGGTGGAGCAGTCCGGTAGCTCGTCAGGCTCATAACCTGAAGGTCGGCGGTTCAAATCCGTCCCCCGCAACCAAATTTTTCAAATTTTAAATTTAGATTTATTACTGTCAATTAAAAAAGCTTTTACTGTCTCTGTAGTGAGGTTTTGATATGATTTTCCAAATTTTTCGATTTTTTCAATTATGCTTGGTGGTATTGTTATAATATGACAACCTAATTGTTTCGCTTGTGTATAATTATACGGTTCTCTTACACTCGCCCATAAAATTTCTACATTTTTAAATTTTTTTGCCATTTTTATACTTTTAGTAAATTCAGGAACAGGATCCTTTCCAGCATCGCCAGCTCTTCCTGCAAAAATAGAGATTATCACTTTTGTTTTTTTATTTATTTTATTTAAAATTTTCTTTGTTTGATTTGCAGTATAAACTGCCGTAATATTTAGCTTGATATTTCGACTATTTAATTCTCTTATAACTTTTCCAGAAAATTTATTTCTTGAATTTACAACGGGAACTTTCACATAAATATTTTTTCCCCAACCATTGATTTTTAAAGCTTGATTAATCATTGCTTTTTGATCATCTGCAAAAACTTCAAAGGAAATTGGTTTAATTTTACATACACTGAGAATTTTTTTTGAATATGACTTATAATCTTTTGCACCAGCTTTTCTCATTAAACTCGGATTTGTTGTGAAACCTTTTACAATTTTAATTTTATTAAATTTTTTAATTAAATCTAAATCTGCAATATCACAAAAAATTTTTATACTCATTAAATCTTATAGATTCTTTGTAATGTCCTCAGTCATTTTTTTTGCGTCTGCGAACAACATTAAAGTATTTTCTTTGTAGAAAAGATCATTATCTATTCCAGCATATCCGGGAGATAAACTTCTTTTAACAAATAATACAGATTTACATTTTTCTACATCAAGAACTGGCATACCATAAATTGGACTTTGCGGATCTGTCTTTGCGACAGGATTTGTGACATCATTAGCACCAATTACAAAAGCCACATCCGCATTTGCAAAATCATTGTTGATTTCCTCTAACTCAAATACTTCATCATATGGAACGTTTGCCTCGGCTAATAAAACGTTCATATGTCCTGGCATTCTACCAGCTACAGGGTGAATAGCGTATGAAACTTTTATATCATTTTTCTTTAATGTATCGACCATTTCTCTTAAAGCATGCTGAGCTTGTGCTACTGCCATACCATACCCGGGAACGATTATAACCGAAGATGCATTTTTCATTAAAAATGCAGCATCATCAGCATTACCACTTTTAACTGGTTTTTGCTCTTTAGATGATTTACTTGATGTATCATCAGAAGCACCAAACCCTCCTAAGATTACATTAAAAAAAGAGCGGTTCATTCCCTTACACATGATATAGGAGAGTATTGCACCAGATGAGCCAACTAAAGCACCGGTAATTATTAAAGCTGTATTTTCTAGGGTAAAACCTATTCCAGCTGCTGCCCAACCAGAATAAGAATTTAGCATCGAAATTACTACTGGCATATCTGCTCCACCAATTGGAATTATCAATAGAAAGCCAATTAAAAATGAAACAAATAATAATATCCAAAACAAATTTGATGATTGAGTTGAACACAATAAATAAATTAAAACAATTATTGAAATTAAAATTATTGCATTAAGTGGATGTTGACCTTTAAATGTAATTGGTGAACCAGACATAATCCCTTGTAGTTTCAAAAAAGCAATTACAGATCCTGAAAATGTTATAGCTCCAACTGCAGCACCAATCGACATTTCAATTAAACTTCCAAGTTTTATATTACCAGGTGAACCAAGATTGAATGCGATAGGATTTAAAAAGGCTGAAATAGCTACAAAGACTGCAGCAAGTCCAACTAAACTGTGAAATCCTGCTACCAATTCGGGCATAGCTGTCATTGGAATTTTATACGCTATAAAAGCTCCAATTGAACCTCCAACAACAATAAATAATATGACAAAAACAAAACCAATTGAAAAAGTTCCTATTGATAGAAAAGTTACAGTTATAGCAATAATCATACCTAAAATTCCAAATAGATTTCCTTGTCTAGATGTTTCTGGTGAAGACAGGCCTCTTAAAGCGAGAATAAATAATACACCCGAGACTAAATAAAATATTGCTGATAAATTTGCAGATATCATTATTTATCTTTTTTCTTTTTCTTATACATTGCTAACATTCTTTGAGTTACCAAGAATCCACCAAAAATGTTAATTGCTGCAAGAGCAATAGCCATAAAGCCAAATATACTCGAGGTATTGAACACACTTTGTGAGTCTCCAGATAATCCTGCAATAATTGCTCCAACAATAATTACTGATGAAATAGCATTGGTTACTGACATTAATGGTGTATGTAACGAAGGGGTAACACTCCAGACAACGTAGTACCCAACGAAAATTGAAAGGATAAATATACTCAATCTAAATATTAAAGGGTCTATTTCCATATTTTATTTAATTAATGTTTTACTTATTATCTCATCTTCTAGATTAATGTTAATTTTTTTTTGATCTTTATCGTATAAATTTTCTACAAAATTGAATAAATTTTTTGCATATAAATTAGATGCAGAAACTGGCAACCTGTTCAAGATATTGCTTTCCCCCATAATTCGTACACCATTTCTATTAATAATCTTATCCGCTTCTGTGAATGCTGTATTGCCTCCTTGGACTGCAGCCAAATCATATATTACAGATCCTGGTTGCATGTTACTTATCATATGGTCTTTAATGATAATTGGTGCTTTTTTTCCAGGTATCAAAGCAGTACATATCACTATATCAATTTTTTTGAGTGTTTCTGTCAATAAATCCTCTTGTTTCTTTTTAAAATCTTCAGAAGCTTCTTTTGCGTATCCACCTGCTGTTTCAAGATTTTCTGAACCTTCAACAGTTAAAAATTTACCACCTAAACTTTCAACCTGTTCTTTAGATGCCATTCTCACATCTGTGCCAAAAACTATAGCACCCATTCTTTTTGCTGTCGCTACTGCTTGAAGTCCCGCGACCCCCGCTCCAACAACTAAAACTTTTGCAGCTGGGATTGTTCCTGCGGCTGTCATCATCATTGGAACAGCTTTTTCAAAATTCGCAAATGACTCAATTACAGCTTTATATCCTGCAAGATTAGCTTGTGAAGATAATATATCCATTGATTGTGCTCTTGTTATTCTTGGTAAAAGTTCTAATGAAAAAATATTTATTTTTTTTTTCACCAGGGCCTGAAGCTTCTCTTTATTCTCATATGGGTTCAATACTCCAATTAAAGATTGTCTTTCACCAATTAATGAAATCTTTTCATCAGATAAAATACCCAATTGAATAATAAGATCTGCATTTTCTAAAATTTCATTCTCATTTTTGAAAAATTTAACTCCAAGATCAGAATATTCTTCATCTTTGAGTCCTAAATGTGAACCATAATTTTCTACTAAAGATAATTCAAAACCAAGAGAAATATATTTTTTTACAATCTCTGGTGTTATGGCAATTCTTTTTTCAAAACTTTGATTTTCTAAAATAGATCCAATTATCATCAGATTGTTTTACAATAAGAATATTGCCATTAAAACTAAAACACATATAATAGCGACAGTTCCCCACAGTACAAATTTAGTGAAATTATTCCAAGTATCTTTATGGTTTTGATTGTCCATAGAAATTATTTTTGTCTTGCTTTAAATTTAGGGTTAGTTTTATTGATGATGTAAACCCTACCCCTTCTTCTTACAAGTTTAGAGTTGAGATCTCTTTTTTTAATTGACTTTAATGAGCTTTTTATTTTCATAACTTCAAATCTTTAATAAACGATGTTATATAATCTTTCAAATCTATTTTGCCAAATTTTCGAATAATATGATTTTTTTGAGAAATTTTAGTTAATGCTGACGCATACCTTTCTCCCTTCCTAGGTTTTAAAAAGATTATTTTAGTTTTAAACATTTTGGCCACATCATAAATTGAGTAAGATTTCTTATGTGAGATACTATAATGTTTTGACTTGTTTTTTTTCCAAGCCTCATAACATATATCAATAGTATCTTTTATATGAGTAAATCGTCTAGTTTGTGATCCTGGTTTTACAACTGTAAGAGGTTTTTTATTTTCATAAAGATTTTCAAAAATTCCTATTACTGTTGCCATTTTGCCTTTTTTAATCTGTTTTGGTCCATATACGTTGTAGAAGTAAATTACTTCAAATTTAAAATTAAACCATTTTTTTAGGTTTTCTAATAATTCTAAATTTTTTGACTTAGTAAAAGCATAAGGAGATAAATTCTTATCATTACCTCGATTTCCAAGACTTGCAGATGTTGCAGAGTAAATTAATTTTACTCTATTATCTAAGCAAAACTTAAAAACTGCTTTTGTACCAATAGTATTTGAGTCATAACATTCATCAAAATGATTGAAACTTTGATATATACGAGCAAATTCACCAAAATGAAAAACGGTATGTATATTTTTTTTAAACTTGGAAAGTTTTAAATTTATCTTTGAAGTTTCTGAATTTAAATATTTAATTCTTGTGTTTTTAATATGATTTTTTTTAGAACCTGTAGAATAATTATCTAAGCTGATAATTTTTTTATTAGTCTTCTTTAAAAAATATTCAATGAGATTTGATCCAACAAATCCAGCTCCTCCAGTGACTACAATGATATCTTTCATTAATTAATAGCCTGGCAATGACCTACTCTTCCATGTCTTAAGACAAAGTACCATTGGCGCTGAAAGGCTTGACTTCCGAGTTCGGAATGGGATCGGGTATTACACTTTCGCAATAATCACCAGGCGGCCTTGATATACATTTAGAATATTCAAATGTCAAACAATTATATCTCCACATTAGACATCTATTATTAGTTAATTTAAAATATAAATTCTATATTTTTAATTCTTTTAATTATGTTAAAAAGTTTTGATTTTTTTTTTTAGTAATAAAGTAATACTTAATGTTCTCAATGACCTCTTCGGACATTGATAATCTTGTTTCAGGTGAAGAGGTAGATATATGTGGTGTAAATGTGTTATAAGTATAGTTGGATAATTTAAAATTTTTAGCGAGTGGTTCCTGTTCAAAAACATCCGAACAATATATTATTTTTTTTTTCTTAGAGAATTTTATCAATGATTTTTCATCTACTATTCCACCTCTTGAGGTATTTACAATAATTACTTCTTTTTTAAAAAATCTTAAGGTTGAATGATTAATAATTTTTTTAGTAGATTTATTTAGAGAACAATTTATCGAAATAATGTCAAATTTTTTTAAATTTGTGTTTAATATAGTTAATTTATTATAATTATTATATTTAGGTACTCTTGGATCATAAAAAGTTATTTTACAATCAAAAACTTTTAAAATTTTTGCTAATCTTTTTCCAATATTTCCTAAACCAATTATCAGTACTTCTTTATTTTTTAAATCTTTAACTACTGGATAATTTGAAACTTTTTCATATTCGTTTTTTTTAATTATAGAATTAAATTCATTTAAAGATTTGATGCTAGAAATTATAAAACTTAAGGCATGTTCAGCAACAGGTGTAACAATACTTTTTTTTGTGATACACAGGTCAATTTTTCTTTTTTTAAGATAAGACAAATCAAGGTTATCTACTCCAACACCAAATCGACATATTAATTTTAAGTTACTAAATTTTTCCAAAATAGAAAAACTTAAAGTTCTAGTATCTAAAATAAGGCAAGAAATATTTTTAAAGTTTTTTTTTTTATTTTTAATACCTAAATTGATTAATTCGAATAATTTATTGTTCAATAAATGAAATTTTTTTTTATTAAATGGTGATAAAAGTCCGATTTTAATTTTTTTCATAAAATATTTGCTCAAATATTTATTTAAACTTAAACTTAAATATTTTAAATATTAGTTATTAAAATGTTAATAAATTTATTTTTTTTATTTATTTTACAATTTTTTATTTTATTTGTACTCAGTAAATTTGCTTATAAAGTTAATTTACTTGATTATCCAAATAAAAGAAAAATTCATTCAAAGCCTACTCCTTATATTGGCGGCTTAGCTCTAGGGCTATACTACTGTTTAGTCATATATATCGCTAAAATTGAATACTCAATGATAAATTTAATACTTCTTTATTCGTTAATAATATCACTTGTTGGTTTTGTTGATGATAAGTTTGATATTAACCCCATTTTTAAATTGTTATTACAATCAATTCCAGTTTATTTATTAATATCTAAAGGCTTATATTTAACTGATATCGGTGAGTATAAATATATTGGTATAATCAACTTAGGATACTTCAGTAAAATTTTTACTTTTCTATGTTGCCTTTTAATTATCAATTCTTTTAATTATTCGGATGGAATAGATGGTTTATTATCGAGTTTATTTATAAATATTTTTTTTTCTTTTGCTTTAATTTGTTTCTTTCATGAAAAAATATCTATTATTTATAGTTTCATCCATATAATAGTGCCTGTTCTTGTGTTTTTTCTTTTTAATGTATCTTTTTTAAAATTACCAAAAACTTTTTTAGGTGATTCTGGTAGTACATTGTTAGGTTTTATAACAGGTTTTGTAATGATTTTTTTATATTCAAATCTCTTAATTAAACCATCAATTTTGATATGGCCTGTAGCTTTAATCATATATGATTTTCTTGGTACAAATTTAGTGAGAATTTTTAAAAAGAAAAACTTATTTCAATCTGGAGATGACCACTTTCATTATCAAATTTCAAAAAAATATAATTTTAGAATATTAGAAATCAATTTAATTATAAACTCAATTAACTTCTTAATAACACTTCTGGGTTTTGGTATTTATTATTTTTTTGGCTCTTTATTTTCTCTGATAGGATTTGTGGTAATTTTTTTTATATTTTTATATTTTAAAATTTATTTCTTAAATTTGAAAAAAATATAATTGAATTATTTAATTTCATTTTGAATAAAATTTTTTATAAAATCATTTATTGCAAATCCAATACCATCCTCTAAAGAAACACTTGCCTTCCATCCATATTTTTTGGCTAAGCTACTATCCAGAAGTTTCCTCGGGGTTCCCTCAAGTTTATTCTTTTGATTTACAATTTTCAATTTTAATTTCAAATATTTCATTATAAATTTTGCGTAATCATTTATACTTTTCTCTACACCAGAACCAATATTAATTAAAGACTCTTTAGTTTTTTTTCTTAAAAAGAAGATGCATGCTTCTGCAATATCATCGCTTATAATTACCTCTCTAAGTGGTTTTCCGCTTCCCCAAATTTTTATGTGATCTTTGTTATTTTTTAATGCATGAATTATTTTTCTTATTAAAGCAGGTAAAAAATGAGAAGTGTTTTGATCATAATTATCATTAATTCCATATGAGTTGCAAGGCATCAAACATTTATAGTTAAGGTTATATTGATTGCTATAACTAGAGCACATATGAACACCTGCAATTTTAGCAATTGCATAGGGTTCATTAGTTTTTTCTAAATATCCAGATAATAAATATTCCTCTTTAATTGGTTGTTTACAATCTCTTGGATAAACACAACTTGAGCCTAGAAATATTAAATTTTTAACTCCTGCTTTGAAACTTCCATGAATTAAATTATTTTGAATTGCTAAATTGTCATAGATAAATTCTGCTTTATTTTTATTGTTTGCTTGAATACCACCAACTTTAGCTGCAGCTATGATCACAGCATCTGGTTTATTTTTTTTTAAAAAATTAAATACTTTTAATTGATTTGTTAAATCAAGTTGTTTTCTTGTTTTTAAAAGTAAATTAAAATATTTTTTAGATCTCAGTTTTCTCAGTATAGCAGAACCAACTAAACCTTTATGTCCTGCAACATAAATTTTAGATTTTTTATTTATCATTAAACCTTTAAATTATATTCATACTTTATCATTTCATTGATTAAAGATTGAATATTATGTTTTGGTTTCCAGTTAAGAAGTTTTTTAGCTTTTGAATAATTGCCTCTAAGGGTATCAACCTCGGCAGGTCTTAAATATTTTTTTTTACATTCAATAATAACATTATTATTTTCATCTATTCCCTTTTCTTTGAGCCCTTTTCCTTTCCATCTAAGTTTAATTTTTAGTTGTTTGGCAACCATGTTGATAAATTGTTTAATTGTATATTGTTTACCGGTACAAATAACAAAGTCTTCTGGTTTTTTGTATTGTAGAATTTTCCACATCGCTTCTACATAATCTATTGCATGACCCCAATCTCTTTTAGAGTAAATGTTCCCTACAAATAATTTTTTTTGTTTTTTTTGTTTAATCCTACACAGCGCCCTTACCACTTTTTTTGTAACAAATGTCTCGCCCCTTAAAGGACTTTCATGATTAAATAATATTCCGTTGCAAGCAAATAAATTATATGACTCTCTATAGTTTACTGTGATCCAGTGGGAATAAACTTTTGCGACACCGTAAGGACTTCTTGGATAAAAGGGAGTTTTTTCAGTTTGAGGATTTTCAAAAACTTTACCAAACATCTCTGAGGATCCAGCTTGATAATATTTTATTTTTTTTTTTGATTGAACAATAGCATCTAAAATTCTCAAAGTTCCAAGAGCATCAACATTAGTCGTATATTCTGGGAGGTTAAAAGAAACAGCTACATGTGATTGAGCAGCTAAATTGTATATTTCATCTGGTTGAACTTTTTTAATGATTTTAAATACTGACAAAGAATCTGATATATCTCCATAATGTAGAATAAATTTGTTTTTCTTTGAAAATGGTGCTCTATAAATATCATCAATTCTATAAGTATTTAAAGTAGAATTTCTTCTTTTGACTCCGTGAACTGTATATTTTTTTTTTAGTAAAAATTTTGAGAGATATGCACCATCCTGGCCAGTAACTCCGAAAATTAGTGCAACTTTTTTTTTCATCTGAAATAATCTATTATTACTAATAATTTAATTAATCAAGAAAAATAAAGTAAATTGTAATTTAATTTTTTTTAATAAGTAATAAGTTTTTATTATGAATTTCTTTATCTTTAAGTTTTCTATATTGTCTGAATTTAATAAATATTTTTTTCAAATAGATAATCATAAATTTGATTTTACCAAAATACTCTAAATAGATATCCAAATCCTCTTTTACTTTTTTAAAGACAAATTTAGAACTTGTACTCATCCCCCCAAGTTTCATAAAACACAAAAAGTCAGCTAACAAAATATAATTAATCTGCCTATTTTTAAATATTCTTAAAATATATTCAGTATCTGAAGCAATTTTAAAGTCTAGCTTATAATCACCAATTTCCTTTACAAGTTTTGTGTTCATAACAGTTGCTGTATGAGGAATCGTATAACAATTTTTTAAATTTAAATTGTTAGTATTAATCTCCCATATTCTTTTTATTTTATCTAATTTATTGTAATAAATACAATTGCAAATTAATAAGTCAGTTTTTTCATCAATATTTTTTTTTACTTTTTCAAGAGTTTGTGGAGAATAAAGTAAGTCTCCCGAGTGTAATAAAACAATAAATTTTCCATTCACAAATTTATAAGCGTTATTTAATCCCTCAAAACAACTGTTGTCTCTTATCTGTTTTTTAAAAATTTTGTTTGAATTAAAATTTTCAATTAATTCAAAGGTCTTGTCATCAGAAAAACTATCTATAACTATATGCTCATAATCTTCAAAAGTTTGAATTTTTACACTATTTAATGTTTCAATAATTGTGCTTTGACAATTTTTAGTTGTGGTAACTATTGAAAAATAAGGTTTAGTCATAAAATCTATATTTAATCAATACCCATATGGCTTCTAACCCATCAAAAAAATTTATTTTTTTTCCTTCTTTGTAAGTTCTACCTTTGTAGCTTATTGCACATTCTTCAATGGTAACACCTCTTTTGGATACTTTTGCTGTTAGTTCTGGACAAAAAGCAAATTTTTTTTCTTTTAAATTAAGACTTTTAATCAAATTTGTTTCAACCATTTTATAGCAAGTATGAGCGTCTGTTAATTTTTGTCCATAGATTATGTTAGTAAAAATAGTCAAAATATGGTTTGCAAAAATTCTAAAAAAAGAGGTAAAATTTTTTTGATTGTATCTATTCTTTCCTAAAACTCTAGATCCATATAAACAACTTAGTTTTTTTTGTTTCATTATGTATAACATGCGTTGAAAGTCCACCGGATCATACTCCAAATCAGCATCTTGAATTACTGTAATCTCACCTGAACACATTTTTAAACCTGTTTGTATAGCATAACCTTTTCCATAATTTTTTTCATGTAAAATTAAATGATCAATCTTACCTTTGGACTTTAATTTATTGAGAATTTCTTTTGATTTATCTGATGAAAAATCATCAACAACTATAATTTCTAATTCAATATTTTTTTTCTGTACAATTACTTTTTCAACGATAATTTCTATTGTTCTTTCCTCATTATAATTTGGTATTATTACTGATAATAACATTTATTAAATTAATTCATTTTTCATTAAAATTTTTGATAATAAATTCATATAAACATAATAAACTGATATAATTATGATTAATACTATGGTTTTTCTTTTTTTAAATTTATTTTTATCATCAATTTTCTTAATAAGCTCGGGGCACCATTTAAATAAAATATCAAAAATTCAAATTCAACAAAATTCAGTTGAAAGTGGATTATTTGGTTTTATATACATAGGTTTCATTTCATTTTTTTTAAATTTCTTTTTACCCTTAAGCAAAAATCTCACTACAACTATTTTTTTGTTGATAATAGTTTTTTTTATTTTCCAAAATAAAAATAAATTGAGAGATATACTAGATGTTGCAATTACATCCTTAAAAATCAGTTTTATAGCAATAATATTTGTGGCTTTTTCTAACAATTATGATCCTGATGCTTTTTTATATCATTTACCATTTTCAAATATTGTAAATGAGTACAAAATTTTATCTGGCTCATCTCTGATGCATTTTAGGTTTGGACACATATCTATCCTACAATACATTAATGCATTTTTTAATAATCATATCTTTGGAGCTCATGGTACAATAATTCCAATATCTTTAGCGTTCTCATTTTTTCTTTTATATTTAATAAATCAAATTTCTAAAATCCTTAAAAAGGATAATTATTATAATCTACATAATTTTTTTATTGTCTCCTCTTTAATATTTATTTGTTTAAGAATGAATCGATATAGTGATTATGGAAATGATAATGTGGCAACAATTTTCTTTCTTTATTTTATAAGTTTTTTTATCAGAAATTTTGAGACAAATACACTCTATTTAAAAAATAAAATTTCTCTATTAGCTTCTTTTATTTTTACCCTGAAAGTTTTTTATTTTGTTCCTTTGATACTATCTTTTTATTTGTGGATATCCAAAAAGAGTTTAAGAATTATTAACTTACCAAATCTGATTTGTGTATTTTTTTTGTTTTTGTGGTTCCTCAAAAATGTTCTTGTAAGTGGTTGTGCAGTTTATCCTGCAAGCTTTACCTGTATAAATAAGCTACCCTGGTACAATACTGAAAATAAAAATTTTATTGACGCCAATCAAATTTCTCTAGAGTCAGAAGCCTGGGCAAAAAATTGGAATACATATAATAAAAAACAAAAAAGCCTGGGAAAAAATATTGATAAAATCGAGTCTCAAAAAAATTATCTAAAAAAGTTCTTTTGGCTCGAAGAGTGGTCAAATGTGCATGGATTACATATTTTAAAAAAAATCACACCTTTTTTAATTCTTATTTTGATTTTATTGATCTTGGAAAGAAAAAAAATTTATAAATCAAATAAAAAAGAAAATAACAAATTATTTAGAATTTTGTTTATCATAAATTTAATCGCATTACTTTTATGGTTCATCAAATTTCCAATAATGCGTTACGGACTGGCATACATCTTTATCCAACTTTTTTTAATTTCATATCTATTTATTAAAAATAAATATTTTTCTAAATTAAAATATATAATAATTTTGAGTATATTTGTTCTTGTTTCTAAAAATTTAATTAAAATTTATAATAATTTTGATAAAAATATTTATCCAACAATCTACAAAAAAACTACATATTATGAGAAAAATGATGATAATTTCGTTTTATATTATACCAAAAATAATGAACTTTGTGGTTATAAAAAATCTCCTTGTACAAACTATGAGCAAAATTTAAAAAATATAGAGGTAAAAAAATTTCTCAATTATAGATTTTTTTCATTAAAATAATAAACAAATTTTAAAAGTAAATTTTACTTTTTTTTCATTGAATAACTAAATATTTTATACTCACTTAATAAAAATCCCAAAGATAAAAATATAGTGAATGAAATCCAATTATTAAAAAAACTTCCAGTAGTTGCAAATGGGAAAATTGCAATAAACACAGATATTAAATAGCAAACTTTTTTGTTATTTATTTTTTTTTTTTTAATCCTAATGATAAAGTTCGCTATCAGTTCTTTTAAAATAAAAATAAAAAAAATTGTCAAAATTATAAAAGTAAAAATTCCAGTTGCAGATAATAATTGAAGATAATAATTATGAGGATGCGTTGAACATGATTTTGGCCCGCTATTAAACTTTTTAAGATTGCATTTATTTCTAAAAGACTTGACACCGTGTCCAAAAAGTTTTCTTTCATCAAACATTTTATAGGCTGTTTTAAAATGTTGGTGATGTGTTGATTGTCCTATAACTCTATCAATAAATATAGTCTGAAATAAAACATCATATCTGCTTTTATAACTTGGGTTACTTTGTAATATAAAAAAAATAATTACCATAAATCCTACAATTATCCCCGTAGCTTTAAAATTTAGATTAATCAATAAATACATAAAAGTTCCTGCTACTGCTAAAACGAATGCAGCTCTATCACCACTTATGAAAATTGTTGAAAGAGTGATTAATAAAATAAATAAAATTTTTAAATCTATGTTTAAAAAATTTTTGGGATTATTTTGTTTTCCGTGAAGGAATCCTAAATAAAGAAACATTATTTTTGAAATATAACTACCTAAAATTAATTCTTCTCCAAATAGACTGCTTACTCTTTCGTCACTCATATGCTCAGAAATCCTGAAACCAAATAGATTTTCTAAATTGACAAATTGATAAAAACTATCAATGAATAAAAATATAAATATAAATTGAAATATTATATTAAAATAATTTTTAATAACATCATTTTTTTCTATCTGTCTTATAAGCAATGAAATTACAAATGCGAAAAAAATAAAACGAAAATAAGGTAGTGTACTTTTTGAACTTAAAAAAATGTTGTCACTTAAAATTGAGGAAATATTGATCAAAATATAAAATATAGATATAAGAAAAAGAAAAATACGACACTTGCTGCTGAATTGAAAATATCTATATCTTATTAAAAAAAATATTGAGAAGAAAACAACCAATAAATCTGACAAGAATGGACCTGATATTAATAAAATTGGAAAAGAGATAAATACAAATGACAAATAAGTAATAATATCTTTTTGATAAATTTTCTTGGTCATTTAATAAAATTACTTAAAATTTTCTTGTTTAATTTTTTTTTCCCATCTTATACTACTTTTTAAAATTAGTGATAAATTATTAAATTGTGGTTTCCAATTTAAAAATTTTTTAATCTTATTTGAGTTAGAGACTAAAATTTTGACATCACCTTTTCTTGCTTTTTTAATGATTGGTTTAAGCTTGAAATCAGATAATTTATTAAACTTTTCGAAAACTTCTTTTACAGAAAAACCTTTTCCATAACCACAGTTGAAAATTTTTGAAACTCTTTTTTTTAAAATTTTAGGAATAGTTAAAAGTATAATGTTACACAAATCAGAAACATGAATATAATCTCTAATAGCAGTACCATCTGGTGTATTATAGCTGTTTCCAAATATAGAAAAATTTTTTTTCTTTTTCACAGCAAATACACAGAGTCTTTTGATCAAATGTGTTGGTTTATTTGTGACTAATCCAGATTTCAATTTTTTGTGAGCACCAGCAACATTAAAAAATCTCAAAATGACATAATTTATTTTTTTTTCAGCGAAACTTATTAGAAAATTTTCAGCTTGCAATTTGCTCTCTGCATAAGGGTTAATCGGATCTATAATTGAATTTTCTTTAATCAGTTTATTTTTAGATTTGTAAACCGAGGCAGTCGAAGCAAATATTATATTTTTACAATATTTATTTGTGAATTTTAAAAAAATTTTGAATTTCTTGTAATTATTATCCATATATTTCCTTTTTTTCTTTATTGACTCTTCGACCTCGATATAAGCAGCCATATGGACAATGATATCTATCCGATTTTTAAAAACTTCTTTTAATATTCTTTTAGAGGAAAAATCTCCCTGAAAAAAAATACACTTCTTTGGAACCAAAGACACATGACCTGTGGTCAAATTATCAATTACAAATACGTTGTAATTTTTTTCTAATAGATGTTGAGCTAAAACACTTCCAATATAACCCGCACCTCCTGTTAATAAAATATTAATTTTTTTATTTTTCATAAATTTTCTCTAAGTCGCTGTTTATTTTTTCCCAACTTATTTTTTTTAGAACATGTCTGTTTTTAATTCTAATCGACTCTATAATTTTTTTACTCCTAATTACCCTGATTAAGTTATTTGCAGTTTTATTTAAGTCACTGTGAAATATTAATAATTTTGATGTTAAGAGATTGGATGAAGCACTTTTTTGAGGTAGCATCAAAATATTGTTAAAAAATAATGACTCTTGGATAGTTATTGAAGGTATTCCTGGCCAAATAGCTACGTCAGATATAGTTAAAAAATATCTAAGGCTTTTTTTATCTTGAAAAGGTAATTGTAAAATCTTATTTTGGCCTATAACGCGGTGGGTTTTTGTAATTTTACTTTTTAAAAGAATATCATATTCTCTTGGACTGTTTCCTATCAAAAGTAATTTGCAGTTAATTTTTTTCTTATTAAGTATTTCAACAAATTCAACTAATTTATCAATTTTTTTTGAGTGGTTTTGTTTGCCAGAATTTATTATAACTATGTCTTTTTCTCCGTTATTTTTAAAGTATTTAAAAAATTGTAACTTCTTCTTGTAATAAAATTCATATTTATTACATTTTTCAAAACCTAAGGGTGATATTATAATATTTTCATCTCTTATATTAAAATTATCCTTTATAAACTTTTTAGAATCTTGGTTAATTGGTAAAAAACAAATTATTGTTGTTCTAAATATACTATAAATGATTTTCCAAATGTAATTATGGACTTTATTTAAAAAACTATTTTTCGTATTATTTTTATCCTGGTGACAATCAACAAATACTCTCTTTTTTAAAAAAAAAGAATAAATTAATGTTGAAATAAATGTGTAGGTTCCACAATTGTGAATATGTATAATATCTGGATTTAGTTTTATAACGTCTAAAATATTAAAAAAAAAACATTGCGCATGATTTTTATTCTCAAAAAATACTTTTTTTCTTTTGATGCTTACGCCTTTATATAAATACTCTTTAGATCCTACAATTCTATTCCCTAAAGTTTTTTTATAAAGCAAATTATAATCTTTAAATGGGAAAAACCTGTCAGAGGTTATCAAATTTACCTTGTGACCATTAATTTTTTGCAAATTTATTAATCTATTTTCTTGATAATCTAGATTATCATTGAAATAATTTATTAAGTGTAAGATTTTCACTAATTATTTTTTAAAAAAATTATTAATATTTTTACATATAAAAAATATTTCTTTGTAAGTTAAAAAAGGGTGTATTGGCAAAGATAAAATTAAATTTTCATATTTCAAACAATTTTTAAACTCTTTCTTATTTATATTTTTTTTATATGGTTTTAAATTAATTACCATTTTTGGATAATGAATTCCGACTTCTATATTTTTCTTTGTTAAATATTGGATTAATCTATCTCTGTTTTTTTTTACCTTTATTACATATTGATGAAAAGTATGTTTAGATTTTATTCTTAAATGAGGTAATTCTATATCTTTATTATCTTTAAGTTTAGAATAATAAATCTTAGCAATTTTATTTCTTCTAGAATTGAATTTTTTTAGATATTTTATTTTTTTATTTAAAAATGCAGCATGAATACTATCCATTCTTGAATTTATACCGAGAGTTTCATGAATATTTTTTTTTATTGATCCATGATTTTTATACCTTTTTAAAAGTTGATATAAATTTTTTTTTTTACATACTATTGCTCCCGCATCACCAATTGAACCAAGATTTTTTGCTGGAAAAAAACTAAAGGTTCCGACATCACCAAAATTTCCTAAATATTTATTTTTATATTTAGATAAATGAGCTTGAGCACAATCTTCTATTATCTTTAAATTATTTTTTTTTGCTATTTTAATTATCTTGTCCATATCACAAGATTGTCCATAAAGATGAACAGGTATTATTGCTTTTGTTTTTCTTGAGATTTTTTTTTCAATTTTATCTGGATCTATAGAAAAAAATTTATCTGTATCTACAAATATTGGTTTTGCACCAACAGCGACTATTGCCCCAGCTGTAGATACCCAGGTATGTGCAGATGTAATTACTTCATCTCCATATTTAACACCAAGACACTTTAGAGCTATGATTAATGCATCAGTACCATTGGCTACAGAAACACAATAATTTGAACCCAAAATTTTACTAAAATTTTTTTCAAACTTATCTATCTCACTTCCAAATACAAATTTGGAATTTTTAAATGTATTAACAAATATTTTTTTTGAATCTTCCAAAATAGGCTTGTTTTGTAAGAAAAGATTATTAAATTTTACTTTCATTTTATTTTCTTAGCTGGATTGCCCGCATAAACACCTTTGGTATTAATATCTTTTGTAACAACCGAGCCAGCGCCAATTACTACGTTATCACAAATTTTAACAGGTAAAATCGTAGAATTTGATCCTATGCTAACTTGGTTACCAACTTCTGTTTTACTCCACAATTTTTTATTTCTATTTGACGGTCCATAATTTCTAAATTTATCATTTATAAACATCACTCCATGACCCACAAAAACATTATTTTTTATTTTTACTAGCTCACATATAAAAGTATGTGATTGCACTTTACAATTTTTACCAATTTTTACACCTTTTTGAATTTCAACAAAGGGTCCTATAAATGAATTATCACCAATTTCACATTCATAAATATTAGAAGGACTATAAATAGTTACATTTTTACCCATTTTTACTTTTTTAATATCTATTTTTTTTCTTTTTAACTTAGGCATTATTCAATTTGTTATTAAACTTAGTATTTTTTGGTGAAAAGATTTTTTTATTTTCGATTGAAGAATATAAAGAATGTAAAATCTTTAAACTTTCAAGACTATGTTTTGCTTGGATAGCTTCATTTTTTTTGTTTTTAAGACTTTTTACAATTTCGCTATAAATTTTTTTATGTCCGAAGCCATAAATATTCTTTGGATTTTCATAATAATTTTTCTTAATGATATTGTCTTTTTTATTTATGAAATCACATAATTGAATTTTATTTGCTGCAAATCCTCCTATTATAAGTGTCCCCTTTTCACCTAAAATTGATATTGAGCCTTCTAAATCTTTTGGTCTAGTCGCGGTAGTTACCTCTAAAGTACCTAGTGCACCACTTTTAAATTTCAAAACTGCAACAGCTGTATCTTCTGATTGGATTTTTGCAAGTCTTTTTGAACTAAAGGCAAATGTTTTTTCAATATTACCTCCAAGATAATATAATAAATCAATGTGATGAATGCCCTGATTTGTCAAAGCACCACCATCATATTTCCATGTTCCCCTCCAAAAAGCCTGATTATAATAATTTTGATTTCTTGACCATCTTACTCTTGCAGTGATATTTATTATTTTTCCAAATTTGTTGTTTCTAATATATTTTTTTGCAAGTTGAATTGGATTATTAAATCTGTTTTGCATAATAACAAATATTTTTTTTTTTACTTTTTTTGAAATTTTAATGAGATCATTTACTTCTTTAATTTTTAAACATAAGGGTTTTTCAACAATAATATTTTTTTTACTCAATAAAGCCTCTCTCGCGATCTTATAATGTTTTCCGCTTTCCGTAAGAATTATTATGGTATCAATATTTTTCATTTTAAAGATCTCATTATAGTTTTGAAATTTAATTAACTTTTTGTTTTGAATTACATTCAATTTTTCTTTTTTTAAATCACAAACGGCAATCAGTTGAAGATTTGGTATAATTTTTTTTGAGAAAATTTCATAATGCTTTGGAAAAATTCTACCACAACCGATTATTCCACATTTAATTTTCTTATTTAAATTCATCAAGCGTTTTACCTTTAATCTTTACATAATTAAATTTTTCATCAAAAATTTTTAATGAGTTTTCAGACATTGTTTTAAATAATTCTTTATTCTTAGTAAATTGTAATAAGTAATTTACAATCTCTAATTCATTAAATGTTTTTAAAATAAATCCATTATAATTATGTTTTACAATATCAGTGATAGCAGCATGATTTGTCGAAATTATGGGTAATTTGCTAACTAAAGCTTCCATCAAAGATAAGGGTAAACCCTCACCTGGATATGTTGAGGGAAAAACAAAAACATTTGAATTTCTTAACTTTTCGTACTTTTTATCAGAGTCTAAATTTTCTGAAAAAGTCACATTATTTTCTAATTTGTTTAATCTTATGAATTCTTTTACCTCATTTTTTAATTGATCTTTACCAAGATTTTTTTCATCATCACTGATATTTAAAAATTTACCATACATTTCACACTTAAAATTTATCTTTTGTGTAGCTAATAATTTACATGTTTTTAGAAGTAAGTAATAACCCTTCGATTTTATAAAATTTGAGATATAAATTATTTTCAAATAATCAATATCTCTATTTGATTTATCAATTTTAACATTAATTGTATTTTCAAGTACCTTAATTTTTGTGTCTTCTATAAAGCTGAAATCATCTCTAAAATTTTCACTTAGTATGAATAGTTTATTACAATTATTCAATGTAAAAATTATAATCTTTTTAATAAGGCTATTTTGTTTTAAAAAAAAATTTTTCTTATATCCACCACCATGAAGATGAAGAAAGATTTTCTTTGAGAAAATCTTTGAGGAAATAATAAAAATCATATCTCTTAAAAAACCACCTAATGACATTGAAATCGTCATATAAACAATGTCAAATTTCCGGATTTTAACTAAAAAATGTAAAAAAATTTTAAAAAAAAGAGTTAATCTTTTAATAGAAAATTTTCTTATATTGTCCGTATTTACATTCTCTGCAGTGTCTATTAAATATACATCATGTTCCTCTTTAAGAATATCTTTTGTAGTTTTTACGGCATTACTTAGGCCTGTTTTAAATTTTGTTTCGACTGGAGCAATTATTAAAATTTTCAAATTTCCCTCTTAAATGTAAAATTTAAATTATCTATATAAATAATTTTGAAATTTAGCTTCTTTAATTTTTTCAATAAATGAAATAAGCTGATAATTACTCTAAATAAATTTTGCTGTTTTAAAAAATCAAATTCAATCAATAAGTAATATGGTTTTATTTTTTTTTTGAAAATATAATCAACTATTGCTAATTCCGCTCCCTCAATATCAAGTTTTATCAAAAAAAATGTATCAATTTTATTTTCCAACATTATGTCACCAATTGTAATAGTTTCAATATCTATAGATTTATTTGATTGATTATAATTAGAAATAGTATTGCTTATTACATTTTTATCTGAATAAAAAAATTTTAAATTTGTTTTTGTTTTCCACAAACCTTTCTTATAAAAGATAGTTTTTTTTTTGTAAAATTTATGATCAAAATTATTTTTGAAATATTCAATAGCTAAAGGTGTTGGGTCAATAAAAATTATCTTATAACCTAAATTTAGCATTTCTATATCAAAAGAAATATTGTCCCCCACTCCAGCGGAAATAATCCATTTATCGTATTTTCGATTTTTTAACTTAGGTAAAAAATATTTCCCATGGTCTTTTCCGTAAACTTTAAAGTCTTTTTTTCTAAACCAAATTTTTGAAACTATTAAAAATATCAAAGAAAAAAATTTTTGATTAAAATATCTATTAAATCTAAAAATCACTAATATATTTTTCTAAAATTTTTGAATTCAACTAAATTATATATCTTATCAGAAATTTCTATATTAATTTTTTCTTTTTCTAAAATCTTAGAGTTTTCAGAAAGGTTAATATTTTTAAAATCAGAAATTTGAAGATTGATATTTGGATTTTTTACACCAAGAAAATTTGTTATCTTCTTTAAATTTTCATGAAAATTAGTGATTAAGTTTTCCCATTGTAAGATTAGTAAATATTCTTTGTCTTTTGAAAATTGAAGCCATTTTAAGTGAAAACAATCCCATTCAAACAAATACTTAGACATAAGATCATAATCATCTGTTAGATTTTTATCTTTTGAAATCCAGTTACATTTTTTTGCCCATCTATTGATGCTTAATACCCAATTTACAGGATCTTTAATAATAAGGATATTTTTAATATTTTTTTTATTATATGACTTCAAATTTAATTCTTGGATATTCTGTACATAAATTGAATTAAAATATTGTTTATCCATAAATATAGAAGACTTATTGTCTTGAATTCTAAAATGTTTATGCTCTGCTTTATTTCTTTCAATATTACCCTTGTTAATAATTTTTGTGTCCAGCTCAGATAATATCTTTTCTAAAAAATTTGTCCCACTTCTTTGTATACCTCGAATTATAACTTTGTTTTTTTTAAATATATTATGCATTATGTAAATTTTTTTTTTTCAATCCAATCAGAGAAAATATTAATGTTATGCCAATTCCATAAGTAAATAAATTTGTGAAAAAAGGAGTATTAATCATATAAACAGCCTGAAAGATTAAAGTTAGATATAAATATTTTTCTGTATTTTGACACAGAAATAAAGATAACATTTTAGATAATAAAATTATCAAAAACGTTGAAAAAAAAATACCCCATACTCCAAAGGCTGCAATGCCCTCAACCGCGTAAACATTACTTGTTGGGCTCCCTCCTCTATAAAAATTTGCAATTAGATCAAAAATATTATTATCATTTTGAGTTAGTTTTCCAATAATACCAATATGAGTCATCATTGTGTTACTATTGAGATTGAAAAAATCTAAATACATTAATAAATTTTTTGGTTGTGAAACAAAAATTCTTTGGAAGTATGTTGGGTCATGAATTTTAAAAAAGTACCACAGAGAAAAATTTATTAAAAAAATTATAATTAAGGTGGCAATATTAATGATTAGAAATGTTTTTAATAAATCTTTAGAATTTATAATTCTATTATATATTAAATCTTTAAAAATCAAAAATATGATAAAACATAATAAAATTTTTATTTTAAAGAGTACAAATGAAAAAATATAGGACAATATAATCATATAATGAAGTAATTTATTACGCTGTATTAAGAAAAAGGTTGGCAACAAGCAGATTATGTTCCAATAAAAATAGTACCCCAACAAACCCTTCAACTTAGATCTGTAATTGACGAAATGAAGTTGATTGAATTCCTTTAAAATAAAAAATGATAATAAACAAAAAAAAATCAAAAAACTTATTAACAAAATCTTTTCAATCAAATCTTTGTTAATATTCAAAGACTTTTTAATTGGAGAACTTTTTGTTGTTAGAAAAAAAAATAAAAAACTTATATTGATAGTAAAAATAAAAATAAAAAAATAAAATTCTTTAGTTTCAATAGAGATATAATGTGTGGAAAAAATAATGTGTGAAAAAAAAATCTTTATTAGATTTGAGCTTGGATCGAAAAAAAGGCAGATGAAAGGAATAAAAAGAAATAGATAAAATATTACAGAAAATAAATAACCAAAATTGAAGTTCTTATTTTTTATAAAAAAGAATGGTAAAGAAATCGTAATAATTTCAATGATACTAAAAAGATTAAATTTTTTAAAAAAATCTATAAAAGAATAATCTATAGAGTGAGATTTAAAAACAAAATGATCAATATTAAGTTTGATCAAAAAAAAATATATAAAAATTAAAAATATATAATTTAAATTAAGTTTTAATAATTTCATCAATATATTTATCTGACATAAAATCTAGATTAAATTTTTTATCAAGGTTTTCTAAATTATGGTTAAAATCATTGTAATTTTTACTTATGAAATTAATTTTGCTAATTACTTCTTTAGGATCTATCTCAAAATTTTTATTAATGTTAATTAATCTCCCGAATTTTTCGTTAACAATCTCCTCCATACTTCCACTTTTGTAGCCTAGAACTGGAATACCGAAATTTAGTGCTTCAATTACAGAATTAGGACATGCTGTATTAATTTCTAATGAAACAAATATATATTTTTTATTTTTTTTAAAAGTCTCTTTGATTTTGTCTCTTGATACAATTCCTTTTATTCTCACATTATTCAAATGTTTTAGGTTTTCTGCATAACTTTCGTCATCTATCTCTCCATAAATTTCATAGTCATATCCACTTAAACATTTAATTAAATTTAGTGAATTAAAAGCAGAACAAATATTACCCTCAACTGAAATTAGAGTGGGTTTTTCAATATCTGAAAATTTTCTTAGCGTATAATTTCTCTCGGCACCGTTATAAATAATAATTGATTTATTTTTAAAAAATTTATTAGTCCATAGGTTCTTAACATACTCACTTTGATATACAATTTTATCTGCCAAAAACTGAGTAAAAAATATTAAGTAGTTTTGCAAAATTGATTTAAATTTTTCAATCAAATTTCCTTTGTATTTATATTGCCATTTAGCACCATCAATTCTATGTATCATTTTCGATCCGCTTAATTTCATTTTTAATAGCCAAAAAAAACTTCTTAGAGACGATCCAATTATTATAAAATAATCAGTTTTAATATTGTCATTTTTATATCTTATAACAAAATTCTTTTGTTTCAGCTTAGATGTTAAGTTTTTCTGAAATGTACCTGGTCCACCAAAAAATTTTGGTTCATTAATAAAGCTTATTGATGAATAATAATTTTCTTTTTTCTCATTTTTAAAATCAAAAGATCTTAGATAGTTTGAAATTGATTTAAATAAATTAACCATTAAATCAGTTGTCTTTATTATAAGAGTTTTTTTATATTTTTTATTGTCAATTGCTCTCTTTTCAAGGATATGTTCAAATTCATTATCTTTAAAATCTAATTTCTTCTTAATAAAATCTTTTAATTCATTTTCTTCAAACTCTGGTATAGGTGGTTCTTTTATTTTTTTTATAGCTTCCTCTTTAGAGCAATATTTATTTCTAATATCGCTTGAGAGATGTAAAATTCTTTTATCAAAATCAAATTTTTTAATTAAATAATAACCTTGAAAAAATTTTGTAAAAGATGACTCATAGTGTTTATTTTCATAACTAATAAATTTTATTTTTTCCTCAAGTTCTTTTTTTGCTTTAAGAGGATTATAATTTATGTAATTTAAAATTGGAATTTCTGACAATTTAGTAATTTTTGATAAATATAAAAATTTATAATATGGATACAATTCTAATTCGTTTTTACCTTTAATATTTTTTAAAACTTGTTGAATATGAGAACCATCTCTCTTATTCCATCCTAAGGCTTTAATATTTGAGTGCTCACTTCTAAAATTTAACCCATTGATTAAACAATTAATATTTTTCTCTACTGCTACTCTGTATAAATTTGAAAATATAAAATGATCACTTAAAATCTCAACATCGGGGTAAGATTGTAATAGAAAATTTTTTTGCATTTCTTTAAAGATTTCCCAATTCAAATGAACACTATGAAAATCAAATTTTGTATAGTCAATTAATTTTGATAGGTTGTTATGAGAAACAACATTGCTCCATCCATTGTCAACTGTAACTAGTAGAGAATTTAATCCAATTTTATGAGATAAAAATGCTGAATAAGTGCTATCCAAACCACCACTAACTCCAATTAAACAATCATATTTTGATTTTTCTTTTTTACTTATAATTTTCTTTTTAAGAGATACTAAATTTTTTTTTTCTTTAATCTCAGAGTAATTAAAATTATCAATTGTATTATCAAAATTCCGACAAATACTACAAATTTCTTTATCAAAGGATACACCTGGTAGATTGCTATTAATTAAACAAATTCTACACTCTATCATCTGTCTGTCGCTTTACATCTTTAGGATTTGAAAAAATAATTCCACCATTTTTTTTTTTCATAATAAAAAAATTGTTTGAAATAACTGCATTTGCTCCAGCTTTAAAACAATCCTTAAAATCAGTCTCTTTTGATATTCCTCCAGAATATATAAAATGTTTATCTATAATTTTCTTTACATAATTAATAAAAAATAAGTCAGGACCAGAAAAACTGCCATCTAAATTTGTCACAATTACAGATATTTCGCTAGCTTTAATATTGTTTAATTTTTTTAAAAATAACTCTAAATTTTCATCTAATATTAAGTCATTTTTATGATCATATATTTTATAAATGTTTTGCGATTTAACTACATTGACTTTAAGAACAACAGCTTGACTACCAAAATTCTCAGCAAATTCCTCAATTAAATTAATATTTGAAAATATTGTGTCATTAAAAATTATTTTCTCAAAGCCTAATCCAATTATTTTTGATGCTTCATTAATATCTTTTATTCCACCTCCGTAAGATAACGGAAGAAAGATTTCCTCAGAAATTTTTTCTAATAATCCAAAATTGATTCCATTTTTCCATGCATCAACATCTACAATACTAATTTCATCACAATCAAATTGATTGAAAATTCTTAGAGTATTTAAAGGATCCCCGATATATCTCTTACTATTTTTGTTAAATTCTATTATATGAACAAGTTCACCTTTAGAAATTTGAAATCCAGGTATTATTCTTGGTCTCATTTTAAATATTTATAATACTTTTTAATATTGACAATCCATTATTTCCACTTTTTTCAGGATGGAACTGTATACCAAAAAAATTATCTTTGTTTACTATACATGAAAAATTAACACCATTATGACATTTAGCAATTGTATGTTTTTCATTTACTGGCGCATAATATGAATGACAAAAATAAAATTCTTTATCATTAATGTTTTCGTTTTTGGAAAAAACTTTATTCCAACCTATAT
>CABZCX010000001.1:5000-451347 GCA_902524345.1 uncultured Pelagibacteraceae bacterium | reverse complement strand
AATAATATTCGCTTCAGAAAAAAGTTTTTCATAAGATAAATTTATAAAAAGGCTTCTGTTAGGATCTATCCCTGGAAAAATGTCTCCAATAGCCTTTGTTAAAATTATATCAAATGTATTTGTAAAGTCTGATCTTATTGTATCATTAACTGACGTGTCTGCTTTCTTGTAATCATTGAAACTCATACTATTACTTACTGCGATATAAGCCCAAGGAAATGCAAAATTAATTCCAAATCCTACATCATAGTTTTCATAATCATTTCCATCGTCAACTATTGAATCGGTATCACTGTAACCTAAACTAATATTAGTTGTTATCAGTTGATTTACAATAAAGTCGTGGCCTAAAGTTATACTATGACCACTTGCGTTTGTTTCATTAGCAGTGGTGTCTGACTCATTATTATTTCCCTTTGAGTTTGAGTACGAAAAACCATAACTAAAAGAATTTCTTTCACCAACAGAAAAGAAGCCACCTAAACCATACATCTTGGAAAAACTATCAGCGTCGTGTTGATAATCTGATTTGCTTAAGATGTAGTATGGACTGATACTTTGTCCCAAAAAAACTGTGTCTAAACCAAGAGTTAAACCGTAACTTTGAAAATCATCATCACTTTCCAAATATTGTTCAGAAGTAGTTTGAGATAAATTAATAAGTAACGAAGACTCTTCACCAACTGGTCTTGATGCGGATAGACCTATGCTTCCACTTAAAGTTCTATCAAACTTCGGAGAATTAAATTCTTCACGCTCACTTGACGACTCTTTAAATCTTGTGCTTGAAACACTGTTAACATTGTCTGAAGTGATTACACCTGTTGATAAATCTAATGCAAAAGTCCAAAGACTTGGCTCACGATCTTTTAATTCTTCCTCAATTTCTTGTAATGTCTCTAAATCTTCAGAAGAAAGGTCTCTTCTTAATTTCATTTCCTCAATAATGGTTGATGCTTTTTCAGGTGAGTCAACTTGGACTAAAACTGATAACAAATATAATTTGATCTCAGTATTATCAGGATAAAGCATATTCAATCTTTCAAGTGTAGAAATTGTCTGCTTAAAATTTCCCATTTTACCTTGTTGCTGGGCATACTTTAAATTTAAATCTAAATCATTGGGTTTTTGTAAAATTTGCATGTACGTAATATTTTTTTCGGAAGAGACAGCAAAGGTTGTCATCAGCAACAATGTTGAGATGAAAACAAATATTAATCTGTTAGTGTTTAAATTCATAAAAGTGAAAGATATTAAGTCTATTTATTTTTTCAATTAATATTTTTTTGGTAATTAATACTATTTTCCAATACTTATTACTGTTAAATCATCATCCAGTTTTTGGTTTTTGCTTGTATTTATTACCATTCTAGTTATGTCACTTAATTGTTGTTTTGTATCTTTGTTGTAATTAGCCTCAATTATATCTATTGATCCATCTATACCTATTTCATTTCCTTTATCATTTAAACTTTCAGACAGTCCATCTGTAAATGCATAAAATCTTGAGCCATTTAGTTTCATCTTATTAATATTATAAATATTTTTGTCTTTCTGTTTGATAACACCTAAAGGAGGCGCTGAACTTTGAAACTGTTCGTATTTTCCATTATCATTTCTGACAATTGCAGGCTGATGACCTGCGTTTACCCATCTAATTTCATCAGTAATTAAATTGTATTCACCAATTATTGAAGTTACAAACATTCCACCAGTTTTAGTATTATTTAAATCATTATTCATATGTAAAACCATTTCATCTGGATCTACTTTTGATTGAGATAAAACTTCGAATAAAGTAGATGCTTTTGCCATAACCATTCCAGCATGAATACCTTTGCCAGCAACATCAGCAATTATAAAATAAATGCTATCATTGTGAGGATAGAAGCTAAAGAAATCACCTGAGACCTCTCTAGCTGATAAGTTTATTCCGTACACAGGATAATTTTTTAAATTTCTTTTTGGTAAAAAGTTTTCTTGAACTTTTACAGCTAATTTAACCTCTTTAGAAATTCTTTCACGCCACTTGTTTTTTTCCTCTTCTGTTGTTTCAAGCTTGCTCATTAACTTATTATAATAAAGACCAATCACACCACCAGCGGTAAACGGATCTTGAGGCCCCCTTACTTTAAGATCTCCAGATTCTGATTGTTTGTTTAAAATTGAAATTAAATCATGCTCAATTGAAACTGCATTATGTTCTGCAATATTTAATCCTAATTCCTCTTGAACGGTACTTACTCTTAATGGATAAAATTTGTTTACAAAACTCAAAATTATAAAAGATGAAATAAATGTAAATGATCCGATTGCTAAAATTCCTATTAATTGAATTTTAATTTGTGAAAATCTATCAAGACCAGTATCTAAAATACTTAAATCGCTAAAAAACCCGACAGCTAAAGTTCCCCAAATACCAGCAGCCAAATGAACTGGAACAGCACCAACAACATCGTCAATTTCAAATTTGTTTAAAAGTTCATTTACAAAAATTGCAATAATCGAACCAATGATGCCAACAAAAATTGCGGTGACAGATGTCATTGAATTACATCCTGCAGTAATTGCAACTAAACCTGCTAACGGACCTAAAATAATATAAAAAGGATCGGGTTTTTTATGTTTAAAATATGAAATACCTAATCCAGTTAATAAACCAAAAGCAGCAGCTAAAAATGTATTGATTAAAATTAAAGGCACTACTTCATCCATCGCCCCATTGCTACCACCATTAAAACCAAACCAACCAAACCACAAAATGAGTGTACCTAAAACAGCAAGTGGAAAACTAGATCCAGTAAATTTACCTCTATTCGCATCTGAATATTTACCAATTCTTGGCCCCAAAATAATTACTGCTGCTAACGCAATCCATCCACCTACAGAATGTACAATAGTACTTCCAGCAAAATCAACAAAGCCTAGATCTGAAAGCCATCCAGTTGTTCTTACTGAACCAGTAACAACTAGTAACTGATCTACCGTATCATATTTTGAAAGATAGCTTGAAGACCACGCCCAATGACCAACTATGGGATAAATTATTCCAGTAGCTAAAACAGTCATAATCAAATAACCATTAAATTTCATTCTTTCAGCAACAGCACCAGAAATAATTGTTGCAGCAGTTGCAACAAACATTGCTTGGAATACAAAGTAAGTCATGTACTCCGCTTTGTTAGTTTTGAAAAAAAATAAATCTGTGCCAAAAAAACCGTAATAAGAAGTACCAAACATGATACCAAAACCAAATATCCAAAAAATAACTACAGATACTCCAAAGTCTGCAGCATTTTTAAGGGCAACATTAATGCTATTTTTATGCCGTGATAAACCAGTTTCCATGCACATGAAACCCGCTTGCATTATAAAAACTAGAATTGCGCAATCTATCACCCATAAAGTATCAATGTTACTTGTTAGTACATCAATTACTTCTTGGGGCATCATTGATATGTATTATCTATAAATACTCATGGGGTCGTAAATACAATCTGATTGATCAATAGTCTCGAAAAAAATTTCATTTAAATCAGATGAATGAAAAGTCTGACAATATACTTGTTCTGTAACTTCTGCTTGTAAGCTTTTTTTTGCCTCGTTAACAGCCAGCGAGCTAGCAAAAGATGTAGAGGCTTGTGAAATGGTTCCACCGGTTGCTAATGTAATACTCGGATTCATCATAGCAGAATATTGAGTACAATTACTTAAAAGTGGAAAAACTATTAAAATTAAAATCAATTTCTTCATATTAAACGTCTTAAATATAAAACTTAAACAAACTTAAAGGCTCCATATATCCATTTTGGGTTAATATACAATTTCATAATTGTAGCTATCAACATTCCGAAGTATCAATACTACCACTATCATCTATATCTAACTGGCAATCACCGAGGCCTAGAGCTCTAACTGTATAAGAAGTTGTACCTGATGAAAACGAGCAAAAAAGAAACCCATTCTCCTTCTTTATATAATTTGCTTTCCCAAATAGATCAGTTCCTATAGCTTCTGTTGTTGCATCAGATGGTGTACACGACGTTTCTGCAGTTGGTACTTCACAGTAACCATCTGTGGTAGAATAATAAGTTCCACAACTAGCGTAATGATCTGTTTGAGCTAATCCAATCTGCATTAAGACATTTTCTGCAGCCTTTTTTTTTGTACCACCAATGTAACCATTATAAGCGACAGTTCCAACCGCAGACAAAATACCTATTATAGCAACTACAACCAAGAGCTCGATTAAAGTAAATCCCGAGCTCTTGATCATATAATTTTGATTTTTATTCTAGCGCTATTGACGCAGTTATACCATCTGCTCCACCACCTGGATCTGTAGAAAGTGAAACTGAGTTACCAGTACCTGATACCTGAACTTTACCAGTTGTGCTAGTACAGTCAGTTTCTCCACCACCGTACCCACCTCCAGTACCCTCAGGTTCTTCAGAACCAGCATCATCAGATGATGCAGCCATCACTGCATTACATGCATTGTTGTATGGACTCTTGTCAGCAAAAATAGGATCTGTCTCACTAGATATATGATCTGCAACTGTTTCACCTGCATTTCCATCATCTACTGCATCGTTATAATCTGAGCAAGTAATACCACCTGATCCAGCAGCATTCTTTAAAATTGTTGCACTGTCATCCAAAGTACATTTTTTTGTCTCGGATGCTACTACCTTTAGTACATTGGCATGTATGGTTTTTACTGCATTCTTTTTAGCAGCACCAGTGTACCCGTTGTAAGCAACAACTCCTACTGCAGCTAAAATACCTATGATTGCAACAACAACCAATAATTCTATAAGTGTAAAACCTTTGTTATTTTTCATTTTAGTTCCTCTTTTTATTTAATTCTTAATTCTTATTAATAATTTATAATATGTAAATACTTTATAAACATTAGAATATCTAACAAAAATAAATATTTTTTGTCCATAATGGGTAAAAATTATACATTTTAAGATTTATTTATGCTATCAGTCTTTAAATATTTATGACTTATAAAGTAACAGAAGATGGAAATATCAGTACAGTATTTCTTAATGGCGAAATAGACATGGACGTGACCGAAAAAGCAAAAGAGGTCATTTTACCTATAGTAGAATCTGGAAAAGAAGTTCATTTAAACTTAAAAGATGTTTCCTACATGGACTCGTCAGGAATTTCTGTTTTAATTGAAAGTCATCAAAAAGCTTTAGAGCATAATACTAAAGTCATTGTTAAAGAGGTAAGTAAATCTGTTTTAAAAGTAATTATGATGGCAAAACTTGAACAGATTTTAAACTTGGAATAATGAATATTGAAGAGTCTAAAGATTTCCTTGTAAGCACTGCCAGCTTGAAAGAAGTGAGAACTTTTTCTAGAGAAGTATTTGAAAAAATAAATTTACCCCAAGAACAAAAAGATGAACTTGTATTAGCAATCGCTGAGGCTGCACAAAATATTGTTAAACACGCTTATAAAGATGTTGCAGAAACATCAGACAGAATGGAAATTAAAATTTCACTTAAAGATAGTGACTTAGAGATAGGTTTCTTTGATAAAGGCAAAGCAGTAATACCAGAAAATATTCAACACAGAAAATTAGATGACATTAAACCAGGTGGTCTTGGTACTTTTTTTATTAAGCAAATTATGGATGCAGCGGTTTTTAAAAAAGACCAAAAAGAGTGGGTAAACCATTTGGTGCTTACCAAAAAAATTTAACCTATCAACGCTCCAACGTTGAAAATTGGTGAATACATTGCAATCATTAATCCACCGATCATAACACCCATAAACACAATCATTATCGGTTCAATTAAACTAGACATATTATCAACTGCACCATCAAACTCTTCTTCATAATACATCGCAACAGAACCAAACATTTCATCTAGCTGACCTGTTTGTTCACCAACAGAAATTAATTGACTAAAAGTCGGGGGGAAGAGCGGTTCTTTTAAAAATAATTTTGTCAAAGTATCTCCAGAAAAAACTCCCTTCTTAACATTTTCCAAAGCTTCTGTTACAACCACATTATTACTTACTGATTTTGCAATCTCTATACTTTCCAATAAATTTACTCCGGCTGCACTCAAATTTCCCATTATCAATGAAATTCTTGCAAGTAATGACTTTAGTATTAAGTCACCAAATACTGGCAACTTTAAAATTTGTTTGTGCCATCTATATTTAATCATTTCATTTTTAGAAGTTAAATATCTAAATGCGATAATCGAGGTAATTATAGTTATTAATAACACCATTCCACCTGTGCCTCTTAAAAAGTCACTCATAGACATAATAACAGCTGTTGGAGTTGGTAAATCTAAACCCATTCCAGCATACATTTTTGCAAATACTGGAACGACTTTTATTAACATAAATGCACTAACAGTTATTGCTACTGAAAACATTATAGCCGGATACATCAATGCAGATTTTATTTTCTTTTTTATTTTTTCTTTTTTTTCTAAAGAGTCGACAATCTTTAATAAAAACACATCTAATTTACCACTGGCTTCACCTGCTTTTATAAGATTACAATAAACATTATCAAAATATTCAGGATATTTTTCAAAACATTTAGATAGAGTTACACCCCCTTCAAGGCTTTTTCTAATATCCTCGATTACTTCTTTTATTGCTGGACTTTCTAACTGATCTCTTAGCATGGCTAAAACTTCGAGAATTGGTAAGCCTGCTTTAACCATGGTTGCAAACTGCTTTGAAAAAATTAAGACATCCTCTACTTTTACTTTTTTCTTACCAAAAGAGAAACCCCCACCACTTTTTGACTTAGTTTTAGTTTCTCCCTTTTTCTTTTTTGATCTTATTAAGTTTGTGATTATAATTTTTTGTTCTTTAAGCTTATGTGATGCCTCTTCCTGATTGATAGCTTCAATATCACCCTCTACATATTTGCCATCAGCAATGCCTTTATAAGTAAATGCTTCCATTTTTATTTAAGTATATAATAATTATGAGGCTGATAAAACCCGCTCGTATTCTCTAAAATTCAGCTCTCCATTAGCAATTAGTCTTCTTCCCATATCTTGCATGGTTTGAAAGCCCTCTTTAACTGCAATTTCCCTTAACTCAGGTGTTGTTGCTTTTCTTAATATTGCCTCTTTAACTGGTTTTGAGACAACCAAAATTTCGTATAGACCTTGTCTTCCTTTATAACCAGTATCTTTACATTTAGGACAACCTTTACCTTTGAGAGCTTTAACTCTTGAAGCTAATTCTGCTGTAAAGCCAAGATCTTGCAAAACTTTTGGATTAACATCATCATCAGGAACTCTACAATCTTTGCAAGTCCTTCTTGCTAATCTTTGTGCTAAAACCATTTGGCATGCAGCACTAATTAAATAATCAGGAGTGCCCATGTTTTGTAATCTAGTTATGGTGCTTGGAGCATCATTCGTGTGCAAAGTACTAAATACTAAGTGACCAGTGAGTGCAGCTTTTAATCCGATATCAACTGTTTCCTTATCTCTCATCTCACCAACAAGTATTATTTCTGGGTCTTGTCTTAAAAAAGATCTCAATGCCGCAGCAAAACTTAATCCAATGTCATCTTTAATCTGGACTTGTCCTACACCATCTAGCTCATATTCAACAGGATCCTCAGCTGTTAGAATATTTAAGTGAGGCTTACTCACCTCTTTTAAAATACTATAAAGAGTTGTTGATTTACCAGATCCTGTTGGTCCAGTTACTAGTATTAAACCTTGAGTTCCATGAATTGCTTTTCTTAAATTCTGTAAATCAACATCCTCAAAATTTAATTGCTCTAAAGTAATGTCACCAGCATCTTTATTTAAAACCCGCATTACTATTCTCTCATTATTAGCTGTCGGTAAAATCGATAAACGTAAATCAACAACTTTACCATCTATCTTAAAATTTATTGCTCCATCTTGAGGTAATCTTCTTTCAGCAATATCTAATTTACCCATTATTTTAAATCTGGTAACAACCGCTCCATAATTATCATGAAGAAATTTTTTATATTGCTCTTGCTCTTGGAGCATTCCGTCTAATCTATATCTAACTCTTGAGCTAAATCTGTATGGTTCGATATGAATATCACTAACACCTGATTTAATAGCTTCTGCTACAACTGCTGTACTAAATTTTATTACTTCCGACTCATTTTCAATTGCTTCAATATCTTCTTCTGGAGCTTTTTCTAAAACTTCGCCCGCTTCACCTAAATCAGAGTCAAAGGTTTTTGTTTTCTCTTTATTCTCTTGTCTAATTGTTGCAGTTGTAACATCTCCACTTTCTGATTGAAGTTTTTCAATAAACTCTGAAATTTGAGAAACTTTTGCAGCATGTAGCTCTATATTTTTTTTTGTAATTGCTTTTAAATTTCTCATAAGACCAAGCTTTGAACTATCTGAAATTGCAATGTGAAGAGTTTTACCCTCAACTTTAAAAGGCGCTACAAAATTTACGTTTATGTAATTTGAAGGCAGCACACTTTTAATTTCATCGCTTATTTGAATTTTAGAAAGATCTACAATTTCAAGACTTTGTTCTTTTACTAAAACATCTAAAATTTTATTTTCGTCAGTTAACTTAAGTTCAAATACTGCATCTAATTGAGATTTATTTCCCTCAGTACTTATCTTTTTAATGTTAATTAAATCTTTTCCAGAAATAATATCATTATCAATTAATACATTGATTAAATTTATTTCACTTTCTCTACTTATTTTTAGCATCTATAGAATCCTTGGTGCGATAAAAACTAATAATTCATCCATATTATCAGTATTCTGTTTTCCTTTAAATAAATTTCCAACAACCGGAACATCTCCTACACCAGGAGTTTGTTGCTTGCTGTTAGTTAAAGCATTCTTTTTAATACCACCTATAACCACAATATCGCCATCAGCTATTAATAATTTTGTGCTAATTTCCATTTTATTGATTGCAGGATCTCCTGGATTAGATCTATTAGGAGTATCATTATTAACTTGGATATCCAAAAGAACGTTTCCATCTCCAATAATGCTTGGTGTAACAGTCATTTTTAATGCTGCTTCTTTAAAAGAAGTATCTGACCCTTCTGCTGAACTAGAAGCGTAAGGTATTTCTTCACCTTGTGTGATAGTTGCGACCTGATTATCTAAAGTAAATATTTTTGGATTAGATATAGTTTTTCCAAGCCCCTGGGACTCAAGTGCAGTTATTTCGGTCTTTAAAACTGCTGATCCTGTCTTCTTTAATATTCCAATACCACTTGTCTTACCGGCTGCTCCAAAATTTGTTATTGAGTCAGTAGTGGAGCCTATAACAGCAGTAGCTGCACCTATGTCTGCATCTCCTGATGATCCTGCTTGAACACCACCTATTATCTCACCCTGTCTTCTGTAGTATCCGCCAAGAGCAGTGCCTAAAGCTCTTTCAAAATCAGAATTAGCCTCAACAATAAAAGCTTCAATTAAGACTTGTCTTGTTCTAACATCAATTTCTTTGATTATTTTATCAACTACGTCTAAATCTTTTTCTTTTCCTCTTGCAATAATCGATCTTGTAGTTTTTTCTTCAGTAATTTGAACTAAAGAGATTCCACCATCAACTGCTTTAAATAACTCATCTAAAGTAGCTTTGGCCTCAGCAGGACTTATGTAATAGAGTCTAAATATTTCTGAAATTAATGGCTCAACAGAGTCCTCTAATTCAACTTTTTTTCTAACAGCAGAAGCTCTTGCTGATTTTGTAGATTCTTGTTGAGTTAAATTTGATGGAGAATGAACTCTTATTAAATTACTTTGAACATCAAAATCAGCTGCATAGTTTTTTAGATCTAAAAGCGCATTAAAAGCTTTGTCCCACGGAATATCAATCAATTGTGCTGTGACCGAGCCGGCAACTTCATCACCTATGAGGATATTTATCTCACCTGCTTTTGCCATCAGTTCTATTGCAGTTCTATAATCTAGATTTTTAAAATTAAATGAAATATTTTGCTTTAATAATTTATATTCGTCACCAATTAGCAAATAGTTTCTTGCTTTTTGTGAAGAAATTTGTTTTCTTTTACCAAGTTTAATTACGTCAGCCTCAGCTGGTTTTGGCCCCATCTTAGCAGTTTTATCAACTTCTATTTTACCTTTCTTCTTGATGTCATCTTTTATTAAAGGAGTGTTGTGTTTAAATTTTTTTGTTCCAAATTTACCGTCAGTGGCACAACCACTTAAAAGCAAAGCTGAAAAAATGCTAAATAAAATAAAAAATTTAATATTTTTAAAATTCATTTGCCTCTTTTATTTGGTTTTTAAAATTCATAATTATGTACTGGTTATCATCAGCTTTTTCGAAAACTGCTCTTTTTATACTAACGTCAACAAGTTTCACACCACTTAAGACTTCTTCAAATAATTCTACCGTCATAAATTCACCATTGTCATCAACTAAAGTAATGAAACTATTATCTTTAGCAGAAAATGATCCAACGAGTTTATACGATCTTAGTTTTACTGCACTTGATGTAGGTGTTACCTCTGTTACTATGTCACTAGCTGTTGACGCATCACCAGCAAATGGATCATTTAAAGGCAACGGTTCTTCTTTTACTACAATTTGACCTGTTTCTTTACTAATGTTTTCTTGTTGTGATGCCTGCTTCTCTTTAACTTGTTTATTAATCTCTTTTGCTTTTTCAACAATGTTTTGATCGTGACTATTTGACATTACTTTCTGTGAGAAAGTAATAATTATTAAAACCAAGAATATGAGTCTAAAAAAATTCATCTGGTAAACCCACTATTGTTAATACCCCAGTTACTGCTACCGTACTGGTTGTATCCCCTTTTATCACTTTAATTGTTTCTTTGTCAAAATTTAACATTTTTTGAGACATAGCTACTTGTCTCTTAAACTTAATATATCCAAGAAAATTGCCCTTTATTTGAAAATTTACAGGTATTCTGTAATACGCAATATTTTTTTTAACACTGGTGTCAGCTTTCTTCTTTCTTTTTCTCTTTTTCTTCTTTTTCTTTGTATCAGTAGAGGCAATAGCTGATGCCTTTGTTATAGGCTTTGGTTTGCCCTTTTCAATCTTTGAAATAACTAAGTTGTTTATCCCAGCGAATTCACTAAGTGTCTCATAAAGACCTTCCACCTCAGCTTTACTGTGAAATAAAGTAGAATATTGCTCGTATCGAGGAGTAAGTTTTTTTATTTTAGCTTTACTAGCTTTAATTTCTTGGTTCATCTTTGTTATCTCAGCTTGTTTTTTTTGCATGTTATCCAACTGAGCTTTTTTCTTCTCAACAATTGGGCTTAAAACCGCGTAATAAATAATTAAAAAAACAATTACTGATAAGAATCCAATACCAAATTTAATTAGAATTTTTTTATCTATAGATTTAATTTTAGCTTTTACACTTTCTAGGTTGATGTTCTTTAAATCTAAACTAATATTCTTTAAATCCATAAATTATCCCTTAACATCCACAAAAACTGTAAAGTTCTTTTTAATATCAGCAGAGTCCCCAGCCTTACCTTTGTAATTCATTTTACCTAATGATGCTTGTACAACTAACTGCTGCGCCCCTAAATTATTAATTAACTTCAAAATGTCTTGATCGGTAGCAGCCTGACCTTTTATAATTACTTTATTTTTGCCATTGTATTCAACTGACGCAAATTTTATTCTTTTAGGAACACTCATAGCAATTTGAGCTAAAACTCTATAACTATTCTGCTTATTTGATTTTAAACTTTTACTCAATTTTAAGGTATTTGAAATTATAGCTAACTCTTTTTTAATTTTCTTTTGTTCAGATATTTTAGCTTTATGAGTTTTTAGGACAGTGTTGTAATTAACTAGTTTTTTATTGTATGATTGGATGTTCCAGAAAGATAAGCCAAAAAGAATTATATATATTGCAGCTACTGAAGCAGCTATACCTTTGAAAGCAAAACTTGAAAAAGCTTTCATCTTTTTTTCTTTAATCATGCCTTTTCTGTTAGGAAGTAAGTTTATATTTTTAACGGCGGTAACAAATTTATAATAGCCAAATACATCCAACTTTCTAAAAGCAAGACCTACAACTGACGATAGATATGATCTGTTAATTAAATCTACTTTTTCTTTATTTTGCTGAGGGATTAACAATCCATCAATTGGATCAAATAAGTTAAAGCCAACATTTAATAAACCCTTTCTAAAACTTGACAAAAAATCCTCAACATTTTTTAAATCCGAGACTACTTTTATGTTTCTTATTCTTTTCTCATATTTGGTCTCAAAATCTTGAACAGCTTGTTTTACTTGAGTTAAAAATCTTCTTACTAATGCCTCTTTTTCTTCAACATCCTGCGATTCTAATAATATTTTTCTATCTTGGCCTCTTAAAAAAATATCAGTAATTATTGGATTATTGTCGTATAAAATCATTAAGTAATTTTCATCTAAACCAAATTCCAAAACCGCAGTAAGATTTACATCGTCAACTTTATTGGAGATTTGATTAATTTGATCGACAGCAGATTTTAATGCAAAACATTTTACATCAATTATAACTGGGTTGAGATTACTTTGCTTGATTATTGAGGTATAATTATTTATGTCAGCCAATTTTGAAGCAACAAACAAAATATCCATTGTGTTAGCTTTTTCGTTTCTATTAATAACTTGATGGAAAATTGAATAATCGTCTAAATTATCAGTTAACTGAACTAAATTTTCCCAAAGTGAATTAGTTTCAATTGCTTTTTGCAATTCCTCTTCTTTCATCAACGGTGCTGTTACAACTCTAATAATTGCGCTTGTGACAGGTATAGCAATAGCAGCATTTAAAGTTGTGATTTTAGATTTTTGTAATGCAATTGTAAGTTCTGCTCCTAATTTTTCTCCATTATCTAAAACATTTGCGTCATCTGGTAAGTCAACTGGGTGCGCATAAAATTTATCCAATACCCATTGATTTGATTTATTAGTTGATACTTGGGCTAATCTTATTTCTTTGTTTGTAATTTCAACTCCAACAATTTCCTCTCCTTTAACTGCTGACTTTCCAATTTTAGATTTAAAAAAGCTAGTAACTTTTTTCGAAAGTTCATTAGTTTTGAGTGATGGTTTGGAAACTGAACTTTTTTCTAAGAAGCTTGGCTTTTTAAATTTAATATTTTTTATATTGTCTAAAAAAGCAAATTTTGATTTTTTATTTTCTTGTTCGTCCTCTGTTGATTGATTTAAAATAGAATCGTCAATTTTAGGTTCGGTTAACGTAGTTGTTTGACTCGTTTGTTCTTTATTAACAATTTGAGTTGAAGTTTCCGGTTGAACAGATGTTTCTTCAGTTTTAACAGGTTGCTCTTGAATTTCTTTTTCTTTTTCTTTTCCCGCAACAACGTCGTCAAACCATTTTTCTAAAATTGGTATTGCTTCCTCCAAATTAGGAGTTCCTGATGATGAAATTTTTTGTTTTCCATCATGATAAAGTCTCCCAACCCAATTTTTTGATTTTAATTCACCTTTGTATTTGTCTTGTCGGATATAAATATGTAACCTTCCGTCTTTCTTATGGATTACCTCATGTGAGGATCCATTATCTTCATCTTTTTTTTCACTAGATGTATCTAAATTTTGTGTTTGATCATTATTTTCGTTATTATTTTGATTTGAGTCAGAGACAGGATCATTTTTTTGATTATCTACACCCTCAGGTTGATTATTTTCATCAACTTTAGATTGATTCTCAGTTTCTGACTGAGACCTTTCCTCTTCAATAATTTTTTTTTCGTCGTCTTGATCGTTCATATACAAATTAAAATTTTTTCTCTAACACAATTTAACGAATCTCTAACACAAAATATTACTTTAGTCTAACACAAAATTATAAAATATATGTTCAAAATGAGCTAAATAGTAAAAAAGTCAACAAAATAGACATTTTTTACAAATTAAAATAATTTATAAATATAAAATTTTAAATCTAGATTTAAATAAACTCTAACACAAATCATAAATATTTAATTGTGTTAGAGTATTTCTATTTTGTGTTAGAATATTCAATTTTAATTTTTTATTAAAAAAGTCAATAAAATCAACAAAAAGTAAAATTATTCTAAATTTGGAATTTTTTGTGTTAGAGTTTTAGATTTATGTGTTAGAGTTTAATATTTTCACTCCATTACACTCGAAAATTGTAAATTCTATATTTAATTTATGAAAAATTTATCTACTCAATTAAAAATTGAGCTTTTTTTTTAAAAAAAAATAGTTTTTTTCTCTTTTTAAGCGAAAATTAAATAATAATTGAATTTCTTAAATAATTTTTAAAAATAATTTTCTTAAAACACATTTTTTTATTTTAATTAGGCTCTCCTCTTATATCTGTAGTTAACTCTTGATAAATCAAAACTGTAATTGCGTTAAGATTATTAATAATTCTGTTAAAATTCCAAGTGGTATCAACATTATTACAATTTAATTCTCTAAAGTAATAAACTTTTGCTCGTGGAAGAGTTGGAAATATATCTTCAGAGATAATATTAAGCTGATTTGTTTTTTTTTCAATTGTAAAATTATATCTACAAACATTTGACGTCGCCCAAAACAAAAGAGCAGAAATAATTATTGCAAACAAGACCATTGTCTTACTTATCGCAAACATAAAAGAAAATTATGCTCCGTCTACAACAACAATAGTCAGATCATCTTTTTGAATACGACCAGACTTAATTATATCCTCAACAATTTTATTTAATCTTTCGTGATTAGGTGTTTGTTGATACTTTGTAATATAATTTTTGAAACCATCGGACTCTAACATGTTACCTTTAGGATCCTTCATTTCTGTTATACCATCAGTGAATACATACATCGAACTTTCAGAAAATTTTATTTTTGTCTCTTTGTATTTAATCTTCGACATAATTCCTAAAGGCGGACCTGCTTCACTAAAGTTTGTAAATTTTCCATCTTTAGAATGAATTAGTGGTGGTTCATGTCCTGCGTTAGCAAGTAGTAATTCTTTTTTATTACTGTCGTAAACACCTATAAGCATTGTTACAAACATTCCACGTGCAGCTGTTTCACAAATTTCAGAATTAAGTAAGTTTAATAAATCAGCAGCAGAAAAAATTGTTTTACTTAAGCATCGATAAAGACTCGAAGCCTTTGACATTAAAAGGGAAGATTTAATTCCTTTACCAGATACATCTGCAACACCAAAACCAAATTTACCATCACCTAGATCAGAAAAATTATAAAAATCTCCTGATACAACTTTTGCTGGGATGTTTATTCCTGCTATAGGAAAGTTTTCTTTTTTATTTTGTGACAACAAAGTTTTTTGTATCTCACCAACAATTTCAATTTCTTTTTGCATTCTATTCTTATCAACTAAATCTTTTGCCATCTTAGCATTGTTTATTGCTAATGCAGCTGGACCAGACAAAGTTTCTAAAAGTTTTCTATCATTCTCTTCAAAAAGTTTATTGTTAGTTTTTTTATTTAAGCAATGAATAACGCCAATACATTCATCCGATACAATTAAAGGGGAACATAGAACTGAATAAGTTGTAAAATTTGTTTTATTATCTAAATCGAAATAAAATTCTGCAATTTCTCTAATATCTTTTCTAACATCACCAACTCTAATACATTTTTTCATGACTGCAGCTTTTCCCATAACTCCTTGAGTAATTGGGATTTCAAAATCTTCAAGATATGCTTGATGTTTTGAAGCAATACATTGGAACGATTGATTTTTTTTATCTATTAAAAAAATATTTGCTGCTTGTGCATTAATTCTTTTTATAATTAATTCTAATGAGTTATTAAGTGTTTCTTTTAAATCAAGAGACATTGCAAACTCTTGATTCATTTTAGTTACCAGCTCTAAATCTTTACTGCTAGTGTCATCTATTTTGATCGTTTCCTTTTTTTTTACTCCAAAAAACATGTTATTTATAAATTGATATTCGTTATTTTTTTGATAATTTTGAAATTGATGGAAATCATTATTCATGCGCCTAATTTCTATTTGCACCTAACTGATGCAATTATGTTAGTACAATACTGCATTAATGGGCTCATAGAATTTTCCTCTCAAATTAAACTCTAAACTGTGTTCTATATTATAACATTTATCCTTGGAAGTATATGGGGGAGTTTCGCAAACGTTTGTATACACAGGCTTCCAAATGATGAAAGTATGGCAATTAAGAGATCATATTGTCCAAAATGCAGTACCAAGATCAATTGGTTTGACAACATTCCTCTATTGTCTTTCTTTATACTTGGTGGAAAGTGTAGAAGTTGCAAAGTTAAAATAGATATAAGATATTTTATAGTAGAATTAATCAGTGTCTTAAGTTTTTTACTAATTTACCATATTTATGGTTTAACTATCACAACTCTGTTGTTAGCTTTGTTAAGTATTTTTTTTATAATCATATTTTTTATAGATTTAAATCATTTTATAATCCCTAACAGCCTTACTTTTCCATTAATGATAATTGGTTTTGCAAAATCGTTTGCTCCAAATTTAGACTCAAATCTCTTTCCTGTTTATCTTAACTCACTTATTGGAGGAATTATGGGTTACTTGGTCATTTGGTTAATCATTCTTTCTTATAAAAAATTTAAGAACAAAGAAGGTATGGGACTGGGGGATGCAAAGTTACTCTCTGCAATTGGTTTTTGGTTCGGCTGGATATGTATTCCCTTTATAATTTTTATATCTTCTGTTGTAGCACTTCTAATTGTAACACCATCTCTAATTAAAAAATCAAAAACAATGTCCTCTCAAATTCCATTTGGTCCGTATATTATAATCGGTTGTGTGGTTTATATTTCTTTTTTTGATAAATTTAAAATATTTTTGTTCTAATAATTTTCTCGCCAATTTCCTCTGAACACTGAGATTGCTCCGTCATTAGAAAGTAAAGATATAAGTGTATCTTCTTGGTCTTCACTATCTGTTGTAATGTTTGCAAAAAGTTTATCTGCAAACACTTCTAACTTCGAAAGAACACCAGGTTGTAAATAATAACAACCTGTCTTTTCATCAAAGCCTGCATTTGCATCCATCTGTCTGCTTGCTCGTCCAATTTCTTCTGAGGTATTAATTCCACATTCATCATCAGCGGCACAGACATAAGCGTTTCCGACATTACACTTTCCGCCCTCTGGTGGTTGATAAACAGGATAATAAACCGTGCCCTTAAACACAGTGGGTGATGCGGTAGCTTTGTGATATAAATTTTGCGTTAAATTTGGAGCTCCTGTATCAGTGACTAAAGACTCGTCTTGTCTTTTGTCAAATGGCTTATCTAATTTAAATACCCAGGCGTCCTTAGATATCGCAGGACAATCTCCCTGATCCATTGTTTCGTCAGCAGTATTTACACAATTTGGACTTAAAGTATATCCGTCTTCTGCATCAATCTTTCTTGCATTCATAGCCTCTGTTAAAGACCCAACACCTCCAGAATTAACCATTCTAAAATTTGGAAAATCAAAATCTCTTATTCCATATAAGATGTTATCCATTCCTCTTGATCTCCGCGCGATGTCATTAAAGTCCCCAGTGGCTCCAAACAAATATAAGTTTTTAGTATCCATTCCAAAAGCAGCGTCCATTCCAAAAAAACTAACTCTGCCGTTCTCCTCGTTTGTATTTAGAGAAAATAAAGTAGTATAATCATATAATTCTATTGGCGCCGGATTAGAGCCTTTAGAAGTCAGTTCATTAGTTAAGTTAATTTTTGAAATTTTCCCTTCATAATCGTTTACATAAACCATTGCTCCCCGCCATTTCGCACCTCTAAAAGTATCTGGAGTAATTACAACTGGGTCGCCCAATACTGAATTAGGAAGATCGTTTAACGTACCTCCATAAGCACTTTCAAATGAATTATCGATATCAACTAAATCGATTAACCCATTCCCTCCGCTAGCTATTTTCCCAGGGTATTGGCCTCCACTTTGCTCACTCATGGACTCTAAATCTATTACATATACAGCTGAACCAACACCACCAACTCTACCAAATCCAGCGGGCATTACTGCAACATATCTGTCACTATCTATAGATTCTTCTCTTTCAACTGGAAGTCTGAATATTCTTGGCGTTGCCCAAGTTTCACCCATCTTACTATAATCATATACTGGGTTTTCAGTTCCTATATTAGGAATTTTAACAGTAAAGAAAGTTGTCTCATCATCGGATGCTAGAGAACCGTCATCTTCACTCAGATTAATTACTAGTTCCTCTCTAAATGTAATTGTTGCTAATGATGCTTCTTGTACAATCGTATCTACGGTTAATGATGTAACAGTTCCATCTATAACTTTTTGAACAGGTAAAGTTGATGGGTCATCAATAAATTCTTGCGGCATAATATATGGAAATCTCCAAACTCTGCCTTTGTAACAAGCGGCTGTACCACCCGAGTAAAAATTACTGTCGGTCACACAATCTCTAATCTTATCTCTTTCAGTATAATCATTACCAGTGCTATCAGTAGCTAAGTCAGCATTTCTAGCTTGTTCAATATTAAATTTAGCGTTTTTAGCTTCCTCTGAGTCATTAATATTCAAACTTCCACCTGTATAATCTAATGCTGGAGCTGGTGAGTCTTCACTGTTAATTATTGTACCATCACTTAGAGCTATCATAACTTTACTTCGAACAAAATCATTGTAAACAGAGAATACATGAATTGGTTCTAATGGCTCTGTCACATCTAAAATAGAATATCCTGCACCACCTCTTCCGTAAGGAATCATTAATATAGTACGCCAAGATTTTGTTGCCTCTGGCTGCCCATCAGGTTTCACAGCTTTAATAAACATGTCATGTACAACTGGTGAACCATCAACTGCAAATATTGCATTCGTACCGCCTTTTCCATTACCAATTGCTTGATCTAGGTTATCATTTACCATCTCTGGTAACTTTCCAGCAATGAACGGTGGAACAAAACCCCAAAGCTCCTCTCCGTTTTTAGCATCAAACGCGTGCAACATTCCATCATTAGCTCCTACATAAAGAACTCTTTGCCTTTGGCTTAAACTAGAAGCAAAACCAGCATAACCATTTTTTTGTCTATAGTATGCTTCTTGATTTGTGGCTGTGTAGTTTGTGTTTGCGCCTGGAGGTCCAACCTCAACTATCTGAGAATGATATATGTCGCCAAGAATATTTTCTCTCTTAGCTCCTTTTCCAGAACATCTGTCGTCACCTGTATTGTATAGAAAGTAATCCGCACCTCTGACGAAATTAATCAAACCTTTTATATCATCATCATTTCCATCTGGTCCTGGACAAGTAGAACCCGTTTTATGATAATCGGTAACAGTGTTTCCTAAAATTTGAAATAATTTATTAATTTCAGAACTGTTTCCTTCAACCCAGTTGTTCCAGCCACTATCTACGTAACTTACACCCTGCAGAGGGGTCCAAATTTTTCTTTTAGATATATCTCTTTGTGCTAGTATTTTTGCTGCGTCCCAATTATTTGCAGGGTCGTCATGAATAACAAAACCGTCTGGCGTAACGCCCTTTCTCATTAAATGTCCTATCCACTGTTGTCCTTGTGCTAATGAAAATTGTCCCTGAAACAAATCTCCACCTTCTTGCACGGTAGCAGTTATGGCTGGAGCAGAAAATGAGAGCCTACTAGCAATGATTCTCTCTATCTCACTTTTTAATTTTGTAACTAACTCTTTTGGATTTTCTGCAATAATTCTTTGTCTACATTCTGGATCAGTTTGAGCTGATGTACCAAAATTAGGATCATCACAACTACCAGCTTTTGCTGCTTCTTGAAATTGCTCGTCTCCTCTATCTTTTATTCCTCCACCATAGGCTATAAAAATCGTCTTAACTCCTTTTGCATTTCCAAACCGATCTTTGTTTACCCCCGCTGCTGCACTATCAATTCTTAAATCTCTAATTTGTCTCAAAGCCAGGTCGTGGTGTTGCCACATACCATCACCTATTACAATAACGTAGTTAAGTTGACACTCTGGACCGTCTTTAGTTATTCCAATGTTTGGGTCTAACATATACTCGTAAGCAAGTTGAGAAAATGCAGTACCATCTGTTCCAAATCTTGTTTTCATTCTATCAACAGCTTCAACTATTCGATTAGATGTATTTGGTCCAATTCCTACAGGTATACAAGAGTTGTCATCGCATTGGACAGATTTACCTAAAGGATGTTGGGCAGCGTTAGACCACCCCCGGTAATAATCACAATAATCATTGCACCTTTGAAATTTTTTTGCCTTGGGACACATGTTGTGACAAGAATATTCTGTAAACGGTAACCATTTTCCCTTAGCTCCTCTTCCGTTTGCTCTTGTTCCAGCGTTCCAATATCCATAACCAAAATACGCTCCACTAGTTAATGAACTGTCGTTAACAACTGCTTTAATTGCCCTCTTGGCTCCTTCAGCTCTACTTACTATTTTAGTTCCCAATTCGTCAACCCAAGTCATGGACCCTCCACTTATATCAAATTCTTGAATTGAATTTTTCGCATTACCAACCCAAACTCTGTCATTGGACACATGAAGACCCATAGGTATATTAAAGAGAATATTTGATGCTGTGGACGCTGTTGGACCGAACCCCCCAACAGTTGTTGTAGTAGTTATGTTCGATGAGTTAATTGATAATTTTTGCAGTGTGTGGCTAGTGTTACTTGTTGCATAGATAATACTTTCATCTTGTGGATCAATACTCATTTTCGCAACTAGATTGTAAACATTGCCATTAACATTTCTCTGAAAACGTGTAGGCGCTTCAAGATTTGGACAAAAGTTTACGCCATCAGATGAAATTGAAATTTTATAAATTTCTCCGCTAACAACGTAGTAAAGATTGTTTCCACTATCCATAGAAATTGAACTTGTAGATCTTAAGTGGGTTCTGAATGTTGAATTGAGACTATTAATAGGACAAAGCAATTGGTTACCAGTCGAGAGATTTCTTGAAAAAACAAATTCTTCTTGACCATATCTAAAACAAACCCATCTCTTTCTTTTTTTCTTTCCTACCCTTCTTTCATCAAGGCAGACTTCTTGATGACCCGTTACAATTAAATGGTCTTGGCTATCAATAGTTTTAATATCCAAACCTAGTGGATACAATTTATCAAATCTTCCAGTAGACATTTTCCCAAGTTCAGTACTACTAATAACCTCTACGCAATTGCCAGCGGCATCTATAGCTACAACAGACTCATAATCATACGAAATTGAATAAATAACTTCTTTACCTGCTGGTGTAACTCCATTTACATCTGATGATTTGTCCATTTCACGAACAGTTCTTACTCTGCTATCTTGTCTGCCAGTCTCTAATTCACACGAGGGCATACTGTTTGATCCTTGGAATAGCCTATCTCCCTTGCCATCGCCGTCAGGATCAACAAATGTTGGATCAAAATCCTCTGTGTCGTAATCAAATTTTATAATCGCTCCTCTGGCTTGCCCAACCATTACATCACCATCATTAAGCAAAATTAAATCATTTGGATTATAAATTGCTGCACCACCAAAAGGGTTTCCGTTCATACTAGCTGATGTGTCAAGAAGAATTAATATATTTGCTTTAACATCTCCCGTGCCTGAACCGGGTGGTAATGACTTTGAAAAAGCATTTTGATTAAACATCATAACTAATGCTAATAGATAGAAAAATAATCTTTTTATTGAGTCCATTTTAAACATTACCAATACTGCCTATATTCATTAGTTGTAATTATTAATTCTTCCTCGACCAAAACATCAAATCTTAAAGTTTTACTATAATAATATTTCTTATTATCCTTCTCCCAACTAATATGTCCAAGCCATTTCGGATCAAAAACTTCTTTGGCTTCTTCTCCATAATTTTCTTGAATATAATAAAAGAGAAAAGATTTTTTATCATCTATCTTAGATATATTATTATTAAGAATTAACTCATAACCAATAACAGTTTCTCCACCTAGAGAGTGAATTCTAATTTCAGTTTCCTCTGGATGATGATCTGGACACCAATTTTTAAAATTCGTTGTTGCAAACCAATAATTTGTTTTTTCAGCACTAGGATTCATATCTATTAATTCAATATTCTTATCTATATCAGGCTCACCTAACATCTCAGTGACACTTGAAAAACTCTCTCCAATTTCAAATTCTAGATCACATTCCTCTGAATAAACAGGATTAAATTTTAGAAAAGTTAGTAAAAATAAAGTTATTAAAAATATATTTCTTCTCATAATTTTATGTCGGCATTACCACAATACTTTCTAAAGGTATTAAAATTTCAACATCTCCATTATGGTATTCTCCTCTGCCTCCTGGCCCATAAAGAATCCCACAGGAATATATTTTATATGCTGTTCCTTGTGAGTCAACATTACTTACATCTGTTGCAATACTCGATCCATCGTTTCTATATGCGGCTGCCCCCACATTTACGATAAAATATTCATAAGCAAATCTTTTTAAGAAATTAAATTCTGCCCTAATAAATTTTTCTTTTTCTTCAAAATCCTCAGGACTATCTCCACTTTCATTAACTACTTCATCATCAGTGTTAAAACTTGTGCTATTAGGATCTAAACATTCTGCATTTGACCCTGTGCATAGAAGTGGTCCAACGATATCCAAAAAACTTTTTTCAACTGGAAGTTGGCCCTTTCCAATAATTGAGACATTGCCCTCATCATTTGTATCGAGGTTTTTAAAACTCATTAAGCATTGTGAGCTATCTTTAGCAACTTCTGTATCATTTTGAGCTGGTCCTCGTATAAATGTATGTCTGAAGAAACCATTTTCTGATTTGCTCGCGTACTCAGTTTTTGTATCCTGCCATATCTCATTTTTAACATTCCAGACTGCTAATGGACCAGGTTCTGCAGGAGGATCTCCGAGGACATCATTGTCACTGGGCATGCTATTCATCCAAGGTCCAAGATATTTATCCAAGATCCATTTCTCTCCCTCTAAAAGACCAGCTTCGGCCACATAAAAAGTTTGCTGGTACTGATCACTACTGTTGTTACTTTGATGATCCCCTGATGAAATAACTATTAACGAACCGCCCATTAAAGACATTACTATTAAAAGTATAATTGATAAAACTAATGCAAATCCTTTTTCTTTATTACTATTCATTAGTTAGCCATTCCTATTCCACCTAAGTTTCTTGTATGCACTGTTAAAAAAATTGGATCTCTTTTGAAAGCAGCATCTTCACCAGTAAATTCTGTAGCTTCTCTTCCGAGAGATAAAATTTGTCTTTTTGTTCCCTCTCTAAGATTTTTAAAAAATCCAGATTTTGAAGCTGATCTAAATGTTAAAGTCATATCAACCGATCGAATATCATAAATATTTTCAGGATCTTTTGGATCTGCATCCACTACTCGACCAAATTTATCCATAGCAACAAATGACATGTCGGATAAATATTCTCTAACTAACTGACCAGAGTAACAATCGTTATCTGGAGGACAATTATTGACGACCCACTCTCCTCCTTCTGGATCATCTAAAGCCTGTCTCCAATATTTCTTTGATCTGAAAACTCCATAAAATCTGTCATTATCTTTTTCCATAGCATGGGCAAAATAAGAGATCTTATATCTTGTATAAAATTGTTCCCCGCCTCCAACATCAGCATTTGCATCAAAATCTCCATAAACAATATGGATTTGATCACAACAAACTTCATTTATTTTTTCATCAATTATATCATATCCAGGAACAACAGGGTCTGCATCTGATAGTCTAGTTGCATCTCCAAGTCTATTTCTATAAATAACAACTGGTGCATGGCTTATACTTTCTTCAGCAGCAGTATCACCTGGAACAAATCGTAGATAATCAATTCTTGGAATTCTCTCTCCTTCAGGTCTTGCTTCATTCTCAGCATTGTAACCATAGTAATATTTAAAACCGGCCATCCTTACGTCTCTCATTATCATGGAAACTATATCTCTTCCTGACTTACTAATACCAGCAACATCCGTTACCCTAGAGTAAGTTTGGTTTATTACTGAATAAGTGGTGTACATTGCACCAATTATTATTGCGGATATGACGATACCTATAAGCATCTCTATCAAACTTACCCCTGCGTTTTCATGAGTTCTTATCATTCTCCAGCTCCTCTAGCTCGATATTTGGGTTCATAGTCTGCTTGGAAATATAAAAATCTTCTTTTCTTTCCACCGTTTAAATTGAATTGAATTCTTCCAACATACATTCGATCATCAAATATGTTATTATTAGTATATGTACATTTGTTTGAGGCCCAACGACACATATCAAACATCTTAATCGACTTTGTATCTTTTTCGGTTTTACATTTTATTAATTGATCTTGATTTAAAATTGCCTGCCACTTTAGTATTTGGTTTGAAGCAGCACTTTTTCCTCCCCAAATTGATGCTTCATCTTTTTTATAAAGAGGCAACCTTTCTTCTGTAGAGCATTTATCCGTATTTATAATATTGGTTATATTATTAAGCTTAGTATCTGATCCACAAGCATTAGTATCCCCAGATTCTTCAAAATCCAAATTGGTATAAAATTGTACAAATTTTGCGCACGCTTTTCGATCTGCCTCTGAAGGCATATATGCTTTACCATCTTCAAAAATCAAAGCCTGTTCATCATTTTCACTTACTCCTACATAAGTATCTTTGTAACCAAGTACTCCCTCTGCAATCATTCCTACTAAATGTCCAGCTTTTGACCTCTCTCCTGAAACATCAATAGAATTTACTGCATAGCCAACCATTTGAAAAATTCCTATGAAACCAATGCCAACTATTACGCTTGCAACAATTGCCTCTAATATACTCATCCCTTTTTCTTTGTTATTTTTCATTCTATTGAGTAACCCAATCTCCTTTTACTTCAGCCCATTTTTCAACTTTAATATTACCAAATCTTGACCAAATAATACGATAATCACATTGAGGACCTCTACGTATATCCATTTCGTCCCTAGGAGATAAGTGTCTATCACAAATACCTCCGGTTCCAAATAATTCTAAAGAATTTTCTCCGTCTAATTCATCGGTTGTACTATACCATCTCCCATCTTTTGAAAAACATACCCCTACCTCATCTTCATCGGCTAAAGTTGTTTGAAGGTTATTTAAAACCACACTGGACACCTCGGGCCTATCAGATATGGTACCATCATGATCCCAGTCAGCTGCATCTCTGGAGCACCTTTCAGATGCGTTTCTAAAAGCTCCTGAAGTAATTCTGTCACCTAATGTATCTGCTGTTATTCCTCTTGATGTAATTGTAAGAGCAGTACCGGTATCTTCTGAGTCTTCATAAATTATGTAAACTTGAACAAAAGCGTAAAGTCCCCTTTGTACTTGTGAGTTTATATTATCAAATACATTAAATGCTTTGAGGACATCTGATTGGACTGCTCTAGCTTTATTCCAGTCTAATATTCGTGGGAAAGAAATAGCTGATAGTATACCCACAATACATAGCACAACTATAACTTCTAAAGTTGTAAAACCTTTATTGTTCTCTACCAGCTGATGCATCAATTTTACCTGCTTTGACAAGTTCCTCTAAAGATTTTGTCATTGTAATCATTCCTTCCTTGACGGCGGTCTGCATGATGCTTGGTATTTGGTGGATTTTAGACTCTCGTATTAAGTTTTGAATTGGTGCTGTACATTTCATTACCTCAAAGGCACCACAACGACCTTGCCCGTCTTTTGTTTTAAGAAGTCTTTGGGTTACAACCATTTTTAAAGATGTAGAAATTTGAGCTCTAATCTGCGCTTGTTGTTCTGGCGGAAATACGTCTATGATTCTGTTTATGGTACTTGGGGCACCGCTTGTGTGCAAAGTTCCAAAAACAAGGTGACCTGTCTCAGCTGCAGTTAAAGCAAGTGAAACTGTTTCAAGATCTCTCATCTCTCCAACTAATATAACATCTGGATCTTCTCTCAATGCGGCTTTTAATGCACTAGCAAAAGATTGAGTTTGTTTTCCAACCTCTCTATGAGAAACGATACTCTTTATATCTTTATGAATAAACTCAACTGGGTCTTCAACCGTTATAATGTTTGAGGTTCTTGTCTTATTAATTTCGTTCACTATTGCCGCAAGGGTTGTTGACTTACCCGAACCGGTTGGACCAGTCACCAAGACCAAACCTTTGTGCATATCAATAATATCATAAAGAACAGGTGGTAGATCAAATTGATCCATCGTCGGAATTACACTCTCAACTCTTCTTAATACTGCAGCAGGACCATGAATAGTTTTGTAAAAGTTTGCTCTAAATCTTAGTCCACTCAAAGTTACTGAGGAATCTAATTCATGAGTATCCTTAAATCTATTCATTTCAATTTCATTACAGTTTGTTGATAATAAATCTTGAAGATCCTGAGCTTTAACTACAACCTCTTGAATTTTATGAATTTCACCGGTTTGACGGTAGGCTAAAGGCCAGCCACTTCTAATATGAAAATCGGAAATCTTTTTATTATTTTTTGCGAGTTCTTCTAGTTTTTCAAACATAAAAAATATTTATAAGTAATTATATAATTATATCACTTTAAAAGTAAAATTTACTATGATTAAAAATCATTCAATAAAAGTTCAAAAATTCCAAAAATTTTATTATACAACTTCAGATAGTAAGGTCAAAATGGGTTACTTACCTTTTTATCTCATCAAATACGATAGACTCCTAAAAAAATTTGAATTACCTTTTATAGATTAATGAGTACTGAAAATTTAAAAGCAAACCAAGTTGAAAATACAATTAATCAATCTGATATTGGTCATTACATTGAGAAAAGTTTAGACAACTTTTCAAGTGCAAATACCGATAAAGGATTCTGGAAGCTTTATAATAAAAATAATCCAGATCATGACGGTGACCAAGTAAAAACTGTTTTTGGTATTTGCTTTACTTTTTTTGCACTGCTTATATTAGGATCGTACTCCTGCCTTTTGTAAGACAATAATTTTTAAAATGATTAATTATTAATTAATCAACTCTCCAGTCAGTTTTAAATGTAACATAGTTTACTTGGATACATCTTCTCTCTTTAATAATCTTTTTTTTTTCCATTCCATGCCAGGTATTCGGTCCGCTGGAAAAAAGATAGCCATAATTATGTTTATAAGGAACTGTTTTCACTTTCTCTAATTTATCGTTGTAAAAATCAGTCCCCAAATCTTCCGACTCGCCTTCTTTATTAACAAAAATTAATCCTGACATAAGTTTTTCTTTGATATCACAATGCGGTTTCAACCAAAAACCTTCACGATCACAAATTACTTCTACTCTAACGTAAGAGTTAGATAGATCTTTGCTAATCATTTTTGAAATAGCCTCATAGGTCTCTTTGGATTGTAATTCGTTAATGAATTTTACTAAATTTGGAAATTTTGATGAATTTTCTTTTGTTACAAAACATCTAAATTTTATCGCCTTACCTCCAGATGCTATTCCTTCCCTAAATTCTGCTGCTCCACCATCGATTGCTCTAGTACCATCATAAGTTAAATTATGTTTACTAACATCCGGTATATCAGCAGTAATTATTTCTTGAATCGTTTCATCGCTTAAAGCATTATTATATTCCCAATGATCAAATGGGAAATCATACTTTTTTGATTGTTTTAAAATCGAACTAAGAAATGTCATAGTTTTTTATTTTGCTCTTTATATATCCTGATATTCTATCAGTTTCATTAAGTTTTTCATATTTCCAATGATCTACTTTATGATTTAGATCTCTAATAATATTAAGCTCTTTAAACATTTCAAAAAATTTTTTAAATCTATCGTTATTTTTAACGTGTGGCATATGTGCTACATAAATCGGTTTACCAGTAATTGCTGCTTCAGAAATCATAGATGTAGAGTCACAAGTAACAACTATATGATCTGCAAGTCTCAAGGATGATAGGTATGCTTTTTTATCAATATCAGTAATGACGACTTGGTTATCATCAAAATAATTTTTTGCTTTTTCAATTATCTTTTTAGGAGTTCGCATTGAGGGAATTAATATCAACTGATATCCATTATTTAAAAAGTTTTGTTTAATCTTATAAAAAATTTTCTCTATTTCTGTTTCCTTATAATCATAGTATTTATTAGGTCCTCCGACTATTAGAGTAACTATTTTTTCTTTATTAATTCTAGGCTTCAAATAAGAAATATTTTCATCTAATTCTTTCTCTGTTAAATAATGAATAGCTCCTTTGCTAGAAATAACATTTTCTCCTATCAAACCATCATGTTCAGGAGCTACTACAAAATCAAACTTAGATAACGAAACCTTTGGATCTTGGATATGAATATTAATAATTTTATCCTTAAATTTTTTTTTTAAAAAAAGTGATGGAATTACGCTTTTTCTGCCACAAGAAATAACAATATTTAAATCATTATCAATTTTGTTTTTAAATACAAAACTATGTATTGGAGTTATTTTTGGTGGAATAAGTTTCCAAAAATTATTAAGTTCAATTTTTTCGTGTATAAAATCAATATCTAAAGCTTTGGCTAGTCCTTCGACCTGACTAATCATGCCATGCATACCTTCGGTCAATAATAAACCTTTTAATTTAGTCATTTATCACTATATAGCTTTCATATGAGTCAAAATCCAACTAAACACACAAAAGTGTTAATAATTGGATCTGGTCCAGCCGGATACACTGCAGCAGTTTATGCGGCAAGAGCAATGCTTAACCCTATCTTGGTTTATGGCTCAGAACCTGGAGGACAGCTCACCACAACTACAGACGTTGAAAATTATCCTGGTTTTGCCGATGTTATACAAGGTCCATGGTTGATGGATCAAATGAAAGAACAAGCTAAAGCAGTTGGAACTGAAATGATAGAAGATCATATTAGTTCAGTGAATTTAAAAACTTCTCCTTTTGAAGCGATCGGTGATACCGGTCAAAAATACACTGCAGATAGCATCATCATCTCAACTGGTGCTCAAGCAAGATGGTTAAACTTAAAATCTGAACAAGAATTTAGAGGGTTTGGCGTTTCGGCATGTGCCACTTGTGATGGATTTTTCTTTAAAGACAAAGAGGTTGCAGTTGTAGGTGGTGGTAATGCAGCTGTTGAAGAAGCAATGTTTCTGACAAAATTTGCTTCAAAAGTAAAATTAATTCACAGAAGAGACAGTTTAAGAGCAGAAAAAATGCTTCAAAAAAAATTAATGGAGAACAAAAAAATTGAAATTATCTGGGACTCAGTCGTAGAAGATATTGTCGGAGACCAAGACCCTAAGAATGTTAAAGGAATTAAAGTAAAAAATGTAAAAACTAACAAAATTGAAGAAATTAAATTAGATGGAGTTTTTATTGCCATCGGTCATGATCCCGCTACTCAATTATTTAAAGATCAACTTACTATGGATAAAGAAGGTTATTTAATTACTAAACCAGATTCAACAGAAACAAATATTCCTGGTGTTTATGCAGCCGGCGATGTTAAAGATAAAACATTTAGACAAGCAGTAACTGCAGCAGGAATGGGTTGTATGGCGGCTTTGGAAGCTGAAAAATTTTTATCACATTAAAGTGAAAAATAATTTACATGTTTTTTTAGGTGCAACTGTAGCTGATGCTGCTGCAAGACCTTTGCACTGGGTGTACAATCAAAAAAAGCTTTATACTTATATAAAAGGAAAAAAAGACTTCTCCTTCTTAAAAGAAAATAAAAGTCCTTTTTACAACATAAAAACTGGCAAAGTTTCAGGGTATAATGAAATAGGTCAAGTCATGTTTAAAACATTGATAGAAGGCCACGACAATATTAATGAGCGTTTTAAAAAAAATATTCTTAAAAATTTCGGCCCCGGAAGTATTTATTGGAGGAATCTAGGGCTTAGATCAAAATATAAAAAAGTTAAAGACTGGCGTGGCATAGTTAAAGGACCCTGGATACATCAAAATGTAATAGAAACTATTAGAAATATTAAATTAAAAAAAAAAATAACGGGTGGAGTTAAAGTCAATGAGTCTGATGGTTTTTGTGCAAGCCTTCCCTATTTTCTTTATGGTTTTGATTTGAAAAGTTTAAAGAAAATAATCTCAACCGTAACCGTTTCAAAAATAAGTTATAAGTATGCCTTAGCTAAATTTCATATAATAGACTTAGCTCTTAAAGGAGCGCGAAATCCAATAAATGAATTTGTCAAAAAATTTAGAAAAGATTCCAATTATAAGACTATCATTAATGACATAATCAAAATTAAAAAATTAAAATCAAGTTCTCACCCATCTGTTGTCAAAAAACTTGGTATGGCATGCAGCTATCCTGGAACATTTAATAGTTCAATACATGCAATAATAAACTCAAAAAACTACAAAGATGCTATTTTAAAAACAATTAAGGCTGGTGGATGTAATTGCTCTAGAGCAAATTTTATTGGTGCGTATTTTACAGCATTAAAAGGATTAAACTCTATTCCAAAATCTTGGATCAAAAAAACTCTCCCAGCAAAAAAAATTTTAAATCAAAGATAAAACTATCTATTTATACTTTCACAAAAAGATTTTATTCTTGTCATAGCTTTTTTTAAGTTTTGCATTGAGGTTGCATAAGAAATTCTAAAATATCCATCTAATCCAAAAGCAGATCCTTGAACAACTGCTACATTTTCTTTTTCAAGTAACTTTTGAACAAAGTTAGTATCTGTTTTTAATTTTGTCTTTTTATTCAATAAACCTTTACAGCTTGGAAACACATAAAATGCACCATTGGGTGTTAAACAATTAATACCCTTGATACTATTTAGACATTTCACAACAAAATTTCTTCTAGCTTTGAAAGCGTTAGCTCTAGTTTTTATAAAACCTTGTTTTCCATTTAAAGCCTCAACTGCTGCTGCTTGACTTATTGAAGAAGGATTTGATGTAGATTGTGATTGGATTTTACCAATAGCTTTAATGATATCTTTTGGGCCAGCTGCATAACCTATTCTCCAGCCTGTCATTGCATATGATTTACTAACACCATTCATAGTAAGCGTTCTATCTTTTAATTTTGAAATTTGCGCAATTGTAAAAAAATTAAAGTTATCATATCGAACGTGCTCATAAATATCATCACTTAAAATATGTATTTTTTTATTCTTAATGAGAACTTTTGCTAAATCTTGTATTTCTTTTTTTGAATAACCTGCTCCTGTTGGGTTTGAGGGTGAATTAATAATGACCCATTTTGTTTTTTTTGAAATTGCTTTTTTTAATTTTTTTGCTGTAAGCTTAAAGCCTTCTTGCTCTGTACACTTTACTATCTTAGGTTTTCCACCTGCTAACAAAACCATGTCGGGATAAGAGACCCAAAAGGGTGCTGGAATAATTACTTCATCCCCTTTATTTAAAGTAGCCATAAAAGCATTATAGAGAACCTGTTTACCTCCTGTCCCAACAGTTATTTGATCAACTGAGTATTTTAATTTATTTTCTCTTTTAAATTTAGCAACAATAGCTTTTTTTAAAGCTGGTGTTCCATCTACAGCGGTATATTTTGTATCTCCTTTTTTTATTGCTTTTATTGCAGCACTTTTAATATTGTCAGGAGTATCAAAATCTGGTTCTCCAGCTCCTAAACCAATAACATCTTTTCCTGCAGCTCTTAGTTCTCTAGCTTTTTGAGTTACTGCAATAGTTGGGGATGGCTTAATTCTCTTTAGACTGTCTGATATTATGCTCATTGAAATATAAATTAATTCTACTACGTTCTTTAATATATGGAAAATACATATCAAGATTTAATTACAGATATTCAGAGTAAAAATCCAAAAATCAGTGGAAAACTAGAGGGTGGTAAAAAATTTAAAATTAAATCTGACTTCAAACCAGCTGGTGATCAACCTGAAGCTATTAAAAGATTAGTTAAGGGAGCTAATAAAGAGGAATTTAATCAAGTTTTACTTGGAGTAACTGGCTCCGGAAAAACTTTTACAATGGCAAAAGTAATAGAAGCAACAAATAGACCAGCTTTAATTTTGGCTCCAAATAAAACTCTGGCAGCTCAGCTTTATGGTGAGATGAAAACTTTTTTTCCCGATAATGCTGTTGAGTATTTTGTCTCGTATTACGATTATTACACTCCAGAGGCATATGTTCCAAGATCAGATACTTATATCGAAAAAGAAGCATCTATTAATGAGCAAATAGATAGAATGAGACATTCGGCTACAAGATCTCTACTTGAAAGAGACGATGTACTAATTGTTGCAAGTGTATCTTGTATCTATGGACTAGGTTCGGTTGAGGCCTACAGTAAAATGACCTTAACTCTTCAAAAAAATTATGACTATAACAGGGAACAGATAATTAAGTCCTTAGTCGCTTTACAATACAAGCGTAATGATCAAAATTTTTATAGAGGAACATTCAGAGCAAGAGGAGAATATTTGGAAATATTTCCATCTCATTTAGAAGATAGAGCTTGGCGACTTAGTTTATTTGGAGAGAAGCTTGAGCAAATAGAAGAGTTTGATCCCTTAACTGGAGATAAAGTAAGAGATCTTAGTTTAGTAAAAGTATACGCTAATAGCCATTACATCACACCAAAACCCACAATCGAACAGGCAGTTATCAATATAAAAAAAGAATTAGAAATAACACTCAAAAAACATAAAGCTGAAAACAAATTATTGGAGGCCCAAAGGTTAGAAGAAAGAACTAAATTTGATCTAGAAATGATAGAAGCAACAGGATCCTGTGCAGGAATTGAAAATTATTCTAGATTTTTATCTGGAAGAAAACCTGGTGAACCCCCTCCGACATTATTTGAATATTTTCCCGATAACACACTAATTTTTGTTGATGAGTGCCATGTTACTGTTCCTCAACTAAATGGTATGTATAAAGGAGACAGGTCAAGAAAAAGTACTTTAGCGGAGTACGGTTTTAGACTTCCCTCTTGCATGGACAACAGACCATTAAAATTTGAAGAATGGGATTTAATGAGAACACAAACTATCTTTGTTTCAGCTACGCCAGGTCCATGGGAATTAGATCAAACAAAAGGCAAATTTATCGATCAAGTTATAAGACCAACAGGATTAATTGATCCCCCAGTAGAGGTGAGACCTGCAAAAAACCAAGTTGATGACTTAATGCATGAATGCAAAAAAGTTGTTGAAAAAAATCATAGAGTTTTAGTAACCACTCTTACTAAAAAAATGGCTGAAGATTTGACTGAGTATCTGCATGAGAATGGAGTAAAGGTTAGATACCTGCACTCAGACATAGATACATTAGAGAGAATTGAAATAATGAGAGATTTAAGGATGGGTGTCTTTGATGTTTTGGTTGGAATCAACTTATTAAGAGAAGGTTTGGATATACCAGAATGTGCATTAGTTGGAATTTTAGATGCAGACAAAGAAGGTTTTTTAAGATCTGAGACGTCTTTAATTCAAACCATAGGAAGGGCAGCTAGAAATGTGGATGGTAAAGTTATCTTATACGCAGATAAAGAAACCAAAAGTATAAAAAAAGCAATCCAAGAAACAGACAGAAGAAGATCAATTCAACTTGCATACAATAAAAAACACAAAATTGATGCTAAGACAGTAAAAAAAGAAATAAGCGATATTTTAGAAAGCGTATATGAAAAAGATTATGTAAAAATTAGTGAAGGATCTAATGTTGGTGGAAACTTAAAAAAACATTTGAAAGCTTTAGATAAAAAGATGAAAGAGTCTGCCTCAAATCTTGAATTTGAAGAAGCTGCCAAAATAAGAGATGAAATAAGAAAATTACAAAGCACTGAACTGGAAATAACTTTAAACCCTAAAATTAGACAGTATGATGTAAAAAATAAAATTTATCCAAAAGGTAGATCTACACTAGGTATGCCTGGAACTAGAGTGACTAAAAAAAAAGATAAAAAGTGGAAGCACGGAAGATAATAATCACTGGAGGGGCAACTAGAATTGGCGCTGCAATAGCTGAAGAATTATCTGGCCCGAATATAGAAATAATTATCCATTACTATAAATCAAAATCCAAGGCAGAGAAATTAAAGAGGAAATTGCAAAAATATGGAACAATTGTAAATTTAATTAAAGGTAACCTAAGCAAAGAAAAGGATATCTTAAAAATTATCAAATTTTCAAAATCCAAAATGAAATTTTTTGATTGCTTAATTAATAATGCCTCAATATTTGAGAATGACAAATTAGAAAATTTTAACTCAAAAAGTTGGGAGAAGCATCTTTCAACAAATCTTAAAGCCCCTGCTCTTTTGTCAAAAGAGTTTTCAAAGAATACTAGGGGCAAAAATAACAACATCATAAATATTATTGACCAAAGAGTTTTTAAACTAACTCCATTTTTCTTCTCTTATACGCTAAGTAAAAGTGGACTTTATACATTAACAAAAACTAGCGCCATGAGTCTTGCGCCAAAAATACGTGTAAACGGTATAGCACCTGGTCCCACATTAAAGAATAAAAGACAATCAGATAAACATTTTAAAAAACAATATTTAGCAACACCATTAAAACAACAAGTGGATGTTAAGGAAATATGTAAAGCTGTAAAATTTTTTATTGAAAATAGCTCTATTACAGGTCAAGTTTTGGCAATTGATAGTGGTCAAAATTTGAATTGGCAAACTCCCGATGTTATAGGTAGCAAAGAATGAGATATTTATTTTTTACTGTCTCGCTATTCCTCGCAACAACTGTTTATGCTAATGATCATAATATAAACAAAAGTGGATTTTTATCGAAAAAATTATCAGTATCAGCTTTATCAAAAATAGATAACCCTGAAGAAAAAATTATTTTAATTTACAACCATGGTCAAAATACTTTTGATGGCGCAAGCAACTCTTGTACCGATTATGGGCAAATTAGAAATCAAGGTTCACTTGTTGGCGAAAGAATAAATGGAAAAGAAATTATGGTTTATAATCTTTGTACTCATAAAATAAAAGGTGATATGCCATTAAAATGGTGGATATCAAAAGATAAACCATATGTAGGAAAAACAAAAATAGACAAAAGGGTTGAGGCTAATTTGCAATTAGTAAAACAACTAAATTCTTTAGGCGTTCCAAAAAATCAAATTTTTGTTACTGGACATTCTTGCGGAGGTCTTACAACTTTACTTTTTTTTTCGAGACATCCAAATGAAGCGGCTGGTGGAATAGCATATATGCAAGCATGTTTTGGCCAGCTTACAAAACAATATAAAGTTAAAAAACTAGGAGCTGATAAAGCTTTAGAAAAATTCAAAAAAAAAAGACCCGGACCATATAAAGTTAGAGAAAAATTTAATGATGAAATTAAAAATTTGAAAGTACCGCTACTAGCCTTCACCCATCCAAAAGATAATTATGAGGGATTACTATCAGACTGGCTGGAAGATATACCTGGCATGAAAAGAATAGTTATCTCAGATGATTTTAAAATTAATGGGAAAAAATGTAAAAAGAAGGGAAAAAATCAGACAGATCCTATCAAGAAAGGGCATAATATGGACCAAGGTACTTGTTTCCAGTATTATAATTCAGAAATAAAAAATTATATTAAATCAAGAATTTAGCTGATGGCAAAAAATAATTTTAAAATTGTTAAGATTAATAAAACAAAATCTCTTTTTAATTACGAAAAAAAAATTTTAATCAACGAACTAATTTTAGATTTAAAACTTGGTTATTATGATTTTGAGAAAGTTAAAGCACAAAAAATAAAATTTAGCTTAGAAATAGATTATGAAGACAAAAAACCAACTAATGATAAGGATATTAAATCAATTGTAAACTATGGCACGGTGGTAAAATTAATAAAGAACTTAGTAAAAAAGAAACATTATAATTTTTTAGAGACATTGGCTGAGGCTGTATTTGATGAACTATTTAAAGACCAGAGAATAGGTAAAATAACTTTAAAAATTGAGAAACTAGAAATCTTAAAAAATTGCTCATCTGTTGGAATTCAAATTTCAAAAAAAAGAAGTCATGATAAGCTCTGAAATTGGAAAAGAAGTTATTAAAAAAGAACTTTCATTAATTCCAAAACTACCTGGCGTTTACCGAATGTTGAATGAAAAAGAAGAAATTCTTTATGTTGGAAAAGCTAAAAATTTACCCAATAGATTAAAAAGTTATATCTCCGAAAAAAATCACATTATTCGAACAGAAAGAATGTTGTCCCAAACAAGGAAACTTGAGGTCACAACAACATCTAACGAAAGTGAAGCTCTACTTTTAGAGGCAAATTTAATTAAAAAATATAAACCTAAATTCAACATACTTTTAAGAGATGATAAATCTTTTCCATTCATATTTATTGGCAATAAAGATAAATGGCCCCAAATTAAAAGACATAGAGGAAAGAAAACTAAAGAGGGATTTTATTTTGGCCCTTTTGCCTCCGCCGGTTCTGCAAATTGGACCATTAAAATGATACAAAAAATTTTTCATTTGAGAGTTTGTGATGATACTGTTTTTAAAAATAGAGAGAGACCTTGTATTTTATATCAAATCAAAAGATGTTCTGCTCCATGTGTTGATTATATAAAAAAAGAGGATTATCAACAAACAGTAAAGGACGCGATTGAGTTTGTTTCTGGTAAGTCGAGAAGAATTCAAAAAAATTTATCAGATCAAATGGAAAAGGCTAGTGAGGATTTAGATTTTGAAAAAGCAGTAATTCTTAGAGATAGAATAAAGTCTTTAAATATAATTCAATCATCTCAGAGAATAAATGAAGCTAATCTTGTAGAGGCAGATGTAATTGCTGGCTATAAGGAGTCTGGTAAAACTTGCATTCAAGTATTTTTTTACAGGTCAAAACAAAATTGGGGTAATCAGTCCTTTTTCCCAAAACATGATCCTGATGAAAAATTAAGTAACATTTTAAATTCTTTCATTTCTCAATTTTATGAAAATAAAAGTGTTCCTTCCTCAATAATTTTATCTGAGGAAATAAAAGAAAAAACTTTAATTGAAAAAACTTTATCCCAAAAAGAAAATAAACAGATAGTTATTTCTGTAGCAAAAAAAGGAGCAAAATTAAAAGTAATTAACCAAGCTATTAAAAATGCAAAAGATAGTCTTAATAGAAAACTATACGAGAGCCAAAATAATAGAGAGTTATTCGACTCGGTAGCTAATAAATTTAATTTAGAAACAAATATCAATCTCATAGAAGTTTACGATAATAGTCATATTCAGGGAACAAATAGCGTTGGTGCTTTAATTGCTTATGGCGATGAAGGGTTTGTCAAAAAAAGATATAGAAAATTTAATATAAAAATAAAAAAAAATGAACAAGATGACTATGGAATGATGAAAGAAGTTTTAACAAGAAGGTTTAAAAGAGCTGTCCAAGAAAAAGATAATTTCCTTACTTTTCCTGATTTAGTTTTAATAGATGGTGGAAAAGGCCAATATTCAGTTGCAAGAGAAAGTTTAAATGAGTTAGGACTTCATGATATTCCCATTATTGCGATAGCCAAGGGGAAATTAAGAAATAGTGGAAACGAGACATTTTTTCATAATGGTAAAGAATATAAATTTGAAAAAAATGATCCTACCCTTTTTTTTCTCCAAAGAATCAGAGATGAATCTCACAGATTTGCAGTAAGTGCCCATAGAGCTAAACGAAAAAAGGGTTTAAATAAGTCCCTTTTGGATCAAATAGATGGTATTGGAATGATAAGAAAAAGAGCATTGCTTAATCATTTTGGCTCTGCGAGAGCAGTTGAATCTGCAAGTCTTGATGAAATTAAATCTGTTGATGGTGTAGAAGAAAAAGTTGCTAAAAAGATATATAACTTTTTTCATGAATAAAAGTAAAAATGCTTAAGAAAATACCTAATATATTGACCATTGGAAGAATTTTGATTGTTCCATTTTTTGTTTTAGCATTTTACCTTCCTGGTTTTTATGGTGACTTTACTGCATTAATTCTTTTTTTAGTCGCATCATTTACTGATTTTTTAGATGGTATGTTGGCCAGATTGCTTGGAGAGGAATCTAAGCTGGGTGAGTTATTAGACCCAATCGCTGACAAGATAATTGTCGCTGCAGCTCTTATTCTTTTAGTAATGGATGGGACTATTCGAAATTATGAAGTTATTGCAGCTATAATAATTCTAACACGTGAAATATTAGTTTCTGGTCTAAGAGAATTTTTAGCTAAAGGAAAAATTAAACTTCCTGTTTCAAATTTAGCTAAATTGAAAACTGTCTTACAAATGGTTTCTATTGCTCTTTTACTTTCAGGTGATACTGGAAATAAAATTATAAATTTTCAAGATTATAATGCTCAAACAATCGGAATCGTTTTGTTATGGCTCTCCGCAGCTTTAACACTTTTTACTGGGTATGAATATATGCGGAAAGGAATTGATCATGCAATTTCAGAGGATAATAAGGATTAGGCTGCTTTTTTCTTCTTTACTAAAGTTTGATAGCTCTCATTAAGATTAATTATCATATCACAAACTTTGTATTGGTTTTCAGCGATGCAAGATACTGGGGTTACCTCTGCAGCTGTACCAGTTAAGAAACATCCTGCAAAATTTGGAAGTTCATTTGGATTTATTTTTCTTTCGTGAACTTTTATATTCTTAGATTTTGCAATCTCAATTACAGTTCTTCTTGTAATACCATCTAAAAATGAGTCAGGTATTGGAGTATGTAGCTCTCCATTTTTATCTTTAAAAAATATATTTGCACCAGTCGCTTCGGCAACATTTCCCTCATAATCTAACATCAATGAGTCTGTATATCCTTGTTTTTCAGCTTCATGCTTTGAAAGAGTGCAGATCATATAAAGTCCTGATGCTTTTGTATCCCAAGGTATAGTATCTGGTGCGGGTCTTCGCCACTTGGATATATTTAATTTTATACCTTCTACTTTAAGCTTTGGATCGAAATAAGATCCCCACTCCCAAGTTGCTATTGCGACATGAATTTTTGTATGCTGGGCAGATATAGCCATCATTTCACTTCCTCGCCAAGCAACTGGTCTGACATAACCATTTTCAACCTTTTGTGTTGCTATTATTTTTTTACTAGCAGAATTGATTTCATCTTCTGTATAAGGAATTTCAAAACCCATTCTTTTTGCTGAATAAAATAATCTTGATGTGTGCTCCTCTAGTTTAAAGATTGAACCATCATAAACACGCTCTCCCTCAAAAACACAACTCGCATAATGTAAACCATGACTTAAAACGTGCAATTTAACGTCTGACCAATCTACTAAACCGCCATTGTACCATATTTTTCCTGATCTTTTATCGTAAGGTATCATGTATGAAATATTTATTTTTAAAAAATATCTTTGTATCTTTAATATGTCAATATAACTTACCTATTATGAAAGAACTTTTGTATCTAAAAGACGACCAATTAAAAGATCTGATTGAGAAATTATTTGTAGGCTATAGAGAAACCTTTTCAGACTCAAAGAAAATTCTGGATAAGTACTCAATTGGTTTAGCTCACCAAAAAGTTATACATTTACTATCAATGTATGAGGGTATTTCAATTTCTAAATTACTCAAAAAACTTAAAGTAACAAAACAGAGTTTAAATAGGGTATTAAAAGATTTAATAAAACTTGAGATTATTGTTTTTAAAAAAGATGATTTAGATACAAGAATTAAACATGTTTATTTAAATGAAAAAGGTAAAAAAATTTTTGAGGAAATATTTTTATTACAAAAAAAAAGAATTTATAACGCCCTTTTAGACTCAAGTTCTGAAGAGGTAATTAATTTTGATAAAGTCTTAAAAAAAATCATCAATGGATAATTTTATTGCTCATATATTGGTTGTAGATGACGATGATGGAATAAGATCTTTAGTAAAAAAGTATCTAAATGAAAACAATTTTTTAATATCTACGGCAGAAAATGCAGAAGATGCTAAAAAAAAAATAGAATTAATAAAGTTTGATTTAATAATATTAGATATAATGATGCCAGGTAAAAGTGGATTAGAATTTATTCAAGAAAATAAAAAAAAGTTAGAGACTCCAATTATTTTATTGACTGCCAAAGGTGAACCAAGTGAAAGAATTGAGGGTTTAGAAATAGGAGCTGATGATTATTTGCCTAAACCTTTTGAACCCAGAGAATTAATTTTAAGAATTAAAAATATCCTAAATAAGACAAAAAAAGTTAGTCAAAAAAGAGTAATTGAATTTGATAAAATAAAAATTGATCTTAATAAACTTGTGATTTTAAAGAATGATAAGGAATTTAAGATTAATAATACTGAAAAAGTTATATTAGAAAAAATGATTAATAATCCAGGCAAGACTTTTTCTAGAGAAAATATTGGTATACTAATTAATTTAGATAAAGAGAGATCTATAGACGTAATCATTACTAGATTGAGAAAAAAAATTGAGGATGATCCAAAAAATCCTAAATTTTTGCAAACTATGAGAGGAGCTGGGTATGTTTTATGGATTAAATAAAATTATCAAAAATATTCTTCCAAAAAGTTTGTTTTATAGAGCACTACTTATTGTGGCAGTTCCAGTTCTAGTGTTACAGCTTGTTGTAACAATTGTTTTTTTTGACAGCTTATGGATCAAAACAACTAAAGGTATGACCAGAGCGTTAGTAAACGAAATGAGTACACTTCTTGAATTTTATAAAAATGAAAGCTACGATAAAGATGAAATAAATAATCTTTTTTCTATTTACCAAGATTTAAATTTTGAATTCGTAAAAGATGAAAAGTTTGATTTTGCCTATACCGATAGATGGTTTAGTCCAATAGATCGAACTTTAAGACGTGAGCTGAAATCTAGGTTTAAATTAGATAATTTTTGGTTTGATACGACCAATTATAAAGAGTTGATCGATATTAGAATTAAATATGAAAGTGGTTATATCAAATTTCTTGTACCAAGAGATAGAGTTACGAGTTCATCAGCAAGAATATTTGCGCTTTGGATAACTGTTCCAGCTTTGATAATGGTTTTAATATCTCTAATTTTTTTAAAAAATCAAACAAGGCCTATAACTAATCTCGCTAGAGCTGCAGAAAAATTTGGCAAAGGTGAAGAAATTGATGAATTTAAACCATCAGGTGCCTCAGAGATTAGACGTGCAGGTTATGAGTTCGATAAAATGAGAAAAAGAATAATAAGACATCTAAATCAAAGATCTGAAATGTTATCAGGAATTAGTCATGATTTAAGAACTCCACTAACAAGAATGAAATTACAAATAACTTTTATAAAAGATAAAGAACTTTCAACAAAATTAACAGAGGATGTTGATGAAATGGAAAAAATGCTAAATGAGTATCTTCAATTTACAAGTTCATCTTTTGCCGAAAAAGATGAAATGTTCAATTTAACAGATCTGATCAACGAAATTATAGAAAAATACGATAACGATAATATTTCATTAGAACTTATGCCAAGAGTTTATTTTAATGGAAGAAAAAATTTAATTTCTCGCTGTATAAATAACCTTCTAAATAATGCAATTAAATATGCTAAAAAAGTTAATATAGAGCTAAACAAAAATAACAATAATCTTTTCATTAAAATTGAAGATGATGGTCCGGGTATTCCAAAAACTGAGTATGAAAATGTATTTAAACCATTTTATAAAATTAATAAAGGCAGGGCAGACTCAAAATCTAGCGTTGGATTGGGATTATCAATAGCTTCGGATATAATAAAATCCCATGGAGGTAATATTAAATTAGATAAATCTAAGATGAATGGTTTAAGCGTTAAAGTTTTTTTACCCGTATAGATTTAGAATTTTTCTTTAATTTAATCTTTTTAATTTTATTTTCTAAAATTTCAACTCTTTTAGAAAGAATTTCAAACTCATCTTTGCTAGTTAATTTAAGTTTAAAAACCAATTCATCTCTTTTTGATTTTAAAATTGAGAGTATCTCTGACGTAATATCTTTTGAAGAAACTATACCTTGCTCAATTAACTTGGCAAATCTATCGATTACAAATTTTGAGTTTTTCATATATTTATATAATAACTTATTATAGTTTAAATTATAATTATTATTTGAAATGTTTATCAATAATTTTGACCCAGTCGCTATTCAAATTTTTTCGCTCGAAATAAGGTGGTATTCTTTAGCTTATATCGTTGGTATTTTAGTAGGGTGGTTTTTAAGTAAAAAATTTTTTATTTCTGAACCAAAAATAAGTGAAAAATTTGATGATTACATAACTTATTTAATTTTAGGTTTAATTATTGGTGGCAGATTAGGATATGTTATATTTTATAACCTTGGATTTTACGTAGACAATTTATTAGATATTTTTAAGATTTGGCAAGGTGGTATGTCATTTCACGGAGGAGTTATAGGGATCGTAATTGCAACTTATTTTTTTGCAAACAAAAATTCACAAAGTTCATTTAGCTATTTAGATATTGTATCTCTTGTTGCGCCCATAGGTATTTTTTTTGGTAGAATAGCAAATTTTATTAATTCAGAACTTTATGGTATCGAAACTAATGTTGCTTGGGCAGTCCAATTTATACAAATAGATAATTTATTTCGACATCCTACTCAGTTATATGAAGCATTTTTTGAGGGTATTGTACTATTTTTAATTCTAATATATTTTAAAAATAAGAGTTTCTCCAAAAGACCTGGTTTTATCTCTGGTATATTTTTAGTTTTTTACTCAATTTTTAGATTTACAATTGAGTTTTTAAGAGTTCCTGATGACCAACTGGGTTATTTATTATTCAATCTGACTATGGGACAACTTATAAGTATCTTTTTTTTAATAATCGGATGTTATTTATCAATCTCTAAATATGAAAACAGACAAAATAGTTAACCTACCTCTAGACAAGTTTATCAGTATCTCAATGTATAATAAAAAGTCTGGGTACTACATAAAAAAAAATCCATTTGGCAAAAAAGGAGATTTTATTACAGCTCCTAATGTATCGAGATTATTTTCTGAAATGATTGCTATTTGGGTTGTAAGTTTTTGGAAAAGTATAGGGTCACCAAAAGAATTTAACTTAATCGAACTTGGTGCGGGAAACGCTGCAATGATGAAAATTCTCATAGAAAGTTTCAAAAAGTTCCCATCATTTTTCAAATCCTGTAGATTGATAATTCTTGAAATTAGCCCTACTTTAAAGAAGATACAAAAAAAAGAGTTATTAAATTCAAATATAAATTGGATTAACGATTTAAAAAAAATTAAAAAAATTCCTAGTATATTTGTTGCAAATGAGTTTTTTGATGCACTTGCAATTAAACAATTCCAAAAAAAAGGTAATTTATGGTTTGAAAAATTTGTTAGTTTAAACAAAGAAAAATCTTTTTTCTCAGAAAAAAAGATTAATATGAAAAGTTACGAAAAAAAGATTAATTTTAAGATATCTAAAAATCAAAATTTTATAGAATATTCAGAGCTGGGTATTAATTACCTGAAACAAATTTCAAAGATAATTAAAGTAAGATCTGGAGGAATTTTAATCATAGATTATGGATATACTGAAGATAAAATGAAAAATACTTTACAAGCATTATATAAACACGAATATTCAGACGTTTTAGCTAAAATTGGAAGTTCTGATATTACACATAATATCAATTTCCGTTTATTTGAAAAAACAATCAAAAAAATTGGTGGATTAAAGCATAGTTTAACAACACAAAAAGAATTTCTCACAAAAATGGGTATCCATCAAAGAGCTGAGATGATTGCAAAAAATCAAAACTTTTTAAAAAAAGTAGATATTTACTACAGATTAAAAAGGCTAACAGACGAAAAACAAATGGGAAAATTGTTTAAAGTTATGTTAATAAAAAACCAAAATAACAATTTTAATTTAGGATTTTGATCTGATCACTTCTCAAAAATTATTAAAAAATAAAAATATAAGTCATGGTTTTTTTAATAAGAATGGAGGTAAATCAAAGGGAATATATAAAAGCCTTAATTGCGGCGCCGGTTCTCTTGATAAAAAAAATAACATTTTAAAAAATTTAAAAATTGTCAAAAATAAAATAGGAAAAAAAACAAAAAATATTTATTTAGTACATCAAGTGCATAGCAATAAGTTGGTTTTTCTTAATAAAAATTCTAAATTAAAAAAAAAGATTAAAGCTGATGCAATTTTAACTGACCAAAAAAAACTTCCAATAGCTGTATTGACAGCTGATTGCGTGCCAGTGTTATTATATGACTATAAAAAAAAAATTATCGCGGCTATACATGCTGGTTGGAAGGGTGCATATAAAGGCATAATTAAAACCGTTATCAATTTTATGACTAAAAAAGGCTGTAATCCAAAAAATATTATTGGAGCAATTGGTCCATCAATTGCTCAAAAAAACTACGAAGTAAAAGCTGACTTTAAAAAAAAATTTATTAAAAAACACAAAAAAAACAAAATTTTCTTTAAAAATAAAAAAAAGTTAATTTATTTTGACCTACCAAATTATGTCAAAACTCAACTTAAATCCCAAAAAATCAATAAAATTGATATGATTAAAATTGATACGTTTGATAAAAAAAATAATTTTTTCAGTGCAAGAAGATCTTTAAAATTAAATCTTAATGATTATGGTAGAAATATTTCAATAATTATGATTAATTAAGTTTTTTCATGAAATTATTAACTGGAAATAGCAATAAAATTCTAAGTAAAAATATCGCTAAGTATTTAAAATCTAAACTTGTCAATTCCAGTATAAGAAAGTTTGCAGATGGTGAAATTTACATTGAAATAAATGAAAACATAAGAGGAAATAGCATCTTTATAATTCAATCAATTTCTTCACCAGCTAATGATAATTTAATGGAATTACTGTTATGTATTGATGCTTTAAAAAGATCATCAGCAAAAAATATTACCGCTGTAATTCCTTATTTTGGTTATGCAAGACAAGATAGAAAAGTTGTACCGAGAACATCTATATCAGCAAAGCTTGTTTCAAATTTAATTACTCAAGCTGGAGCAGACAGAGTCGTAACAGTTGATCTACATGCTGGTCAGATTCAAGGTTTTTTTGATATCCCTGTAGATAATCTTTTTGCAACTCCAATATTTGCACGACACATTAAAAAAAAGATTAAAAGTAAAAATATAATCTGTGTTGCACCAGATGTTGGAGGGACAGAAAGAGCCAGAGCGCTTGGAAAAATTTTAAATGTTGGACTTGCAATAGTTGATAAAAGGAGACCTAAGCCAGGCCAATCTCAAGTAATGAATATAATTGGTGATGTTAAAGGTAAAACTTGTATTCTTGTCGATGACATAATTGACTCTGGTGGAACTATAGTCAATGCAGCTAAGGCCCTAAAAAATAGAGGTGCAAAAGATGTATTTGTTTATATTACACATGGAGTATTGAGTGGAGATGCTGTAAAAAAAATCAAAAAATCTGTAATCAAAAATTTAGTAATAACCGATACAATTGATAATTCTGAAAGAACAAAAAATGTAAAAAACATAGAAGTTTTACCAATTTCTGGCCTTATGGGTGAGGCAATTAAAAGAATTTCTAATTCAACTTCAGTTTCAGATTTATTTAAATAATTACCTTGATTATTTATCAACATGAGTTAAAAACCTGTGATTTATGAATTCATTAGAAGCTAACATCAGAGATAACAAGACTAAAGGCGAATTAAATGCTATTAGAAAAAGTGGAGAAGTTCCTGGAATTGTTTATGGTGGTAAAGATGAAAATCAAAAAGTTTCTATTTCAAAAAAAAAGCTTAAGTACTTAATCGAGAAAGAAAATTTTTTATCCAATATTATAGCTCTAAATGTTGGTGGTAAAAATATTAATGTTTTACCAAGAGAAGTAAAATATCATATTTTAAGTGATGAACCAACTCATGTTGATTTTTTGAGAATTTTACCTGGTGTTAAAATTAAAATTGAAGTTCCAGTAAACTTTATCAATCATGAAAAATCACCAGGACTTAAAAGAGGTGGCGTACTAAATATTGTTAGAAGAAAAATTGAATTAAAGTGTCCAAGTGAAAAAATTCCTGACAATATTACAATTGACTTAAATAATGTAGATATTGGTGAAAGTTTTAAAATATCGTCTGTAAAATTAGATAATGAGATAACTCCTACAATTCAAGGAAGAGATTTTGTAATCGCAACCTTAGCAGCGCCGACTGTAATGAAAGAACCTGAAAAACCAGCTGAGGCTGAAACAACTGAAGGTGAACCAGGAGCAGAGGGATCAGAAGCAGCAGCTGATGGTGAAAAAACACCAGCTGAAGGTGAAAAAAAAGATGCTGACGATAAAAAAACTGCTGACAAAAAACCTTCAGAAGAAAAAAAATAATCTATTTAAATTGGATATAACTTCTCAATAATTTATGCTTTTGTTTGTAGGTTTAGGTAATCCAACTCCAGATAGCGAAAATAACCGTCACAATGTTGGTTTTAAAATTATAGATAACATTAATAAAGAATTTAGTCTTTCTAAACAAAAGCCAAAATTTAAAGGTCTTCTTACGACTGGGAATATTAACAATAAGAAAATTTACGCAATTAAACCCCTAACATTCATGAACAATTCAGGCATTTGCATAAGAGAATTAATAGAATATTTTAAAATTGATGCTGAAGACGTGATAGTTTTTCATGATGATCTTGATGTTGAACTTGGAAAAATTAAAGTAAAATTTGGTGGATCAAGTGCAGGTCATAACGGAATTGCCTCAATCGATAAATTCATCGGCAAAGATTATTCAAGAGTTAGGATAGGTATTGGAAAACCTGAGAACGGCATTGAGGTTGCGGATTATGTTTTACAAAATTTTAATGAAGATGAAACAGTTGGAATTGAAAAAATTTCAAAGAGCATTACTGAATCAATTTCTATTTTGGTAGAAAAAAAATTAGATCTATTCTCAAGTACTGTTAATAATAAATAATGAGCTTGAAATGCGGAATTGTTGGTTTGCCAAATGTTGGTAAATCCACATTATTTAATGCTTTAACAAATTCAAATAAAGCACAAGCTGCAAATTTTCCGTTTTGTACGATTGATCCTAATGTCGGTATTGTTGCTGTACCTGATAATAGGCTTAATAGTTTAGCAAAAATCTCTAAATCTAAAAAAGTCATTAATACAACAATCTCATTTGTTGATATCGCAGGATTAGTCAAAGGTGCTTCAAAGGGTGAAGGTCTTGGAAATAAATTTCTTGCTCACATAAGAGAAGTTGATGCAATCATTCATATGATAAGATGCTTTGACTCTAGTGATATACAAAATGTTAATTCAACTGTAGATCCAGTAAGAGATCTAGAAATTATTGAAACAGAAATGATGCTTGCTGACCTTGAGTCGATACAAAAAAGGCTCGAAAAGAACAATAAAAAAAATGTTGACAAGTCAATAATTGAAATTCTTGAGAATGCTTTAGATTGTATTAATAATGATAGGGATATTTCTATATTAAAAAACCAATTTGATAAAAAACTATTAAATCAAAGTGGACTGTTATCTATCAAACCTAAAATATTTGTATGTAATGTTGATGAAAAAAGTGTTCAGAGTGGTAACAATTACTCAAAATCTTTTATAGATAAATTTGGCCAAGAAAACACATTAGTTATATCCGCTGATATAGAAAATCAAATTAACGAATTAGATGTTGATGAAAGAAAAAACTATATGGATATGATTGGTTTAAAGAGCACAGGGTTAAGCCTATTAATACAAAAAGCTTATAATATTCTAGGATTAGAAACTTACTTTACGTCTGGTCCAGAAGAAACTAGAGCATGGACTATTCAGATGAATAGTACTGCGCCTAAGGCAGCAGGTGAAATTCATTCAGATTTTGAAAAAGGATTTATAAGAGCTGAAACGGTTTCATATGACGATTTTATTAGCAATGAAGGTTGGGTGAACTCAAAAACTAATGGTAAACTGAGATTAGAAGGTAAAGATTATATTGTTCAAGATGGAGATATTCTAAACTTTCGTTTCAATACGTGACCAAATTCTTTTCATACTAAAGTAAACTAAAATTGTAAGAATAATTAAGTATACGATTGCTTTAAATCCCATTTTATGTCTTGACTCTAAATGAGGTTCAGCTGACCACATCAGAAAAGTAGTAACATCTTTTGACATCTGTTCAACTGTGGCCTTTGTACCATCTGAATACTCAATTAACCCATCAGATAATTGATTAGCCATTTTTATTTTATTACCGTACATATATTTATTGTAGTAAACTCCATCATCCAAAGTAACTCCTGCTGGTGGATCTTCATACCCTTGCAGTAATGAGTAAATATAATCTACTCCACCACCCCTTGCTTTCACTAGCACGGACATATCAGGTGGATAAGCCCCTCCATTAGCAGCTTGGGCTGCTTTTACATTTTCGTAAGGCATCACGAATTTATCTGACAATTTTCCAGGTCTTGTGAACATCTCTCCATCAGAGTTGGGACCATCTGTTACCTCAAAAGAGGCTGCGATTGCTTTGGCCTCAGCTTCAGTAAATTCGGGACCACCTTCTTGGGCTAAATTTCTATAACTTAAGTATTTCATAGAATGACAAGAGGAACATACTTCGGTATAAACATGGTAACCTCTCTGTAAAGCTGAGCGGTCAAACTTGCCAAATAATCCTTTAAAACTCCAATCAGTGGTCAAGTATTCGACCTTTTCTGCAGCATATACCTGGGGCAAAAAAGGGATTAAAAAGAATATGTAAAAAAATAATTTTAAGAATTTTTTCACTTTAACTTTTCTAACCTACTATCATCTCTGGCGGCTGCTAAGTTTGAAGAGCCACCTAAAACTGGTTCTGTAATGCTTAATGGAACTGGTAATGTTCTCTCCCTAAAGCCTAAAATAGGTAAAATGACTAAAAAATGTAAAAAATAGTACGCGGTCGCTACTCTAGCAATAAGCAAATATAAACCTTCAGCGGGCATTGCTCCCACGTATCCTAAAATTAAAACATCAGCTACGAGGATCCAATAAAATTGTCTGTACAAAGGTCTAAATACTGCTGATCTTATTTTTGAAGTATCCAACCAAGGTAAGGCTGCTAAGATAAAAATAGCTGATAGCATTGCTATCACACCCATTAATTTATCAGGTACAGATCTTAAAATTGCGTAAAATGGTAAAAGGTACCATTCGGGAACAATATGAGCGGGTGTAACAAGTGGATTTGCTTCTATATAGTTATCTGCATGACCTAAAATATTTGGTGTATAAAAAACAAAAAAAGCAAAAACAATCATGAACATTAATAAAGCAAAAGCATCTTTTATAACTATGTAAGGATGAAAAGGGACAGTATCTTTAGAAGGTTTTTTAACATCTATACCAATGGGATTATTATTACCTGGAACATGTAATGCCCAAATATGAAGAACAACTAAACCTAAAATTAAAAAAGGAATTAAATAATGAAGAGTAAAAAATCTTGTCAATGTTGGGTTATCAACAGAATACCCTCCCCATAACCATGTTACAATACCTTCACCAACTAATGGAATTGCGCTAAACAAATTCGTAATAACAGTTGCTCCCCAAAAACTCATTTGTCCCCAAGGAAGTACATAACCCATAAAAGCTGCTGCCATCATTAGTAAATAAATAATAATACCTATAATCCAGATTATTTCTCTTGGAGCTTTATAAGATCCATAGAACAAGGATCTAAATATATGTATGTAGACAGCTAGAAAAAACATTGATGCTCCATTTGCATGAATGTATCTTATTAACCATCCATAATTCACATCACGCATTATATGTTCCACGCTATCAAATGCCATATCAGCATGAGCAATATAGTGCATAGCAAGAACTAAACCTGTAACTATTTGGGTAACTAAACAAAAAGTTAAAATACCACCAAATGTCCACCAATAATTTAAATTCTTAGGTGTTGGATAATCAGTTAAATGGTTTGCTAAAGTTAATAATGGTAATCTATCGTTGAACCATTTTCCAAAATTTGACTTAGGTGTATATTCGTGATCACTCATAGTTTTTATCCGATCTTAATGGTATTAGCGTTAACAAATTCATATTTAGGAATTTCCATGTTTGTAGGTGCTGGTCCTTTTCTAATTCTTCCAGAAATATCGTAATGAGATCCATGGCAAGGGCAGAACCAACCGTTGTAATCACCTTTTTGGTCTAAGGGTACACATCCTAAATGCGTGCATACTCCAAGCATCACAAGCCACTCTGGATTTTTAGCTCTATCCTCATCTTTTTCTGGATGTTTTAAATCATCTAATTTAACAGCTCTTGCTTCATCAATTTCTTCTGGGGTTCTTCGTCTAATAAAAACAGGTTTACCTCTCCACAAAACTGTAATAGTTTTTCCTGGGTTCATTGAGCTCACATCTACTTCTGTACTAGCTAGAGCCTTTACTGAAGCGTCTGGGTTCATTTGATCTATCATCGGCCAAACTGTTGCCCCTACCCCTACAGCTCCGACTGCGGCTGTAGCTGTGAATAAAAAATCTCTTCTCTCAGTTTTTTTTTCAGACATTGTTAAATTTAATTAAATATACTCAAAATAGATTTTTTCTACTTAAATATATGTTTCATATAATATAAAATACTCAATTTACTACTGAAAGAATGACACATAATAGTTTAATATTTTCGGGTCCCAAAATTGCTTTATTTGAACCTGATATACCCCAAAATACAGCAGCTATAATAAGAACTTGTGCATGTCTTGGGGCAGAATTAGAAATTATAGAGCCATGTGGCTTCTTGTTAAATGATAAGAGATTTAAAAGGGTTGTAATGGATTATATGGATAATAAAGAGATTAAGTTTTATCAAAGCTTCGATAGATTTTATAAGGATAAAAAGAATCATAGAATTGTATTAATGACCACCAAGGCTTCTATTTCATATACTAAATTTAAGTTTGAAAAGAATGATACTATTTTATTTGGGAGGGAAAGTGCTGGAGTACCAGAAAAAGTACATGGATTAATTAAAAACAAATTAAAGATACCTATGAAAAATAATAAAAGATCACTAAATATCTCCTCATCTGTTGCTATTATTTTAGCTGAGAGCCTAAAACAAACAAATTTAATTTAATATGGATTTAGAAATTAGAAAAGATTTAACAAGTAATTGGTTTAAAACTTTACAAGACTCAATATGTCATAGCATAAGTGAGCTAGAAAAAAATAAGATTAAATTTAAATCAACAACATGGAAAAGAAATCAAAATAAAGATGAAGGTGGTGGTGAATATAGAATACTTAAAGATGGAAGAATATTTGATAAAGTAGGCGTAAATTTTTCAAAAGTTTATGGGAAATTTCCAAAACATTTTCAAAAACAAATTCCAGGTGCCGAGAAAAATCCGAATTTTTGGGCATCAGGTATTTCTGTAGTAATGCATATGAAAAACCCTCTAATTCCAGCGATGCATTTTAATACCAGATATATTTGCACATCTCATGATTGGTTTGGTGGGGGTATGGATGTCACTCCATCCAAAAAAGATGAAAATGAGAGAAAGGAATTTCACAAAATATTAAAAAAAATGTGTAATCGTCATAACAAAAAATATTATCCAAAATACAAAAAATGGTGTGACGAATATTTTTATTTACCCCACCGAAAAGAAGCAAGAGGGATTGGGGGAATTTTTTTTGACTACAAAAAAAATGATTTTGAAAAAGATTTTAAATTTGTCAGGGAGGTCGGTACCACATTTGAATTAATATTTAAAAAAATTATAAAAAAGAAGTTAAAAAAAAAATGGACTTTAAAAGATAAGGAAATGCAATATATAAAAAGAGGTAGGTATACAGAATTTAATTTGCTTTATGATAGAGGAACAAAATTTGGATTGCAAACAGGTGGAAATGTTGAGGGTATTTTAATGTCGTTACCGCCAATTGCAAAATGGAAATAAAATGGATAAAGAGCCAATTACTTTAAACGGTTTAAATAAACTTAAAGAGGAATTAATTTTTTTAAAAGAGAAAAAACGTCCTAAAATTGTTGCTGCAATTGCTGAAGCACGCTCACATGGAGATTTAAAAGAAAATGCTGAGTATCATGCTGCTAAAGAAGAACAATCCCATAATGAGGGAAGAATTACTGAAATTAATGACATAATCGCGAGAGCAAACATTATTGATGTTACAAAATTGAATAATGATGGCAAAGTTATTTTTGGATCAACAGTTTTTTTGGAAAATTTAGATACAGGTGAAAAAATAAATTACAAGATTGTTGGAAAGGATGAAGCAGACCTCAAAAGTAAATTAATTTACTATCAATCACCAATAGGAAGAGGGCTTATTGGAAAAAATAAAAATGATCTAGTTGAAATTAGTACTCCTGCTGGTAAAAAAAACTTTGAAATTAAAGATGTTAAATATATTTAATTATTAATTATGTTTTCAATCTGTTGTTCTGATATTTGAAAATTATTTTCGATCCATTTACTCTCAATAAGTTTTAGTTTTTCCCCTAACATTTTTCCCTCTGGAATATCATATTTTGACATTAAGAAATCTGCTTTAAATGGCATTGTCGGTACCGATTTTATTTCAAATTTGCTAACTAATGCCACTATATTCTTATCTAATTTGTTAGTTTTTAATATCCTATAATTTAGAATATCCAAGACTGTCTCTTTGCCTGAATGATAGAATATCATATTTAAATTTTTTTCAGTAAAAGTTTTTGAAGTTATTTCTTTTTTATAAAAATCGCTTATATCTCTAATCCTTTTTTGGTCCTTTTTAGATAGGTTAAATTTATAAATAAAATACTCCACATTATCAGTTTCATCGATGATTAATAATGAAATGATAAATATAAAATCAATTTTGGAGAGCATATCCTTTAGATTAGTATTTAGTTTAGAAAAAATATTAAAGTGTTTTAGTTGAGGAAAAACTGAGACTAAAATTTCTAAAATTATTTTATCTTTTGACAAACTTTCTAACACATTTGGTTTGAGAATCTTTCTTAGTTCATCTATCAGTCTTTCTTTCGAAAGGTTTGCGATGCCAACAAGATTCGTTTTTAAAACTTTAACAATTTTAGGATCATGTGGTTGTTTAGAATAATTTAAAAAAAATCGTAAATATCTCAATATTCTCAAGTAGTCCTCTTTTATTCTTTTTTCTGGGTTACCAATAAAATTAATTTTACCCTTTTTAATATCCTCATAACCGTTATATGGATCAAATAAATTTCCCTCTTTATCTGAGTAAATAGAATTGATGGTGAAATCTCTTCGCGAAGCATCAATTTTCCAATCATCAGAAAATTTAACTTTTGCATGACGACCATCAGTCAAAATATCTTCTCTTAAACTTGTAATTTCAAATTTACTATCTTCTATTATTGCTGTTATTGTTCCATGATCTATTCCACTCTCATAGAATTCAACGTTGCTTTTTTTGAGTGCAGAACAAACCTCTGTTGGAGCTATATTTGTTGCTAAATCAATATCATCAAAAATTTCATTATTTATAACTTTTCTTATGCAACCACCAACATATCTAAGTTCACTTGTAGCTGAATAAGAGTTTATGGCATTAAATATTTTAGACACCGGAGTTTTTTTTGATATGTCTTTTATTCTATTACTTATCGAATCTAGATTATTTTGTCTGAAAAAAAATTTGTCTATTAAACTTTTCATATTTGGCTGGGGCGCTAGGATTCGAACCTAGGATGCAGGTACCAAAAACCCGTGCCTTACCGCTTGGCTACGCCCCAATATAAAATTGATATAACACAAAAAAATAAAATTTATATAGTTTTTGAGCTTATACACCAATATTTTGTATAATCTTTATTAAATTGTGTAAGTGCTTTGTCGCATTTTTTTTTAGAATTATAATAAGCAATAAAAGCTGATCCAGAGCCAGTCATTCTTACAAACTCAGGATTATACAAATTTGTTAAGTAAATTTTAATTTTTTTCAAAATTGGGTGTTTAACCAAGACAATTTCTTCCAGAGAATTACTCATTTTTTTTAAAAAACTAAGATTAAACATTTTTTTTCGTGGAATATTAAATTTGGCAGTCTCATAATTCCTTACATCTGCGTAAATAGCTTTTGTCGAGCAACCAAAATTAGGTTTAACAACTAATGTATATAATTTTTTGCAATTTTTGAATTTTTTAGTCAGGTTCTTAGAAGTTAATACTTGATAATCATTAGTTAATCCTAAAATAACATCTGATCCTAAATATCTAGCTATTGAACGAATTTTTTCTTTATCTAAAGAGAATATTTTTTCCTTGATAAAATAATTAAGAATACTAGCGGCATTCATTGAGCCCCCTCCTAACCCAGACTGTTGTGGTACATTCTTGACTATCTCGATATGAAATTTTTCTTGAAGTAATTTTTTTTTATCAAGTATTCTTAATAATTTAGTGACACTATTGTTTGAGTTGATATTTTTTGAAAATTTTCCTTTAAATTTTACAATATGGTTTTTTTTATTAATTCTTTTTATCAGTATCAGATCATAGATATTTATGAAAGCAACCAGGCTTTCTATTTTATGGAGCTTTGAAGATTTACCTAGAACATTTAGTGCTAAATTAATTTTAGCATATGACTTAATCTTCTTTAATCGCATTGATTAAGATTTATTTATGCCTACTATTAATTTAAGATTAATCTTATCTTTCATTTCTTTCTCTGCTTTTTTCATTTTAAGCACATTTTTCCAAAAATATCTTGCTTGTATTTTTTGGTCTAATTTCCATAAAATATCACCATAGTGATCATTTACTATTGGATCTTCGGGCATTAACTCCACTGCTCTTTGCAAAAATTTTTCAGCTTTAGAATAATCCTCTATTAAATAATAAGCCCAACCAATTGAATCAATTATATATGGATCATTACTTTCTAACTCATAGGCTATTTTAAGCATATCTAATGCTTCATCTATTTTATAATCTCTTTCAAGCCATGAATATGCTAAATAATTCAAAACATATGCATCATTTGGCTCTATATCTAAAGACATTAACAAATCTTTATCTGATTTTTCATATTCACCAATTCTCTCATAGCTTCCACCCCTTCTGTAAAGTACATCAGCCTTAATTATGTTATTATCATCTAGATCTTCAATTACTTTTGAATAATACTTTATTGCATTTTTATAATCTTTAGAACTTTTATAAAAGTTAGCTATATCAAAAATCATCTTATGATTATGTTTTTTAATTTTATTGAATTCAGACGTTATAAAAGCAACTGATTTTTTTTTGTTATTATCTTCCTCAGCTTTAATTTGTGCCTCTTTTTTAATACGGAACCAATAATAAATTTTATCTTCTTTATCAAATCCTTTTAAAATTTTTTTGGCTTTAATGAAATCTTCATTGAAGTAATAATTTTCGGCCACTAAGGATAAATTATATATAAACTTTGGATTTAAATAATTTGAGAGATATAAATAAAAATTAGATTTTTCAAAATCGTCTTGAGATGAATAAAGATTAGAGACCAAAAATAAAAACTCACTAATTACATCATTGTGATTTTTGCATGAAAATATGTTTGTAAATTTTTCATATTTTCTATCCTCTACCCAGTTTTTAGACTGGGATATTAATAATTTAGAATTAATATAATCATATTCTGATAAAATATTACGAACAGTAGAAATTTTTCCTTTTTCAATTAAATAACTGACATAAAAAAACACGTATCTTGAGTAATCAGAATCACTTTCATTAATTACCTCTAGGAAATAATTTTCAGTATTTTTGTCATCTAAATAGCATTTTTGAAAAGCGTCTGAAATTTTCGATAAATTTCCATAACTTGTCTTGTTTTCAAAATAATTTTTTTCTTTAAAAACATAAATATATTCTTTTAAAATATTCAGAACTGCTAACTTTAATTTTTCTTCATTAAAAAAATCTGTTACTATATTAATCTGATCGTAAGCATCATCAAAATTACCACGTTTTAAACTATCGAGAATTAATAACAAATATGCATCAAAAAATTCCGTATTTTCATTTTCTTTATTTAACCTAATAATATTGATCGCTTGAGAAACTTTATTTTCTAATACTAAACTTGTTACATATCTTTTTAGATATGGATCATGCTGATTAGTCAATATTTTTGATGAATTATAAAAATTTAATGCTTCAGAATTTTTTTTATTTTCGAAGGCAACTATTCCAGAAAAATAATTTGATAAATTTTTTGGATTAAAATTATTGAAACTATTGCTTTTAGAATAAAGATGAGTCTGATAGAATATTGTTAGTATTATTACCGTTAAAACTTTTTTTAAACACATTAGTTTATTCTATGTCTAAAAAACCCCTAAATCAAAACACTAAATTTACGCAAGATTTCATTAAAACGTTTGAGACAGACTTTATCTTCAATAATGAGCCACAAAATAGATACAAAGATTTAAAAAGTAATCTGATTAATTCAAACTCGCAAAAAAAACAAAAGCTTTCTGGTCTTAAAAATCTAATAAATACAATTGAGGATTGCAATCTAAAGAAAGCTTCAAAAAATCTTTTATTTGGTAGTGGAAATATTAACAGTTCTATAATGTTAATTGGCGATGCACCTGGTGAAGAAGAAGATGAGTCTGGATTACTTTTTCAAGGTGATGTGGGAAAACTTTTGGAAAAGATGCTCTTAGCTATAAATGTATCAATGGATAATATTTATTTAACTTATTCAATAAACTATAAGACAACTGATGAAAGAAAACCCAATACTAGTGATATAAAAAGATATTCTAAATTTTTGAAAGAACATATTTCAATAATTAATCCACAAATGTTAATTTTAATGGGTGGAACTGCAATGGAGGCTGTCACTGGGTTAAAGAGTAAAATTTCAGATGAAAGAGGGAAATGGAAAGAAATAATTATAGGAAGTAAAACAGTCCCCTTAATGATTAGTTACAGTCCATCATATTTAATTAGATTCCCAGAGAATAAGAAATATTCTTGGGAAGACTTAAAAATGATTAAGCAAAAAATTCAAGATCTAAATATAAAGTTTTAATGAAATTAATTGCTGGAGTTGATGAGGTTGGACGTGGAAGTTTAGTGGGACCTGTATATGCAGCGGCTGTAGTTTTAAATCACTCGATAAACAAAAAACTATTAAAAGACTCTAAGAAGTTATCCAAAAAAAGGAGAGAAATTTTAGCTAAATATATCAAAAAAAATTCTACATGGGCCATAGCAAAAGCATCGATCAGTGAGATTGAAAAAAAAAATATCTTACAGGCTAGTTTGACGGCAATGAAAAGAGCAATCCTTAAATTGAAAAAAAAACCCTCAATGATTTTAGTTGATGGAAATAAATTACCAAAGATAGAAAAATACAAACTTAAATCTGTAATCAAGGGAGATCAAAAAATACCGTCAATTTCTGCTGCATCAATTATTGCAAAAGTAGCTCGTGATAATTTTATTTCAAAGTTAGGTATAAGATATAAAAGTTACTCATGGGGAGAAAATTATGGGTATGGTACCAAAAAACATTTAAGAGCTATCAAAAAGTTTGGGGTCACAGTTCATCACAGAAAGACTTTTTCACCTTTAAATAAATTAAACACCTCAAAGTAATAAACACTAGATATAGATATTTCTAAAATTAAATACACAAATTGAGTCTTCATAATTCAATCATAGGTTGACCCAAGAATCTTTTTCGAGTCTAATTTATTTTTATAAATGAACTCGATTTTCAAAAATAAATTAATTAATGGTGATAGCCTGAGAGAATTAAAGAAAATTCCAGATGAAACTTTTGATTTAATTTTTGCAGATCCGCCATATAATTTACAATTAAAAAATGAACTTACAAGACCTGATAGAACAAAGGTTAATGCAGTAAATGATAAATGGGATAAATTTAAGAATTTTAAAAAGTATGATGACTTTACTTATTTGTGGCTGACAGAGTGCAAAAGGATCTTAAAAAAGAATGGTTCTATTTGGGTAATTGGTAGTTATCATAATATTTTTAGAGTTGGAACAGCAATACAAAATTTAGGTTTTTGGATTTTAAATGATGTCATTTGGAATAAAAAAAATCCTATGCCAAATTTTAGAGGGACACGTTTTACAAATGCTCATGAAACTTTAATTTGGGCTTCAAAATCTGAAAAATCAAAATATACTTTTAACTATCAATCTTTAAAATGTTTAAATGATGATCTTCAAATGAGGTCTAATTGGGAATTACCAATTTGTAATGGTTCTGAAAGATTAAAAAAGAACGGTAAAAAAGTACATTCTACACAGAAACCTGAGGCTCTACTTCACAGAATTTTACTAGCAACTTCAAATAAAGATGATTTAATTTTAGATCCTTTTTTAGGGTCAGGAACAACAGCATCTGTTGCTAAAAAATTAGGAAGAAATTATTACGGAATTGAAAAAGAAAAGACTTACTTTAAAGCTGCTGAGAAAAGATTAAGAGAAACTAAACCTATAGAAGATGATTATTTAGATACTCTACAGAATGGCAGATCTAAACCAAGAATACCATTTGGCTCTTTAGTTGAATTAGGAATAATTAAGCCAGGCACCACTATTTTCGATAATAAAAAGAAAATCAGTGCAAAAATTATGGCTGATGGCAGTATCAAACATGCCCAAACTGAGGGCTCAATTCATAAAGTAGCAGCTACAATCTTGGGTGCTGAAAGCTGCAATGGATGGACCTATTGGCATTATAACTTGAATGGAAACGCAGTTCCTATCGATCATTTAAGACAAAGGTTGATTTCTAATAGTTAGTTTTTATATATTTTCCCAAGATAGCCCTCTAAAAACTTTTTATTTTTTAGTAATCTTTTCAAAAAAATATTTCTTAATAATGTTGTTAAAGGATTAGATAAATGAAAAGCAAATTGATTAAATTTTGAGCGATTATTTACCATCTTTATTTTATCAACTCTATTTTTAAAAAAGTTACTCTCAGTATTATTCTCTATATTCTCAAATAATTCATATGCACCCTCTATTGATTGCGATGCACCTTGGGCAAATGATGGTGAAAAAGTGAAAAAAGCGTCTCCTATTAGATGAATATTATTATTATTCACCTTAAAAAAATCATGACTTACAAATACTGGGTATATCTTTAAATCAATAATATTGTCAAAAAATTCCTTATTTAAGTGCGGAACCTTTTTTAGAATCTTTCTTTTAAAATTATCGTCTTTAAACAACGAAAAATCTTTTTGCTCATCTCTTGAAAGTTTGAATTTCATTATAGCTATAAAGTTTAAATCGCCATTAGAAGATACCGGATAAATAACATAATGAAAATTTGAACCTAAAAACAATGAGATGTTTTTTTTATCAGCCATGTTTGAAGAACTTGGTATAATCCCTCTAATAGCTAACGTGTCATTATATTTTGGTTCAATTTGATTTTTTGATAACAGATTTTTACTCTTTGAAAAGACTCCATCTGAAATAATTAAATAATCAAATTCATGAATTTCATTATTTTCAAAAGAGATTTTAACGATTTGATCTTGCTGTTCTATCTTTGAAATAGTGTGGTCAAATTTTATTTCTTTTTCTAAATCCTTCTTTAAAAAATTAATAAGTGATGATCTTTTAAGAGTAGTATATTTACAATTCTTAGTATTAAATTCTGATATATTTAGCTCACATATCTTATTAGAATTCTTAACTGAGTAAAAATTAATTTTATCTGGATTACATTTTTCACTATTTTCTAATTTATCAAACTGAATTTTATTTAATAGTTTGATGCTGTTAACAGATAATTGAATACCGTAACCTTCTTTTAAATTGATTAAGCTATTTCTCTCAAAAATATTTACTTGATACTTTTTATTTCTCTTAAATAAATTAGCAATAAATAGCCCTGAAATTCCAGCACCAATTATAGCTACTTTTTTCATTAATTTTTTTCTAAATATTTAACAACTTTCTTAGTAAATGTCGGAAGCATATAATTATCTAATTTTCTTATATCAAACCAGTCAGATGAAGGAAATTTTTTTGCATTTTTGAGATATTGAATTTTTATGTTCATATTCATGTTTGACATTTTAAAATTAAGATTTTCATTAAAATTTTTCGGGTTAGATAGCTCTTCCATTGGAAAAATTGCTAAATTTTTAAGAAAACTAAATTTTGTGTTTTTAATTAATAAATATTTTTGATTTTTTTTATAAACCTTAAGAATAAAATATTTTTCTTTATTCTTTTTTGTAATTTTAGTTAAAACGAAGTCTTTCTTCTTAAAAGACTTACAATTTTTTGAAATTGGACACCCACTACATTCAGGATTTTTAGGTTTGCAAATAATTGCACCTAATTCCATTAAAGCTTGTGCATAATCGCTTGCTCTTGATGAAATTCCAAAAATAGATTTTTTTTCTATTATATTATCTTTTTGAATTTCCTTATTTTTTTTTAAATAAAGATATCTTTTTAAAACCCTTTCAATGTTTCCATCTAAGGGAATATAGGATTTATTAAAGGCAATAGCTAAGATTGCATTAGCAGTGTAATTGCCGACTCCAGGTAAAGATATTAAATCCTCATAATTGTTTGGAATTATTCCATGATATTTACTAGTTATAATTTTAGCAGTTTTTTTCAAATTTCTTACTCTTGAATAATATCCAAGACCTTCCCATAATTTTATTAATTCATTTTCTTTAACTTTAGCAAGGTCCTCAAGTGTGGGTAATTTTTTTATAAATCTATTAAAAAAAGGAATAACAGTTACAACTTGCGTTTGTTGTAACATAAACTCACTTACCAATGTATAATAATGCTTTTTATATGAAGGCACTTTTTTTCGCCATGGTAAATTTCTTTTATTTAAATCATACCATTTAAGAACTTTTTTTGTTATTATCTTTTCTGTCATATGTATTTCAAAAATAATACTAAGCAGAGATTAAGATCCATTCAAGGCTTAAGATCTTTTAAAGATACCTTGCCAACAAATATAAAAAAAGTTATCAACAAAAGAGGCCATATTTTTTCAGAAATACTAAATAATTGGAAATTTTTGGTAGGAGAAAGTCTCTTTAAAGTTTGTTTCCCAAAATCATTTAAAAATTCAAATAAATTTGGAGTTAGTACGTTGCTAATCATGGTAAGGAGAGGTCACGAGATAGATTTAGAATATTCAAAGAAAGAAATCATGAATAAAGTAAATAGTTTTTTTGGAAATACAGTAATTGAAAAAATTAAATTAACTACCTTTGAGGAAGAACGAAAACAAGTAATCAGTAATAAAATAGAAAAAAATGCTGTGACAAGAAAAACATACCACAAAAAAATTGAAAGTGTTAAAAATGAAAAAATTAAAAAATCCCTAATTGAACTTACTAAAGTTTTTAGAGAAAAATGAAAAAGACTATTATATTACTTTTATTTATTTTAGGATTTTCTATTAAGGTAAATGCTGAAATTAATCGTATTGTTTCTGGACAAGATGATGCCAAAATAACAATTATTGCTTACGAGTCTCTGACTTGTAGTTTTTGTGCAGATTTTCATAACAAGATTTATCCATTACTTAAAAAAGAATTTATCGATACTGGTTTGGTAAAAATAGAATTCAGGCACTTTCCCTTAGATATTATCGCTCTTAATGCATCCAAAATTTCACAGTGTAAACAAGATCAAAGTTTAGAAGTTATGATGAGTTTATATTCTGATCAGCAGGCTTGGATTAAAGGTAAAACAATAGAGGAAGCTAATGAAAACTTAGAAAAATTTGTTGCAAACAAAAATTTTAATTTAGATTTTGAAAAGTGTATAAGCGATAAAAAAATTGAAGATTTCGTTTTAAATGATCGAATCGAAGGCACTAAAAAATTTAAGATAAATTCTACTCCTACGATTATAATTAATGGTAAAAAGTTTGAGAAAACTCTTAATTATAAAAATTTAAAAAAATCTTTAGAAAAGCTGATATAAGCTAATTAATGGAGTTTAAAAAAATCCAATTAAATGGGTTTAAGTCTTTTGCTGATAAAACCAACTTCTTAATTGAAAATGGTTTAACTGGTATAGTTGGGCCTAACGGTTGTGGAAAATCAAATATTGTTGAGTCCATTAGATGGGTTATGGGCGAAACATCCGCAAAAAGTTTACGTGGCTCAGGAATGGAGGATGTAATTTTTTCTGGCACTTCTAATAAACCATCTAAAAATATCGCTGAGGTTTCTATAACAGTTAATAATAATACTGGTGAGGGGCCTATTCAATATCGAGAAATTAATGAGATAAATGTTAGAAGAAAAATTGAAAAAGATAAAGGGTCCAAATTTTACATCAATGATAAAGAAGTAAGAGCAAGAGACTCTCAAATGTTTTTTGCTGATTTATCCACTGGAGCTCATTCACCATCGATGATTAGTCAAGGTAGAATTGGAGCCCTAGTGACGGCTAAACCTACTGATAGAAGAGCAATTCTCGAAGAGGCAGCCGGTATTTCTGGTCTTCATGTAAGACGACATGAAGCTGAGTTAAGATTGGGTGCAGCTGAAAATAATCTTAAAAGAGCAGATGAATTGAGAAAACAACAAGAAAGACAATTGGCAAATCTTCAAAAACAAGCAGAGGAGGCATCAAAATATAAAAACATAACAGATGAAATAAAAAAAATTGAAGCTGGTCTTTACTATCTGAAATTAATAGAAATTGATAAAGAAATAACAATTGAAAATGAGATAAACAAAGAGGCCGAGGGTGAGGTTAGTGGATTTAATGAAAGAATCTCAGAAATTGAAAAGTTAATCAAACTAGAAACAGAAAAAGTTACTCCATTAAGAGAAAAAAATATCGAAAATTTGTCTAAAATCCAAAGATTGAATTTAGAACTTCAGAGTTTGGATAAAGAAAATACTAGGACTCAGGAAGAGATTGAGAATATTAAAAAGTCATTAACAACACTTGATGAAGATGTTTCCAGAGAAAAAGGAATTATTATAGATGCTAATTCTAATGAGAAAAGACTCAAAGAGGAAAAAAGTGACCTAATAGAAGTTGATTCAAAATATTTTGAGACAGAAAAAAAATCAAATGAGGATCTTGATAATGCAAAAAATAATTTAATAGATGAAATAGGAAAAATTAAAACTTTAATAAGTTCAAATCAAAATGACAGTGCATTGGATATTCTAAATGATCTTGAAAAAACTATTGATAAATATGCTGATAGCTATAGTAAAAATCAAAATATCAAAAAAGAGTCTGTTAAAAGAAATGAGAGAATCAAAATAATTGAAAAAGAAATTGAAAGCTGGAAAAATTTACTTTCAAATTCTGAAAAAATGGTAAATGAATTAACTAGTAGAAAGAATAATCTAACCAATCAATTAGAAATACTTGATAACCAACCAAAAATACAAGCAGAAAAAAAGGGACAAATTTCAGAAAATTTAAGAAATTCAGAGGAAGAAAAAGAGGAAAATGAAAAAATTATAAATGATACTGACGAAAAAATTGACTCACTCAGAACAAAACTTAATGAAATACAAGAACAATCTATACAAATAAGAGAAAGAAAAGCAAGTTCTGGTGCAACTGTCGAGGGATTAATAAAAAGAAAAAATGATCTAATAGATCGAATTACCTCTGAGCTTAATTTGACTGAGGAAAATATCTTAGAGAATTCAAATTTAAATGGTATCGAAGAATTACCTGACGCTGTAAATCAAGAAGATTTATTGGATAAAAAAAAACAGGAGAGAGAAAAATTAGGGTCCGTTAATTTAAAAGCAGACGAAGAAACTAATAAATATGAGACTGAAATTAAAAAAATGGAGTCTGACCGGGCAGATTTAGTGACAGCAATTGTAAAATTAAAAGACAGTATTAATGAACTCAATCAAAAGGGTAGAGAGAGATTGGTTGAAGCCTTTGAAAAAGTTAATAGAAAGTTCAATGAAGTTTATACAAAACTATTTAATGGTGGTAATGCAAAACTTGAACTCGTTGACTCAGAGGACCCTCTAGAAGCAGGTTTAGAAATGTTGGTTAGTCCACCAGGAAAAAGACTTCAATCAATAACTCTATTATCGGGTGGAGAACAAGCTTTAACTGCACTATCACTTATCTTTGCAGTTTTTTTAACTAATCCTTCTCCTATTTGTGTACTAGATGAAGTAGATGCTCCTTTGGATGACGCCAATGTCACAAGATTTTGTAATTTATTAGATGAGCTTACAAAAATAACAAATACAAAGTTTATCATCGTTACTCACCATGCATTGACAATGTCAAAAATGAATAGATTATACGGTGTAACCATGCCTGAAAAAGGAATAAGTCAGCTGGTAGCAGTTGATTTACAAAAAGCAGAGAGTATGGTTGCTTGATTAAAATAATCAGATGTCTAAAAATCAGTTCAAAACTCGCTTAGAAATTGCAAAAAAAAAGCTCTCAAAGAAAGATAATGGAAACAAAAAGCAGTATCCATCGCCTATTGGCTCAGCTTTTAAGCTAAGTACAGAATTAGTATCTGCAGTTGCCGTAGGGACAATTATTGGGTTTATTTTAGACAATACCTTTGGTACTAAACCATGGTTAATTTTAATTTTTTTTTTTGTAGGTGTAATCGCAGGTATTACGAATGTGATTAGATCTGCCAAAAATATGCAAAAATAAATATAAGACTTATGGCAGCAAATCCAATGACTCAATTCGAAGTTTACAGAATTGGGCCAGAAATAAAAATCGGAGCGTTTGATATCTCATTCACAAATGCAAGTTTGTTTATGGTAGTCAGTTCTCTTGCAATTCTCCTGATTTTTAATTTAGGGGCTAAAAAAAATTCTATGCTACCTAATAAGATTCAACTATTAGCAGAATTAAGTTACACTTTCGTATCTAAAATGATCAGCGATACAGCAGGATCTAAGGCAAAACCTTATTTTGCATTTATATTTTCATTATTTATGTTTGTTCTTTTTTGCAACATGTTTGGAATGATACCTTATACCTTCACAGTCACTAGTCATATAATAGTAACATTTGTTTTAGCTGCATTCATATTCATCGGTGTAACAATTATTGGTTTTATAAAACATGGATTTGGTTATTTAAAACTTTTTGTACCAAGCGGAGTTCCTATTGTTTTATTGCCTTTGATAGTTGTCATTGAAATAATCTCATATCTAAGTAGACCTATTAGTTTATCAGTCAGACTTTTTGCTAATATGATGGCAGGTCACACAATGATGAAAGTTTTCGGGGGCTTTGTTATAAGCCTTGGAATAGTTGGAGGATGGCTTCCTTTAACATTTTCTGTTGCATTAACTGGTTTGGAGATCTTGGTTGCTTTTCTTCAAGCTTATGTTTTTGCAATTTTAACATGCATTTACTTAAATGATGCATTAAATTTACACCATTAACTTACAAAGGAGGATATAATGGAATTAGAAGCAGCAAAAATGATCGGAGCAGGTTTAGCGGCAATCGCTTTAGCTGGTGCCGGTGTCGGAATCGGGATAATTTTTGGAAATTATCTTTCTGGTGCAATGAGAAACCCTTCTGCGGCACAAAAACAATTTCCTAACTTGCTTTTAGGATTTGCTCTAGCGGAAGCAACTGGATTGTTTGGTCTTGTAGTTGCATTAATCATTCTATTTGCATTTTAAATTTGATGATTAAAAAATTTTTTTTTCAGTTAATATTTTTATACCTCTTTTTTTCAAAAGAGGTTTTTGCAGCTGAAAGTGGTGGTATGCCTCAATTAGATCCTGAATTTTGGATTTCTCAGGTTTTTTGGCTTACATTGGTTTTTGGTACTTTGTATATCGTTTTATCAAATCTTATATTACCAAAGATTAGTGCAAACCTGGAATTAAGAAAATCTCAAATACAAGAAAACATTGAGGCTGCGGATAACCAGAGAAAAGACAGTGAATTAAAACTCAAAGAATATGATGATATAATTTCAAAAAGTAAGCTTGAGTCGAAAAATTTTTTTAATGATACTAGAGAAAAAACATTAAAGACAATTAATGTTAAAAGAGATTTATTAGAAAAACAAATTGATGAAGAAATAAAAAAAGCTGAAAATGAGATTGATCAGCTCAGAAAAAGTGCTCCTCAAAAAATAAATAAAATTGCGATTGAGACATCTTCAGAAATACTCAAAAATTTAATAGGAGCCGAAATAAATAACAGTAGTATTTCAGCTATTGTTGATGATCTTTTCAAAAAAAATGGAAGCAAATATTATGGTAATTGATTCAACATTCTGGGTAGCCGTTTCCTTTTTCATCTTTTTTGGTGCACTTGTTTATTTAAAGGTACCACAGAAAGTAAATGAAATTCTTAATAAACTAATTACTGATATAAAGAATGAGATTGATGAAAGCGAAAAGCTTAGAAAGGAAGCAAAAAATTTATTAATTAGCGCTCAAAATAAACTTAATACTGCACAATCCGTAAAAAATGAAATTTTGGAACAGGCTAAAAAAGATAGTGATAAATTAATAATAGAACTAAATGAAAAATTTCATAAATCTTCAGAAATAAAAAAAGCGTCTGCTGAAAACAAAATAGTCCAAATGAAAGAGGCAGCGATTAAAGAAATAAAGGATGCATCAGTAAAAATCGCAGTAGACTCTGTTAAAAAGATTATTACCACATCCGTTGATAAGTCTAAACTCGATAATTTATTTCAAAAAAATTTAGAAGAGACTAAAGAAGAATTAAAAAAAATTAATTCATAATTTTCTTACAATTTTTTTAAAAAAACTATAAAATTATCAAGATGAATTCTATTGTGATTGGCTCGGGTTTTGGTGGTATTGCTGCAGCTCTAAGATTAAAAGCTAAGGGTCATCAAGTAACATTAGTTGAAAAACATCCTGATCTTGGTGGGAGAGCAAGAGTTTTTAAAAAAAATGGTTTCACTTACGATGGTGGACCCACCGTTATTACTGCACCCTATTTAATTGATGAATTATTCAAATTATTTAAAAAAGACCCAAAAAATTACATAGAACTTTCCCCTCTTAAAATTTGGTATCAATTTATTTTTGAAGATAACTCAAAATTTAACTACTCAGGTGATGAAACTGAAATGAAAAAACAAATTGCAGAAATTAGTAAAGATGATGTTGAGGGATATGAAAAATTAGTAAGTTTTACAAAAAAAATTTTTGACAAGGGTTTTTTAGAACTTGCGGACGTTCCTTTTGATAAACCTTTTTTTATGATGCGGCAACTTCCTTCACTTCTAAAACTTAAAAGTTATAAATCAGTTTATTCATTAGTTTCATCTTTTATAAAAAATGAAAAACTAAGAAGAATTTTAAGCATGCATCCTCTTTTAGTTGGGGGAAATCCTTTTACAACTACTTCTATTTATGGACTAATTTTATATTTAGAGAAAAAATGGGGAATTCATTACTCGATGGGTGGGACAGGTAATATTATTAAAGGTTTTGAGAAACTAATGAACGAAGTTGATATTAAAATTATAAAGGGCCATGAAGTAGAAAAAATTATTTCAAATGGAAATAAAATAACTGGTGTCAGACTTGATAATGATACTAATATTTTAGCTGATAATGTTATTTGCAATGCCGATCCACCTGCAGTTTACGAAAAGTTGCTTAATGGAAACACAAAAAATTCAATGATGTTCAAATGGAAAAGGGGAAGGATGGAATACTCTATGGGATTATTTGTATATTATTTTGGAACAAAAAAAACTTACCAAAACGTTGAACATCACACAATAAAATTTGGAAATAAGTATAAAGAACATCTTGATGACATATTTGAGAATAAAAAATTAAATGATGATATAAGTTATTATCTTCATAGACCCTCTGCTACTGATAAAACTATGGCTCCTGCTGGACAAGATTGTTTTTACGTTCTTGTTCCAGTTCCCAATAATCAATCTAAAATTAATTGGTCTATTCAGGGAGAAAAGATGAAAAATTTAGTAATTGAAAAAATGGAAAAAGATCTTATGCCAAACTTAAGAGAAAATATTGTTGAAGATTTTTATTTGACACCAGACTATTTTGAGAAAGACTTAAATACAAAATATGGATCGGGCTTCTCAATTCAACCAAAATTTACACAATCTGCTTATTTTAGATTTCATAATAAATCTGAAATATACGATGGACTTTATTTTGTTGGAGCTGGAACACATCCAGGGGCTGGTGTGCCTGGCGTTCTATCCTCAGCTAAAGTATTAGATAAAATTTTATAATGTCTGATAAAAGTTACTTGTCTGTTTATGCTAAGTCATTTAGCTGGGCCGGTTTTTTTTTACCAAGGGAAACACTTAAAAAATGTTCTGTATTATATGATTTTTGTAGAGTTGCAGACAATATTGCAGACGATAATGACGAGATAGAGGTCAAAGAAAAAAAATTTGCTGAATTTGAAAATGAATTTAATCAAAAAAAATTTGACAACCTTATTATAAAGAATATGTGGGGTATCATGGAGGAATTCAACATATCCATAAAAATAGTTCAAGATTTATTGGCTGGTATTAGATCAGATATTAAAGAAAAAGTTGAAATAAATTCAAAAAAAGACTTATTAATTTATTCATATAGAGTAGCTGGGACTGTAGGTTTAATGATGGCAAAAATTTTAAATGTAACAAAAAAAAATTCTCTCAAGTCAGCTATTGATTTAGGAATAGCAATGCAATTAACAAATATATCTAGAGATGTCTTAGAAGACTCAAAAAATAATAGATTTTATATTGAGGAAAATTTTGAAAAGATCTCCTCTACTGTCAATCTTGCGAACCGATATTATCAAGATTCTTTTTATGCAATAAAAAGCATACCAATAAGTTTCCGTTTTTCTATATTAGTTGCTAGAAGAGTGTATAGAAAAATAGGATATAAAATTTTAAAAAAAAAAAACTTAGAGAACTACCTAAGATCAGGGAAGATTTATGTCTCAAACATTGAAAAAGTATTGGAGACTTTTCTGTCAATTTTTGACTTAATCAGTTTATTTTTAATTAATAAAAACGAAGATCAAATTCAACATGATCACATTCTGATAAATGAGGAAATAAATTTAAATGAAAGAATTTGATTATGTAATTATAGGTGGTGGTTGTGCAGGATTATCTCTTGCTTATGAGTTAGAAATTCATGAAAAATTAAAAGATAAAACTTTAGCAATTATTGAACCAAGGAAGGAATATAAACGAGATAAGACTTGGTCTTTTTGGAAAGTAGCACCTCACAATTTTGACGATTGTGTAAAAAAAAATTGGGATAATTTTTCAGTTAACATACCAGGTAAAACAAATTATTTAGAATGTAAAAATTTTCCATATCAAAGTATTGATAGTGGTTTATTTTATGAAAAAATTAAAAACAAACTAAAAAAAAATGAAAATATTTTCTTTTTTAAAAATATAGAAGAGATTAATACGCAAAATTCTTTGGTTTTTAATAGTGTGCCAAATATCAAAAAAAACCATCTAAATCTTTGGCAACATTTTTGTGGTGTAGAAATAAAAACAGAGAACGATATTTTCGACGAAAAAATTTTTAACCTTATGGATTTTGATTGTGAACAAAGAGAAAGCGTACATTTTTTTTATACATTACCATACGCAAAAAATAGAGCTTTAGTAGAAACAACTTGGTTATCAAAAATGAATGACAATTCACAAAAAGATTATGAAAATCAAATCAACAATTACATTAAAAATAATTTGAAAATTAAAAATTATGAAATTACATATAAAGAAGAGGGAGCAATACCCTTGTTTTATCCATTAAATAAAAACGAAAAAAATAAAATTAATATTGGAACAGCTGGTGGAATGACAAGATTAAGCACTGGATATACTTTTTTAAATATACAAGAACACAGCAAGTATATTAGAGAGAATATTGATAATATTTCAAATGCTAAAAAATTTGAAATAGATAGAAAATACAAATTTTTGGATGAAATTTTTTTACGCGTTCTTAAAAAAAATCCTGAAAAAATGTCTGATGTATTTTTTAAGATGTTTAAGACTTCACCAAAGACTGTTATAAAATTTCTATCAAATAAAAGTAATTTTTTAGAAGATTTAAGTATAATTTTTAAAATGCCAAAATTGATATTTATTAAAGCTTTATTTGACTAATTGATAATGACTATACAGATTAAGAAAATTAACTTTAAACATTCTTTTATTTTTTTTTTATTTTGTAATATTGTTTCTCTACCGTTTATAAAAGCTTACAATCTAAGTATTTCTCCATTAATTTGTTTATTATTAATTTTAATAATTGGTGTATCACATGGTTCTTTGGATCATATAAAGGGAAGGAAGCTTCTAAAAATTTTCCAAATAAATAATATAATTACTTTTTATACATCCTATTTTCTGCTGGCAGTAACAATTATAATTCTTTGGGTACTTTTACCAACAGTAGTGCTTATTGCTTTTTTAATTGTTGCCTCATTTCATTTTGGAAAAGAAGATACTCAATTTCTAATTGATAATAATTCATATTTAAATCAATTTTTATTTTTTCTTAAAGGATCTTTAGTAATATTGGCACCACTGTATTTTAATTTTAATGAAACCGTTTCTATATTCAAATTACTATTAATCGAAAATGAGTCGTTTTATCAAAGTTTAAATGTGATCGAAAATAATAATTTTTTGATAATTGGGATTGTGTTAAGCGCATTATCTAGCATTATTTTATTTTTCCAAAAATTTGAGTTAAAGAAATTTACAATTTTTTTTGATTACTTCTCGATAATAATCATTAATATGCATTTCTCTCCTTTAATAGCCTTCACAATTTATTTTTGTTTTTTACATTCTATAAGACATAGTATTTCATTAATGACTGAACTTGATCAAGAAAGTTTAAAGAATGGACTTTTAGTTTTTATTAAAAAAGCTACCCCTTTAACTATCCTAACTAGTATTTTTTGTTTAATAGGTCTTTATTTTTTAAATAATAATTACAATTTAGACAGTGCAATTTTGAAATTAATATTTATAGGTTTGGCGTCTTTAACTTTTCCGCATATATTGCTCGAATATTTGATTGAAAAAAATGAAAAATAAAGAAATAAAAATTTTACTATCTGCGCCAAGAGGATTTTGTGCAGGTGTAGAGAGAGCTATTGAAATTGTTGAAAAAGCCATTAAAAAATACGGTGTGCCAGTTTACGTTCGACATGAAATTGTTCATAATAAATTTGTAGTTGACGATTTAAAAAAGAAAGGGGCTATATTTGTTGAGGAGCTTGAAGAAATTAAAGATAAAACTAGACCTGTAATTTTTTCTGCGCACGGGGTTCCGAAAAAAGTTCCCTATGAAGCTGAAAGTTACAAAATGACATATGTGGATGCTACTTGTCCTTTAGTGTCGAAAGTTCATCGCGAAGCTGAAAATCTTCACAAATCAGGTTATCACTTAATTTTGATTGGACACCAGAACCATCCTGAAGTTGTTGGAACAATGGGACAATTACCAGTAGGTTCGATAGATCTTATTCAAGATGAAGATGAAGCAAAAAAATATGAATTTAAAGAAAAAAAATTAGCTTATGTAACTCAAACAACCTTATCAGTAGATGATACAAGAAGTATAATTAGTATTTTAAAAGATAGATTTCCTGGTATTAGAGAGCCACATAAAGAAGATATATGTTATGCAACGACAAATAGACAGATGGCTGTAAAAAATATTGCAAAAAATTGCGATGTGTTTTTTGTAATTGGAAGTAGAAATTCCTCAAATTCAGTGAGACTTGTTGAGGTTGCAAAAAAATCAGGTTGTAACAATGCTCATCTTATTCACTCACAAAGTGAAATACCTTATGATTTAATTGAAAAATCTAATACTGTAGGGATTTCTTCCGGAGCCTCTGCACCAGAAATTCTTGTAGAAAATTTCATAGAGAGTTTAAAAAAAAAATTTACAGTGTCCATAGACGAGGTTGAAATAATCAGAGAAGAAGTTGTTTTCAAAGTACCTAAAAAATTAAATTAAATGGCTGTCTATACCAAGATTAATAGGAGTGATTTAAAATCTATAAATAGAGAATTTAATTTTGAAAATTTTCAAAGTTTTAAAGGAATAAAACAAGGTATTGAAAACACTAATTATTTACTCAGATCAAAAAATAAAAAGTTTATTCTTACAATTTTTGAAAAAAGAGTTGTGAAAAAAGAGATACCTTTTTTTATGAAATTAATGGATCAATTAAGTAATCTAAATATTAGTTGCCCTAAACCTCTTAAAAATAATCGAGGAAATTATCTAATCAAGGTTAAAAACAAAGTATCTTGTGTCGTAACTTTTCTTGACGGAAAAGATAAAAAAAAGCTTAATCTTAAGAATTGTTTTGATATTGGTAAAACAATTGCGCAAATACACCTATCTACAAAAAAGCTAAAACTATACAGAAAAAACTCGATGGGTATTAAAAATCTTAATCCTCTATTAAATAGTATTAAATTTAAGTCTCAAAAATTTAGTAACTTAGAAAAGTTTTTAAAAGATAATTTTAAAGATATAAAAGATAAATGGCCAAAAAAATTACCTCAAGGTATTATTCATGGAGATCTATTTATAGATAATATTTTTTTTAAAGGTAAAAAACTTTCTGGCATAATTGATTTTTATTTTGCAGCTAATGATTATTTTATGTATGAGATTGCTATTTGCATAAATGCTTTATGTTTTGATAAAAATAAATCAAGATTTAGAATTAATAAAAGAAAGATCAAGAATTTAATCAAAGGTTACGAAAGTGTAAAAAAAATTACTAAAAAAGAAAAGAGATCAATAAATATTCTATGCCGTGGTGCGGCAATGAGATATTTTTTAACCAGACTTTATGACTATACAAATACTCCTAAAACAGCATTAATTAATATCAAAGATCCTAGAGAGTATTATCAAAAATTAGTAATACATAATAATTTAAAAACCTATAAAGATTACTTAAGTTAATGATTAAGATATACACAGACGGTTCTTGTATAGAAAACCCAGGTAGAGGTGGTTGGGCGGCAATAATATTAGATGATGGAAAAAAAATTGAAATAAAAGGAAATAAAAAAGATACTACGAATAATCAGATGGAATTGTTAGCGCCTATACAAGCTCTTAAAAAAATTCCAAAAGGTAGTAAAGTTCAAATTTTTACAGATTCCAAGTACGTGAAATCTGGAATAACAGAATGGGTTCACAATTGGAAAAAAAATGGATGGAAAACAGCAAACAAACAAGATGTAAAAAATAAAGAACTTTGGTTAGAGTTAGATCTTTTAAATAATGAATTTGAAATAAGTTGGAATTGGGTAAAAGCACATTCTACTGATGAGTTAAATAATGAAGTAGATTTACTTGCAAGATCGGCAGCAAACAATTAAAGCATGCGCTTGGAAAGCGCATAACTTATAGTAAATTATTTAATAAATTTTCCGCGGAAGTTAAACCACACTCTTTAGTCTCTTTTTCTTCGTGAATATTAACAACTGTGAAATTTTCAATTACTATTAAATAACGATTTGATCTAATCCCCATTCCTTTTGCATTACGATCAACTTCTGCACCAATTGCTTTTGTGAATAACAAATAAGGATCAGATAACATTTTTATTTTACCTGTAGTATTATTTATCTCTCCCCAACCATTCATTACATAAGGATCGTTGACAGATAGACAAAATATTTGTTCTATTCCTTTTGCTTTAATTTTATCTGCATTTGCCACAAAGCCTGGAAGATGAAGTTTAGAGCAAGTTGATGTAAATGCCCCAGGTAAACCAAACAAAATAATTTTACCATTACCAATAATTTCTCTTAATTTGTTTTTTTGTGGTTCTCCATCAACAAGTTGAAAAACTTCTGTGTCTGGTAGTTGGTCTTTTATTTTAAGTTTCATATTGAATTCATCACATATTTTTTAACTTTTTCAATATCATTTGATAGAAGTTCAAATTTTTCTTTTCTGTCATTAACGTATTTCAGACTATCTGGTAAATTTTCAGTTTTTGAAATTGCATCTTCTATTGCTTTTGGAAATTTACATGGATGTGCAGTTGATAATACAACACAATTTTTTTCCAATCTCAATTTTCGCACAGCACCAATACCCACTGCGGTATGCGGATCAACTACCATCTGATGTTCATCATTGATAGTTTTTATCATTTCAACAGTTTCGTTTTCATCAAGCATTTCAGATATAAAATTCTTTTTGATTTTATCTAAGTCATTTTTATCAATTTTAAAAGTGTTATTTTTTATTTCAGCCATTACATCTTTTATAACATCCGAGTTACAATCTTTTACGTCGTATAAAAGTCTTTCGAAATTACTTGCTATCTGTATATCCATGCTTGGTGTATTTGTTTCCTCAACTTTCTTTTGACTATAATCACCAGCAGATATAGCTCTGTGCAGTATGTCATTTTTATTTGTAGCTACGATTAGTTTATCAATTGGAAGACCTAATTTTTTTGCTAAATAACCAGCGTAAATATCACCGAAGTTTCCTGTTGGAACAGAAAAGGACAAAGGTTGACCATTTCCAACTTTAAAGTAAGCGTAAAAATAATACACTGATTGAGCAATAATTCTTGCCCAATTAATTGAATTTACACCCGACATATTGATTGCTTTAGAAAATTTTTCGTCATTAAACATTGCTTTTACTAAATTTTGGCAATCGTCAAAATTACCCTCCACCGCAATGTTAAATACATTACTCTCCTCATGTATTGTCATTAGTCTTCTTTGCACTGGCGAAATTTTATTGTTAGGGTGTAGCACAAAAACATTTAAATTATTTTTTCCCTTTAAAGCGTCTATGGCAGCAGCACCTGTATCACCTGAAGTTGCTACTATTATATTAATTTTTTTTTGATCACGGCCTAAATGATATTGATAAAAATTACCTATTAGTTGCATTGCGATATCTTTAAAAGCAAGTGTAGGTCCATGAAACAATTCTAATACTTTTAAATCTCCTAGATCTGATATTTTCACAACGTCGTCGGATCTGAAATTTGAATATGATTTTGAAATCAAAGAGATTAGATCATCTTTAGACATGAAATCTCCTATAAATGGATAAATTATTTCAGCTGCTAAATCATTGTAACTAAGGTTTTTTAGATTATTTAATTCTTCCTTTTTAAAGGGTTTAATTGACTTGGGAACAAATAGTCCCCCATCGTCAGCCAAACCTTTTAGGAAGACGTCTTTAAAAGTAAAGTTTTTATGATTGTTTCTTGTGCTTATGTAATTCATTAATAATTCTTTTTTCTAAAATATAGATATAGCAAAAGAATTGAAATCGCTAATGAAAACCATGTCATTGCGTACTTTTTGTGATTATTAGAAATATTAGCGGTAATTTTTTTTGGTCTAGGAAATTGATAATTTCCATCAAGATAAATTATATATTTAGAAAAATTCTTACCTGTAAATGTAAATATATCTTCCCTATCTAAACTAAACCAATAATTTTTATTTAGATCATTATCAGGTTTAAAAATATTTTTTCTGCCCTGAATTCTCAATGTACCTATTATGTTATTTTGATCAAATACATTTATTTCTGGAGTATCTTTTTTTTCAAATGGTATCCAACCCCGGTTAATTAAATAATTTTCCTGTCCAATAAAAATTGGATTTATTACCTCAAAACCTGGGGTACCTGACTCATTCAGGTTATATAAATAAATTTGTTTTTCAAAATTTATTAATCCAGACGTTTTAATTTTTAAAAAATTTTCTTTATTCGATTGGGATAGTTCAACTGGAGGTTTTTTGAGTGAATTTTCAATTTCCAAAATAAGATTATTTTTCCAATTTAAACGGATCATTTGCCAAACACCTAAGGCAATAAAAACTAAAATAAAAAAAATTATAAAAACAGAGAATAAAAACTTATATTTCAATGATACAGATCTAACTTCCCCAGATGTATATTGCTGCAAACAAAAATAGCCATACAACGTCAACAAAATGCCAATACCATGCAGCAGCTTCGAAACCAAAGTGATGATCTTTGTTAAAGTGACCTAACTTTCCTCTCCAAAGACATACTGCTAAGAAAATTGTTCCTACAATAACATGAAAACCATGAAACCCTGTGGCCATATAAAATACCGATCCATATATATGATCTGAAAAGCTAAATGTTGCGTGATGATATTCGTAAGCTTGTAGAGCAGTAAAACATACTCCAAGAATAACAGTTGCAACTAATCCTTGTATAAAACCTTTTCTGTCATCTTCTAAAAGTGCGTGGTGGGACCAAGTTACAGTCGTTCCTGACAAGAGTAACACTAAAGTATTTATTAATGGAATATCCCAAGGATCAAAAGTTTTAATATCTTTGGGAGGCCATACATTTCCTACAAATTCATTAGGAAAAAGACTGATGTCGAAGTATGCCCAAAACCAAGCAACAAAAAACATAACCTCAGAGGCTATAAACAATGTCATGCCATAACGATGATGAATTTGTACAACGGGTGTATGATGACCTTGATGTTCTGCCTCTATAACAACATCTCTAAACCACATGTATGCACCGTAAATTAAAAGAGCAAAACCCAAATACATTCCCCACGAAACATCGGAGTGCATATAATAAACGGTACCCAGAGCTAAAACCAAACAGGAAAATGAAACGTAAATTGGCCAAGGGCTTGGGTCAACTAAATGATAATCGTGTTTTTTTTCACCTGACATATATTAATTATGATTGTTTATAATAATCTGTCGAGAAAAAAGTATACGACATTGTTACATCCTCAAGATTTTTAACAGTTGCATCATTAACCATCTCAGGATCTAAATAAAAAGTCATCACATACGTGGCTTTTTCTCCAGCTTTCAACTCTTGCTTTTCAAAACAAAAACAGCCTAATTTGCTATAATATTTTCCAAAACTTGATGGTGAAACATTAAAACTCGCTACACCAGCCGTTGGCTCATTACTATAATTTGTTACTTCAAACTCAATTTTATTAACTTGACCAACTTTTACATCCATCACATTAGACTTAGCCTTAAAATCCCAAGGCAAATTGTTCACATTTGTGTCAAATCTCACACTAACAACTTTATCTAAAACAATCTTTGGAGCTTTATTTGCAACCTGAGTAGTTCCCCCAAAACCTGTCACTTTACAGAAAATTTCATACAAGGGCACTGAAGCATATGAAAGACCCAACATTAAAACAAATATTCCAGCAAGAACTAGTGGTGTTAATTTTTTTTTCTCAATCATATAGCCCTGTCAAATACTCCTGTGTTATATAAAGTAAAAAAGAAAAGAAAAATCATAAAAGCAATAATTGCTAATGCAGTAATAATGTTTTTTCTTTTTGTTTTTTTATCGGGTGTTATCATACAATTTTATCTATCAAAAATAGGACGAAAATCAAAAATAAATAAAGTATTGAATATCCAAATATAGTTTTGGCTATTTTGGGATTAAACCTATCTTTTTTGAAATTAAATAGCTGATAACATAAATAATTATAGTAAAAAGTAAGCATCAATGATGGTATTAAAAATGCTAAACCAACAAAATCTATTAAAAATGGGAAAATTATTACAGGCACCATTAACAAAGAGTAAATGAGTATATTCAATTTAGTTGACTCAACTCCATTAGTTAATGGAAGCATCGGTAACTTAGCTTTTTTATAATCATCAGATTTATACAAACTCAAAGCCCAAAAGTGTGAAGGAGTCCAAAAAAAAATTATAAGAAAAAAGGTAAGGGGTTCTAACGAAAGCGAACCTGTAGAAATAGTCCATCCTATAACTGGTGGAAATGCACCTGCAGCCCCACCAATAACAATATTTTGGGGCGTTCTTCTCTTAAGCCAGATTGTATAAACAAATACATAGAACAATATTGTTAAAAGTAATATTGCAGCTGAAATCCTATTTGTAAAATAATCTAAGGCTACTACCGAAACAATTGATAGGGTAATGCCAAATATTAAAGCTTGATTCTTATTTACCTTTCCAGTCGGAATTGGCCTTAAACAAGTCCTTGTCATTAGAGCATCGAGATCAGACTCGTACCACATATTTAATGCCCCCGCTGCACCGGCACCTAATGAAACTAACAAAATACCAATTACAGCCTCTTTGGTTGAAACAAGACTTGGTGCTGTTAATAGACCCACGGCACAAGTAAAAATAACGAGAGACATTACTCTAGGCTTCATTAGTTTAAATAGCTCCGAGAAATTAAATAAATCCTCTTGGCTTAAACTTCTTTTTTTTAGCCTAATATCGTTCATCAATTTTTTGTACTCTTACTACCCGTGTGATTTTTGTGTATCTTGATCATCCTCAAACTTTGGAAGTTCATCAAAAGTATGAAAGTTTGGTGGTGATGGCACAGTCCACTCTAAAGTTGTAGCTCCTTCTCCCCAAGGATTTTTTGCTGCTGCTTTCTTTTTAGCGAATGCATAAATAAGGTTAATAAAAAAAACAGCTAGTCCAGCTACTGCTACATAAGACCCTATGGATGATATATAATTCCATCCTGCAAATGCATCTGGATAATCTGCATACCTTCTAGGCATACCTGCCAAACCTAGAAAATGTTGTGGAAAAAATATTAAGTTTACTCCAACAAAAGTTAACCAAAAATGTAATTGTCCTAACCACTCTGAATATTCATAACCACTCATCTTTGAAAACCAATAATAAAATCCTGCAAATATTGCGAAAACAGCACCTAAAGAAAGTACATAATGAAAATGAGCCACCACATAATATGTATCATGCATTGCTGTATCTACTCCTGCATTGGCTAACACTACTCCTGTCACGCCACCAACTGTAAACATAAATATAAATCCTAGTGCCCAAACCATTGGCGTTTTAAAAGATATAGATCCACCCCACATTGTGGCAATCCATGAAAAAATTTTTATTCCAGTTGGAACAGCAATAATCATTGTTGCTGCTAAAAAATAAGCTTTAGTATCGGTACTTAGTCCAACTGTATACATATGGTGCGCCCAAACAACAAATCCAACTATTCCAATAGCTACCATTGCGTAAGCCATACCTAGATATCCAAAGACAGGTTTTCTTGAAAATGTTGAGACGATGTGGCTTATCATTCCGAAACCTGGGAGAATTAAAATATAAACCTCTGGATGACCAAAAAACCAAAATAAGTGTTGGAACAATACTGGATCACCTCCAGTTTGAGCCTCAAAAAAAGCAGTTCCAAAATTTCTATCTGTCAACAACATTGTAATTGCTCCAGCTAAAACTGGTAAAGATAAAAGTAATAAAAATGCAGTAACTAAAATTGACCAAGCAAACAAAGGCATCTTGTGCAATGTCATACCTGGAGTTCTCATGTTTAAAATTGTAGTTATAAAATTAACAGCGCCCAGAATTGATGAGGCTCCTGCCAAATGTAAACTCAATATTGCTAAGTCCATTGCTGGACCTGGTTGACCTGCTTTTGATGACAATGGAGGATAAATAGTCCATCCACCACCAACACCTGTTTGTCCCGGAGGGCCATCTACAAAAATTGATAGAATTAATAATGTTAAAGACACAGGTAACAACCAAAAAGAAATGTTATTCATTCTTGGAAATGCCATGTCAGGTGCACCAATCATTATTGGAACAAACCAATTACCAAAACCACCAATCATGGCAGGCATTACCATAAAAAAAATCATGATTAATCCGTGACCAGTCACTAAAACGTTGTATAAGTGATAGTTTCCTCCCAAAATTCCGTCTCCTGGATACATCAATTCCATTCTCATTAAAACTGAAAACGCAGTTCCTATAACTCCTGCAATTATTGCAAAAATTAAGTACATCGTTCCTATGTCTTTATGGTTTGTAGAATAAGCCCAACGTTTCCAACCAGTTGGTGTATGATGATCGTCGTATGAAGATGTTTGTGTGTACATATTTATTTACTCGCTAATTTAAGTTTATCATTTTTAATTTCTTCTTTTGCAAATTTTACTCGTGCCTCTGATAACCACTCCTGATATTCCTCTTCACTAACAACTTTTACTGCAATAGGCATGAAAGCGTGTTTAATACCACAAAGTTCAGAGCATTGCCCATAATAGGTGCCAACTTTTTCTGCCTTAAACCAAGTTTCATTAATTCTGCCAGGTACCGCATCTCTTTTAACTCCAAAAGATGGTAAAGCCCATGCGTGAAGAACATCATTAGCGGTGATAAGTACTTTTACCACTTTGCCAACGGGAACAATAACTTCATTATCAACAGCAAGCAATCTTGGTTGATCTGGTTTCAAATCTTTTTCTTCTATCATGTAAGAATCAAATATTAAATTTTCATCTGGGTACTCATAACCCCAGTACCATTGATATCCAATTGCTTTAATTGTTAAATCTGCTTTTGGAATGGAGTCCTGTTTATACAAAATCTTAAAAGATGGGACTGCCATTACTATTAAAATCAAACAAGGTATTAATGTCCACAAAACTTCAACAGTAACATTATGTGTTCTTTTTGAAGGATTAGGATTTGCTGAGGCTCTAAATCTTACACATGCATAAAGCATTAAAAATAAAACAAAAACACTAATCGCAATGATAATTGGTAATAATAAATTATTGTGAAAAGATACAATATCTCTCATAGACTCTGAAGCTGCTTTTTGGAACCCAAGTTGCCAATCAGTTGGTTGATTTGCAAAAGCCGCTGTTGTTATTAAAAAGTTCGGAAATATAAATAAAATTTTTTTCATATTTAATAGCTATATAAAGCTCTTTTTTAAAAATTACACTTTAGTTTTCGCGACAATTTATCAATTAATTGCATAATTTACGATTGAAATTGCTGATATCACGGCTGTTTCAGACCTTAAAATATTTTCATTAATTTTAACTGCTTGAACTCCCTTAAAAGTTAGAATCTTTTCTCTCTCTAATTCTGAAAAATCTCCCTCTGGACCAACGATTATACAAGTTGGACTACCTGTTAACTTAGATTTATCAATTCTTTTATTGGTCGAATTTAAATCAGTGAATATCAAATCTACTAAATTCGAATTTAAAAAATTTTCAAGGTTTTGAGTTTTTTCGATTAATGGAATATTAATACGATTTGATTGTTCACTGGCTTCTATTGCAATTTTTTTTAATCTTTCAATATTTATACTTCTAACTATTGTTCTCTCAAAAATTATAGGCAAAAATTTTGTTACCCCAAGTTCTGTTGCTTTTTGAATCATAAAATTTTGATAATTAGATTTAATTGGAGAGAAAGCTAACCATAAATCTTTCAAATTTTCTTTTTGTCTTAATTGCTTGATTATTTCAAATTCAACTAAGCCTTTAGAAATTCTCAAAATCTTTGCTTCCCACTCACCTTTGTTATTGAATAAAGAAAAAGATGCATTTTCTTTTACTCTCATAACTTTGTTTAAATAATGAGATTGAGATTTATCTAACATATCAGTCTTACCAATCGTTATGGCATTTGAAAAAAATAATCTAATATTACCCATATATGATAAGTTAATTTATGAAAAATATTAAAGCAATAATTTTTGATGCTTACGGGACATTGTTTGATGTGAATTCTGCTGCTGAAAAATGTAAAGATAAGATAGGAGACAAGTGGGAAAAATTTTCAAATTACTGGAGAACAACTCAATTAGAATATACTTGGCTTAGAAGTTTGATGGGAAGACATAAAGATTTTTGGGAAATCACTGAGGATAGTTTGGAAAAGTCGATGGAAAATTTTAAGATAAGTCATTTAATGAAAGATGAATTATTAGATCTTTACAAATCTCTATCTACTTTTGAGGAAGTACCAGAAACTTTAAAAATTTTGAAAGAAAAAAATTATAAGTTAGCTATCTTATCTAATGGAACACCACATCTATTAAACGGATTAGTGAAAAGTAACAATCTAGAAAATTTATTTGATGATTTATTTTCTATTGAAGAGGTTGGGATTTACAAACCAGATTCAAAAGTTTACGGAATGCCAACTAAAAAATATAATATTAAAGTAAATGAGGTCGCTTTCTTAAGTGCAAATACCTGGGATGTTTCTGGTGGAGGAAATTACGGTTACAATGCTATTTGGGTAAACAGAAATAAAAATATTTTTGACAAGCTTGATTTTAAACCAAAGCATGTAATTAAAAATCTGAAAGAACTATTAAATATAATCTAATAATATAAATTTCATGATTGTAATTAAAAATATTTATAATAATAATAAAATATACTTATGAACAATTTTGATAAAAAAATTGATAATTATCTACAAAATTTTGAAGCATTAGCTTCGCTTTCGCTTAGATTTATTCTTGGTATAGCTTTCATAATTTATGGATCTAGAAAATTTCCTCTCCCTCCTGAAGGTCTTGTAGAATACTATGATTTACACCCAATCTTAGCATCTACTGTAGCCTTATCAGAATTATTATCAGGAATAATTATTATAGTTGCAGCTTTTATAAAAAATCCTTTAGGAAATATATTAACAAGATTAGCTGGACTTAATATAGTTTTATTAATGTCTAGTATTTTAGTAGTAGCTCATTCTGATTGGTTTATAACAACAAAATTATTTTCTAGTGTGCAAATATTTCTACTTGTAAGTGGATTATTCTTTTTTATAAAAGGTAATAATAAATAAAATAATTATGAGTTCAATTGAAATTCAGAAAATTATAAAACCAATTAATTCGTCTGACGGTGCTGGAGTGAAACTCAAAAGAAGCATTGGAGTAGAGCCTAATTATTTCGATCCATTCTTAATGTTAGATGAATTTGGCTCTGAGAACAGTGAGGACTATATTGCTGGTTTTCCTCCCCATCCTCATAGAGGTATCGAAACAGTAACATATATGCTTGCAGGTGACTTTGAACATAAAGATAGCACAGGTGGTGAAGGAAAAATGTCAGCAGGAGATGTTCAGTGGATGAAAACAGGAAGCGGGATAATTCACTCGGAAATGCCTGCAATGAAAGAGGGTAAATTACATGGTTTTCAATTATGGATTAATATGCCAGCAAAACTAAAAATGAGCAAACCTGAATATATTTATATTGATGCTGACAAAATGAAAATTCATAAAGATCAAGATAAACAAATTAAAGTCATAGCTGGTAAATTTGAAAAAGCAGAGGGTCCTGTAAAAGGCCATAATGTTGAACCTATTTATTTTGATGTTGAACTAAATAAAGATAAAAAATTTGATTTTAAAATTCCTTCTACTCACAATTCATTTATATATTTAATAAATGGTGAAATAGAGATTGGTGAAAAAAAACATACTAAAGTGAAAGACAGTACTCTGGTATTGTTATCACGAGGTGAAAATTTAAAAGTATCTGCAAAAATTAATGCTAAATTCTTAGTCATTTCAGGAAAACCTATCAATGAAGAAATAGCACGAGGTGGACCATTTGTAATGAATACTAAATCAGAGATTTTACAAGCTGTGCAAGATTATCATAGTGGTAATTTTGTAAAATAATTAATGAAATCAATCAAAATAGAAAAATTTGGTGGACCTGAAGTTTTAACTTTTAAAGATGCAGAAATTGGAAAACCAGGACCAAAAGAAGTCTTGATTAAAAATTTATCTATCGGTTTAAATTACATAGACGTTTATCATAGAACTGGGCTTTATCCTATTCCATTACCAAGTGGTATAGGTCTCGAGTCTTGTGGAATAATTGAAGAAGTTGGTTCAGACGTAAAATTTTTTAAAATTGGTGACAGGGTAACTCATGCATCAATGCCTATCGGTGCTTATTCAGAAAAGCAAATAATGCCAGAAGAAAAATTAGTTATAGTTCCTGATGGAGTTTCTGACGAAGTGGCCTCATGCATAACATTGAAAGGAGTCACTGCAGAGTATTTGATACATAGAGCATTTCCATTAAAAAAGGGTAATAAAATTTTATATCATGCTGCAGCAGGAGGCCTTGGTCAAATTCTATGTCAATGGGCAAATTCATTAGGTGCCGAGGTTATTGGAACTGTAGGTTCAAAGAGTAAAGAAGAAATTGCAAAAAAAAATGGTTGCCACCATGTAATAAATTACTCAGAAAAAGATTTTGTAACTGAGGTAGAAAAAATTGTTGGAAAAAACGGTATCGATGTAGTCTATGACGGTGTTGGTATTAAAACTTTTAAAGGTTCAATCGAAACACTAAAGATAAGAGGTATGATGGTCGCTTTTGGAAATGCGTCAGGGTACGTTGATACAATTGATGTTAAAAAAGATATTAATGCCAAAGGATTATTTTTTACAAGACCTTCAATCGCTCATTATACTGTTAAAAGAGAAGAGCTTGTTGAGTCAGCGAAAAAAGTATTTGATGCTTTACTAACAAACAAATTCAAAATTGAAATTTCAAAAAAATATGCTCTAAAAGATGCTGCACAAGCTCATAAAGATTTAGAGGCAAGATTATTGACTGGTCCTGCGGTTATAATTCCTTAGTCTACTTTGACATCCATATCAGACATATGAAGTTTTAAAGCATTCGTAGATATATGTATTTCTCTAATAAAAAATATTATTGATATTATCATTGAAAGACAACATGAACCAAAAATAATTCTTGCCAGTAGTAGCTCATCCACATAAAGCGCAAAAACAGTTAACATGTTGAATAAAAATCCAAACGCCGCAAATAAGATTGTCCATCTTAGAAGTGTTATTCTATTGCTCAAATTGAGAAATTGTTTTTTCCACTCAGGTGGAATATGTTTCTCATAGACATGTTCATCATGTAATTTTCTGATTAAATTACTTAAAGTATGAAATCTGTTACTGTAAACTCCCATCAATAAAGGAATAGCTGGAAACATTAGTGCTGTAACAGTGTAATCTATATTCATACGAATCAATTTGATTATCAATCTTGCCCCTGTTATTTACAAGTAAAAATTTATGAACCAATTAAATATTTTTATAGAAATAACTAGACTAAAAAAACCTATTGGTTACATGTTGTTATTTTGGCCTTGTGCATGGGGTCTAACTCTAGCCTATGATTTTAAATATAGTTTAAATGATTATTTTTTTTACTTAACTCTGTTTTTTTTAGGATCCGTATTAATGAGATCAGCTGGATGCATTGTTAATGATATACTTGATAAAGAATTTGACAAAAAAGTTGAGAGAACAAAAGATAGACCTTTAGCTTCAGGAAAAGTATCTTGGAAATTAGCCTTAATTTATGCGCTAGTATTATGTTTAATTGCTTTTATTGTTTTACTTAATTTTAATTTATTCACAATTATTTTAGCCTTAGGCTCAATGCCTTTGGCATTTACTTATCCTTTAATGAAAAGATACACATATTGGCCACAACTATTTTTAGGCATTACTTTTAACTATGGCCTAGTGCTTGGCTGGACATCTTATACTGAACAAATAAGTTTAATTCCTATATTATTTTATTTTGGAGCCATATTTTGGACACTCGGATACGACACAATATACGGGTATCAAGATATTAAAGATGATGAAATAATAGGGTTAAAATCAACTTCAATTAAATTTAAAAAAAACTCAAAGTTATTTTTATTTATATGTTATCTAATATTCATTCTGAGCTTAATTATAGGAGGGTATCTATTAAAATTTAATCTCATGTATTTCTTTTTACTAATTTTTCCAATCATTCAACTATTTGGTTATCAAATTAAATCATTCACATTAAATAATCCAGAAAGGTGTTTGGCTATATTTAAAAGTAATAATTATCTTGGTTTAATTGTTTTATTAACTATTTTGTCAGGAAGATTATTTTAATGAAGAATACAGAAATCTATAGAAGACTTTATGATGATTACTCAAGAAAATATCTTAATAAAATTCTTTTATCTGCTTTTTTTTCAATATTAGTTGCTGGTAGCACTTCCGCTATTGCTTGGTTATTGGATCCCGCAATTAAAAAGTTATTTATTGAAAAAGACCAATCTTTAATTTTTTTAATTCCTTTTTTAATAATAATTGCTTTTTCTCTAAAAGGGCTCTCATTATATTTTGCAAAAACTACGATGATTGGGGTTGGTGAAGAGGTAAAAAAAAAACTTCAATATGACATGACCAAGTCTTTAATTAAAGCTGATACTCAAACTATAGATAAAAAACACTCTGGAAGTTTTATTTCTAACCTTACTTATGATGTAACACATATAACAAATTTGCTTAGTCACGCCTTATTAACACTTTTTAAAGACTCGCTTACTCTAATTGGTTTGTTATTCGTTATGTTTTCTCAAAATTGGAAATTAGCTTTAATATCAATTGTAATGATACCTTTGGCTGGCTTGTCAGCAAAAACTTTGGGTAAGAGAGTTGGAAAAGTTACTACTCAGGCTCAAGAAAAATCAGGATTTTTAACAACTTATTTGGTAGAGCTATTCAAAAATCATAAAATAATAAAAATTTTTCAAAAAGAAAATTATGAAAATTTAAGAGCTGATCGTCATCTTGAACAATTAAAAGATAAAAATAAAAAGTTGCAGGAAGTTTTTTTACGGATGTCGCCAATAATGGAAACTTTAACTGGATTTATGATCGCAGTTTTAATTTTTTACTCTGGTAAACTAATGATGCAAAATGAACTTGACATAAATAATTTTTTTTCATTTTTAGCTGCAATGATGCTGGCCTATCAACCAGTTAGATCTTTATCGACCCTTAATATGGTTTTGAATCAAGGTTTGTCTGCAGCATCAAGAATTTTACCTTTAGTTGATAATGAAAATAAAATCAAAGATATAAAAGATGCTAAAAATCTTATTCTTAAAAAAGCAAACATTAACTTTAAAAATGTTAATTTTTCCTACGATGTTGATCAAAATAGTAAGGTGCTTAAAGAAATTAATTTAGAATTTGAAGGAAGTAAAATGACTTCTTTGGTTGGACATAGTGGTTCAGGTAAATCTACAATTTTGAATTTAATTCCAAGATTTTATGATATTAATTCTGGTGACATCACAATAGACAATCAATCTATATACAAAACAAAAATTGAGTCTCTAAGAAACAATATATCATTGGTTAGTCAAGAAACAACATTGTTTGACGACACAATTAAAAATAATATTAAATATGCTAATATAGATGCTACAGATGAGGAGATTTTCCAAGCTGCTAAGCTTTCTTATTGTGATGAATTTATAGAATTACTTCCAAAAAAATATGACACTTTAATTGGTGAAAATGGAGTTAGATTATCAGGAGGAGAAAAGCAAAGAATTTCAATTGCTAGGGCAATGATGAAAAAAAGTTCTATTATTCTCCTAGACGAAGCAACATCATCTCTTGACAGCGATACAGAGTCAAAAATTCAAGATGCATTATCTATTTTGACTAAAAATAAAACTACTATTGTTATTGCTCACCGATTATCAACAATATTAAATTCAAGCAATATTTACGTGATTGACTCAGGAAATATGGTTGCAAGTGGTAGCCATGAGGAATTGTTAAAGAACTCTGCACTTTATAAAAACTTTTATGAAAAACAAATACAAAAATAAATATGTTTTTAGTCTATCAATTATTAATAACCTTAATAATCTTATTTTCACCAATAATAATTTTAGTAAGAATCTTTAAAGGTAAGGAGGATAAATTAAGGTTTAAAGAAAAATTTTGTTTTGTTTCAAAAAAAAGGTGCTCCGGAAAATTATTATGGATTCATGGCTCGAGTGTAGGTGAATTAATGAGTGTTTTACCCGTTCTCAACAAATATGACAAAGAAGATTCGTTTGAACAAATTCTTGTAACATCAAGTACATTAAGTTCATCAAAAATTCTTCAAAAATATAATTTTAAAAAAGTGATCCATCAATTTTTTCCGATAGATCATATTTTTTTTTCTAATTTTTTTCTCAATTATTGGAGACCAAATTCAGCTATTTTTTTAGAGTCAGAAATTTGGCCAAGTATTTATAGATCACTAAAAAAAAAGAATATTCCTTTAATTCTTCTCAATGCAAGAATTACAAAAAAAACTTTTAAAAGATGGATTAAATTAAGAAGATTTTCTCTTAAAGTTTTTAATCAGATAAATTTTGCTTATCCTCAAAACAAAGAAACAATAAAATATCTTAAACAATTAGGAGTAAAAAATATAGATTATATAGGAAATTTAAAATTTTTTGAGGATAAAAAAAATGTTAATAAAAAATTTGATAATGAAATTAAATATAAATTTAAAAAATATAAAGTATGTATTGCTGCAAGTACTCACGCAAATGAAGAATTATTTGCAGCACAAACGCATATTTTATTAAAAAAGAAAAACAAAAACTTGATTACAATAATTATCCCAAGGCATGTTCATCGAGTTGATGAAATTAATCATGAATTAAAAAAACTTAATTTGAAAACCTCCTATCACAGTGCAAAAGTAAAAAATTTAAAGGGCATAGATATTTATATTGTTGATACTTTTGGTGAGTCTAAAAGATTTTATAAAATAGCGACAACAGTATTTTTAGGAGGATCTTTAACCAATAAAGGTGGTCAAAACCCGATAGAGCCCGCACGTTATGGAGCAAAAATACTTCACGGACCGAATATTGATAATTTTAAAGAGGTATATGCATTTCTTAAATACTTAAGAATATCAAAAGAAATTAGAAGCCCAATACAATTTGCTAACGAAGTAATTTTTAAAAAAAAGATGAAAAAAGTAAAAAAAATACAAAAATTAGGAAACGTTATATTTAAAAAAACATTAAATAAACTTAATAAATCGATAAATTATGAAAATTTATAAACCTAAATTTTGGGATAATAAAAACTCAAGGATTTTACCTTATCTACTTTTACCCTTTTCACTAATTTTGATTGGCATAAATTCAATAAAAAAAACAATTATAAAAAAAGAAAAAATAAAAAAAATTAAAACAATATGTGTTGGCAACATTTATTTAGGTGGTACAGGTAAAACTTCTCTAAGTTTAAAAATACATGAAATACTTAATCAAAAAAAGATTAAATCATGCTTTATAAAAAAAGATTATTCTAATCAAATAGATGAGCAAAAAATATTGCAAAATAAAGGAAAACTATTCAAATCGAAAAAAAGATTAAACTCTTTGATGAATGCTGCCAATCAAGATTATGAAGTTGCAATTTTTGATGATGGTTTACAAGATTACTCTATAGACTATGATATAATTTTCATTTGTTTCAACGATGTTAATTGGATTGGAAATGGTTTCACGATACCTTCGGGACCTTTGAGAGAAAAATTTAATAACATAAAATATTATAAAAATATTTTTATTAGTGGTAATATGGAAAATTTAGAGAATATTAAAAATAAGATTTTTGAAATAAATCCTAAAGCAAGCATTTTTGTTGCAACTTACATACCTCTTAATTTAAACGACTTTTGCAAAGAAGACTATTACCTGGTATTTTCTGGGATTGGAAATCACCGATCTTTCGTATCAATGTTAAAAAAAAATAACATTAATATTTTAAAAGAAATTGAATACCCAGATCATTATTCATATTCAGACAAAGATATAAATGAGCTTCTTATGGAAGCTGAAAATATGAATTGCAAAATAATTACAACTGAAAAAGATTTTTATAGGTTAAATGATAAATATACTAATAAAATTAAATTTGTTAAATCGGAGATTAAAATCCAAGACGAAAATGAATTCTTAAATATTATACTAAATTGACATGAGAAATATAAAATATTTTTTAGAATTTATTTTTGTAATTTTGTTTTTCTTTGTATTTAAAATTTTGGGAATTAAATTAGCGTCTAATTTAAGTGGGAAAATTTTTCAAATAATTGGTCCACTTTTTAGATCAAAAAAATTAATTTATTCCAATATTAAAAAGGCCCTTCCAAATATTAATCAAAACGAATTAAAGAAAATTTATATTTCCATGTGGAATAATTATGGAAGAGTATTTGCAGAATATGTGTTTATTAAAAAATTTAGACACGATCGATTAAATGATAACATTATTGTAAGTGGTGGAGAAATTCTTGAAAATATCAAAATTAATAAACACAGAGTAGTATTTATCTCAGGACACTTTAGTAATTTTGAATTAATGGCAATGCAAATAGAAAAAATGGGCATCAAAGTTGCTGCAATATATAGACCATTAAATAATATTTTTTTAAATAAAATAATAGAGAAAATAAGAAGAGATCATATTTGTAAATTTCAAATCAAAAAAGGAATCGGAGGAACTAAAGAACTAGTTAAATTAATAAAAAATGGATTTTCGACTGCACTAATGATCGATCAAAGAGTTTCTGAGGGAATACATTCAAATTTTTTTAATGAAAAAGCCTTCACGACAACCATTCCTGCTCAATTAGTAAAAAAATATAGAATACCAGTTGTGCCAATTTTTATTGAAAGATTTGATGATATTAAGTTTAAAATGACCGTTAACAAGCCTATTAATTTTGAAGAGAATAAATCTGTTGAGGAAATTACAAACGAGCTAAACAAATTACTTGAAAATATGATATTAAAAAAACCAAATTATTGGATTTGGTCTCATAATCGGTGGAAATAAATTATTTTTTTTCTATTTTTTCTCTTTTTTTATTTGCTTCAACATATGAATAATAAGGCTCTTGTAAATCAACATTCCAATAATTTAAATTTTCTAAACTTATAGATTTACCAGAAACTGCACAGATAACATGGTCGCCTGGTTCGATAACTTGAAAATTATTTGGTAAATATTTTATTTTTGCTAATTTTTTACTCATTTTTAGTTTATATACTTATACATGATCGTAGGTGTAATAGGAAGTGGTGGCAGAGAACACGCAATATGTGAACTGCTCAAGCGTTCAAAGAAAGTAAATAAAATCTATTGTTTCCCTGGGAACGCTGGAACTTCCAAAATAGCGGACAATGTTAATATAGACACAAACAATTTTGAAATCTTTAAAGACTATATCTTAAAAAATAAAATTGAATTAGTGGTGGTGGGACCTGAAAAACCACTTGTAGATGGTTTAGTGGATTACTTGCAAAAATTTGAAATTAAAGTTTTTGGTCCAAATAAATTAGCATCTCAGCTTGAGGGTTCCAAGATTTTTACAAAAAAGATTTGCGAAAAATATAATATTCCTTCAGCAAAATTCGGAGTATTCCATAACATTGATGATGCCAACAATTTTTTAAAGAAGTCTAATCATCCTATAGTTATCAAAGCCGATAATTTGGCCTCAGGGAAAGGAGTTTATATTTGTGATAATGTTGAAGAGTCTTCTAGAGCAGTTAAAGAAGTTTTTGAAGGGAAATTTGGTAAAACGAATAAAGTTTTAATTGAAGAATTCTTGAAAGGTGAGGAAATGAGTTTTTTTATAATAAGTGATGGAATTTCAATTCAAAACTTTGGAACAGCTCAGGATCATAAAAGAGTTTTGGAGGGTGATAAAGGGAAAAATACAGGCGGCATGGGTGCATACTCTCCCTCTAGATTGATTGGAAAACAATTAGAAAAAAAAATATTAAATAAAATTATAAACCCAACCTTAAAAGCATTAAAAGATCTTGGAGTAGAGTATAAAGGTTTTCTGTACGCAGGATTAATGATCATCAATAATGAACCCTACCTTATCGAATATAATGTAAGAATGGGAGACCCAGAGTGTCAAACAATTCTTCCGAAATTAAATACAGATTTATTTGAGATATTTTTAGCTTGTTGCAATCGAAATTTGAAAGAAATAAAAATAAATTGGAATAATAAAAAAAGTTTGTGTGTTGTATTATGCTCAAAAGGTTATCCAGAAAAATACGAAAAGAATGTTGAAATAAAAAATCTGAATAAGATTGAACTAAATTCACAAGATTTCTTATTCCATGCAGGAACTATTGAAAAAGGAGGAAAGTTTTTCTCCATTGGAGGAAGAGTATTAAATTTTATTTCATTATCAGATGAGTTCTTAAAAGCTAGAGAAAATATAAATAAATATTTAAAAAAATTAAATTGGACTGGTGGTTTTTATCGTAAGGATATTGGTTATAAAGTAATAAATAAATGAGGATTATATCTGGAAATTTTAAAGGCAGAAAACTATTAACTCCTAATGATATCAAAACAAGACCGCTTAAAGATCTAACAAAAGAATCGATATTCAATATTCTTAAACATTCCAACAAGTTTAACGTTGAAATTAAGAATTCAGTGATTTTGGATTTATTCGCAGGCGTTGGATCATTTGGAATTGAATGTTTGTCGAATGAAGCAAAATACGTCACTTTTGTTGAAAATTATAATGGTGTTCTACCTATACTAAAGAAAAACTTATCAAATCTTAAATTGGATAAAAAATATGAGGTAATAGAGCAAAATATTTTTGCCGGGCTTAAATTAACAAAAATTAATTATGATATCATATTTTTAGATCCACCATATAAGGATAAGAATATATCAAAATTAATTGACAAGATTTTTGAAATAAACTTACTAAACAAAAATGGAATAATAATTACTCACCGAAGCAAGAACATAAAAGAGAAATATTCAAAAAAATTTCGTATTTTAGAAGAAAAAACCTATGGTATTTCAAAGATTTCGTTTGGCTATTTAAACTAAAATTTTTTTAGTTTCTTTTTTTATTAATTCCACAGCTGGTTGATCATATGGATTTACTTTAATAGCGTTTCCTAATAAAATTGTCTCTAATATAAAAAAATTAAATAGTTCTCCAAGAGTTTTTTCATCTCTCTTTAATATTTCAAAACTTCTAAAAGGTATTCCTTTTCTTCTAAAAACATTCTCGGTAGCTCGTTTTTGAGCATATGTCATATCTAATAATCTTTTGTTTCTAAGAAATTTTTTTGAGCCTAGAATATCTTTGTTTACAATTTTTTGTGAATCTTTTTCATGAACGAAAAAAAATGTAAAAAAATTATTTGTAAAGCCATCCAAATAAAGTTGCATTACACTATGATTATCTTTTGGCATATTGGAAACGATAGGCATTAAACCTTTCTTTTTTTTACCTAAACTTTCCGCTATTAATTGCTGATACCAAAAAAATAAGTTTTCAGATTTTTTGTCATAATTTATTATAACTGAATTATGTTTTTTCTTTTTTAGAAAAAAAATAGTTGAACTAACATTAGAAATTAAAGCGTTTAAATATTTTTTGTTTTTAACCAAATTATTTAATTGTCTAAATTTTTTTGAGTCCAATCCCATTAACTCTGCTGGCAACATTCCTGTTTCCGATAGAACCGAATATCTTCCACCAATAAAATTATTGTGATGTATCACTTCAGCTTTTAAACTTTGAGCTAATTTATAAAGATAGTTATCTTTATTTTCTGTTATAATCAAATTTTTATCTTGTTTATTTATTATGAGATTGGTGTTAACTATAGTTTCTAAGGTTTCTCCTGATTTAGACACAACTAAATTTAAACAATTTTTATTTTTTTTATTTTTATTGCTCACATCTAAATCATTTATAAAAGAAAAATTTTTTTTTATTCTTTTTCTTAAAAAATCATATATAGCCTCAGTACCCAAAGAGGATCCTCCCATACCTATCACTCTAAAGTATTTAAAATTTTTATATTTATTCAATTTTTTAATATCAAAACTGTTCTTATAATTGGCACTTAAGGATTGAATAACTTGATTTTTTTTTTTGAGAATAAGTTTTAAATCTTTAGATACTTGTTTAAATTTTTTTTTTATCAGAAAATTTTTGAAAATTATGCCATTAGTGATCATCAATTTTGTTTAATTTTTTCTATAATTGAATTTTCAAAATTCTTATCTTGTACTCCAGAACTTTCCGAAGAATTGTTATTTGATATCAATTTTTCAATATCATTTTCAGACTCATTTTCTTCAATATTTTCAGATGTTTTGGGTAATGGTAGCTCATTAAAATCTGGCGGCATAACTAAAGGAGATTTTTTTTCTACTAAAAATTCATCTGTGCTTTTTTTCTTTTGAGATGTGAATCCTTCTTTGACAGTCTGACAGCTTTGAAAAGTAAAGAATACTATTACCAAAAATAATATTGATCTAATTTTTTTCATTTAAAGACTCTTCTTTGTTAGAGGCAATTTCTAAAATAATCATAAATAAAACACCTAGACAAATAAATATATCTGATACATTAAAAATAAACCAATGAAAATTTTCTACATGAAAATCTATGAAATCTGGTACAGCCTCAAAAATAAGTCGATCATAAAAATTGCCTAAAGCCCCGCCTAATATCATTAAAAGAGAATATTTTTTTAGTCCTTCACTTCTATTAAGCATTACAAGAATAATCAATATTACTACTCCTATGAGAAAACTTAAAATATGATAAAAAAATTTATCGCTAAAGGAAAATAAACCAAAAGCTATGCCTTCATTCCATATTAAACTTATATTTAGAAATTTTGAATTATATAAATCAGAACCATAATTTTTCTCGTGAAAACTGATCACATAAATTTTTGAAAATCTATCAAAACAAAAGATGCTAAGGATTATAAAAAAGTTTATCAGAAAATTTTTATTTATGTTATTTGACATTTGGGATGCCTCTCACATGGATCTTTTCTTATCTTCCAGCAAACAGAACATTTGTTTCCAGCCGCTTTTTTTGTCTCAACTAAAATATCTAATTGATTATCAAAATTAACATTAGCTTTAGAAACTATACATAGCTCAGATAAATCCATACTTCCAACTATATCCTTATATTTTTGATTAAGTTGAATATTAAGATCAGCCTCTAAGCTTGAACCAATTTCTTTACTAGCTCTTTGTTCTTCAATGCTTATGTTGCATATATCTCTTATTTTCATTAATTGAGACCATTTCTCTGCCAGTTTATCATTTTTAAATTTTTCTGGAAACTTTAAAAATTTTTCTAAATGAATGCTTTTACTGTTCTTTGATATTAGCTGATAAATTTCCTCAGTGGTGAAAGATAAAATAGGGGCAAACCATCTAAGCAAAGATTTCAGCAGAATATTTAAAACAGTAACACATGACTTTCTTTTCTCAGAATTAATCGGATCACAATATAAAGTGTCCTTTCTAATATCAAAATAAAATGCTGATAAGTCTACTGTGCAAAAACTTAACAATTCTTTATAAAGATTATGAAAATCGTATTTATGGAAACAAGTTTCAAATTTTTGATTCAATATATATATCTTATTTAATAGAAACTTTTCTAATTCTGGCAAGCTTTCGATATCAATTTCATCAAAATTAACATCCTCAAATTTATCGTTTATATTTCCTAATAAATATCTAAATGTATTTCTGATTTTACGATAAGACTCCGAATGTTGGTCTAATATTGAATAATCTATTCTTAAGTCTTCTGCATAATTTGATGCTGCCACCCAAATCCTTAAAATATCGGCACCATACTTTTTTAAAATATCCTCTGGTGCAATTACATTTCCAAGAGATTTTGACATTTTAAGACCCTTTCCATCTACAACAAACCCATGTGATAGTATAGACTCAAAAGGTGCCCTGCCTCTTGTTCCACACGACTGTAACAAGGAAGAGTGAAACCAACCTCTATGCTGATCCGAACCTTCCAAATACATTGATGCAGGCCACTTAAGATCTTTTCTTTTCTCTAAAACGAAAGAGTGAGTTGAACCACTATCAAACCAGACTTCTACAATATCGCTAAGCTTTTCAAATTCTTCTGCTTTATATTTCTTCCCTAAAAATTTTTGAGGATCATCTGAAAACCAACAATCTGAACCTTCTTTTTCATAAATATTTGCAATGTTTTCAAATACTTCGTCATCTATCAAAATTTCATTAGAATTTTTGTTTACAAAAATAGGCAGCGGAACACCCCATACTCTTTGTCTAGATACACACCAGTCTGGTCTTGTCTCAATCATTGATTTTAACCTCTCTTTACCTTTGCTTGGATAGAAAGTTGTATCATCTATTGCTTTTAAAGCTTTACTTCTAAGCTTATGACTTTCCATAGAAATAAACCATTGCGGGGTTGCTCTATGAACTAAAGGTGCTTTTGATCTCCAAGAATGGGGATATGAATGAATTAATTCACCATTTGAAAGAAGTTTATTTTGTTCTTTTAATTTTTCAATAACAATTGGATTGGCCTTAAAAATATGTAGACCTTCAAACAAAGAAACATTTTTTGTATATTTTCCATCATCATCGACTGTCTCAATGGCTTTTATTCCGTTATTTAAACAAAGATTAAAATCATCAGGTCCATGACTTGGTGCACAATGAACAATTCCTGTTCCTTGCTCAGTGGTAACAAAACGGGCCTCAAGCATAGGAATATCGTAGTCATAACCCAAATTAACAAATGGATGCTTGCAGACAGTATCCTTTAAATCTTTACCTTTAAATTTTTTTAGATTTTTAAATTCTTTTAACTCACAATTTTTTAAAACTGAGTCTAGTAACGCTTCTGCAACAATAATCTTTTTATTTTTAAAATTTCCCTCATCGCTTATTTGAATTACCAAATAATCTAGGCTTTCGTTGTAAGCTAGAGCCTTATTAGCTGGTATGGTCCAAGGAGTGGTTGTCCATATTACAATATCACAATCATTAAGCTCTTTAATTCTGGATGATTTTACCGGAAAGCAAGCATAAATTGTATCAGATTTATGATCTTGATATTCAACTTCAGCATCAGCTAAGGCTGTTTTTTCTACTGTTGACCATAAAACTGGTTTAAATCCCCTATAAAGACTTCCCTCTTTTAAAAATTTACCTAACTCTCTCACAATTTGTGCCTCTGCATCATAACTCATTGTTGAATAATAATTTTCCCAATCACCAACAACACCTAATCTTTTAAATTGATCTTTGTGAACCTCAATCCATTTTTCTGCGAACGATCGGCATTCTTTTCTAAATTCTACAATCGGAACATCGTTTTTATTTTTTTTATTTTTTTTATATTGTTCCTCAATTTTCCACTCAATAGGTAAACCATGACAATCCCAACCAGGCACATAAACAGAATCCTTTCCGTCCATTTGATGAAACTTTACAATTATGTCTTTTAATATTTTATTTAAAGCAGTACCCATATGTATATTTCCATTAGCATATGGAGGACCATCGTGAAGAATAAATTTTTCTTCTCCTTTTCTTGAATTTCTTAACTCATTATATAAATCAATTTTTTTCCAAAGTTCTAATATTTCAGGCTCTCTTATTGGTAAATTAGCTTTCATTGAAAAAGCTGTTTTGGGTAAATTAATTTGGCTTTTGTTCATTTTGTTCTTTTTGCAATTAAAAGATCAATATTAATTTGTTTTTTTAATTGATCTACATCTTTGAATTTTTTTTCTGCTCTTATAAATTTTAAAAATTCAACTCTTAGATACTTATTATATAAATTTCCAGAAAAATTAAATAAATGAACCTCTAATAATATTTTTTTTTCATTAAATGTGGGTCGATATCCTAAATTTGCTATACCTATGATATAATTTGATCTATTCATTTTTCTGACTTTAACACCATAAACGCCAGGTTTAGCCAAAACGTAATCATTAATATCAATGTTAGCTGTTGGAAAACCAATCTTTTTTCCTAGCTGTTTGCCTTTTTGAACTTTTCCATCAATTGACCAATTTCTTTTTAAAAGTTTGTTTGCATCCTTAAGTTTCCCATTTTGTAAATATTTTCTTATCAGAGAAGATGAAACAACTTTTTTTTTAATTATTAAAGGTTGTGGTTTAACAATTTTATAATTAAATAATTTCTCGTGATTAATTAATTGTTTTACATTTCCTTCTCTTTTATTTCCAAATCTAAAATTATCACTTACGAAAATAAATTTAGGACTTAGTTTCCTACCTAAAGTTTCTTTAATAAATGAAATTGATTTTGTTTTTGAAAATTTACGATTAAATTTCTTAGTAATAACAAAATCAACATTAAGCTTACTTAAATTTTCAATTTTTTGATTTAAATTAGATAATCTAAAATTTTTTAAATTGGAGTTAAAAAACATTTTTGGCATTGGCTCAAAAGTCAAAACACCAATCTTTGAAGAATATTTTTTTTTATATTTTTTTGCTAATCTAAATAATTTTTGATGTCCAAGATGAAGTCCATCAAAATTACCAATTAAAATAATTGAATTTTTATGACTCTTTTTAATATTAAAACTATTATATAATTTCATTTTTACCATTTTAACTCTGATTGTATATAGTTACAGATTGTTTCATAAGATTTCGCAGTTGCTTCAATTCCTTTTTCTTTGATTTCATTTTTATGAATACCATTTGAAATAATTAACGAGTCAAAGTTTAAAAGATTCGCACCCTTAATATCAGTATTTAAATTATCACCAACAGAAAGAGTCTTTTTACCTTTGTTATCAATTGATAAATTATAAACCTCAGGATATGGCTTACCAAAATATACTACCTTGCCACCCATTTTTTCAAAAACCATAGCTACCGATCCTGCACAAAGCTCTCTTTTATCACCTCTATCCACAATTAAGTCAGGATTAGTACAAACCATCTCTTTATCTAAATTTTTTTCAAATAAATCTTTATAATAATTCAAATCTTTATCAAATTTTTCAAATAACCCTGTACACAATATATACTCTCCATCATCAATATTGTCTGACTTCATTTTAACAAAGTCATTAAACAAATCAAAATCACGTGGTGGTCCAACATGAAAAAAATTTTTATTAGATAAATTTTTTTTAAGATAATTTAATGATGCTTGGCCAGATGTAAAAACATGATCTCTAATTTCTTTTTCCATGCCCATTTTTTCTAAAAAGGATTTAACAACATCATTAGGTCTGGGGGCATTAGTAAGTAGAATGTATTCTTTGTCTTTTTTTTTGATTTCTTTTAAAACGTTGATTGCCTCTTTGTGAAGTTTTATTCCATTATGAATAACACCCCATAAATCTATATAAAAAAGCTGATAATTATCAACAATGGAACAGAAGCCATCTTTGTCTAAATTTTTAGTCATCAAAATAATCTATAACCCAAAAAATCCACAATTTCCTACCTTTTTTAATAAACTAAATTTCAAGTATATCTTGAAATAGTATTACCAATCTCTATATGAACTTCATATTTATATAGGAGAATATATGAAATTTAGACCGTTACATGACAGAGTTTTAATAGAAGTTTTAGATAGCAGCGAAAAAACTGCTGGAGGAATAATCATACCAGATACTGCACAAGAGAAGCCCCAAGAAGGAAAAGTTGTTGCTGTTGGTGGTGGTGCAAAAACTGAAGATGGAAAAAAAATTCCAATGGATGTTAAAGTTGGAGACAAAGTTTTATTTGGCAAATGGTCAGGAACTGAAGTCAAAATTGATGGTAAAGAATACAGCATAATGAAAGAGTCAGACATTATGGGTATTTCAAGTAAATAACATAAGTTAAAGGAGAAAGTATAATGGCAAAAGTTGTTAAATTTGACGCTGAAGCAAGATCAGCAATGATAAGAGGGGTAAATATCTTAGCTGATACTGTTAAGGTAACGTTAGGTCCTAAGGGCAGAAACGTTGTGATGGACAAATCTTATGGTGCTCCAAGAATTACCAAAGATGGTGTTTCAGTTGCAAAAGAAATTGACCTTGAAGATAAGTTCGAAAATATGGGTGCTCAAATGGTAAAGGAAGTTGCCAGCAAGACAAATGATGAAGCTGGTGACGGAACTACAACTGCAACTATTTTAGCTCAAGCGATTGTTAAAGAAGGTGTAAAATATGTTACAGCTGGAATGAACCCAATGGATGTAAAAAGAGGTATTGATGCAGCAGTAGATGTTGTAAAACAAAACTTAGTTTCTTCAGCCAAAAAAGTAAAAGATAGTGATGAAATTGCTCAAGTAGGAACCATTTCCGCAAATGGTGATAAAGAGATCGGAAGTATGATTTCAAAAGCAATGCAAAAAGTCGGTAATGAAGGTGTCATTACAGTTGAGGAAAACAAAGGAATTGAAACAGAACTTGATGTCGTTGAAGGTATGCAGTTTGATAGAGGTTATTTATCACCATACTTTATTACGAACAGTGACAAGATGACGACAGAGTTAGACAATCCTTTTATTCTTTTACATGAAAAAAAATTAACAAATCTACAACCAATGGTTCCACTTTTAGAAGCAGTAGTACAGGCTGGTAGACCATTAATGATTATATCTGAGGATGTTGAAGGCGAAGCTTTAGCAACGTTAGTTGTAAACAAGTTAAGAGGTGGTTTAAAAGTAGTAGCTGTAAAAGCTCCAGGTTTTGGTGACAGAAGAAAAGCTATGCTTGAAGATATTGCAATCTTAACTGGTGGAAGTGTAATTTCTGAAGATTTAGGAATTAAACTTGAAAACGTTAAATTAGATGATCTTGGATCATGTAAAAAGGTTAAAGTTGATAAAGATAATAGTACTATCGTAAATGGTAGCGGTAAAAAATCTGACATCGAAGCTAGATGTTCTTCAATCAAACAACAAATTGAAGAAACAACTTCTGATTACGACAAAGAAAAACTTCAAGAAAGATTAGCTAAACTAGCCGGTGGTGTTGCTGTAATTAAAGTTGGTGGTGCTACAGAAGTTGAGGTTAAAGAAAGAAAAGATAGAGTTGAAGATGCACTTAATGCAACAAGAGCTGCAGTCGAAGAAGGTATTGTAACAGGTGGTGGATGTGCTTTGTTATATGCTGCTCAAGATCTTGAAAAAGTTAAAGCTAAAGGTGAAGATCAAAAAGCTGGTGTTGATTTAGTTCGAAGAGCTTTAGAGGCTCCGATAAGACAGATTACAAAAAACGCTGGAGTAGATGGTTCAGTTGTAGTCGGTAAATTGTTAGAACAAAATAAAAAAACTCACGGCTATGATGCACAAAATGAAGAATATTGTGACATGTTTGCTAAGGGTATTATTGATCCAGTCAAAGTTGTTAGAACTGCACTTCAAGATGCAGCATCAATTTCTGGATTATTAGTAACAACAGAAGCAATGATAGCTGACAAGCCAGAAGAAAAAGATGCGGCTCCTGCTGGTATGCCTGGTGGAATGGGCGGCATGGGTGGCATGGGAGGAATGGGCGGCATGGGTATGTAACCCAATAACTCCTAATCAAAATTCTAAAAGGGCAGTTTTTACTGCCCTTTTTTTTTGCTTAAAAAAATTTGTAATATAGAATTATTGTTATGTCGAAAAGATATAGTGGAAAATCGTTTAAAGACTCTAGTGTCAAAAAAAAACCTAAATTAAGTTTTAAAGAAAAAAGAAAACTTAAACGCGAAAAGCGAAAAAAATAAAAATTAAAAAAAAATCCTTAATTTATTCAAGCCTAGTGTAGTTTTTTTTAAGTTTTCAAAAGTGTTTAAATATGTATAAGAACCCAGATTTATGAATAATACTATAAGAAACATCACCATAATTGCCCATGTTGATCATGGCAAAACAACTCTAATTGATAACTTAATGAAACAAAGTGGCTCATTTAGAGAAAATGAAGTTGTTGATGAAAGGCTGATGGACTCTGGAGAATTAGAAAAAGAAAGAGGAATTACAATATTGGCTAAACCTGCCTCGATTAATTGGAAAAATTCTAGAATAAATATAATTGATACCCCCGGCCACAGAGATTTTGCTGCTGAAGTTGAAAGAGTACTTAGTATGGCTGATGGAGCATTATTGCTAATAGACTCAGCTGAAGGTGTGATGCCTCAAACAAAGTTTGTTTTAGCAAAAGCATTAAAACAAGGCTTGAAGCCAATTGTGGTTATAAATAAATTAGATAAATCAGATCAAAGAGCTAATGAAGTTTTAGATGAAACATTCGACTTATTTGTAAGTTTAGATGCTAATGAAGACCAACTAGATTTCCCAGTTTTATATGCCAGTGGAAGATCTGGATGGGCTGATCATGAAGTTGATGGTCCAAGAGAGAATCTTAATCCACTTTTAGATAAAATTGTAGACCATGTTAAACCAGCAGAATTAGACAAATCAAAACCTTTTGCTATGCTTACTACACTTCTTTATGCTGATAGTTTCTTAGGAAGAAGTTTAGTAGGTCGAATTTCACAAGGAACAGCAAAAGCTAATCAAGCAATTAAGGCAATCAACTTAAAAGGAGAGAAAGTTGATGAAGGAAGATTAACTAAAATTTTTAGATACGAAGGTACCAAAAAAGTTCCAATTGAGGTTGGTGAAGCTGGAGATATTGTAGTTGTTGCGGGTTTAGAAAAAGCTAATGTTGCAGATACTATTTGTGATCTTGAAGTTAACGAACCAATAGAAGCTACTCCTATTGATCCTCCAACTATGTCAATTACAATAACAGTAAATACATCTCCTTTGGCTGGTACAGAAGGTAAAAAATTAACAAGCACACAAATTCGAGATCGATTAGTTCAAGAGGCACAAAATAATGTTGGAATTACATTCACTGAAAATGAGGGAAATGATTCTTTTGTGGTTAGTGGTCGTGGTGAATTAATGTTGGAAATTTTACTTACTCAAATGAGAAGAGAAGGTTTTGAAATGACTGTGAGCCCTCCAAAAGTCCTCTATAAAAAAGATGATAATGGTAACAAGCTTGAACCAATAGAAGAAATTACTATGGATCTTGATGAGGAGCATTCATCAAAAATAATTGATTCAATGAATAGAAGAAAAGGTAAATTAATAGAATTAAAAGACACTGGTAAAAATAAAAAGAGACTTATATTTCATGCACCAACAAGGGGCTTAATGGGATATACAAGTAGATTTTTAACGCTGACAAAAGGAAATGGTGTCATTAATAGAATTTTTCATGAATATGGTCCATTTGAAGGGGAAATGGAGGGCAGAAGAAATGGTGCTCTAATTTCTATGGAACAAGGGAAGGCAGTTGCTTTTGCAATCTTTAATTTACAGGCTAGAGGAGAAATGTTTGTAAGTCATAACGATCCTGTTTATCCAGGAATGATTGTAGGTCTATCACCTAAGCCAGGAGATATGATTATTAATGTCATGAAGGGAAAAAAATTAACTAATATGAGAACGCAAGGAACTGATGAAAATGTTGTCTTAACTCCTGTTAGAAAAATGTCGATTGCTGAACAATTAAGTATGTTAAATACAGATGAAGCTTTAGAAATTACTCCAGAGTCTTGTAGATTAAGAAAAGCTATTCTTGATCCTCATGAAAGAAAAAGAAGTGAAAAATCAGGCGCTGCTGCCTAATCAAAGATTTTATCAACTAAAAACAAACCTAGTGCAACGCACGGACCAATACCAAAAGCGAATAAAAGAGTTCCTACACCTACTGTTCCACCTAAATACCAACCAATGCTTACAACAGAAATTTCTAAAAAAGCTCTAACGGCTGCCACTGGTAAATTAGTTATTTTTTGTAATCCAATCATTAATCCATCTCTTGGTCCTGCACCAAGGTTTGAAACTAAATATATGCCCCCTCCTATTCCAACCATCATTACAGAAATTACTGCCAGGATTAATTGATTAAAATAATTAGATGGGGTTGGTACATACTTTATACAAAGATCAATCATAAGGGCAATTATTAAGGCATTAAATATTGTACCCATTCCTGGTTTTTGGCCCAAAGGTATCCATAAAATTAATACAGTAATACTTATTAAAAGAGTAATTGTTCCAATACTTAAATTAACATTTAAAGAAATACCTTGAGCTAAAACACTCCACGGAGAAGCGCCTGTAAAGGAAACAATTAACAAACCTTCACCAAGACCAAATAAGGTCAGACCAAAACATAAAAAAAAGAAAGTGGAAAATTTTGGTTTAAAATTATATGGCTTATCAGAACTCCAATTAACTTTTGGTATTTTCTTTATTTTTAGAAACATTTTAATAAGTTATTTCTATTATAGATAAAGTCCACTAATGTAATTGCTAAATGAGAAAATTTATAGCCATTCTGTTTATTGTAATTTTTCCAGTTATTTCTATGGCACATATGGGTCACTACAATAAATATAACAAAATTGAAATGGAGATTTTTAGAAATGGTGAACTAATTGGATACAATTATTATTTTTTTGAAAGAAATGACGAAGAAACTATTATTACAAATCAATTTAAATTTTCTGTCGATCTATTAGGAACTACAATTTTTAAGGTTGAGTCATATGGTGAAGAAAAATACATAAAAGATCAGTTGATATCATATAATTCTAAAACTCTTCAAAATGAAAAAGAAAAATTTGTAAATTTAAAGTTAAATAAAAATAGTGAAAAATTTGATATCAAAGGCTCCTCATTCAATGGAGAAGCAAACATTGATAATGTTGTTGGAAATTGGTGGAATCATAAAATTTTACAAGCAGGATCTCAAATAAGTCCAATATCAGGAAGTATTAAAGAACAGGTTGTTACTTTTGTTGGAAAAGAAAAAATAGACCTTTACGGAAAAATTTATGATGTTGATCATTTTACACTTAAATCTAAAGATATGAATATTCCAAAAGATAAACGATTAGACTTTGACATTTGGTATGACAGAAAAAATTTAAGAATTTTAAAAGTGTCTTACACAAGAATGGGATATTGGGAATACAGGTTGAAAAGCTTTGAATAATTTATCTTGAAATTTTTTTATATAGGTCCTGTGCACTTATCCATCCCGACTCAACTCTTGGTCCCACAAACCAATCAGCACAAACACCTATTTTTTTATTTGGATCCCAAAAACTTTTAATTTTGAAAGGTTTTGAATTTGAAGAGTATTTCCAGCCATGATTAAGAGAGAAATTGATTTTTGTTTTTTTAATATTTGAAAGTTGAAAGAACTTATCAATCATAATTTTTGAATTCTTTTTCTTATTATTTTTATTTTGATTAATATTTTTATTTGCCCACTTGAATGTACTTTGTAGAGTCCATAAATCATAATTTGATTTAAATCTTTTTTTTGAATTTTCATTACCAGCCCAGCCAAGAATTGAGTCTGCGAAAAGGTAGCTACTACTAGATTTTTTGTTTTTTTTTATAGCAATCATGGTAGTTATATTTGCATCCATTTTTATTGATTTTTTTATAAAAGAATTATTTATGAATTTTTTAGAAAGTTTTTTTAATTGTGGAAAAGGACATGTCAAAATAATACTTTTAAAAGATCTCAATTTTCCATCAGCAAATGATAAGTGCCAAAGTTTGTTTTTATAATGAATTTTTTTTAATTCACTTTGATAGTTGCACTTAATTTTTTTTAATAAATACTTGCTAATATCATTGTTTCCATTTTTACCTATAATTTTGAGATGTTTTTTATCTTCTTTTTTTTTGGAGTTAAGAAAAATGTGTTTACCACCCCAAACCTTTAAAATTTTTTTTTTAATTAAATGTTTAGTAAACTTTTTAAATTCTGGGGTTTTTGGTGAAAAGTACTGAGTACCATGATCAAAGCCAATATTTCCTCTTATTCTTTTGAAAGACGCACGACCTCCTGGACCTCTCGCTTTATCAAATAGGACTACTGTATTTTTTTTATTAAGAAGATTAGCAATTGTAGCTCCAGAAATACCTGAACCGATTACGCAGAATTCACTCATTTACCAGCAACAACCATTCCCTCAATCATCATGGTTGGTGAATTGGTTGCATATTTGAACTCTAAATCATTTGCCAGGGTAATATGCTGAAACATGTCTTTAAAATTGCCTGCAATGGTAATTTCGTTTATAGGATACTTAAACTCACCGTTTTCAACTAAAAATCCTGTTGCGCCAACAGAATAATCACCGGTTACTATATTACTTCCATGACCTATAGTTTCTGTAATATAGAGACTTTTCGATTTTGAATTCAACAAATCTTTAAAACTTATGTTTCCATTTTCAAAATAGAGATTACTTGTCCCTCCGTATCTTCCATTTGACTTGAGATTTAATTTTTTTCCATTGTAAGTATCTATCAAATAATGTTTTAAGATTCCTTGCTCAACTAATTTAAGAGTATCAGTTTTGACTCCCTCTCTATCAAAATTTCTTGAACCTAAGCCTTTAAGTATGTCTGGTTTATCTAAGACATTAATTGAATCAGAAAATATTTTTTGGTTAACTTTATCTTTTAAAAAAGAGGTTCCTCTTGATATAGCTGATGATGAAATCGCGCTTGCAAAAGTACTTAATATTCCCTTAGCTATTCTTTTATCAAAAATCATAGCAATTTTTTCGCTGCCTATTTTTTTAGGGCTTAATTTTCTAATGGTTTGATCAGCAGCTTGTTTGCCTAATTCTCCTGCATCATCCAAGTCTTTAAAAAAACATTTGCTAGAATAATCATAATCTCTCTCCATACTTTTTTCATCTTTTGCGACTGTAACGCTCGAAGCTGTAAATGAGGATGTTTTGTAACCAGCACAAAAACCTTCAGTATTAGCTAAAATAAAATTTGATTTATTTTGAGTAAAACTAGACTCAGTATTAACAATTTTTTTATCACTAGAGGCAGCGAATTCTAATTTTTTCAAATAATCTATTTTTTGATCATTTTCTATATGGGTATCATCATAGAGATTCAAATCTTTAACTTCTTTAGCTAACAAATCTTTATCTGGTAATGAATTGAATTCATCTTCAGGAGTATTTTTTGTTGTCTCAACACATTTTTCAATCAAAATGTTTAGGTTATCATCAAGTAAATTAGAGGAAGATATTGATGACTTTTTTTTTCCAATGTAGGTGGTAATGCTTATTCCAAGATCATCTGACCTATTAGACTCATCTAGTTTTTTATTCCTAAAATTAACAGTTTCAGAAACAGAGTTGTTAACGATCACACTAGACTCAGTTGCGCCTAATTTCTTGGCTAAACCTAGACAATAAGATGCCTTTTTTTCTAAAAATTCTTGATCTTTGACCATTTAAAGTTTTGTGCCGCCAACAGTCATCTTATTAATTAGAATAGATGGTTGAGCAACACCAACGGGAACACCTTGGCCAGCTTTTCCACATGTTCCAATTCCCGGATCCATCATCATATCATTACCTACCATAGAAACTTCTTTTAAACTCGAAGGACCATCTCCGATAAGAGTTGCACCTTTTATTGGAGATCCAATTTTGCCATTAACAATCTCATAAGCTTCGGTGCAATTAAATACAAATTTCCCAGAGGTAATGTCAACTTGACCTCCACCAAAACTTACTGCAAATATACCTTTGTCTACAGCTTTTATCATCTCATCTTGGGTCTGATTACCACTTAACATCATTGTGTTCCTCATTCTTGGAAGGACGATATGTCTATAATTTTCTCTTCTTCCACTACCGGTAGATCTCGTTTTCATCAAACGTGCATTCAGACGATCTTGCATAAAGTTTTTTAAAATTCCATTCTCAATTAAAACTGTTTTTTCTGTTGGTGTCCCTTCATCATCAATAGTAAGACTACCTCTCCTATTGTCGATGGTACCATCATCAACTATCGTAACTCCTTCACTAGCAACTTTTTGGCCCATTAAATTATGAAAAGCAGAAGTTTTCTTTCTATTAAAATCCCCCTCCAAACCATGACCAACAGCCTCATGAATTAATATTGCTGGCCAACCAGGTCCTAGTACAACTTTCATTTCACCAGCTGGTGCAGGTTTACTCTCTAAATTTACTGAAGCTATTCTCAAAGCCTCATCACAAACACTTTTCCAATTTTCATCTTTTAAATAAAAATCGTAGGATTGTCTTCCTCCAACACCATACACACCTGACTCTTTCCTTCCATTTTTCTCAAGCATGACTGATACATTGAATCTTATTAAAGGACGGACATCAGTTAAAGACTCTCCGCCAGATCTAATTATTTCAACTGATTTTTGTTCACCTAAAAAATTGGCTGTGACCTGTTTAATGTTATTATCTTTAGAGCGTAAGTAGTTATTTACTTCATTAAGTATTTTAATCTTTTCATTAAGGGATTTTTGTTCAATAGGATTTATATTATCATAATACTTTTTATTAGATTTAGGAATTTCATGATTATAAGTGCCTTTAACAGATTTTAACGTTGATTTTAAATTTTCTGAAGATTGCCTTAATGAATTTTTTGATATTTCATTAGAGTGAGAATATGCAACTATTTCATCAGAGATAGCTCTAAATCCAAAGCCTAAATCAGAATTATAACTCGAGTTTTTAATTTTATTATCATCTAATAATAATGTCTCTGATTTTGTATTTTCTAGATATAGTTCTCCATCATCACACTTACTAAGTGTATCTGATACAATGTTTTCTGCTTCTGATCTAGATATGTCAGATTTTTCAAAAAAATTATTCATAGGAAGCATTATTTAGAAGTTTTATCTACTATTTTCAATATGAGTATTTTACGCATATACATTATTTAAATAAATAGTAATAAATCTACTTATATGAAAGTTTATTTTAATAATTCATGCAAAATCTGCAAAGCTGAAATTGATTTATATAAAAAAGAGAAGATTCAAGAAATCGATTGGATTGATATTACGGGTAATGAGATAGCTGAAAAAGAGACCTCTAAAAGTAATAAAGAACTTTTGCGAAGGCTACATGTTAAAGAAGATGAAAAAATTTTAAAAGGAGCTGAGGCTTTTCTTGCTGTGTGGAAAAAAATTCCCAAATATAATTTTTTATACAATTTTTTTAAACTTCCAATAATTTTTACGTTATTTTCTTTTTTTTATGAAATAATTGCATTCTTCTTATATCTAAAAAATAAAAAACAATTAAAAAACTAACTAAAAAAAAACAGTAAAATTTCACTCAACAAAGACATAGAAGTTATAAACATAACGAGAACTATTGAATACATTAATAAAATAATCTTATTTTTTTTTCTTCTTAACCTTACAAAATCTTTATCATCTAAATCGGAGATATCTCTTTCACCTAAAACAGGGTAATCATAAGTAAATCGCCAAGTACTGTCGCCAAGTCTCGGATCTAATTTGTTGTAATAGATAATCCATGCCAATACATACTTTAAAATTAAAAAAAGCATTATCATAATGATTGATCCAAAAAACATATTAAAGTTCTACCTTGTTATTTAGAAAAAATTAATCGTTATTTTGTGATCTTTTGCTAGCAATTAATTGTGTCAAAGCGTCCACCATTGTGTCTGATGCTTTGAAAATATCAATATTTTTAAATTCATATGAATGATTTTTTTCAGGATTTGTTTTATCTTCTATTACTATTCCTTCATCGGGTGAATTATTTTTAATATAAATTAATAATAACCAATCTTCATCTTCAGCTTCATCCCATTTTATAAAAATCTCACCGGTTTCAAATCTTCTGTCTATACACCGCAAAATCGACATATCTCTTGTAATGTGTCTTTTGTTCAATTGAAATACGAGACTGCTTGCACTTCTATAAAAACTTTCTAAGGCAAACTCAACTTTTTGTCTCGCTAAAGTATATTCTTTTTCCTTAATTAGTAACGTTTCTCTGTCTTCGTTACCTTGTAATTTGACACCGAGGGCTTCTACTCTCTCTTTGATCTTCTGGTCTCTAATAACTCGGTATTTTTCTTTAAGTTTATCAATCCTTTCTTGTAATCCTTGATAATCCTCTCTCTTCTCTTTGAGCGCTATTTTCTCAAGTTTTTCTAATTCTTTTACTTCTCTTATTCTAAACTTTTCAATTTGACGCTCTAGTTGAAGTTGCTTTAAAAATTGTTTTTGTTTTTCGGCTTGTTCTCTTCTTAAAATTGCTTGTTCTTTTCTTAAAAATAATTTTATATCTTTATTTCTTTGCTTTTCTAACCTTGCTTCCTCCTTTAAGGCCTTCTCTTTTAGTCGAGTTTTTTCAAGCACCTCTTCTTGTTTTGCTTTTTGTAGCTCAATTTTCTCAATTCTTTCTTTTTCAATTTGTTCTATCTTAATTCGTCTTTTTTCCTCTTTTTTAATTACTTTGTAATTTGAAATTGTTTCGGAAATTTTATCAAAAAAACTTTGGATGTATCTTTCAGGGTTTAAATTAATTTTAAAATCAAAGTTTGATTTAATCGATAACTGGAATTTTACAATTTTTGAAATTAAACTTTGATTTTTAGTTTTAAGTATATAGTTTTTATTTTTCTTAAGATTTATATTTTTTTTCTTGTTTTTCTTTTTTTTGTTTTTCCTCTTTTTCCTTGAAATAATTATCTTTTTCCTAACTTTTTTGATATTTTTCAGTTTATTTTTTTTTCTTTTTACTCTCTTTTTTCTATTTGATTTTTTGTTTTTTTTTTTCATTTTAAAGGAGGTAAGATTCTATCAATAATTTATTGATAAATATAGTCCCTAGTGACTGGAGTAGATCCATAATTTTTTGTAAGTTGAAATTGATATACAACTTGATCACCCCACTTGAAAGCCATCTCACACCCCGCAAGATAAAACTCCCACATTCGAAAAAATTTCTCATCAAACATCTTAATAATTTTTTCTCTATTTCTTATGCAGTTTTCTTTCCAGTGTCTTAAAGTGTGTGAATAATGTAATCTCAAAACTTCGATATCTGTAACAACTAGACCTGCTTGCTCTATGGGTGTTGTGACCTCACTTAAACTTGGTGTATAACCACCTGGAAAAATATACTTGGTTATCCATGGATGAGGATCCCTGGGTGGATTTACTGATCCTATGGTGTGTATTAATGAGACACCATTGTCATTTAATAAATTTTGAATTTGTCTAAAAAATTTTTTATAAAATTTACGTCCCACGTGTTCAAACATTCCGACACTTACAATTCTATCAAATTTTTCCTTAAGCTCTCTATAGTCAATCAATCTAAACTTCACCTGATTTTCCAAATTTTGTTCAGCTGCTTTTTTTTTGCAGTAATAAAGTTGGTTTTCTGACAACGTAATCCCTGTTACTTCACATTTTGAATTCTTTGCAATATCAATTGCTAACGACCCCCACCCACAACCAATATCTAAAACTTTTTGGTCTGGCTTTAAATTCAATTTTTTTATTATATGTTGAATTTTATTATTTTGTGCTGTTTCAAGACTATCGTTTTCATTACGAAAGTAACCACATGAATATTGTCTTTTAGGATCTAAAAATAGATCATATAAGTCGTCAGATATGTCATAATGATGGGAAACATTCATTTTAGATTTTTTAATAAAATTAAAATTTGTTAAATATCTATACGAGCCTCTAATTCTATTCATAATATAACTAAATAAATTAACTTCTCCTCTTCCAATATTCTTCAAAGCAAGATCTAAAAAATCTGTGATAGTGCCGTTCTCAATAATTATTTCACCATTAGTATAAGCCTCACCAAAATACAGATCTGGATGAAGTAATAATTTATAATGAAGTTTTTTATTTAAGATTCTTAATTTAATAGGATCTTTATCTGGTTTTCCTATGATATAGTCTCTATAATTTGCATCAGTAAGAATAAAACCACCATCTTTAAAAACTTTGTTTAGAAATCTAGCAAGTTGCATGTTAGGCCGCCAGTAAAGATTTAATTTTAAAATTTAAATTTTTTAGATTTTTAAATAATTCTCTCTCATTCTCTTTGGTTAAAAGAGTTAGCGGAGGTAATACATTTTTAAATATGTCATTTTCTTTTGCACAATATGAATGCAAGCCAGAAATAAGATTATATTTATCAAAAGCAGACCTAACATTAATCAATTTTTCATTCTCAGTTTGAGTTTTTTTTGAAATGAAGTCATCATAAACTTTCCTGGATAACTCTGCAGTAACATTACATGTAGCTGTGATTATTCCTGAACAACCTATTTCTAAACCTTCAACAAGCTTGGTTTCTGATCCAGGAAGAATCGAAAAATCTTTTAATCTTAAATTTTTATAAATATTATAAGAACTATCTTTTATACCAATTATTTGTTCAGGAAATTTTTTGACTAGCTCTTGCACACATTCTAAACTAAATTTATAACCACATAACTTTTCAAAATTATAAAGTATAATCCTTGAATTTGGAGCCGCCTCTATAATTTTTGAGTAAAAAGTAATTACTTCTTTATCACTGTATTTATAATATGCAGGTGGCATAATTAAGAAATTTTCAAAATTTAAAGATAATGCTATTTTAATATAGTTTATTGTTTCACTTAAAGAATTGAGCCCATTGCCTATTATAAACTTATTTTTGTATTTACTTTTTGATAAATTATTTAAAAGCTTAATTTTTTCTGAGATCGAGATCAATTGTGCTTGTCCAGTGCTCCCAAATATTGCAACACCATGACATCCTTTGTCTATAATGTTTTCAGCATGTAGAATTGTTTTTTCTATATTGAGGCTTAAATCTTTATTAAAGATTGACATCCCTGCAGCATATATTCCATTTATTTTAGACATATATTTTTACTTGTAAGTATAATAGAAAAATCACATTTATGAAAACAGGAATTTTTTTAAGCTATAAAGGTTTAGGAGCTAATTTGTTACATCTTAGTTACTGTCATCAGATTGCAAAAAAATTTGGTAAAGTTGAACTGATCACATTATGTCCAAATCTAAATAGAGTTTTGATAGACGACCCCTTAATAAAAAGTGTAAATTATTTAGATAAATTTCATAGAAACTTTTTTGATATAATAAACTTATCAGTCTTTATAAAGAAATTTAATTTTGAAAATATTTTTATTTTTTATCCAAGTATGAGACATTATCTAGCTTGTAAAATTGCTGGTATAAAAAATATTTATCATTATCCTTTATTTAAAAAAAAAAATTTACATCTAGTAAATGCCGCTAAAACTTTTACAGAACAATCTTTAAATATTAAAAATTGCCCAACCGAAACTCAAATTTCTCTAAATAGTGAAAAAATTAAAAAATATAATCTTGGTAAACAAAAGAAAATTGTACTTGGAATAGGCTCTTCTGGTCCGACAACTAGATGGGGTTATAATAATTTTGCATCTTTAATAAATAAATTTAACGATATTGGGGATTATCATTTTTACTTAGTTTGTGGAAAAAATGAGGAAGAAGGCGCAATTAAAATTATAAACCAAATAAAAAAAGGTAATTGTGAATCTTTAAGCTCTAAAGATGTATCAGAAATCATATATTATATTTATTTAAGTGATATTTTTATTGGAAATGACTCATTCGGGCACCATGTTTCAAGTCAAATGAATAAACCTAGTTTCGTAATTTTATTGGATACACCAAAAGCTTATTCTGATTACAGTAAAAATCAATTTAGAATTATCCCACCTGGTGCCGACATAAATAAAATCACTCATGGATCAAGCTTTGATCCAGACTCAATAACAGTTGAAATGATAATTAATAAAGTTAAGAACTTTATATAATTTCCTTTAACAAAATGTCTCTAGCTTCATTAACTAAAGTAGATAATCTTGCGGTTTCTGGTGAAATATCTGGATGAATTTTTTTTTGAATTTTTGTGTAAGCTTTGTTTATGTCCTCTTTGGTAACCTTCTTTTTTTGATCTAAATTTAAAATTTTAAAAGCTTCACTTACAGACATGGTAGACATATTATTGTTTTGAGATTGATTAAATGAAAATCTACCTGATCTTCTTAATGTTTGAATTAATCTAAAAAGAGAGATTAGTTGGAAAATTGATAAACCCTTTAACTTTAATAAAGCAAGACTAGCAAGTGTGAGTGGCAAAGTTAGCAGAAATCTGCCTCCAATTGCAAACAGAATTGCTAAAAAAATTAATCCGATTATTATTAGCAGTCTTAAACCTTTTGAAAGTTTTTTTGATGAGATATTACTGATGTATCTCAAAAGAAAATAAAAAATGACTAATATTACTACTGTATAAATAATTATATTCATATAACTGTTTTCATTATGAAAATACCACAACTAAAAAAAAAACCAGAAAGAAAATCTTGTCACAATGTTGCATGGGAAGATAATTATAGTTGGATTCATCAAGAAAATATCCTCGAAGTTTTAAAAGACGGATCAAAATTACTTCCTGAAGTAAGAAAATATCTAGAGGAAGAAAATAGTTACACAGATCATATTTTGAAGGATAATAAAGAAATTGAAAAAAAATTATTTCATGAAATTAAAGGTCGAATAAAATTAGATGACGTTTCACTTCCATTCAAAGACATTAGATACGAGTATTGGACTAAAACTACAACTAAAGGAAATTATTCTATAAAACTTAGAAAAAAAATTGGTTCTGATGAGGTTGAAGAAATTTGGAATGGAGATAAAGAAAAAGAAAAATTAAAAACAGAATACTTTGGAATTGGAGATTTAGAGGTAAGTTATAATGATAAATATTTAGGATACTCATTAGATTTAAAAGGATCAGAATATTATACTATTTATTTAAGAGATATTTTGTCTGGGAAAGAAATAACAGAAAGAATAGAGGAAACTAGTGGCAGTATAACTTTTAGTTTGGATGACAAATATATATTTTATTCAAAACTTGATGAATTTCACAGACCTAGAAAAATTTATAGGCATAAAATTGGAACACCTATAAAAAATGATGAATTAATTTTTGAGGAAAAAAGTGAAGCATTTACAGTTGGAATAAGTTTAAGTTCAGACGAAAAATATTTCTTTATTACAACTTCAGATCACAACACTTCAGAACAATATTACTTTAAAGTTAATGAACATAAACCTGAGCCAAAATTAATAAAAAAAAGAAAAAGAGGTATAATCTACTCAATTTCATCTTGGAATAATTATTTTTATTGTCATACAAACGAAGATGCTGAAGATTTCAAAATAGAGAGATGTAGTGATTTATCTAAACAAAATTGGGAAGTTTATATAAATGCTAAAGATGAAGTTCTTATAGGCGGCTTAATATTTTTAAATGATTGGATTATAAGAAGTGAAAAGTCAAATGCTCTTGGGAAATTATACTTAAGAGATATAAAAACAAATTTAGAGGAGGAGTTAATATTTTCAGATGAAGAAGTAATTGTCCCTGGTATCTCATTGACACAAAGAGATAAAAATACTGATCTAGTTTATTTGTCATATTCATCTCCAAAGACGCCCGGAAAAACTTATCTTTATAATTTAAAGACTAAAGAAAAAAAATTAGTAAAGGAACAGGAAATTCCATCAGGTCACAACGCTGATGATTATATTGTTGAAAGATTAGAATGCTCTTCTCACGATGGTAGATTGATACCTATTACAATAACTAGACACAAAAAAACTAAAATTGATGGGTCGGCAAATTTAGTACTATATGGTTATGGATCCTATGGTAATTCAATGTCTCCTGATTTTTCATCAACTAGACTCTGTTTAATTAACAGAGATATCATTTGGGTTACTGCTCATATAAGGGGCGGAATGGAAAGAGGAATGAAATGGTGGAAGGAAGGTAAACTCCTTAATAAAAAAAATACTTTTAAAGATTTCATTTCTGTAGCAAAAAACTTAATTGAAAGAAATTATACATCAAAAGGTAAAATAATAGGCATGGGTGGTTCGGCTGGAGGCTTATTGATGGGCGCAGTTGTAAATGAAGCACCTGAATTATTTCTTGGCATAGTGATGGCAGTACCTTTTGTAGATTCATTAACTACAAACTTAGACCACTCACTTCCGTTAACAGTTGGAGAATTTGATGAGTTTGGAAATGCTAAAGATAACAAAGATCATTTCGAATATATTTATTCTTATGCTCCATACAATAATATTAAAAAAATGGATTATCCTCATATTTTAATCACAACAAGCCTTAGCGATAATAGAGTTTTGTTTGACGAACCTGCAAAATTTACAGCAAAACTTAGAGATTATAAAACCGATAACAATCTTCTTTTACTTAAGACAGAAATGAATGCGGGTCACGGTGGAAAATCTGGTCGAGATGGTGCTATAGAAGAAATTGCTTTTGATTATGGATTTATTTTAAAAATTTCAAATAAAATTTAAAAAAATACTTGAAAAAAAAAATATAATTCCCATATAAATTTTGCAAGTCGCCTTATGGGGCTTGCATAAATAAACTTGCTTAAAAAAAGGAGGATATATGACAAGTAAGGATCTATCTATATTCAACTCACTAAGACCTTTCTCAATTGGTTTTGACGATATGTTTGACCAATTCGAAAACATGTTGGATAATGGAAATTTGACTATGCAGTCGAATTATCCACCATACAACATTAGAAAAACTGGGAAAGACAACTATTCAATAGAAGTTGCTCTTGCTGGTTTTAGTAAGAAAGATGTTGAGGTTGAGTTCGAAGATAATTTGTTAACAGTCAGGACAAAACAAGTTAATAAATCTGATGAAAAAAATGAAGATGGTGAAATAATTCACAAAGGTATTTCGCAAAGACAATTTGCAAGATCATTCACTATTGCAGACGATGTAAAAGTGAATAGCGCCGAGTTAAAAGATGGTCTTTTAACAGTAGCTTGTGAGAGAATTTTACCAGATCATAAGAAAAAAAGGCTTATCGAAATTAGATAAGCTTGCCCTTACTTGCGAGGAGTATTCCTCGCAAGTAAACCTTAAAAACATCCATTAGATACAAAGCCTATTACAATATTGTCTGAATTTATTTCAAATCTTCTTTCGCAGGGGATTAAGTATTTTTTTGTATTGTAAATTACCTCTAAATTACCTTTTGCATTTTTGAAATCTTCATCAGGTTTACCTAATTCCATCTTAAGTTCGCTTAAAGATTTCCCTATAAATTTGCTTAATTTTTCGTTTTCTTTTTGAACTATATTGTCAGTTTTTTCTTTAACAGTTTGACACCCTGTCAATAAATTAACAAATATAATTGTTATTAAAAAAAATCTTAATTTGTTCATCTTTATAAGTTAACAACATAATTATGGCATAAATATAAACTTCTTAGTTGAATTTTGTGAATAAAGCATACTTAAAAAGAGTATTTTTATTCAGAATCAAATAATTATCATCCATGAGGAGGATTTATGCTTGATAAATATTTCAATTATAAAAAACACAAAACTAATTTTAAAACAGAGGTAATCGCTGGTACTACAACGTTTTTAACCATGGCTTACATCATGTTTTTAAATCCATTTATTTTGTCGGGAGAGTTTGCCGGACCCGAAAAAGGTTTCTTTGATTTCGGCGCAGTTTATACAGCAACTATTTTAGCGACTGCATTAGCATGCTTTATTATGGCGTTCTATGGAAAAACATGGCCAATAGGACTGGCGCCAGGAATGGGAATCAATGCTTTCGTTGCATTTGGAGTTTGTGCTGGAATGGGTTATACGCCGCAGCAAGCTCTAGGTGCTGTATTAGTAGCAGGTGTATTATTTTTAGTAATATCACTAACCCCTTTAAGAGCTTGGTTAATAAATTCAATTCCTAGAAGTTTAAAGTTAGGTATAGGTGCTGGAATAGGTTTATTCCTAGCAATCATCGGCCTTCAAATAATGGAGGTGGTTGTAGACAATCCAGTAACTTTGGTGCAACTAGGTAACTTAGGTGATCCTCTTGTATTATTAGGATGTGCAACTTTTATTGCAATCATAGTTTTAGATAAGATGAATATTAAAGGTAATATCATTATTGGGATATTAGTTTTTAGTATTATTGCTTGGGTGACAGGCCTTGCAAAATTTAACGGTATAGCAAGTTCTCCACCGCCGATGACTTATCTTTTTGAATTTGATCTATCTGCCGCTATGACTGCTGGAATGTCTACGGTAATATTTACATTATTATTTATAGACTTCTTTGACACTGCAGGAACATTAACTTCAGTGGCAAATGTTGCTGGAAAGGTCAGCAAAGATGGAAAAGTTCAAGACATAAATAAAGCAATGTTATCTGACAGTGTAGGTACTGTTGCAGGAGCTATGATGGGAACTACTACAGTTACTAGTTACGTGGAGTCTGGTGCGGGAGTTAAAGCTGGTGGAAAAACTGGAATGACATCACTAGTAATTGGTATACTTTTTTTAGCATGTATATTTTTCGCTCCATTAGCAACTAGTTTACCTAAACAAATAGATGGTGCTGCTTTACTTTTTGTTTCAGTTTTATTTATTAGAAATATAACTGATATTGAATGGAACGATGTTTCAGAGTCTGCCCCGGCTATTCTTGCCATGATAACTATGCCTTTAACTTATAGTATAAGCAATGGTATTGCCTTAGCATTTGTGTCGTACGCTTTAATCAAAATATTCACTGGTAAGTTTTCAACTACTTCACCAGCTATATGGTTAATAGCAGTTTTAAGTGTTATAAGTTTTGTTGTTGGCTGAACATTTATAAAATAGGGCTAGTTTTTACTAGCCCTATTTATTTTGTTTTAATATTTCCTCAATTGATAATTCTTCGTAATGTTCAGTAGGTTGGACGATCCATGGATCTGAATTTAGTCTTATAGGACAAAAATCGGGTTCAAAAGTTGAAGATTTTTTTTTCCATAAACAAGCAGTTTTTACCTCTTTTATATAATCTTTTGTGGGACCATAATTTTTTAGCCATTCGATGCTTTTGTTTAATGTCAATCCAGTGTCAGAGAGATCATCAATTAAAAGTACTTTGTTAAAATCTTCATTACTAGCTAAAGAGCTTATTTCTCTTGCAAACATCAATTGGCCTTGTTGATCCTCCATGCCTTCACCTGAATAACTTTGAATGACAATGTATGCGATAGGTAGTTTCAAAATTCTCGATAAAATGTCAATGATTGGAGCTGCTCCTCTCATAATGCCAACTAATACTGTAGGTTTATATTTTTGATGAATTTGTATTGCTAGTTTTTCAACTATTTTAGTATACTCATTAAAGCTGATAATCAATTTCTCTGCCATGAAATTTATTATCATAATTGAAATTATTTAAAAAGGAGAAATCATGAAAGCGTATTGGATAAGTTTATACTTAAAAGTAGATAATCAAGAAAATTTAAAAAAATATGCAGAGACTGTTACTCCAATAATAAAAAGTTATGGAGGTTTGCCTCTTGTTAGAGGAGGAAAACATACAACTTTTGATGGTGATGATTTTTTAAGAACAGTGGTTTGGGAATTCCCTAGTTTCGAACAAGCATTAAAGTGTCATGAGTCAAAAGAATATAAAGCTGGTTGGGAATTAGCAAGAAAAACAACTATTAGACATATGCAAATAGTAGAAGGTTTTAATACTGAATAGGTTCTGGATCAATACTTCTCCATAGATACCATGTTGCTACAGAACAATAAGGTGAAAAATTTTTTTTTAAAAGCATCACAAATTTTTCAGGCGGTAAATACTTTTTTTTATAGTTTTTAGAAATTGCTCTCAAAAGGCCAATATCCTGGACAGGCCAAATATTAGATCTATTATAAGTAAAAAGTAAAATCATTTCTGCCGACCATCTTCCAATTTGTTTTAATTGAGAAAGATAAACTATTGCCTCTTCGTCGCTCATATTCTTTATTAGTTTTGGATTAAAAGATTTATTTAAAGTCTTTTTTGCTAAATTCTTAATACCAGAGACCTTTTGGCGGCTCAGTCCACAACTTTTTAATTGAGATGTAGTTAATTTAGATACTATCTTTGGATTTATTTTATTATTACACTTCTTTTTAAATTTTGAAAAAACAGCGTTTGCAGCAGCAACACTAATTTGTTGACCAATAATACTTTTGCATAAAGAAAAAAATATATTTCTTCTAGAAGTAAGAATTATTTCTGATGGACTTTGATAACTTTTAATTAACTTTGCTAATACTTTATCTTTTTTTGATAGGTAATTTTTTGCTTTTTTCCAATATTTTGGAACTTTAGTCATTTATTGTTTTAGAAGTGATTATTTTTTTATTATAAATTTCTCTTCTAAAGATAATCAATGTAGATATAATTACTAGTGATGCTCCAAAAAGTGTTTTATATGAGGGCACCTCTCCCCATATGAAGTAACCAAAGACAATGGCAAATAATAAGGCTAAATATTTTAACGGGGTAACAAGAGAAACTTCAGAATATTTATATGACTGACCCAGCCATAGATTAGCTACTCCGCCAAAAATACCAACCAAAGATAAAAATATAAAATCTTTCAAACTTGGCATAACCCATCCTTGTGGAATACTTAAAAAACTTAATAAAGTAATTGATAAAGAAAAATAAAAAGAAATTAACCATACAGGTTCTGTTGTTGATAATTGTCTTAAAGTAATGGCTACATAAGATAAACCAAGACAAAATATTACTGGGAAAACATAATAAATATTTAATTGGCTTATACCTGGCTCAGTAATAATTAATATCCCTATAAAACCAATTATTACCGCAAGCCATCTGTAAATCCCAACTTTTTCACTTAATAAAAATATTGATAAGATTGTTGTAAATATTGGTGCAGCAAATGAAATGCTAACAACGGTCGCTAAAGGTAATTTTCTTAAAGCTATAAAAATTGCAACTAAAGCAACAAGGCCCGACATACAACGTAAAAAATGTAAACCAGCCCTTTTTGTATAATAAAAATTATGAAGTCTCTCTTTAGGTATTATAAGGAAATAAAATAGGATACCAAAAAATCCTCTAAAAAATAAAACTTGTCCTATTGGATAATCAACCGACCACTTAACAATTATGTCCATTAATGAAAATGCACAAACAGACATAAACATGTACAAAAAACCCAATTGATTTTTACTTAGCATACGAATAATTTGTAAATTAATTTAAATCTTTATCAATGGAAATAGCAGTTTTAGCTCTTGGATGTTTTTGGGGACCTGAAATAAAATTCAGTAAAATTGATGGGATAATTAAAACAGAAGTTGGCTATTGCGGAGGCTATAGCAAACAAACTACCTATAAAGAAGTATGCACAGGAAAAACTAATCATGCAGAGGTTGTTAGGCTCGATTTTGATGAAAAAATGATCTCGTACGAAAAAATTTTAAATATATTTTTTGATATTCATGACCCAACCACATTAAATTCTCAAGGGCCTGATTTTGGGACCCAATATAGGAGTGAAATATTTTATTTAAATGATAATCAAAAAGAAATAGCTGAAAAGGTTTTAAATGAAGTAAATCAAAAATTGTCAGGCAGAGTCGTAACAAAAATATCGTTACTTAAAAATTATTGTGTTGCCGAAGAATATCACCAAAGATATTTGGAAAAAAGATAAATGTCATTAGTAGAGACTGAATGGTTAAACAAGAATCTAGATAATGTAAAAATTATTGATTGCTCATGGCATATGCCTTTAACAAAAAGAAATGGTTTTGAGGAATACAAAACCAAGCACATACCCAACTCCATATTTTTTGATTTAGATTTTAATTCAAACAAAAAAACAAATCTTCCCCATATGCTGGTTGATAAACACGATTGGGAAAAGATTGTTTCAGCAATGGGAATTAAAAATAATGATGAAATAGTAATTTATGACAACTCTGATGTAATAAGTTCGTGTCGATGTTGGTATAATTTTATTTATTTTGGACATGATCCAAAATTAGTACATATATTAAATGGTGGTTTAAAAAAATGGATCAAAGAAATAAGAATTACTACCTCTGATTTACCTCAGATAAATACGTCCAAATATAAGAGCCTAGAAAAAAAAGAATTAGTTAAGGATATGAAAATGATAAATCAAAATATAATTAAACCCAGTTTTAAAGTTATAGATGCTAGAAGCAAAGAAAGATTTGAGGGTAGAGTTGCGGAACCTAGAAAAGGATTAAAAAGTGGAAATATTAAGAATTCTTTTTGTATACCATTCAGTTCCTGTTTAAATGAAGACAAAACATTTAAAGATGTAGATGAACTTAAAAAAATTTTTCATTCGTGTTTAAATGATATTGTTGACAAGAATATAGTTTTTTCTTGTGGATCTGGAGTTACTGCGTGTGTTTTGGCACTAGCTTATTCCCTAATAAATGATAAATATCTACCTTGCATTTACGATGGTTCTTGGGCTGAATACGGATTAATTTAGAAGTATGAAAAGATCTACAAAAACAATATCAATTATTTTAATATTTTTTCTTGTTATTGCAGCTGTAATTATTTCAAGAACTTTAATAGCCAATCATTTTAAAAAAAAATTTAGCAAGATACCTCCTCCAGGAATAATAGTTACAGAGGTGATAAACAAAGAATTTTCAGAAAGAATTGAAACTTTTGGCACCGCAATTTCCAAAAAATCACAAACTTTCAAAATTAAAAAAGACGACCTCCTAGGTGATTTAGAGCTTAAAGATTTTGTAAAAAAAGGAGATAAATTAATAAGTTTAAAGAGTGGAGATATTATTGCACCGTTTAGTGGTGTGCTCGGTTACACAGGGCTTACTGAAGATATTTTAGTCTCGAATAACATATTTATTATTACGCTAGATGATAATTCTGAAATTTACTCAGATATAAAGATTCCTGAAAGTTATTCTGCATCAATTAAAAAAGGACTTCCAGTAGAAGTAAAATTATCAAGCTACAAAGATAAAGTTTTTTCTGGAGAAGTTGATTTTGTTTCAAGCAGAATAAATGCAGATACACGAAGTTTATTATCTAGAATTAAAGTGAATAATTCAAACCAAGAATTAATTTCAGGCTCATTGTTGGAGGTTAGTATAAAATTTAACTTAAGAAATTCATTAAGCGTGCCTGATACAAGCGTGATGATTGAAGGTGACAAGTCATATGTTTACAAAATTAATGGTTCAAATATTGCTAACAAAACTGAGGTGAAGACAGGATTAAGAAGTAATAGAAATATTGAGATAATCTCTGGACTTAATGAAGGAGAAACTGTTGTAGCTGAGGGCCTTAAAAAAGTTAGACCCAACGGTAAAATTAAACCTATAACAAAATAAATGTTTATCACTGAATTAAGTATAAAAAGACCTGCGGTATCATGGGTAATGTCCTTAATACTAATTATTTTTGGATTATTTGTATTTTGGAAATTACCAGTTAGAGAACTCCCTGATGGTATTCAACCACCTGTGGTTCAAGTACAAGTAAATTATAACTCAGCATCAGCGTCAATAATAGATCAAGAAGTCACTCAAGTTATTGAGGATGTAATAGGGGGCGCTGAAGGAATAAAAAACATAGATTCCAAATCTGAAAATGGTAGGAGCACAATAAATGTTGAGTTTGACACAAGTATAAATTTGGATAACGCTGCAAATGATATTAGAGAAAGAGTTGCAAGAGTTGTTGATAATTTACCCACAGAGTCAGAACCTCCACAGATATTAAAAAGAGCTGCGGGCTTCACAACTACAATGTGGTTATCCTTATCCTCGTCTACTTGGAGTGATCTTGAATTAGGAGATTATGCGAAAAGATATTTGGTAGATCAATTTTCAAGTGTAAAAAATGTTGGAAGAATATTAGTTGGTGGTCTGAGAGAATTAAGTATTAGAGTTTGGATTGATCCGATTAAACTGGCGGCAAATGATCTAACAATAAATGAAGTTGAAGTTGCAATGCGGGGAGAGAATATTAGTCTTCCAGCTGGAACTCTTGAGGCAGATAACATTGATCTAACGCTTAATTTAGACAAATCCTATAATGATATAGATTCTATTAAACAATTACCGATAAAAAAAACTAATAATAAAGTTATTTTATTATCTGATATTGCAAATATTGAATTTGGACCTGTTTCAGAAAAAACTCTTTTCAAAGCTCAAACTAAAGATCAAATAAATTTGAAAACCGTCGGGATTGGTATTTATGCAAGAAGTGGTGCGTCAACAGTTGAGCTTTCAAAGGATATTAAAAAAAAGATAATTGAAGTAAGAAAATCTTTGCCTGAAGAACTAGATTTAAGGATCTCATTTAATAGAGCTAATTATGTGGAGGCTGCAATTGAGGAAGTATATAAAACCTTGGTTATAGCGTTTGTTTTGGTTGTTTTAATAATCTATTTATTCTTGGGAAATCTCAAGGCTGTGGTTGTGCCAGCTATTGCACTTCCGGTAAGTTTAATAGCATCTTTTTTAGGTCTTTATATTTTTGGTCTATCAATAAATATTTTTGTGCTTTTAAGTTTTATATTGGCCATAGGCATAATTACAGATGACTCTGTAATCATGACAGACGCGATATATAGAAGAATAGAAAATGGAGAAACACCGCTTGTTGCAGCCTACAAAGGATCTAAACAAATATCATTTGCAATAATCGCAACAACACTAATTTTGGTTGCCGTTTTCCTTCCGCTAATATTTATTGAGGGAATTTCTGGGACATTATTTAGAGAAACTGCAATTGCATTGTCATTTTCAATAGTAATTTCATCTTTTGTAGCATTAACACTGTCACCAATGCTTGCTAGTAAATTCTTAAATAAAAAAAGCTCAAAGAAAGTTTTTATACAAAAATTTGAGAAAGTTTTTTTAAATTTTGCCAAATTTTATAGAGAAACCTTAGATGTTATTATTCACAAAACTAAATTAGTTGGTATTTTTATAGTCTTTATAATTATTTCTTCTATCTTATTACTTAGTTTTTCAAAAAAGGAATTGTTGCCTATGGAAGATCGTGGTGCTTATTTAATTATAGGAGCCACTGATGAGGGAAGCTCTTTTGAATATACACAAGAACAAGCGCAAAAAGTTGAGGCTAGATTAATACCACTTTTACAATCTGAAGATAGTCCTTACTCAAGATTTATTATGCGAGTACCTGGATTTGGAAACTCAGCAAACTCATTTAATAGTTTTATAATAATTGCTCTTTTAGATGATTGGAAAAAAAGAAAAAAAGGACAACAAATAATCTTAAGGGAGGCGATTGGAAAAATTGTTACGCTCCCCCAAGCCCTGGCTTTTCCTATATCTCCCCAATCAATAAGGGTTTCTAATTATAATAAACCAGTGCAAATGGTTATTTATGGTAACAGCTACGAAGAACTCGAAGAAATTCAAACACAAATAATTCGAAAAATTAGATCTAACAAAAACCTCTCAAGAATTGAGTCTGATTATAATAGAAATAAACCTGAGGTAAAATTAATAATAAACAAAAATAAAGCTAAAGATCTAGGAGTCTCCACAAAAGCTATTGGAGAAACTCTAGAAACTCTTTATGGTGGCAAGAGAATTACTACTTTTAATAAATTAGGTAGAGAATATCCAATTATTGTCCAACAATATTTGTCAGATAGGAGAAATAAAGAGGGAGTTTCAAAAATATTTGTTCGTTCCGATACTACTGGAAAACTAATCTCACTTGCAAATTTAGTAAGCTTTAAAGAGGAAGGCTCTGCAAAAGAATTATCAAGGTACAACAGGCAAAGAGCAGTAACAATATCTGCAAATATTAATGAAGGCTATACATTAATTGAAGCAATAAGATTTTTTGAGGATGTAATGGAAAATTTAGCCCCAAAAAATCAAATTACTTGGAAAGGAAAATCTGAGGAAATTAAAGAGACAAGTAATGAATTGTTTATAATATTTGTTTTATCTTTACTAACTGCTTATTTGGTAATGGCCGCAACCTTTAATTCTTTTATTCATCCATTTATAATTGTTTTAACTGTTCCATTAGCAATATTTGGTGGATTAGTTTTCATATTATTTTTAAACAGCTCTGTGAATATTTTTTCTCAAATTGCTCTCATCATTCTTATAGGTATCTCTACAAAAAATAGTATTTTAATAGTCGATTATGCCAATCGAATAAGAACTACAGGCAAAAATATTGAGTCAGCAGTAAAAGAGGCATGCTCAGTAAGGTTTAGACCAATCATCATGACATCTTTAAGTACTATGATTGCAATGATGCCACTAGTTATAGGAAATATTGGACCGGGTGCTGGTGAGGGTTCAAGATTGGCTGTGGGTTCAACTATTCTAGGTGGAATGATTATATCTACATTTTTTACATTATATATTACTCCATCAATGTACTTAGCTTTAGCTAAAAATACAAAGAGAATAGATGAAGTTGATTTAGAATTAAAAAAAGAATTATCTAAAAAATAATATATTTATTTTTATTAAGAGATTTACTGCACTCTGATAATTGTCTCTTGTAAAGACCAGCTTGTTTTTCCACTTTTTTAGCTAATCCAATTACCTTCTTATTCTTTCTGTAATGTTTGAAATTCCCCCAGCCCTCATGGTAAGCAAGATACTGCTTGAAAGCATCTTTTTTTGAAATTTTTAGAATTGTTTCAGTTTTATTTGTATACCAACCAATAAAGTCTACACTATCTTTAAATCTTGCTCTTGTGGCTAATTTGTTTCCAGTCTCTTTTTTATATTGCTCCCATGTTCCTTTAACGGCTTGTGAGTAACCGAATGAACTTGATGGTCTTTTATAAGGAATAACTTTAAAAATTTTTTGTCTTGCAGGTTTTGCTAACCAATCGAAGTCTGACTCCATTTTTATAATTGCAAGTTGAATATAAATCGGGGTGCCCCATTTTTTTTCAACTTTTTTTGTGTGCTTATACCAAAGATATCTCTCATTAAATATTGAGCAACTATTTGAAGTGTTTGATGGAATTGATGAACAACTTGTTAACGAAAAAAAAAATAAAATAATTAATTTATTTTTTAAATAAGCCATATTTATTTATAATTTTCTTAATGAAAATTACAACTATCACTCCAAATATATTCCCAAAAAGGTCTTGCCATTGAAAACTTCTTTCCGGTATTAATAAGTGAAAAACTTCTAGAATTATCGCTAATACGAGCAAGTAGATTATTAATATTTTGGTTTCGTTAAATTTATAAAAGGTAAGAAAACCCACCATTGATAACAAAATGAAGACATAAAAATGATTTGATGATATTATAAAGTCACGTGTTATTTGAGGTTGCATTTTAATATCACCATGTAGAAAAAAGCCAATCAAACTACCTGGAAAAATATATAAAAAAATCAGACAAAAATTCAGAAAGTAAAAAATTATTTTATATTTAGAAAAAAATTTTATCATAAATTATATAGTTTTATTTATAAATATATTTTAAAAATATAATATGAGTTTTTTAATTCTTGTAAGACATGGACAAAGTACTTGGAATCTTGAGAAAAAATTTACAGGATGGGTTGACGTAGATATTACAGAAACAGGAAAATCTGAAGCTAAAAAAGCGGGTCAACTTATTAAGGAACAAAATCTTGAAATAAACTATTATTATTCATCTGTTCAATTAAGAGCAAAACATACCCTAAAAATTATAAAAGAAATTTTAAATGATGAAAAAGAATTCAAATCTGCCTGGCAGCTTAACGAGAGACACTATGGGGCTCTTACTGGCTTAAATAAGATAGAAATGGCAAAAAAAATTGGTGAAAAAAAAGTGCACGAGTTTCGTAGATCTTGGGATATGAAACCAGATGCCCTAAGTAAAGAAAGTCCATACCATCCTAGTAACATAAGTATTTACAAAGATGTTCCGGAAGAGCTTATTCCAAGCACAGAGTCTTTAAAAGATACTTACGATAGAGTTGTTAAATTTTTTGAGGAAGAAATCCAAGAAAAATTGAGAGATACTAATATTTTAATTTCAGCCCATGGCAATTCTATTAGGGCTTTATGCAAAAAACTTTTTAAATTAGATAACAATCTGATTTCAAATCTAGAAATACCTACAGGAAATCCTTTATTGATAAAGTTAGACAATAATTTGAAAATCACAAAATGTAAGTATCTTGATAAAGAGAGGGCTAAAGATCTTTTAGTTTTTTGAAAGTTTCTAAATTAGTTAAATGATAGAATTTATTTAAGCTTTCATATCCATTAAGTTGATTATTGTTTTGTAATTCTTTCCATACTTCTAAAATTGAAAAATTTTTTAAAACGTAATTTTTAAACAAACTTTTATTGAAAATTTTACAACCAATATAAATAAAATTATTATCCTCACCTTTTTGCAATAAATTATCTTTTAATTTAAAATCCCCACTAAAGCTCTTATCAAAACTTAGTTTCTTATCTGCAACTAAAAGAATGCAATTCAATTTATTAGAAAAATAAAAATCTTGCATTTTATTTATTTCATTAACGTATTTATAGTTCCACAAAGTATCTGGATTAAAAACTAAAAAATCTTGATCTGTGGTATCTTTCACTAAATTCATTATACCACCGCCTGTATCCAAAATATTCCTTCCATCTTCTTTAATCTTAATATCTATTTTAAAATTTTTCATTTTAATAAATTCATTTATTTGATCTCCAAGGTGAAATGTATTTATAAGAATTTTTTTTATACCAAGTTTGGAAATTACATTAATACAGTTTTCTAAAATTGTAGTATCTTTGATTTTCAGCAGAGGTTTTGGAGTTTCAAGAGTTAGGGGATTCAGTCTTTTACCAAAACCTGCACATAATATTAATGCAGTTCTAATTCTCATTTAATTTTTTTTTCAAAATTTTGACTTAATAAATTTTTTAAATCAAAGAATACTTCGTTTTCTTTAATACGCATATTTATTAATTCCCATGTATGTGGAATTAATTTAATATACTTTTTTTTTCCATCTCTCAAAGATAAACGTGTAAAAATTCCAATTATCTTAAGATTTCTTAAAACTGATAATATTTCAAAATCATTTTTAAATTTATTCTTTATCAAATTTTTTTGTTTTTTAAGGTAGTAATCATAAACTTTTTTTTTAAATGATTTTGATGTCTTAAATCTTACATCGTCAATCAAAGATGCTAAATCGTATGCCCTATTTCCAATTAAAGCATCTTGACTATCTATAACTCCTATTTCATTCCTGACTAACATAAGATTTGATACATGAAAATCTCTATGGACAAACACGTTATTTTTTAAACTTAATTTTGATATTAATTCCTTAATTATTTTGTTAAATTTTTTTGAAAAAGTTTTTTTTTTAGAGTTTTTTGAATTTTCCTCTGCATACCATTTACTAAATAAATTAGCCTCATTGATTAAAATTTTTTCGTTATATTTAGGAATATGATAAATCTTATTTTTAAAATTTCTTATACTTCTATTCTTTATTAATTGTATCCTAATCAATAAATCTATTATTTTTTTAAAATATAAAAATTTATTAACTTTTTTTCTCTTCAGAATTTTAAATATCGTGTGGTCACCAAAATCCTGAATTTCTATATAGTTTTTTTTGTAATTCTCTTTAATTAATTTTGGAGCTAAAATTTTATTTTTATTTAATATTCTATTTATTGCCTCATATATAATTAAATTTTTAATTTTTTCTTTTTTTGCAAGGACTATTATAGAATATGCGTTTTTACTTTTTTTTCTGTAAAATTTTCTGAAAGACGCATCACCCTTTATTTTTTTCAAATTTTTCATCAAAAATTATAGTTTTAGACCTTTAATTTGTACTGATCTTTTTTGATAATCATCCTCATATTTAAAAAATAATTCTATCAATTTTTCAGGTTTTTTTTGAATAATCTCGGGCCATTCTATTAATGTAATTGTATTTAGATTATCTTCAAATAAACCCAGGCTCTTTAATTCACCATCATTTTTTAACCTAAATAGATCGTAATGATTTACGACAAATTTATTCACATCGTATTGGTTTAAAAGATTAAATGTAGGGCTTGTTACCTCTGTAATTTTTACTTTATTCTTTTGTTGAAAAGCATTCACAAGATATTTTATAAAAGTAGTTTTGCCTACTCCCATTTCACCGTATACAAAAACTATATAATTTGGTTTAACTTTATTTAAAAAATTTTTAGCGAATTCTTTAGTATCTTTTTCAGAGTTTAAAATTATTTTATCACTGTTAGTAGCGATAGGCATTTGGTTTGAATGGACCATTAACGCCGACACTGATATAGTCTGCTTGATCTTTAGATAGTTTAGTTAACTTTGCACCAACTTTCTTTAAATGTAGAGTAGCAACTTTTTCATCTAAATGTTTTGGCAAGACATATACTTTATTTTCATAATTTTTGTGATTGTTCCAAAGTTCTATTTGTGCAATTACTTGATTGGTAAATGATGCACTCATCACGAAGCTTGGATGCCCAGTTGCACATCCTAAATTGACTAGTCTGCCCTCCGCTAGAAGAATTATCCTTTTTTTACTTGGTAATTCGATTTCATGGACTTGAGGTTTAATCTCTGTCCATTTATAATTTTTTAAAGCATCAACCTGAATTTCATTATCAAAATGACCGATATTACATAGTATTGCTCTATCTTTCATTTCTCTCATATGATCAGCAGTAACAATATCTTTGTTACCAGTAGCTGTAACAATAATATCTGCTTGGCCTATAGCATCCTCCATTAGAACAACCTCATAACCTTCCATAGCAGCTTGTAGAGCACAAATTGGATCTGCTTCAGTGACCAAAACTCTAGCACCACTTTGTCTGAGTGAGGCGGCACTACCTTTTCCCACATCCCCAAAACCTGCCACAATAGCGACTTTTCCGGACATCATCACATCTGTTGCCCTTCGTATTCCGTCGACTAAACTTTCTCTACAACCATAAAGATTATCAAATTTTGATTTTGTAACAGAGTCATTAACATTTATGGCTGGAACTAACAGTGTTTTATCTTTTTCCATTTTATTAAGCGCTTTAATTCCGGTTGTAGTTTCTTCAGAGACGCCTTTAACGTCTTTTAATAAATCTTTATATTCTTTATGCATTATTGCAGTAAGATCGCCACCATCATCTAAAAGCATGTTTGGTTTCCAATCTTTATTTCCTATGATTGTTTGTTTAATGCACCATAAATATTCCTCTTCTGTCTCACCTTTCCAAGCATAAACGGGTATTCCTGCTTTAGCTATAGCAGCAGCTGCATGGTCTTGAGTAGAAAAAATATTGCACGATGACCACCTTACTTCTGCACCTAAATTGGCTAATGTTTCAATCAAAACTGCTGTTTGAATAGTCATGTGCAAACAACCAATAATCTTTGCTCCTTTAAGGGGAGATTTCCCTTTGTATTCCTCTCTTAATGCCATCAATCCAGGCATTTCGCTTTCAGCAATTGAGATTTCCTTACGTCCAAATTCTGCTTGAGATATATCTTTAACTTTAAAATCTGCCATGTTGTGGATCTTCTAGCAACAAAGTTTTAATTAATCAATAGAACTTTATACCATTGGAAAAATGACTTCCATTCTTGCGCCCTTTTTGTCAGTTCGATTTGATGCTTTAATAGAACCATTGTGTAGATCAACTAAATTTTTAACAATATTCAATCCTAAACCAGAATGTTGGCCAAATTTATCTGGCCTATTACTATAAAATCTCTTGAAAATTTTATTTGTATCTTTCTCCTTAAATCCATTTCCCTCATCTAAAATATCAATGTTAATTTTTTTGTCCTCTGATTGAGAAACTTTAACAATTATATTTTTATTATCCTCACTAAACGATATTGCATTATTTAAAAGATTTGCAATTATTTGTTCTATTCTATTTTCAATACCATTAATGTAGTAATTTTTCTTACCATCATTTTCAAAAGAAATTTCTATTCCTTTTTTCACTTTATAAATATTATTAAAATCGTCAACAACAGACTTTATAATAGGTTCAATATCTAATTTCTTTATTTTTTCTTTACTTAAGGCTACCTCATCTTTTAGCATTTGGGAATAATCTGTGATTAATCTCTCTATTCTCTGAACATCATGACTTAAGATATTTAATAATTTCACTCTTTGATCTATATCATTTGTATCTTGTAGAATTTCTGAGGCGCTTTTAAGAGAGGCTAATGGATTTCTGATCTCGTGCACAAGATCAGTTGAAAAATTCTCAGCTTGTGAAATTCTTTTCTGTAATTCTAAAGTCATATCATCTAGAGAACTTGAGAGTAATCCAAGTTCATCATTTCTAAGTTTTAAATTCTCAATATTCGTAATCTTTGAATTTTTTTCTTTGATTGTTTTTGTGTAAGTGACCAAATTTTTAATTGGTTTCAAAAAATACCTATTTAAAACAAATGAAAAAATTAAGATTACTATTCCAACAGCTATAGCTGTTCTGATAATAAATGTTTTTCTTTCTTCAATAGCAGCTTTAATATCATTTGCGTTTTCGCTAATTGCTAGATATCCAATATTTTTATCGTTTTTCATTACATTTTTAATAGTTGTTAGTTTGAATTTATTAAATTCATCTTCGGTAAACGTAAAAGGTATCCCATAATTTTTAGACTCAGCATAATTAGATAAGATATCTTTTAGTGATAAATTGTTTTCACTATCCATATTAATATTCTTATCCTCTGTAATTTCTTTTGTTTTATCTTCGTTTAATATATCTAATTCTATAATATCTAACCTTGTAGAAAATGATCTTGGATCAAGATCTAATGTGTCTGTGTCTCCAATTAATTTTAATTCGTTATCAAAAAAAATAACTCTATCTAAATTTTGAAAAAGAAATCTTGTAGAAAACAAAAATTTTCTTATATCTTCTTCGATAAACTTAACGTTAAGTCTATTAAGATTATCAATAGTGTTGTTTATAATTTCGATATGATTAGAGGATTTTTTCTTTATTAAATTTGGCTGAACATTTTCCAAGTATATAAATGTAAATAATCCAATTATTGTAAAAAAAATTAAGTTTATGAATAAAAATTTTTTTAATATGGACAAATTTTTAAGAAGGTTGCTTAGCATTAGCTAACATTCCACCTATACCCACTTCCATATCTAGTCTCAATAGCTGAAAAATCTGGATCAACTTTTTTAAATTTTTTTCTTATTCTTTTTACATGACTATCAATAGTGCGGTCTTCAATATCTGTATCCTCTCTATAAGCAATATCCATCAACTGAGCTCTTTCTTTAATTATACCAGGTCGTTTTGCTAATTCTTTAACAAGTAAAAATTCTGTAGTAGTTAATTTGTCAGGCAATTGTTTGCCATTCCATTCACATTCCAATTGTGACGGATCTAATTTTAATTTTCCATGAGAGATGATACTTTTATTCTCTTCAATAGTATCCTTTCTATCTTTCTTCCTAAGCTGAACTCTAATTCTCTCAATTAATACTTTTATTGAAAAACCTCCGGATTTTTTAACGAAATCATCTGCTCCTAACTTTAGTCCAAGCAATTCATCTATTTCATCATCTTTTGAAGTTAAAAATATCACTGGCAATGAGGTTTTTTTTCTTAATTTCTTTAATAACTCTTCTCCATCCATTTTTGGCATTTTTATATCAATGATTGCTAGATCAGGCGGAGTCCTTGTTAATCCAATTAATGCACTTTCACCATCTATGTATGTCTGAACATTAAAACCCTCTTTTTCTAAAGCAATACTTAAGCTTGTCAGAATATTTCTATCATCATCAATTAAAGCAATAGTTTGTTTATGCATACTACAATATAAAAATACTAAATTGTTCTAATTTGGGCAATCAAATTAAATTAATGAAGTGAACCCCAATTATCACCAGTATTTAAATCTACTGTTAAAGGTATTGAAAAAGAATGGTGATCGCTGTTAACTACACTAGTCATTTCATCAATGATTATTTTGCTTATTCTTTTTGCATCTGTTTTTGGAGTTTCAAAAATCAATTCATCATGGATTTGCAACAGTATTTTTGTTTTTTTATTCTTTTCTTCTAATAGTTTTTTTTGCAATCTTATCATTGCTAATCTCATAATTTCAGAAGCAGATCCTTGTATTGGAGCATTTATAGCGGCTCTTTCTTGGAAATTTCTTACATTATAATTCTTATCATTAATGCTAATGAAGTGTGATTTTCTTCCAAAAATATTATTTACAAAACCACTCTTTCTGCAAAATTTAATAGTGTTATCCATATAAACTTTAATTTCAGGAAATTTTGCAAAGTATGAATTCAAAAATTCTTCTGCTTCGTGGTTAGAAACGTTAATTTGTTTTGCTAATCCGTATTGTGAAATTCCATAAATTATACCAAAGTTAATTGCTTTTGCTTTTCTTCTCTGGTCATCATTCACTTTTCTAATATCAATATTGAAAATCTGACTTGCCGTCAAAGAGTGTATATCTTCATTATTTTTAAACGCTTTTTTAAGTTCTTTTACATCAGCAATATCTGCTAAAATTCTCATTTCAATTTGATTATAGTCTGCCGAGATCAAAGTATGTTCTTTCTCTGCTATAAACGCTTTTCTGATATCTTTGCCATCCTCAGACTTAATTGGAATATTTTGTAGATTAGGTTCACTTGATGCTAATCTTCCTGTGGTAGTAGCAGCAAGTAAAAAAGAAGTGTGAACTCTTTTTGTTTTAGGATTAATGTGCTCTGGTAAAGCATCTGAGTAAGTATTTTTTAATTTTGATATTTGTCTCCAATCTAAAACTAATTGTGGAAATTTATGACCTTTAAAGGCTAAATCCTCTAATACCGCTGCACTAGTAGCGAAACTACCTTTTTTGGTTTTTTTTAGATCAGCAATTTTAAGCTCATTATACAAAATTTCACCAAGCTGTTTTGGTGATGCAATATTGAATTCTTTTTTAGATATTTTAAAAACTTCTTTTTGAATTCTTAAAATTTTTTTTTCAAAATTTGAGGATAAAATTTTAAGGAATTTATGATCTATTTTAATTCCCTCAATTTCCATATTTGCAAGAATTGTTATCATTGGTTTTTCAAAAAGTTCGTAAACATTAATCATTTTTTCATCTTTAAGACTTTTGTAAAATTTTTTATAAAGCCTATAAGTAATATCAGCATCTTCAGCGGCGTAATTTTTTGCTTTTTCTAGATCGACTTCACTAAAATTTATTTCTTTTTTTCCAGTCCCTACTAAATCTTTAAAAGCTATTGTTTTGTGACCTAAATGGATTTCAGACAATGTATCCATATTGTGTCTGTTTTTCCCTGCATCAAGAACATATGACATAAGCATTGTATCTTCCATCGTGGAAAGTTTTATACCTTGCTTAAGTAAAACTATAAAATCAAACTTTATATTTTGACCGATCTTTTTAATACTAGGATCTTCTAATAAAGGTTTTAATTTTTTTAAAACAAGATCCTTATTAATATTTTCTTTAGAATTATGGTTAAGAGGTATGTAACAAGCTTTACCGATTTTTGAACTTAAAGAAATTCCTATTAAATCTGCTTGATGAGGATCTAATGAACTTGTTTCGGTATCAACAGCAAGTTCCCCAACCTCCTCGGCCTCTTTAATCCAATCATCAATTGCTTTTATGTCTTTAATTAAAAAATAATTTTTTTTAGAAATCTTTTCTTGAGTTTGAATAATTTTAGTATCTTCTTTTTTATCCTCAAAATTTGGCTCGCCGTAAGTTGAGATAGCTGAACTAAGTAATCTATTAAATTCCATTTCCCTTAAAAATTTATAGAGTTTTTCTTTATTAATTTGCTTTAATTGAAATTCCTCTAGATTTTTTTCAATTGGAGCATCATTTTTTAAAGTTACTAATTTTTTACTAATTATCGCTTTATCTTTATTTTCGAGTAAAGTCTCTCTTCTTTTATTTTGTTTAATCTCACTTGCAGATTTTAAAAGAGTTTCTAAATCTCCATATTTATTTATTAACTCAGCTGCAGTTTTTACACCAATTCCTGGGACACCGGGCACATTATCACTACTGTCCCCAGCTAATGCCTGCACATCTATCACTTTGTCAGCTGTAACACCAAATTTTTTTTGAACATCCTCATCATTAATAAATCTATTTTTCATTGGATCATAAATTCGAACACCTTTTTTGTATAATTGCATCAAGTCTTTATCTGAAGATACTATTGTCACTTTAGCTCCGACTTTTAAAATCATATTTGTATAAGTTGCTATTAAATCGTCTGCTTCATAATTAGTTAGCTCCACTGATGGTAAATTAAATGCTAATACAGACTTTCTAATATAATCGAATTGAGGTGCTAAATCGTCAGGTGCTTCCGCTCTATTAGCTTTATAGTCTTTATAAATTTCATTCCGAAATGTTTTTCTAGCCGAATCAAAAATAACCGCAAAGTGAGATGGTTTTTGTAAATTTTCTTTTGACTTAGAATCTTCAAGAAGTTTGAAGAGCATACTACAAAAGCCACTTACGGCTCCGGTTGGTAAACCATCACTTTTTCTTGTTAAAGGCGGAAGAGCATAGTAAGCTCTAAATATATAGCCGGATCCATCAATCAAGTAAAAGTGATCTGTTTTTTGAATCTTGCTCATTATAAATTAATATAGATTATTAATAAAATAACAGTATTATTATTTTATGGAACTTACTAAAAACATTATCAACAATTCGAAAATAATCAAATCAGCTATTTTGGTAATAATTGGGACAGCTTTACTAGCTATATCATCTAAGATACAAACTCCATTTACTTTAGTGCCTGCAACTATGCAAACTTTTGTAGTTATGTTTCTTGGGATAATATTGGGATATAAATTAGCAACACTAACTGTTATTTTATATTTGCTTGAGGGATCTTTTGGACTACCAGTTTTTGCTCAAGGTGGTGGCATTGGATATCTTTTAGGTCCAACCGGAGGTTACTTAGTTGGTTTTATTTTTACTGCATTTTTTGCAGGTCATATAAATGAAAATAAAGACCCAATAATTGTGTTTTTATATTTATTATTTTCGGTAAGTTTAATTTATATTTTTGGATTAGGAGGTCTGTGGAATTATATGGGTTTCGATAAGACTTTTAATGATGTTTTCTCAGTTGGAGCAAAACCGTTTTTACTAATAGAAATCTATAAAATCTTGATACTCACAGTGATATCAAAACAATTACTTAAAATTAGGAAATTTACTTAGGAGATCTTTTAGATAAAATTCTTTGTAACGTTCTTCTATGCATTTTTAGTCTTCTTGCTGTTTCAGAAACATTTCTATTACATAATTCAAAAACCCTGTGAATGTGTTCCCATTTTACTCTATCTGCTGACATTGGATTTTCTGGTGGAACTGCCTTTTTATTTGGATCAGCTAAAAGAGCTTTTTCCACATCATCTGCATCTGCAGGTTTAGCCAAATAGTCTATAGCACCTTCTTTAATTGCAGCCACAGCAGTTGGTATATTTCCATAACCAGTTAACATTATTATTCTGCTTGATGAGTTATTTGATTGTATTTCTTTTACTACTTCTAATCCATTACCATCATTCAACCTTAGATCAACTACAGCAAAACCAGGTTTTTTAGATTTGACGGATTCTATTCCTTTTTGCACACTCTCAGCTTGAAATACCTCAAAACCTTTTTTTTCCATTGCCCTAGCCAATCTCTCTCTAAACGGATTGTCATCATCGACAATTAATAGTGATTTGTTCTCAAAATCACTCAAATTTTTCAATGTAGCGTCTACTCTCATAAGCCTTATATGGTGTTTTTTTTCCACGATTCAATAGGGTATTATTTTCTTTACATTGCCTTACTATTGGATTAATTGCTCGATTTATTAAAGTTTTTTAAATAAAAAGCTTTTTTTTTGTTAAATTTTTTTTGAGGGGGCATTTATATGCAAAAATTTACATCAGTTGAAAATTTAGTAAATCAGCTGAAACCAGATAAACCGGTCTATTGTATAAGAAAGAAATCAATTCTTTCTGCATCAAAGTTTTTTCAAAAAAAATTTCCCGGTAGAATTTTATATGCCGTTAAAACAAATCCTCATCCAGAAGTAATTAAAACTCTCGTAAAAAGTGGTATCAGTGAATTTGATGTTGCATCAATATCAGAAATTAAGTCTGTTAGAAAATTTAGCCAGAGTGCAAAATGTTCTTTTATGCACACGGTGAAAAGTCGTGAGGATGTAGAAGAAGCTTATTTTAAGTATGGCGTAAAAACGTTTGCACTAGATACTAAAGAAGAATTAATAAAAATAATTGAGAGTACTAAAAATGCTAAAGATCTTGAAATTTTTGTAAGGGTTGCAGTATCAAATGAACACGCAGAAATAGACTTATCAAAAAAATTTGGAGCCATGAACAATGAGGCTACTGGATTATTGAGACTTGCAAAACAATATGCAAAAAAAATTGGCTTGAGTTTTCATGTTGGATCACAATGTATGCATCCAATTTCTTACGCAAAAGGAATAGCTGAGATAGGTAATATAATTAAGAAAACAAAAATTGTACCAGAATACATAAATGTTGGTGGAGGATTTCCAACTATATACCCAGATTTAATTCCGCAATCATTAGATAATTATTTTCAAGAAATAAAAATGAGTTTAGATAACTTAAAATTAAATAACTTACCTGAAATCATATGTGAACCAGGGAGAGCATTAGTTGCTGAAAGCGGATCAACAATTGTTAGAGTAAACTTAAGAAAAAAACAAAAGCTTTATATTAATGATGGTACTTATGGCACTCTTTTTGATGCTGGAACACCAAATATAGTTTTCCCGTCAAAATTAATTAAAGAAAGTTCTAATAAAATAATTTCTAAAAAGTTAACAGCCTTTGATTTTTATGGTCCAACTTGTGACAGTATGGATTACATGAAAGGTCCTTTTGTTTTACCCAATAATATTAAAGAAAATGATTATATTGAGCTTGGTCAGCTTGGTGCGTATGGTCTTACATTTAGAACAGAATTTAATGGTTTCTTCTCTAATGAAATTTATGAAGTTGAAGATAATCCAATAATGAGTCTATATGGGAAAGACGCTAATAAAGCCATATTAGTTGCTTAATGTCTGAAAAAAAAAATCTCGGCCATAATAGCAAAAAAGATTTTCTTAAAAGCCCAGTTGAACATATAGATATTACCTCATTTGACTCTAGAAAAATTATTTCTTCCATGAAAAAAATGTCTTTTGTTTCAAGAGAAACAGCAAATGCATCTGAGATATATAATGATATGTTGAAAGATAAGGATTGCACAATATTTCTAACCTTAGCTGGATCTACTTCTGCAGCTGGATGCATGCATATTTACCGAGATATGGTGAAGTATAATATGGTCGATGCAATTGTAGCAACTGGTGCATCAATAATTGATATGGATTTTTTTGAGGCGCTTGGATTTAAACATTATCAGGGTTCTCAGTACCAAAATGATAATGAATTAAGAAATAACTACATAGATAGAATTTACGATACTTACATTGATGAAGAAGAACTTCAAATGTGTGATAAAATAATAGGTGAAATAGCTGACAAGTTGGAACCTAAAGCTTATACATCAAGAGAGTTTATAAAAGAAATTGGAAAATATTTAAAATCAAATGCAAAGAAGAAAGGTTCTTTAATAGAAACAGCGTATGATAATAATGTTCCAATATTCTGTCCAGCATTTACAGACTCCAGTGCAGGTTTTGGCCTAGTAATGCATCAAGAAAGAAATCCTAATAATCACATCACAATAGACTCTATTAAAGAATTTAGAGAATTAACTGAAATAAAGATTAAATCTAAAGGTTCTGGATTGTTTATGATTGGTGGTGGAGTTCCAAAAAATTTTATTCAGGATACTGTTATATGTGCCGAACTTTTAGGTAAAAATGTAGATATGCATAAATATGCTGTACAAATTACAGTTGCAGATTCAAGAGATGGTGCTTGTAGCAGCTCAACACTTAAAGAGGCAAGTTCATGGGGTAAAGTCGATACAACCAAAGAACAAATGGTTTTTGCTGAAGCAACAACTGTTTTACCGTTAATTGCAAGTGATGCTTATCACACAGGTGATTGGAAAAATAGAGATAGAAAAAATTTCTCTAAAATATTTGGATAAAAATTGAATTATTTGTCTAATAAAAAAGGTTTTTTAGGAATTGATAACAAATTTAGTATAAATGAAAAGGCTATAGTCATCCCATTTGGGCTTGAAAAAACTGTTAGTTATGGAAGTGGCACAAAGAATGGTCCTAAAGAAATTATAAAAGCGTCTCATCAGGTGGAATTATACGATGAGGAATTTAATTGTGAACCATTTAAGAAAATAGGAATTAAAACAATTAAACCATTTAAAATTAATAATAATATTAAAATTGCTTTAAACCAAATCTCTGAGTTAAATGAGAGGATTTTAAGTAAAAAAAAATTTCCTTTAACACTAGGTGGTGAACATTCGATAACTCCTGGTTGTATTAAACCTTTTGTGAAAAAATTTAACAAAATTTTAATACTTCATTTTGATGCACATGCAGATTTAAGAAACAGTTATAATAATCAGAAGTTTTCTCATGCGTCTGCAATTAGAAGGTGTTTAGATCATAAAAACGTATCTTTAGTATCATTTGGTATAAGAAATATATCAAAAGAAGAAGTCCCATATCTTAAAAAAAATTCAAATAGGATAGAAATTTTTTGGGCTAAAGATAAAAAAAAATGGAATTTAAAAAAATTCAAAAGAATAATTTCTAATAAAACCGTCTATTTAACATTTGATGTTGATGGATTTGACTCAAGCCTAATGCCGGCAACTGGAACCCCTGAGCCAGGTGGTCTATTTTGGGATGAAACTTTAGAAATATTAAAAATTGCTGCAAAAAATTCAAACATTGTTGGAGCAGATATTAATGAGCTTGCGCCAATTAAAGGATTTAACTCTTACAATTTTTTAGTCGCAAAGTTAGCTTACAAAATTTTATCTTATAAATTCCTAACTTAATTAAGCAGCTTTAAGAGTACCGAGTAACATTCTAAAAGGTATTAACATTATTAAAGCGACAAAAATTTTTACTGCTAAATCTCCTAATGAAAGAGTGGTCCAAGGTATTCCTGTTCCATAAAACGAAATCGAGAAGAACAGAAATGTATCTACTGTTGAGCCAATTAAAGACGATGTTAAAGGAGCTATGTACCATTTTCTTTTTCTCAACTGATCAAAAATTTGAACGTCTAAAAGTTGAGCAATTATAAATGCCGTCCCTGATCCTATTGCAATTCTAATTGAAATAAGATCGGTAAAATTTGTCGAGAACACCAATGTAAATAAAATTCCAATCGTAAAACCAATATATACAATCTTTCTAGCCACAATTTTTCCAAAAGATCTATTGGCCAAGTCTGTGATTAAAAAGGCAATAGGATAACTAAAAGCACCGTAAGTTAATAACTCTTCTAAACCATAATAGTTAATTGGGAACTGAACTAAGTAGTTTGAAGCTAAAACTACAACCCCCATAATAAATGAGAGTAACAAAAATAATTTATTCATTAGGCGTTTTTAGATTGGATTATTTTTTTTTGAAATGGTGACTTAATCAAAAGGTTTTTTTTTAATTTTTTCAATCTTGGTGATAAATTTTTGTTTTTTACAGTCTTTAAAAATTCGTCAAAGCTTCCTTTCTTGTCGACTGATCTTACTCCAGCATTACTGACTGTTAATTTTAAACTTCTTTTTAAAAGTTCACTGGTGAACTTAACTTTTTTTAAATTTGGTAAAAATCTTCTTTTTGTCTTATTGTTAGCGTGACTAACATTATGACCTTTCATTGGAATTTTCCCAGTAAGTTCACATTTTTTTGACATAATAAATCGACTATATAAGATTAGAAAATGCTTGCGTCAAGTTTATAAAATTTAAATTTTATTTTTTTCCTATAATTTCTGAGAAATTCTTAACACCGTCTTTTATCAGTAATTCTTTAAGCTCTTTTTTAATTAAATTTACAATATTAGGCCCTCTATAAACCATTCCTGTGTAAAGTTGAACATAATTAGCACCCGCTAAAAATTTTTCATAAGCGCTTTTTCCTGAATCAACTCCACCAACACCTATAATTTTAATTCTTCCATTGAGAATTTTGTAAAATTTATTAATTAAATTAGTAGATATTTCTTCAATTGGTTTTCCAGATAGACCCCCTTTTTGGTGCTTTTGTATATTATTTAAACTATCCCTAGTTGAGTCTGAAGTATTTGAAATAATAACAACCTCAATGTTATTATTTAATAATACATCTGAAATGTTATTAATTTCTTTATCATCTATATCAGGAGAAACTTTTACTGCTAATGGAATTGTTGAATTTAATTCTTTTTTTTCATTCTCTATTTCTTTTAACAATTCATTTAATTTTGATTGATCGTGAAAATTTCTTAGATCCTCAGTATTTGGTGAAGAAATATTTATAGTAATATAATCAGCAACATTATGGAAAGTTTTAAGACACTTTAAATAGTCCTCAAGTCTATTTTCAGAATCTTTATTTGGTCCAATATTTATACCCAATAAACCAATCTGTTTATTAGATTTAATTCTACGGACTATATTTTCTGCACCAGAGTTATTAAAGCCAAGTCTATTTATTAATGCCTCATCCTCTTCTAATCTAAATACTCTTGGTTTAGGATTTCCGTATTGCTTTAAAGGAGTTATGGTACCTACCTCTACAAATCCGAACCCCAATTTAAATAATGAATTATATACTTCAGCATTTTTATCAAAACCTGCCGCCATACCAATAGGATTTTCTAATTTTTTATTAAATAATTTTGTTTCAAACAAGGGATTATTTTTTTCACGATCTAAAATATTTGGAATAAAATTAAATTTTAGCGATTTTATAGCCAAATTATGGGCTGTCTCTGGATCTAATTTAAAAATCAAAGATCTTAAATTTGAAAACATCATTTTACTCTTTTTTGTATAAGATCTTTTGTTTCTTGGACACCAAAAAAACTTATAAAAAATCCCATTCGTGGTCCATTTTGGTCACCGAAAACAACTTCATAAATTAATTTAAACCAGTCTCTTAAATTTTTTGAGTATCCATTTTCTTTACCAGTTGAATAAATCAATGTTTGGATATCCTCTGGTGACATTTTATCATTACAATTATCTAATGTACTAACTAAAGCCTTAAGTGCAATTTTTTCATCATTATTGGGTATTTTATATTTTTTTTGTTTTTTTATGACATCGTTAAAATATTTAATTGCATATCCTACTAAATCATTAAAAATTGGATAATCTTTTTCCTCAATATCTTTTTTATATTTCTTTACAAATTTCCATAGAAGCTCTTCACTGTCAGCATTACTTGTTTCAACAAGATTTAAAAGCATTGAAAAGGACATTATCATTTTTTCTTCAGGAACTTTACTATCATGTACATGCCATACAGGATTCATTAACAACTTGAAATCATCTTGATTTTTCGCCTTTTCCAATAATTCTAGATATTCATCAACAGTTTTTGAAACAATTTCTTTATAAAGTTTTTTAGCTCTTTTGGGATTTTGATACATATATAAAGAAAGACTTTCTGGTGAAGCATATTTTAGCCATTGATCAATCGTAATTCCATTTCCCTTTGATTTAGAAATTTTCTCCCCTTTTTCATCTAAAAATAATTCATAAGCGAATCCAGATGGGTTTGTTTTTCCTATTAGTTTTATTATTTTTGAGGATAGAATTGCGCTCTCAATAAGATCTTTTCCATACATCTCAAAATCTACATCTAAAGCATACCATCTCATCGCCCAATCTACTTTCCATTGAAGCTTGCAATTGCCATCTAGAATACTCATCTCTAAATCTTTCCCATTATTATCAAAAATTATTGTCGATTTTTCTTTATTTATTTCTTTCATCGGAATTTCTAAAACATGACCTGTATCGGGACAAATAGGTAAAAAAGGACAATATGTTTTCTGACGCTCCTTTCCCAAGGTGGGCAATATGATATTCATAATTCCATCATAATTTTTTAAAATTTCTTGAAGTGATGAATTAAAAAAACCTGACTTGTAGAGTTTTGTTGAACTTTTAAAACTATATTTAAAGTTAAAATTATCTAAAAAATTTTTAAGCATTTGATTATTATGTTCTCCAAAGCTATCAAACTTTTTAAACGGGTCTGGAACTTTAGTTAACGGTTTATGTAAGTTTTCTTCAAGCAAATCTTTATTCGGTACATTATCTGGAACTTTTCTAAGTCCATCCATATCATCAGAAAAAGTAATAATTTCAGTAGGAAGATCGGTAAGATGTTTTAAAGCATTAACAATCATTGAGGTTCTAGCAACTTCACCAAACGTTCCTATGTGAGGAAGTCCACTAGGGCCGTAACCTGTTTGTAGAGTAATTTTACCTTTTTTTTCGATTATAGACTTTCTTTCTCGAAGCATTTTTTTTGCCTCAACAAAAGGCCATGCACTTGTTTTGTCTAAATTTTCTTTTTTTATCATTAATAAACTTAATAAATTCTCTTAATTACGAACAACTTAATTCTTATAGAGTTGAAATTTATTTACCATAAAATAATGTTCTTTCAAAATGTCTAATTATAAAACTGTTTTTTTTACACTTGGAATTCTGCAAATAATACTCGGAATTTTTATGTTAATTCCAGTTGGTGTGCAATTTTTATATAATGAAATTGATTCCTCTTTTTTTGGTGCTTCAATAGTAACAATTATTTTTGGAATTTTATTTTTTCTATCAAACCTAGATCACAATAAAAAATTAAATCTTCAACAGGCCTTTTTGTTAACAGCTTTGTCTTGGTTAAGTATTGCTATATTTGGTTCACTTCCATTTTTGTTCTCAAGTATTAATTTTTCATTTACAAATGCATTTTTTGAGAGCATGTCTGGTATCACTACTACTGGCTCTACTATTATTTCTAACCTTGAGAATATGCCTAGGAGTATTTTATTATGGAGAGCGTTACTTCAGTGGTTAGGTGGCATTGGTATCATTGTAATGGCAATCACATTGATGCCAATTATGAATGTTGGTGGTATGCAGCTTTTTAAAATTTCAAATAATGACTCATCTGAAAAAATCCTACCTAAATCAAAAGAAATAGCATTAAGATTAATACTTGTTTACACAACACTAACAATATTTTGCGCAACGTCTTACAAAATCTTTGGGATGAATTTCTTCGATAGTATAACTCATTCTATGACTACAATAGCTACTGGTGGATTTTCGAACTATAATGAGTCGTTAGGTTTCTTTAATAGTAGATTTATCGAAAGTGCAGCAATAATTTTTATATTATTAGGGAGTATTCCTTTTATTTCCTACATAAAATTTTTAAATGGAGATAGAGAAATTTTTTTCAAAGATATACAAATCAAAACTTTTTTAAAAATAATTTTTTTTTCAATAGTAATTTTATCCATTTATCTGAATTTTAGTGGGTCAATTGAATTTGATTTTATTGCAGTGTTATTTAATGTAATTTCAATATTAACTGGTACAGGTTATGTTAATGCTCAATTTGATAGTTGGGGAAGTTTTTCACTAGTATTATTCTTAATATTAATGTTTATAGGTGGTTGTGCAGGTTCGACAACATGTGGTGTTAAAATATTTAGAATCCAAATTTTATACTCTTTTGTGATTAATAATTTAAGGAAAATTATTTATCCAAAAGGAGTTTTTATTCTTAAATATGATCAAAACCCAATCGATAATAAATTTATTTCGTCAATAATTTCTTTTATTTATTTGTATCTAATTATATTTTTTCTTTTGGCTGTTATGCTATCTTTAACTGGACTAGATTTTGTGACTTCAATTTCTGGAGCAGCTACATCAATATCCAATGTTGGACCAGGTTTAGGTTCAACTATAGGTCCCAATGGGGATTTTTCCTCAATACCAAACATATCAAAATGGATATTGTGTTTAGGAATGATTTTAGGAAGACTAGAATTATTTGCAATATTGGTTTTATTTTTACCCTCATTCTGGAGAAATTAAATTATGAAAAATATTAATATTTTTTTTGAAAAAAAACCTTTAAAGATGATTTGTCTAGGATTTTCATCTGGGCTTCCGATATTACTGGTTTTTTCAACCCTTTCAGTTTGGCTCGTTAAAGCAGGAATAAGTAGGAGCACTGTAACATTATTCAGCTGGGCAGGATTTGCGTATGCATTTAAATATCTATGGTCACCACTTGTAGATAATTACAAACTACCATTCTTTAAAAAATTTGGTCATAGAAGAAGCTGGCTCTTGTTTTCTCAATTTTTAATTATTACTGCATTAATATTAACTGCATTTACAGATCCTAAGGAAAGTCTGTTTTTTACTGCTTTATTCATAACAATTCTAGCCTTTTTTAGTGCAACTCAAGATATTCTCATTGATGCTTTTAGAATTGAGTCCGCTCCACAATCTTTGCAAGGTCCGTTATCATCTATGTATATCGCTGGTTATAGAATTGCGATGCTTGTTGCAGGTGCTGGAAGTTTATGGTTAGCATCCTTTTTCGGGACAGAGATCTATAACCAAAATGTATGGAAAAAAGTTTATCTAATTATGTCTTTGTTCATGTTTGTTGGAGTTTTTGCAACTTTCATCTCAGATGAGCCAAAATTAAAAAGAAATTTAAATTCTGAAAATCATGTAAAATTTCTAATAACTATTTTTATTGCTGTTATAGGTTTTATTTATTTGTACTCAGTTATAGATAGTCCTTTTGAAAAAAAGGATGTTTTAATAAATTTTTTATTTTCATTATCAAGATTAATAATCTGTTTTGTTTTTTCGTATTTGATAATTTCTTTGCTTGTATTGATTCAATTTGCTCCCAAAAATAAAATTTCAAAGAGTTATATGGGTCCAATTTTAAATTTTATTCAAAGATATGGAAAATTTGCCTTTTTAATACTTATTTTAATTTCGCTATATAGAATTGCTGATATCGTAATGGGAGTTATGGCAAATATATTCTATTTAGAAAAAGGTTATAAAATTTCAGACATTGCAACTTATTCAAAATTTTTTGGGGTTTTTGCTACAATATTTGGTGGATTTGTTGGAGGTTATTGCTCATTTAAATTTGGTACAATGAAATGCTTATTCTTTGGTGCCTTGATTGCTGCTTTAAGTAATTTATTGTTTGCATGGTTAGCAGTATCTCCAATCAGCATTAACTTTTTAATTGCGGTGATAACGGCTGATAACATATCTAGTGGATTTGCTGGAGCTGCCTTTGTAATTTATTTATCGGGCTTAACTTCAATAAAGTTTACTGCAACACAATATGCTTTGTTCAGCTCTATCATGTTGTTTTTGCCCAAGTTAATTGCGGGGTATGCTGGTAGCTGGGTTGATATTATGGGATATCCATATTTTTTTTCTTTAACTGCTCTTTTAGGATTACCTGTTCTCATTTTGATTATTTGGATCAGTAAAGTAGCCCCGATAAAAAATTGAATGAGATATAATTTCTTAAATACATCGATATCTAACTTATATACTAAACCATCTAGTAAGGCAGAGGTTAGTTCACAAATAATATACGGAGAAAAATTTAAAATATTATCAAAGAAAAAAAGTTGGGTAAAAATTAAAACTAGTTATGATAACTATATAGGCTTTATAAAAAATAATAATTTTAAGAAAATATTTAGACCCACAAAAAAAGTTTATAAGTTGAAAGCAAAAATTTACAAAAAAGTAAAAAAAAAATTTTTACCAACTAATCAATTTTTATATTTTGCTTCAGGAATATCTGTTATTAGCAAAAATAAAGCTTTTATCCAATTTGAAGATAATAAATGGTTGAGAAATAAAGATTTAAGAGAAATAACACATTTTGAAAAAAATTATAAAAAAATTTTAAGATTATTTCTAAATTCTAAATATAAATGGGGTGGTAAGACAGCTGACGGTATTGATTGTTCCGCATTAATACAAATATACTATTATTACAATAGAACTTTTTTTCCTAGAGATTCAAAAGATCAAGTGAGATATTGTAAAAAAAAAATAAGTAAAAATTTGTCAGAGGGAGATATCGTCTTTTGGAAAGGACATGTTGGAATGTGTCTTAATAAACATCAATTTATTCATGCTTATGGTCCCAGAAAAAAAGTTGTAATAATGCCAACAAAATTTACTATTATGTTGATTGATAAAACAGCTAATTTACATATTATAAAAATTAGTAATATTAAAAAATATTAATTTCTTCCAAAATCAGGTTTGCTAGTATCTTGTTTCAATTTAACGATTTTAGATCTTACTTTCTTAGTTTGAGTTAATTTTTTAATAACTGATTTACTATTACCTGAGATAATATCTCTCTTAAAAGAATGAAGATTTTTCACAAAAATATCAATTGCTTTTGATACATTTGTTTTATTGTTAAAAAAAATATCTCTCCACATTATTTCATTTGATGCGGCTATTCTTGAAAAATCTCGTAAACCACCTGCGCTATATTTAATTAAATTGTATCTCTGTTTTTTTTCAAAATCTTGTGCAGATTTTACAAGATTATAAGCAATTAAATGCGGCAAATGACTTGTCATTGAAAAAATCTTATCATGTTTTTCAGAATTCATTACAACAGTTTTAGAGCCTACCCTTTTCCAGAAAGATCTTAAAAAATTTAAATGTTTAATATTAGTTTTTTTATCTTTTATTAAAACACACCATTTATTTTCGAATAAATCTTCTTTCCCATTTTCAGGCCCACTAACCTCAGACCCGGCAATAGGGTGACTTGAAGTCCAGAATATTTTTTTTTTTAAATTTTTTCTAATTATTTCATTAGATTTTAATTTTGCTGAACCGATGTCCGTAATTATATGATCAGACGAAAGATAATCATTTATTTTTAAAATTATTTTTTTATATTCACTCATTGGTGTACAAAAAATAATAAAACCTGTATGAGGTAATACATCCTTTAATTTTTCTACAATGGTACCTTTTAATTTAAGTTTTTTTATTTTTTCAATATTTTTTCTGGATTTTTCGTAAATGAAAATTTTTTTTGAAATTCTTTTTTTGGAAATTTTTCTGACTAAAGACGAACCTAGTAAACCACAACCAATAATCAATATATTTTTCATCTTTTAAATATACTTTCAGCTGCTTTCATAAATTTTATATTATCAGTTTTTGAACCCACTGTTAATCTCAACATATTTTTTATTTTATACCCGTCCTCTGTAGATCTTAAAATTATTCCTTTATTCTTTAATTTTTCATAAAAATATTTAGCTTTAATTCTACATTTTGAAAAATCCAAAAGTAAAAAATTAGCTGAAATTTTATTAGAATTAATTTCATAGTTTTCCAAAAAATTTTTTATTTTTTTTGCATAAAAAATATTATGGCTAATTGAACGAGATATAAATTTATTATCTTTAAGAGACTCTACTGCTGCTTTTTGAGCTACCTCGTTAACATTAAATGGAGGTTTGATAACGTTGAGGGACTTTATAATTTTTTTTGACCCATATCCCCATCCTATTCTTAATGATGATAATCCATAAATTTTTGAGAATGTCCTTAAAATAAAAACATTCTCTTTTTTCTTAAATAAATCTAAACCTGATTTGTAATCGTGATTTTTCATATATTCTGCATAAGCATCATCTACTACAAGTAAAATATCTTTTCTAAGTTTTTTTCTTAATTCAATAAGTTCAATTTCAGTCAAATAAGTTCCTGTTGGGTTATTTGGATTCGCTAAGAAAACAATTTTAGTTTTTTTTGTAACTTTTTTAATTATTTCTGAAATTAAGATTTTATAATTTTTTTCTTTAGCAAATACTACTTTTGCACCTACTATTTTTGAATAAATTCTGTACATTAAAAAACTAAATTGGGGAACAATTACTTCATCTTTTGGTCTTAAAAATAATTGACATAACATCTGAATAACCTCATCAGATCCAGCCCCACAAATAACTTTGTCTTTATCGCATTTAAATTTCTTTGAGATTTGAGACCTGAGCAACTTAGATTTTCCATCCGGGTATCTAAAAAAATTAAGGTTTTTATTTGATATTATTTTTTTCACTTTAGAGCTCATGCCAAGAGCAGATTCATTAGCTGATAATTTAATAACCTTTTTCAAATTATTAACGCTAGATTTACCTGGCTCATAGGCATCAATATTGAATTTTTTAAATCTCATAATATTTTCTTTTTTTTTTAATTTTTATGCTCTTTATAGATAAATTAAGATTTTTTTATATAGTTTAAGTTAAAATATATTAAAATTGACATAGCTCAAAACTTCTTGTACAAAATTTTTGCGCTGATTTATCTGAATTGCGAGCGCTTTAAAAAAACCGCTAAAAAAGTTTTTTTCTCACAATTCAATTTTCAGCAATAATTATGAATATAAAAGAAAATATAAAAACATTGATAATTGAAAAACCACTTAAGTTAGACTGTGGTCGAACTATTAGTAAATTTCCTCTAGCATATGAGACCTATGGTAAGTTAAATGAAAATAAGGATAATGCAATTTTAGTCTTTCACGCCTTAACAGGCGATCAATTTGTAACAGGTGTAAATCCAGTAACTAAAAAAGATGGGTGGTGGTCTTATGCAGTAGGCCCAAAGAAATCTATCGACACAGATAAATATTTTGTAATTTGTGCTAATGTGATTGGTGGTTGCATGGGGTCTTTTGGTCCAAGTCACGAAAATCCTGAAACAAAAAAAATATATGGAACAGATTTTCCAGTTATTACGATCAATGATATGGTAAACGCCCAAGTAAATTTATTAGATTTTTTTAATATTAAAAAGCTTTTTTCTGTAGTTGGTGCATCAATGGGAGGAATGCAGGTCTTACAATTTGTGAGTAATTTTCCAGACAAAGCTAAAACAGCTGTCCCTATTGCTTGTACATCTAGCCATTCAGCGCAAAATATTGCATTCAATGAGCTTGGTAGACAAGCAATAACTGCTGATCATAATTGGATGGATGGAAAATATAATTCTAAAAGCACTTTGCCAGATAAAGGGTTAGCTGTAGCAAGAATGGCTGCTCATATTACCTATTTATCTAAAAAGGGGCTTCAAGAAAAATTTGGTAGGAATCTCCAGGAAAGAGATGATCTTAAATTTGGATTTGATGCTGATTTTCAAATAGAAAGCTATTTACGTTATCAAGGTTCAGTATTTGTAGATAGATTTGATGCTAATAGTTATCTTTATATAACTAGAGCAATGGATTATTTTGATTTAGTTAAACAATTTGATGGCAATTTATCAAACGCCTTCAAAAAAACCAAAACTAAATTTTTTATTATGTCTTTTACGTCAGATTGGCTTTATCCAACTCAAGAGAATAAAGATATAGTTATTGCTTTAAACGCAATTGGTGCGAATGTAGGTTTTGTTGAAATAGATTCTGATAAAGGGCATGACTCCTTTTTACTAGAAGTTCCAGATTTTTTAAATGCACTCAAAAATTTTTTAGATAAATCTTATATAGAAAGTAATGATGAAAGCTGAATATAATTTTATTGCAAATATAATCGAAAAAAACTCAACTGTATTAGATGTGGGTTGTGATGATGGAACTTTGATGGAATTTTTGAGAAAAAACAAAAATGTGAATATAAGAGGAATTGAAATTTCTAAAGAAAAAGTTCAAATATGTATAGCTAAAGGATTGACGGTTATTGAGGGCAATGCAGAGCTTGACTTAAAACAATTTCCAAAAAATTCTTTTGATTACGTTGTTTTAGGTCAGACACTACAAGCTTTTATAAATCCAGAAATTGTCATTAAAGAACTTTTGAGAGTTGGCAAAAAAGCTATAGTAACAATTCCAAATTTTGGAAATTGGAAGGTAAGGTTAGACTTACTTTTTAAAGGAACTATGCCAATTACAAGTTCATTACCTCATGAATGGTACAACACCCCAAATATTCATATGTGTACTATTAAAGATTTTGTAAGATTTTCAGAAACTATAAACTTCAAAATTGTTAAATCTTTAGCGCTAATAAATAAAAATATTTCAAAGATAAGTAAGTCAAATATTTTTTTGAAAAATTTATTAGGTGAGCTTGGAATATTTTTAATTGAAAATAAATGAAAATACAAATTATTAAATGTCTACAAGATAATTATAGTTACTTGATAATTGATGAAAATAATCGATCGGCTTGTGTAGTTGACCCAAGTGAATCTGAACCGATAATTGATTTTATTGATAACAATAAGATAAATCTGAAATATATTTTAAATACCCATCACCATCATGATCATATTGGTGGCAATCTTGAACTAAAAAAAAAATATAATTGTGATGTAATTGGATTCAAAGATGATAGAGATCGAATTCCAGGAATAGATGTTCTTGTAGAAAGTAATCAAATCTGGCAAAAAGATAACTTTGAAGCAAAAATTTATCATACCCCAGGTCATACATTAGGCCATATTGCTTTTCATTTTTTCAAAGAAAAAATAATTTTTACAGGTGATACTTTATTTTCTTTAGGTTGTGGTAGAATTTTCGAGGGAACTTATGAACAGATGTTTAACTCTTTAAAAATATTTAAAAGATTACCTAAAGATACTCTGATTTATTGTGGTCATGAATATACACTAAAAAACTCTGAATTCTGTTTACTAAATGATCCAGACAACTTGAAGCTAAAAGAGAAAGTTTTAAAGATTAAAAATAATCTAAAAGTTAATTCGCCAACTATTCCTTCTGTTTTAGATGATGAATTGGAGTGTAATATATTTTTAAAAGCTGAGGATATTGAGAGTTTTTCAAAACTGAGAGATTTAAAGGATAATTTTTGATTTATTGAGCTTGACTAAAGTTTCGCTCAGATTATATTGCGATTATTAAAAATTGAGATCCTTATGTCTTATGCAGTAATACAAACTGGTGGAAAACAATACAAAGTAGTGTCAGGTGAAATCCTAAAAATTGAGAGACTACCAAATTCAAAACCAGATACTAAAATAGAATTTAAGGAAATTTTAGCTTACGGAAATGAAAAAGAAATCGAAATCGGGTCTCCTGTAGTGCAAGGTGCGAAAGTTGAAGCAAATCTGATAAAAAATAGCAAAAATAGAACCATTTTAATTTTTAAAAAAAGACGAAGACAAAATTCAAGAAGAAAGAATGGCCACAGGCAACAATATTCTATGATCAGAATAAATAAGATTTTTTCAAAAGATGGTAAGATCTTATCTGAAGCTAAAGAAGTTTCTAAAGCAACAAAAAAGGTAGCAAAGGATACAAAGGAAAATAAAAAGTAAGGTAGGGTTATGGCAACAAAAAAAGCAGGTGGATCATCAAGAAACGGACGTGACAGTGCTGGACGAAGACTTGGTGTGAAAAAATATGGTGGAGAAACCGTGGTGCCAGGAAACATAATCGTAAGACAAAGGGGAACAAAAATTTTTCCCGGTGAAAACGTTGGTATGGGTAAAGACCATTCAATTTTTTCTGTTATTAAGGGCAAAGTTGTTTTTAAAAAAACTAAATCAGATAGAACTTTTGTTTCTGTAAAACCCAATTAATAGTACAACTTAAAATAGCGTTGTATTATGAAATTCTTAGATCAGGTAAAAATTTATATAAAAGCAGGGAACGGTGGAGATGGTTCTCCTAGTTTCAGAAGAGAAAAATTTATTGAATTTGGTGGACCAGACGGCGGTGACGGTGGAAAAGGAGGTTCTGTTATTTTAAAAGCTGAGCAAAATTTAAATACATTAATTGACTTTAGATATCAGCAACATCACAAAGCTGAAAGAGGTGAAAATGGTTCAGGTCAAAATCGTACTGGAAAAGGTGGAGAAGATTTAATTCTCAAAGTTCCTCTGGGAACACAAGTCTTCGAAGAAGACAACAAAACACTCTTATATGATTTTACTAAAATTGGAGAGAAGTTCGTTGTTGCCTCTGGAGGAAAAGGAGGTTTGGGTAATACAAGATTTAAAAGTTCAACAAATAGAGCTCCACGAAAATACACTAAAGGCATAGTAGGTGAAGAGTTTACAATTTGGCTTCAATTAAAAACTATTGCTGACATAGGCATTATTGGATTACCAAATGCAGGTAAATCAAGTTTATTGGCAGCTATAACAAATGCTAATCCAAAGATTGCTAATTATCAATTTACTACTTTAAATCCTAATCTTGGTGTTGCAAGTTATGATGATAAAGAAGTTACCTTAGCAGACATACCTGGTTTAATAGAAGGAGCACATGAGGGAACTGGCCTTGGTACAAAATTTTTAAAACATATCGAGAGATGTAAATCTATTTTGCATTTGATAGATATTACAAATGATGATTTAAAAAAATCTTACAATCAAGTCAAAAAAGAACTCCGAAATTATAGTAAAGATCTTATTAAAAAAAAGGAATTGATTGTTTTAAATAAGATAGATTTATTAGATAAAGATATTGTTAAAAAAACAGTAAAAAATTTTTCAAAGGATAAAAATTGTGAAGTTTTAACTTTGTCAACATTGGAAAAAGACTCCATATCTAAAATTAAGGCTAAACTTATCTCATATGTCTCTTAAAAATTCAAAAATAATTGTAGTTAAAATCGGATCTTCTTTGATAGTTGATAATAACAAAAAAATAAGAAAAAAATGGTTACTGAGTTTTGCCAAAGATATAAAAAATTTAAAATCTAATAATCAACAGGTTGTAATAGTAAGTTCTGGAGCTATTGCTCTTGGTTGTAAAAAAATGAATTATAGTAAATCAGGTTTAAAGCTAGATAAAAGTCAAGCAATAGCCTCTATAGGACAAATAGAATTGATGAATTTATTTTCAGAAACTTTTTCAAAATATAAGTTAAATATTTCCCAAATTCTGCTTACATTAGAGGATACTGAAGAACGAAGGAGATCAATAAATGCGAAAAGGACTTTTGAAAATTTATTTCAGCTTAATTATATTCCTATAGTAAATGAAAATGACACTATTGCTACATCGGAAATAAAATTTGGGGATAATGACAGATTGGCTTCTAGAGTGGCTCAAATTACTAATGCAGATACACTAGTTTTATTATCAGATGTAGATGGCCTTTATACAAAAAATCCCAAAAATTTTAAAGATGCAAAATTAATCAGAAATATTTCTAACATCAAAAAGGATTTAAAAAATGTTGATATCAGAGGGAGAACAGAGTTTGGGAGTGGAGGTATGAATACTAAAATTGAAGCTGCAAGAATATGTAATTTAGCTGGTTGTAATATGGTGATAGCAAATGGATTATATTTAAATCCAATCAATCAAATAGAAGAAAAAAAAAATTCCACGTGGTTTATATCTGATGTTCCAAAATTAGATGCCAGAAAAAAATGGATTATTAGCTCCGTTTCACCAAAAGGAGAGTTAATTATTGATGATGGTGCCAAGAAAGCATTAATAAATGGAAAAAGTCTATTGGCAGCTGGTATCAAGAAGGTTAATGGTGATTTTAAAAAAGGTGATCATATAAAAATTTTAGATAATAAACGTAAGGAATTTGCTAGAGGCTTGAGTTCATTCTCGTCAAATGAGATAAATAAAATTTTAGGATGCCACTCTAATGAGATAAAAAAGATTCTTGGCTACATTTCAAAATCGGAAGTGGTCCATAAAGACGATATGGTAAAAATATGATAAAAAAAATCTTAACTAATATTGGGAAAAAATCAAAAAGCGCTTTGGCACATCAAGTGGATACTAAAAAGAAAAATAAAGTATTAATAGACTACTGTTCACTTATTAGAAAAAATCAAAAACTAATCATTAGTGCTAATAAGAGAGATGTTAATAGATCAATAAATAAGGGAGTTAAAAAGAACTTAATTGAACGTCTTATTTTAAATGAAAAAAAAATAGATAACATTATTAGTTCAATAAAATCTGTAATAAAACTTAAAGACCCAACAAATAGAGTTTTGGAGAAATGGAAGAGACCAAATGGGTTAAGTATTTCTAAGATCTCAATTCCTATAGGAATAATTGCTATTATTTATGAAAGTAGGCCAAATGTTACTTCAGACGTCGTATCATTATGCTTTAAATCCGGAAACCCAGTAATTTTGAGAGGTGGATCAGAAGCTTTTTTTTCAAATAAAATTTTGTCAAAACTTTTTAGAGACTCATTAAAAAAAAATAATATTAACGAAAATTTTGTTCAATTTATTGACTCCACTAATAGAAATATTGTTGATTATCTATTAAGCAAAATGGATAAATATGTTGATGTAGTTATTCCGAGAGGAGGAAAAAATTTAGTAAAAAAAGTTCAGAAGTTATCTAACTTACCAGTGATTGGTCATTTGGAAGGAGTATGTCATACTTATGTTGATAAGAATGCAAACTTAAATTCAGCAAAAAAGATTATTTTTAATGCAAAATTAAGGAATACAGCAATTTGTGGAGCTACAGAAACAATTTTAGTTCATCAAAAAATCTTAAAAAAATCATGTAACATAATTTTAAAACACTTAGAAGATCATGGATGTAAAATTATTGGAGACAACAGAATCAAAAAAAATTATAAAGGAAAAATTATTAGAGCTACTAATAAAGATTGGTCAAAAGAATATTTGTCAGCTACAGTTTCTGTAAAATGTGTCAGAGATATAAATGATGCAATCAATCATATTAACAAATATGGGACAATGCACACTGACTCGATTATCACCATGAATAAGAAATCAGCAAAAAAATTTTTAAATGAAGTTAAAAGCTCAATTGCCATGCATAATACATCAACTCAATTCGCAGATGGCGGAGAATTTGGTTTTGGCGGTGAAGTTGGTATTTCAACTAACAAGCTTCCTCCGAGAGGCCCTGTTGGACTTAATCAATTAGTGTCTTATAAGTATCAAATATCAAGTAATGGGAGAATAAGGAAATAATTTGAGATTTAAAAATAAAATTGGTGTTCTTGGTGGGTCATTTGATCCTGCTCATGTTGGTCATTTAGCAATATCAAAAAAAGCTGTAAAAAAATACAAATTAAATAAAATAATTTGGGCAATTACTTTAAAAAATCCTTTGAAGAAAAAGAATAATACAAGCATTTCTGAAAGAATCCAAAGTTGTAAAAATATCATAAAGTTAAATAATTTTATAAAAATAAAATTTTATGAAAAGATAATAAGATCTAATAAAACTATTGACTTAATAAACTTTCTAAAAAGAACTACCAAAGCTGAAATTTATTTTCTAATGGGGGCAGATAATCTTATTAATTTTCACAAGTGGTATAAGTGGGAAGCTATTTCAAAAAAATGTAAAATTATTGTTTTTGATCGTCATGGCTATAAAAAAAAATCGTTAAATTCAGTATCATATAAAAGATTAAATGGAAAAACTTTAAAGTTCATTGAATTTAATAAAGTTAATATTTCATCTTCTCAATTAAGGAAAATTTGATAAGGTAGATGTAATTAATGGACAAAATCTTAGGCTTAAAAAAAATTATCATTGAAACTCTAGACACAAATAAAGCTCAAAATATTGTGAGTATAGATTTAAAAGATAAAAGTGCAATGGCCGATTATATGATTATAGCTAGCGGAACTTCTTCAAGGCATATTCAAGCCTTATCTGAACAAGTTCTAGAAAAACTTAAAGATAGTGGAATAAAAGACTCTAAAATTGAAGGCAAAGATAGCACTGAGTGGAAACTGGTTGATGGCATTGATCTAATAATACATATTTTTCATCCAGAAAAAAGAAAGTTTTATGAACTTGAAAAAATGTGGTCAGAGCTAATACCAAAGGAAAAATTAATAATATAATGAATAAAATAATATTAAATTTATTAACTTGTACTTTAATTTTATTTTTTCTTAGTCAAAAAGTTTTTTCATCTGAAAATGAAATTTATAAAAAGATTGATGTTTTTGGTGAAGTTTTAGAAAAAATAAATAAAGAATACGTTGATGAAATTAACCAATCTGACAGTATGGACTCTGCTATTAACGGTTTACTTCAATCTTTAGATCCATACTCGGGCTACATGTCTCCTGAAATTTTTAATGAGATGCAAACTGAGACAAGTGGAGAATTTGGAGGGCTTGGTATTGAAGTAACAATGGAGTCGGGTGTTGTAAAAGTGATAACTCCAATAGATGATACACCCGCATCAAAAGCTGGAATAAAGGCCGGAGATTACATTGTAAAAATTAATAACACCCAGGTTCAAGGTAAATCTTTGAGTGAAGCAGTTGATTTAATGAGAGGACCCGTTGGTTCAGCTATTGAGTTGACAATACGAAGACGAGGAGAAAAAAAAGCTATAACATTTAATGTAACAAGAGAGATAATCCAAATTAAATCAGTAAAAGCAGACCTATTAGAAAAAAATATTGGATATATCCGATTAACTTCCTTTAATGAAAATAGTGCCAGACAAATAAAAAAGGAAATAAATAAATTTGAAAAAAACAAAAATTTAAAAGCTTATATTTTAGACTTAAGAAACAATCCAGGTGGGCTATTATCACAAGCTATAAAAATTTCTGATTTCTTTTTGGATAATGGTGAGATCGTCTCTACAAAAAGTAGACAACAATCAGAAAATCGAAAATGGTTTGCAAAAAAAGGAGATCTTACTAAAGGGAAAACTATTCTTGTTTTGATTAATTATGGTTCAGCTTCAGCCTCAGAGATTGTTGCAGGAGCTTTAAAAGATCATAAGAGAGCAATTTTAGTTGGTGAAAATAGTTATGGCAAAGGATCTGTTCAATCTATTATTCCTCTAAAAAATAAAGGGGCCATTAGATTAACTGTAGCTAAGTATTATTTGCCTTCAGGTAAATCTATTTCTGAAGTAGGTGTGTCACCTGACATTGAGATTGATGAGGAAAGTGATGATTTTAAAATTAAAACTGAAACCGACAATCAATTAAATTATGCAATCAAATTACTTAATGGTTAAAATTCAGGATAAATATAGAAATCTACCTTACAGAGTAGGTGTTGGAATAATTGTCTTAAATAAAGAAAATAAAATTTTTGTAGCAAAAAGAATTGACAACCCAAAAGGTTTTTGGCAAATGCCGCAAGGGGGTGTAGATGAAGGTGAAGATTTTTTATCTGCCGCCTACAGAGAACTAGAAGAAGAAACCAGTATTAAAAATGTAGAGTTAATAACTGAAATAGATGAAATAACAACTTATGAACTACCAAAACATCTTCTAGGTAAAATTTGGAAAGGTAAATTTAGAGGGCAAAAACAAAAATGGTTTTTAATGAGACATCTTGGTAGTGATAACGAAATTGATATTAACACGAGCAAACCAGAATTTTTTGAATGGAAATGGATTGAACTAAACTCTATTACGGAGATAGTTGTAAGTTTCAAGCTTAATGTTTACAAAATTCTTCAAAAAAAATTAGAAAAGATTATTAATTAATAGTTTTTAAAACTTCAATTTTCTGATCAATTAAATATTTTGCTTGATCGCTTATGTTGTCCTTAGCTGTCTCTTCGGCAACTCTCAGCATTTCATCTATCTTGCTTTTTTCTACATCTTTAATGTTGAAAATGGAGCTAGTAAGAATTGATAGATTGTTATTCTTGAATTCAATTATCCCATCTTCAATATAATATTTTTCCTCACCTAATTTCGAATAAATTTTTATTATGCCAGGTTTTAAAAAAGAAATTATAGATATATGGTCCTTAAGTATTCCCATCTCTCCCTCAAATGCTGGAACTACCACTTCAGTGACATCATCTTTTGAAAGAAAAGATTTTTCTGGGTTGACTACTTCAAGTTTAAATTCTTCGCTCATTAAGCGGCATCTTTTTTCATTTTTTCAGCTTTTTCTATAGCTTCCTCGATTGTACCTACCATATAAAATGCTGCTTCTGGAAGATGATCATACTCGCCTTTACAGATTGCATCAAAACCTTTTATTGTAGACTCAAGTTCAACCAGTTTACCTGGGGAACCCGTAAACACCTCAGCAACAAAGAAAGGTTGTGATAAAAATCTTTGAATTTTTCTTGCTCTGGCGACTATCAATTTATCCTCTTCGGATAGTTCGTCCATACCTAAAATTGCTATTATGTCTTGTAAAGATTTATAAGTTTGAAGTATTTTTTGAACTTCTCTCGCGACCCTATAATGTTCATCTCCAACTATTCTGGGATCAAGAATTCTTGAAGTAGAGTCAAGAGGATCTACTGCAGGATAAATTCCAATTTCAGCAATTTGTCTTGAAAGTACTGTTGTTGCATCCAGGTGAGCAAACGATGTGGCAGGTGCTGGGTCAGTTAAATCATCAGCAGGGACATATATTGCTTGTACTGATGTAATAGATCCTTTGTTAGTGGTCGTAATTCTTTCTTGTAAGTTACCCATATCCGTTGCTAAAGTTGGTTGATATCCAACAGCAGAAGGAATTCTTCCTAATAGAGCTGAAACCTCTGAACCCGCTTGTGTAAATCTAAATATATTATCAACGAAAAATAAAACATCTTGTCCTTCTTGATCCCTGAAATATTCAGCAACCGTCAAACCTGTTAAAGCAACTCTTGCTCTTGCTCCAGGAGGTTCATTCATTTGACCATATACTAAGGCAGCTTTAGATCCTGCTCCCTCTTTTTTAATAACACCGGACTCTATCATTTCATGATATAGATCATTTCCCTCTCTTGTTCTTTCACCCACACCGGCAAAAACAGAAAAACCTCCATGGGCCTTAGCGACATTGTTAATTAATTCCATAATTAAAACAGTTTTTCCAACGCCTGCTCCTCCAAATAATCCAATTTTTCCACCTTTTGCATAAGGAGCTAACAAGTCTATGACTTTAATACCAGTAACAAGAATTTCAGTTTCAGTTGATTGATCATTAAATTCTGGTGCCGATCTATGGATTGGCCAATTTTCTTTCGTTTTAACTTCTCCTCTTTCATCAATTGGTTCGCCAACTACATTGATAATTCTTCCTAAAGTTTCTGGACCAACTGGAACTTTAATTGGAGCTTTTGTGTTAATTACTTCGTCACCTCTTTTCAACCCTTCTGTGGCGTCCATTGCAATAGTTCTTGCGGTTGACTCTCCTAAATGTTGAGCGACTTCTAAAACTAGACGATTATTGCCATTTTTGCATTCTAATGCTGTTAAAATTTCTGGAAGTTCTCCTTCAAATTTAACATCAACTACCGCACCTATAACTTGTGTAATTATTCCTTTGCTCATAATTATAAACTTTCTGCTCCTGATATTATTTCTATTAGTTCTTTTGTAATTGCTGCCTGACGACTTCTATTATACTCAATAGTAAGTTTATCAACCATTTCACCTGCGTTTCTAGTTGCATTATCCATAGCACTCATTCTTGCACCTTGTTCGCTAGCTGAATTCTCTAACATCGCTTTAAATATTTGTGTTGATATATTTTTTGGTAATAAATTCGTTAAAATCTCATCCTCATCAGGTTCAAATTCATAATTATCCTCTGATTTTTCCTTGTCATTAATATCTGCTTTTAAAGGTATGATTTGTTGAGCTTGAGGTATTTGTGTAATAACGTTTTTAAATTGATTAAAAAAAATTGTACAAATATCAAATTCTTCTTTTTGAAACTTCTCAATAATTATTTTGCCTACTTTTTCAGCATCAAAAAAATTGGCATTTTTTGAATCTTTAAATGAAATATTTTCAATTATTTTTTCACCAAAAACTCTTTTTAATTGATCATTACCTTTAGAGCCTACAGTTATAATCTTTAATTTTTTACTCTCACTAGATAATCTAGAAAAATAACTTTTGGCTTTTTTAATAATATTAGAATTAAAGCCACCACATAAACCTCTATCTGAAGTCATTACAACACACAAATGAATTTGATCTTTTCCTGTTCCAGATAAAAGCTTAGGGGCATTTTCTTTATCAGAAATTCCCTCCGACAAATTTAGGATTATATTATTCATTTTTTCAGAGTATGGTCTTCCTTTTTCTGCACTATCTTGAGCCCTTTTAAGTTTAGCTGCAGCAACCATCTTCATAGCTTTAGTAATTTTTTGTGTAGACTTAACGCTTGCAATTCTTTTTTTTAAATCATCTAAACTAGCCATAAATATTTTATGAATTAAATGTTTGTTTAAGCTTTTTAATTACTTCTACTAATTTTTGTTCTGAGTCTTCTTCAAGTTTGCCTGAACTTAAAATAGACTCTATGATTTCTGGCTTTTCAGATTTACATTTTTCAATTATTTTATTTTCAAAATTTGCAATTTCTTTTAGTTCTATGTCATCTAGATAACCTTTAACACCACAAAAAACTGAAATTACTTGCTCAGCCACTGTCATCGGAGAATATTGTTTTTGTTTAAGTAACTCTGTAAGCTTTGATCCTCTATTAAGTAGTTGTTGAGTTGATGCATCTAAGTCAGAGCCAAATTGCGCAAAAGCCGCCATTTCTCTGTATTGTGCTAATTCGAGTTTCATTGAACCAGAAACTTTTTTCATAGCTTTTGTTTGTGCCGCAGATCCAACTCTTGAAACTGAAAGCCCTACGTTTATAGCTGGTCTTATTCCTTGATTAAAAAGTTCAGTTTCCAAAAAGATTTGTCCATCTGTTATAGAAATTACATTTGTGGGTATATATGCAGATACATCACCACCTTGTGTTTCTATAATTGGTAGTGCTGTTAAAGAACCGCCACCATGTTCATCACTTAGTTTTGCAGCTCTCTCAAGTAGTCTACTATGAAGGTAAAAAACATCACCAGGATATGCCTCCCTCCCTGGTGGCCTTCTTAAAATTAAGGACATTTGTCTATAAGCAACAGCTTGCTTTGAAAGATCATCATAAATTATTAGTGCATGCATTCCATTATCTCTGAAATATTCACCCATAGCACAACCAGTGTATGGAGCTAAAAATTGCAAAGGAGCTGAGTCTGATGCTGTTGCAGCAACAATAGTAGTATATTCCATTGCTCCAGCCTCTTCTAAAGTTTTTTGAATTTGTCTTACAGTTGATCTTTTTTGACCAACAGCTACATAAATACAATATAACTTTTGTTTCTCATCCCCTGACTCATTAATTTTTTTTTGATTGATGATTGCATCAACAGCAACTGCTGTTTTACCTGTTTGTCTATCTCCAATAATTAATTCTCTTTGTCCTCTTCCTATTGGCACTAAACTATCAATAGATTTTAAACCTGTTTGCATCGGTTCGCTAACAGATTGACGAGGTATTATGCCTGGTGCTTTTACCTCTACCCTACTTTTCTTAACACCTTTATCTAAAGCACCTTTTCCATCAATAGGATTGCCTAAACCATCTACTACTCGTCCCAGTAATTCTTTTCCGACAGGAGTATCAACGATACTTCCGGTTCTCTTTACTATATCTCCTTCTTTAATATTTCTATCATCTCCAAAAATAACAACTCCAACATTTTCGCTCTCTAAATTAAGAGCCATACCTTTTGAACCATCGGTAAACTCAACCATTTCTCCAGCTTGAACATTGTCAAGTCCATAAATTCTAGCTATACCATCTCCGACTGACAAAACTTGGCCTACTTCAGATACCTCAGCTTTTTCTCCAAAGTTTTTAATTTGTTCTTTTAATATTTTTGTTACTTCTGAGGGATTTATTTCCATATTATACCTTCATCATTTTATTTTCTATTTTCTGTAATTTATTTTTAATAGAAGTATCAATCATCATGCTGCCCACTTGCACTATCAGTCCTCCTATTAAACTTTCATCATATTTATAATTAAGTTTTATTTTTGAAGTGAAATGTTTTGATAATTCATCTTTGATCTTATTAATTTCATCTTTTGATAGATTTTTTGCTGATTTTATCTCTGTCTTTAACTCACCTCTTTTTTCTGAGCAAATCTCAATAAAATTATTCAATATTTGCTCCACAAAAAAAAATCGCCTTTTTATTACTAAAAAATTTGTGAAATTTTTTAGTAAATTTTCAATTTTCAAATAATCAAAAATTTTATCAATTGCATTACTTAAATCGTTCTGACTTACTGTAGGGTCTTTGATTAAGTTTTTAAAATCGTTACTTTTTTCAATTAAATTAATTATTGATAATACATTTGTTTCTATTTGAGAAAGCACATTTGCCTCCACTGCTAATTCGTACAAAGCTAGAGAATATCTGTTAGCTGAAGTGCTTGAAAAACCTTTATCTTTGCTCAATTTATTACCTTTTAATGTACGTGATTAATTTAAAAAATCAGGATTTAATTAACACATGCCATAATACTCTTCAAGTAACACGTTGACAAAAAAATGTTTTTTTTTAGGCGTTAATTAAAGCTTATTGGGTCAACATCAACTGAAAGTTTTATTCCTGGTAGAAATTTATATTTTGTTATTAAAGTAGACAGAGTTTTCTGTAATTTTAAATTCTTAGGTCCTCTAATTAACAATCTAATTCTGTACTTACCTTTTAATCTAAATATTGGTGCATTTACAGGTCCTAAAACTTTACCAATTATTTTGTTTTCCAAAAATAATTTGAATTTAGTAGCTTCTTTCTCCAATTTAATTTCATTTTCTCCTGATAGGATTAGAGAGATAAATCTTTGAAATGGAGGTAAGTTGTTTTTTTTTCTTATTTCTACTTCTTTTTCTAAAAAAATATTTGGATTTTTATTGGTGATGTCGTTAATCATTATTGAATTATGACTATAAGTCTGAAAATAAACGGTTGAGGGTTGTCCTGTACGTCCAGCTCTTCCAGATAATTGATGATATAGTTGTAAGTTTTTTTCTGCTCCTCTTAAATCATGACCATAGGATGATAAATCAATATCAACAACAACTATACAATTGAGATGTGGAAAATGAAATCCTTTAGAAATTAATTGTGTTCCAATCAGTATTTCAATTTCATTATTGATAATTTTTTCAAGTTTTTCCTTTGAATTTTTTTTATTCATAGTGTCGCTTGAAAAAATTTCAATTTTTTTATGTGGAAAGTTTTTTTTGACTTCCTCTGAAATTCTTTCTACACCCGGTCCACTAAATATAAAATCACAATTTCCACCTTGAGAACAGTTTCTAATTAAAGAGGTTTTAAAACCACAATAGTGACACAATAAGTTATTTTTAATCTTATGGTAAACTAAATTTATTGAACATTTTGGACATGAAAAACTATTTAAACATTTTTTACATAAAGCATTTGGTGAAAAACCCCTTCTGTTCAAAAAAAATAAAACTTGATCTTTCTTTCCTAAGTGAAAATTAACTTTCTGAATTATTTCTTTTGAAAGCCAAGATTGCTTTTGCAATTTAACATGATTTAAGTTTATAATTTCAAAATTTGGCAAAGAAGCATTTTGATACCTCTGCTCAAGTCTTGAAAATTTGTATTTCTTTTTTTTTATATTTACATATGTTTCCAAAGAAGGAACAGATGTTATTAAATTGATTGGAACTTTTTCAAATAATGCCCTAGAGATAGCCATGTCTCTAGCATTATATATTACTCCTTCATCTTGTTTATATGATTGGTCATGTTCTTCATCAACAATTATTAATCCTAAATTTTTAAAAGGCAGAAATAGAGATGATCTCGCTCCAATTACAACACTTATTTTTCCTCTAATGATACCTTCCCATATAATTTTTTTATTTTTTTTTGTAATACCAGAATGCCAAATTGCAGGTTTAAACTTAAAAAATTCTATGAATTTTTTTTCAAATTGAGTGGTCAAACCAATTTCTGGTAAAAGAATTAAACCTTGAAAACCCTTTACCAAAACATTTTTTAAAGCCTCAAAATATACAAATGTTTTACCAGATCCTGTTGTGCCCTGCAAAACATGTACATTAAAACTCTTATTAGAACTATTTATTTGCTCCAGAGATTTTTTTTGATCATTTGTTAATTCAATAAGATTGTCATAACAGTTAAATGTTAAACTATCATAAAATTTTTGATCAATACCTTTTAGCTCTTTACCACCTGTTAATACAAGCTTTAAAGTCATACCTTTTGGAACAATGTTGTATTCTGAAAACCAATTTAAAAAATCTAACGTGTTCTTTTTTAAACTTGGAACGTCTAATTTATTAATAACTTTTTTTATCTTAAATTTTTTTGAATTATTTTTTTCAAATTCATCCCATACAACACCTGTTACTTTAGTTTTACCAAAAGGAACTTCAACAAAATCGCCAACTTTTAATTTGATATCACTCTCATAAGTAAACGGATGATTAAACACGTTCGGCAACAGAATCGGAAATTTCATTTTTAGATAATATGAATTTTTTTTAAGAGTGTATTGCTCTTTTATCAACAGATAAAGCCGCTTCTTTAACTGCTTCCGAAAATGTGGGGTGTGCATGACATGTTCTTGCTATATCTTCTGAGCTAGCTCCAAATTCCATTGCAACTCCAATTTCAGCAATTAACTCACCAGCATGAGGCCCAATTAAATGAGCTCCTAAAACTTTATCTGTTTTTTCATCTGCTAAAATTTTAACAAAACCCTCAGTATCATCTATTGCTTTTGCCCTTGAATTTGCCATGAATGAAAATTTTCCAATTTTATATTTAATATTAGACTCTTTCAATTGTTCCTCGGTTTTGCCAATTGATGCAACTTCAGGTGTCGTATAAATTACACCTGGTATAGTATCATAATTAACATGTCCTGATTGTCCTGCAATATTTTCTGCAACGGCAATACCTTCATCTTCAGCCTTATGTGCAAGCATTGGTCCTGTGATAACATCGCCGATAGCATAAATATTTTCTAAATTTGTTTTAAAATTTTTATCGGTTTGGATTCTGTTCTTATCATCTAAATTTAAACCAATCTTTTCTAAATTGAGTTCTTCAGTGTTAGGTTTTCTTCCTACAGAGACTAGAACAACGTCACAATCAAAATCTTTTTTATTCCCATCTTTATCAATTGTTAAAACATTTGCACTAGAATTTTTTTTTGTAATTTTTTCAACTTTATGTTGCATATGAAATTTTATTCCTTGCTTCTTTAAAATTTTCATAAATTCATTAGAAATTTCTTTATCCATCCCTGGTGTAATATGATCTAAAAATTCAACAACGTGAACTTCAGATCCTAGCCTAGACCAAACAGATCCCATTTCTAGACCGATATAACCACCACCTACGACCATTAGTTTTTTTGGAACTTTATCTAGTTTTAATACACCTGTTGATGAGACTATTATTTTTTCATCAAAACTAATTCCTGGTAAAGCTACTGGAACTGAACCAGTCGCAATTATTACTTTTTCAGAAAATATCAAAGTCTCATGATTATCTTTATCTATTATAGAAATTTCATTTTTAGATTTAAAACTTCCGACACCTTTGTAATAAGTCACTTTGTTTTTTTTTAGTAAAAATTCAACACCTTTTGTCAAAACTGTCACTGCCTTTTCTTTACTTTTCATCATTTTATCTAAATTGAGTTTGACCTCACCTACTTCAATTCCTTTATTAGATAAATTTTTTACTTTATGAAATTCTTCTGATAAATTTAGTAAGCTTTTCGATGGAATACATCCAACATTCAAACAAGTACCACCAAGAGATCCTCTTGACTCTATGCATGCAGTTTTTAGACCTAATTGTGCAAGTCTAATTGCACACACGTAACCCCCAGGGCCTCCTCCAATTACTACTGCTTGAAATTTATCTGGCATTTAAATATCTAAAAATAACCTTCTTGGATCCTCTAAATTTTCTTTTATCATTTTTAAAAAAGAAACAGACTCTTTACCATCAATAATTCTATGATCATAAGACAAAGCTAAATACATAATTGGTCTGACCATAATTTCACCCTCTATAACAACAGGTCTCTCAACTATATTGTGCATACCTAAAACGCCTGATTGTGGTAAATTTAAAATTGGTGTTGACAGCATAGAACCATAGACCCCTCCATTACTAATTGTAAAGGTTCCACCCTGAAGATCTTCAATAGTAAGTTTTCCACTTTTTGCTTTATCCGAAATTTCTTTAATATTTTTTTCAATTTCTGCAAATGACATAACGTCAGCATCTTTTAAAACAGGAACAACAAGACCTTTATCTGTTCCGACTGCAAAACTTATGTTGTAATAATTTTTGTAAATAATCTCGTCACCCTCAATTTCAGCATTTACAGCTGGAAAGTTTTTTAGTGCTACGATAGAGGCCTTTACAAAAAAAGACATCATTCCTAACTTTATTCCAAATCGATTTTGAAAATCGTCCTGATTATTTTTTCTCATCTCAATTATGTTAGTCATATCAACTTCATTAAAAGTAGTTAGTAATGCAGCATTCTCTTGAGCTTGTTTCAATCTTTTAGCAATAGTCTGTCTCAATCTGGTCATTCTTATTCGTTCTTCCTGACCATATTTTATTTTTCTTTCTGATGGTGAGGGATTCTTGCTCATTAAATTAATTAAGTCTCCCTTTAATAATCTTCCATCTTTTCCAGACCCTTTTATAGTCTCTAAGTTAATTTTGTTCTCAGCAACAATTTTTCTTACTGCGGGAGACAAAACTTGATCATTTGGCTTTTCATTTATAATTGGTTTAGCCTTTACTTCTTTCGTTAAAACAAGTGGTTGCTCTTGTTCGTCTAATTTATCAACTAACTCAGTTTCTAACAGTTGAGGCTCATTTTGCTCAGGTTCTGAATTTTCAATATTTTCTCTCTTTACAGTTGGCTTAATTTTCTCAATTTTTTGACTCTTTTCCTCACTTGTCCCAATTTCCTCTATCGATCCTAAATGTGCTCCAACTTCTACAACAGATCCATTTTTTGAAATAATTTCTGTCAATTTACCTGATATAGGTGATGGAACCTCTAAATTTACCTTATCAGTTTCTAGCTCAACAATTGGCTCATCAATTTTAACTTCATCACCCTCATTTTTTAACCATTTTGAAACTGTTGCCTCAGTTATACTCTCACCTAAAACTGGAACTATAATTTTTTCACTCATATCTTATTAATCAAAAACTTTTTTAATAATTTCTTGTTGTTGCATAATATGTCTTTTAACATATCCTGTAGCGGGCGATGCGTCAGGACTTCTGCCAATATAAGAAACATGATTATTATTAGCTTTTATATTATCTAATGTCCATTGGATATAGTCTCTAACTGAAAACCAAGCCCCCATATTTTTTGGTTCCTCCTGACACCAGTAAAAATTAGCATTCTTGGCATAAGGTTTTAGTTCCTTTGCAAGAGCTTTGACTGGAAAGGGATAAAGTTGCTCAATTCTATAAAATACAATATCATCTTTTTTAAATTTTTCTCTAGCCTCAAGTAAATCAAAATAAATTTTTCCAGAGCAAATAATCACTTTTTTGATTTTTTTGGATTTCTTTAATTTTATAAACCCTTTAGTTTTTGGATCTATAGCATGATCCCATAAAACTCTATGAAAAGAATTTTTTTTATTAAAATCATCTAAATCCGAAATACAATGTTTATGTCTTAATAAAGATTTAGGTGTCATAATTATTAAAGGTTTTCTAAAATCTCTATGCATTTGTCTTCTTAAGGCATGAAAATAGTTTGCTGGAGTTGTACAATTCATAACTTGCAAATTATCATTTGAACATAATTGTAAAAATCTTTCCAACCTTGCTGATGAATGCTCTGGTCCTTGTCCTTCATACCCATGAGGTAATAACATAACTATCCCAGATGCTCTATTCCATTTTCTCTCTCCTGATGCAATAAATTGATCAATTACTACTTGAGCACCGTTTGCAAAATCACCGAATTGAGCCTCCCAAAGAGTGAGAGTATTTGGTTCTACAAGACTGTAACCATATTCAAAACCTAAAACCGCAAGTTCTGATAAAAAACTATCCACTACTTCAAATTGCTTTTGATTTTTAGAAATATTATTAAGAGGAACATACCTAGTATTATCTATTTGATTTCTTAAAACAGAATGTCGTTGACTAAATGTCCCTCTACCAGAATCTTGGCCTACAAGTCTGACTGGATATCCTTCCTCAAGCAAAGATCCAAACGCAAGAGCCTCCGCAGAAGACCAATCAATTCCAGTTCCTTTTTCAATCCTTTCTTTTCTGACATTGAATATTTTAGAAATAGTTTTGTGAATATTTTTTTCCTTAGGAATGACATTAATTTTATTTGAAATTGTTTTTAGTTTATTTTCGTCGTAACCAGTTATACCCCTCTTATCTTTACCTTTTTCAGGCTTATATCTTGACCATGTTCCCTCAAACCATTCTATTTTAGGTTTATAATCTTTTGCACTTTTATATTGTTCATCAAGCAAATTCTTAAATGATTTGACGTTTTGATCTAACAATTCTTGTGTAATTGAGTTTTCATTTACAAGTTTACTTCCATAAATTTTATAAACACTAGGATGCGATCTTATTTTTTTATACATTAAAGGTTGGGTAAATGAAGGCTCGTCTCCTTCATTATGTCCAAACCTTCTGTAACAAATTAAGTCCACCACTACGTCTCTGTTAAACTTTAATCGAAATTCTGCAGCTATTCTGGTCGCATAAACAACAGCTTCTGGATCATCTCCATTAACATGAAGTATCGGTGCCTCTACCATTTTTGCAACATCTGATGGATAAGGCGAGGACCTGGCAAATCTTGGACTAGTAGTAAATCCTATTTGATTATTAACAATAATATGGATTGTTCCACCAGTGTTATGACCTGGTAATCCGGACATAGCAAAACATTCAGCTACAACGCCTTGACCTGCAAAAGCTGCATCTCCATGAATGAGAATAGGTATTACTTTATTTCTCTCTTTGTCTTTATGAAAAAATTGTTTAGCTCTTGTTTGTCCTAAAACCACTGGATTGACAGCCTCCAAATGAGAAGGGTTATCTGTTAAACTTACATGAACTGAATTTCCGTCAAACTCTCTATCTGATGATGCTCCAAGATGATATTTAACATCTCCAGCACTATCTTTAGTATCAGAACTAAACTCACCAGCAAATTCATTAAAAATTCTTTTATAAGATTTTTGTAAAACATTTGCCAAAACATTCAGTCTACCTCTATGAGACATGCCTATCTTAACTTCTTTTATATTGTTTTGCCCTCCAATTTTTATTATTTGTTCAAGGGCAGGAATTAAACTTTCTCCACCATCTAAACCAAACCTTTTTGTGCCAACATATTTAGTAGCTAAAAATTTTTCAAATCCCTCTGCCTGAACTAATTTATTTAAAATTGCCTCCTTGCCGTTTTTTGTAAACTGAAGTGCATTCTTATCTTGCTCTATTCTGTCTCTAAACCACTTTCTTTCAACTGGATTTGAAATATGCATAAACTCATAACCTATTTTTCCACAATAGGTTCTCTTCATAAATTTAAGTATCTCTCTTATATTTGCATATTTACGATTGATCACTCCATTTAGAAAAATTTTCTTTTCATAATTTTCTTTTTTAAAGCCATAGAATTCTGGGTGAAGTTCATCCAAATATTCTGACTCTCTCATTTCTAAAGGATCAAGATCTGCTAATAAATGGCCCCTTAATCTATATGCTCTAATTAATGCTACAGCACTTATAGAATCTTTGTTTGAGTCAGCAAGTAATTGAAAATTAAATTTTTCTGATGAATCTGGTTTGGTATTTTTAACATAACTTTTATCTTGATCTTCTATTTTCTTTTGTAATTCGTCTAGATTTATCTTTTTTTTGGTTGGTCCCCAAGATGGACCATTAATTTCTTTTGCAATTACATTTAATTCTTCACCAATCTCCTCAAAATAATTTGTCCAACTTTCTGGAAGATCTAAATCTTTATTAATAAATTTTAAATACATCTCTTCTATGAACGCACTGTTAGACTTATTTAAAAATGAAGTTTTTTCGAAATCAAGATTTTTTGATGAAGACATCTTTTTAATTCAATATATCTCTCTAATATTATTTTTCAATTAGACAGTTTATTAAATAAAGTTTTTCCAATAATTGATGGTGATTTAGCAACAGTAATGCCACTTTCTTCCATTTTTTTAATTTTATCTTTGGCTCCACCTTTGCCACCTGAAATTATAGCACCAGCATGCCCCATTCTTCTGCCTGGAGGGGCAGTAATTCCTGCAATAAACCCAACTATAGGCTTTTTGATTTTGTGATTTTTTATAAATTCAGCAGCTTCTTCTTCAGCAGTTCCTCCAATTTCACCAATCATTAAAATAGACTCTGTTTCATCATCATTTAAAAATAAATCTAAACAATCTATAAAATTTGTACCGTTTATAGGATCTCCACCAATTCCTATGCAAGTTGATTGACCAAGTCCATTTTCAGTAGTTTGAGCCACTGCCTCATATGTTAATGTGCCTGACCTTGATACAATTCCAACACTTCCTCTTTTATGGATATTGCCTGGCATAATTCCTATTTTACATTCATCTGGTGTAATTATTCCTGGACAATTAGGTCCGATCAATCTGCTACTAGATCCGCTTAATTTTTGTCTGACCTTAATCATATCCTGAATTGGAATTCCTTCCGTAATACAAACAATAAGTTCAATTGATGCATCAATTGCTTCAATAATTGCTGCTGCTGCAAATTTAGCAGGTACATAAATCATAGTTGCGTCTGCACCTACATCGTTTTTTGCCTCTAAAACGCTATTAAAAACTGGTCTGTCTAAATGTTTTTGTCCGCCTTTCTTTGGCGTAACTCCACCAACAAGATTAGTTCCATATTTTATGGTCTGCTCAGAATGGAAAGTTCCATGTGCGCCAGTAAATCCCTGACAAATTACTTTGGTATTCTTATTTACTAAAACTGACATATTATTTTATTGCCTCAACAATTTTTTTAGCCGCATCATCTAAATTTTCTGCAGAAATTAATTTTAATCCAGAATTATCAAGAATCTCTTTGCCTTCTTTAAAATTTGTACCTGCTAATCTAACAACTAAAGGAACATTAATATTCATTTCTTTAGCTGCATCAACTACTCCTTGAGCAAGAACATCGCATCGCATAATTCCCCCAAAAATATTTATTAAAATACCTTTAACATTTTTATCTGATAGAATTATCTTTAATGCAGCAGATACTTTTTCTTTAGATGCTCCACCACCTACATCTAAAAAATTTGCTGGCTCTTTTCCATATAATTTAATTATATCCATCGTAGCCATTGCTAATCCTGCTCCATTCACCATACAGCCAATACTTCCATCTAGCTTGATATATGCAAGATCATGCTTGCTAGCTTCTATTTCGGTAGGATCTTCCTCATTTAAATCTCTTAATTCAACAATTTCTGGATGTCTGAATAAAGCATTTGAATCGAAATTAACTTTTGCATCTAAACAAACAATTTTTTTTTCTTTTGTCAAAATCAATGGATTTACTTCAACCATGTTTGCATCCGTGCTTATAAACATTTTATATATTGATTTTATTAGTAATACTGCTTGTTTTTTTAAGTCCTCTTTTAAATTAAAAATTTTAATTATTTTTTCACAATCTGAATTGGAAATTTCGTTATCCATATCTACTTTTGTGGTTATAATTTTTTCAGGTGAGCTGCTTGCAACTTCTTCGATATCCATTCCTCCTTGATCGCTTGATATGAATGCAATTTTAGAACTTGATCTATCAACTAGACACGATAAATAAAACTCTTTATCTATGTTTGAAGATTCCTCTACGTATAATCTTTTTACCTCTCTACCTTCAGGGCCAGTTTGATGAGTTATTAATATTTTTCCAATTAATTCTTTAGCTGCTACAGTCAATTCCTCAATAGATTTTAAAATTTTTACACCACCAGCTTTTCCTCTACCACCTGCGTGAATTTGTGCTTTAAGAACATATTTATCAGTTTTTAACGCTTTTGCTTTTTCAATAAGCTCATCAACACTGAGCGCAAATACCCCTTTAGGAACTACAGCTCCATATTTTTTTAATATTTGTTTCGCTTGGTGCTCGTGAATATTCATTATTATTTAGATAAGTCAGGATCTATTTTAGATGCAGCTTCCCATAAAGCTTTCACAGCATCTATTGAATGCATAAATTCTTTTTTTTCTTTTTCATCTAAATCAATCTCTTGAATTTTTTCTACTCCATCTTTTCCAATTACAACAGGAACACCTGCATAAACATTTTTCACACCATATTCTCCATTTAATTGTACAGCACAAGGTAATAATTTTTTCTGATCATTCAAATATGCTTCTGCCATTTGAACACCTGAAGCTGCTGGTGCATAAAAGGCTGATCCTTTCTCTAAAAATTTAACTATCTCCGCACCACCATCTCGTGTTCTTTGATTAATTTCCTCAATTCTCTCTAAAGAGATCTTTCCATCCTTTACAAACTCTAACAATGGTTTACCTGAAATTTTTGTAAATCTTGGCATAGGAACCATGGTGTCACCATGACCACCCATAACCATTGCCTCAATTTCTCTTACCGGCACATTTAATTCTAGTGATAAAAATAATTTAAATCTTGAACTATCTAAAATACCTGCCATACCAACAACTTTATTTGATTGCAAACCTGAAAATTTTTGGAATGCCATAACCATAACATCTAAAGGATTAGTGATACAAATTACAAAGGCGTTTGGTGCATTTTTCTTTACCCCCTCAGCAACCTGTTTAATAATTTTTAAATTAATTCCTAGAAGATCATCTCGGCTCATTCCAGGTTTTCTTGGGACACCTGCAGTAATTATAATTACATCTGAATTTTTTATATCCTCATAATTATCAGTTCCAGAAAACTTGACGTTAAATCCATCTACAGATGAAGATTGTGCAATGTCTAATGCCTTTCCTTTAGCAATACCACTAGCCACATCAAATAAAACCACCTCATTAACTAGTTCTTTTGTTCCTATTAAATGTGCAAGAGTTCCACCAATTTGTCCTGCTCCAATTAAAGATATTTTACTCATTTTTTATTTCATTGTTGGCATCACAAATTCGGCATTAGACCGAATACCTGAAGGCCATCTAGATGTTATTGTTTTTAATTTTGTATAAAATTTTATTCCTTCCATGCCATGCATTGCACTATCGCCAAATAAAGATCTTTTCCATCCACCAAAACTATGAAAAGCCATTGGCACAGGAATAGGCACATTAATACCAACCATACCTACTTGAATTTTACTTGCAAAAGTTCTTCCGGCATCACCATCCCTTGTGTAAATACTTACTCCATTTCCATATTCATGATCATTGATTAATTTTGCTGCTTCTTCGAAAGTTTTAACTCTCACAACAGATAAAACAGGCCCAAAAATTTCTTCTTTATAAATTCTCATATCTTTTTTAACATGATCAAATAAACAGCCACCAATATAGAAACCATTCTCATATCCTTGTAATTTTAAATTTCTTCCATCAACTATTAATTTTGCACCTTCTTTTTCACCCAGGTCTACATAACTTTTTACTTTTTCAAGATGTTCTTTTGTAACTAATGGGCCCATCTCAGAGTCCTTATCCATCCCAGGACCAACCTTTAAAGCTTCGGCTTTTTTTGATAATCTTGACACTAATTCATCCCCAATATCACCCACTGCAACTGCCACCGATTGAGCCATACATCGTTCTCCTGCAGACCCATAAGCAGCCCCCATTAACCCATTTACTGCACCATCCAAGTCACAATCAGGCATAACAACTAAATGATTTTTTGCACCACCAAGTGCTTGAACTCTTTTTTCATTTTTAGCTGAATTTTCATAAATGTATTTAGCAATAGGAGTAGAACCAACAAAACTTACAGCTTTAATATCTTTGTTTGTTAAAATTGCATCAACCGCTTCTTTATCACCATTTACAACATTAAAAACTCCATCAGGAAGTCCAGCTTCTTTTAATAATTCAGCTAACTTAATCGAGCATGATGGATCTTTTTCGGATGGCTTTAAAATAAAAGTATTTCCACAAGCAATTGCTATTGGAAACATCCACATAGGAACCATTGCGGGAAAATTAAATGGTGTGATACCAGCAACAACTCCTAAAGGCTGTCTCATAGACCAACTATCAACGTTGGTTCCGACATTTTCTGAAAATTCTCCTTTAAGCAAATGAGGAATACCGCACGCAAATTCTACAACTTCTAGACCTCTAGTAAGAGAACCTCTTGCATCCTCATAAACCTTTCCATGTTCCGAAACTATTAGTTTTGTTAACTCATCTGAATTTTTTTCTATAAGTTCCTTAAATTTGAACATTATTCTAGCTCTTTGGAGTGGAGGTTTTAAAGACCATTCTTTAAAGGCCTCTCTAGCAATTAAAACTGCTTTATCCAGATCATCTTTGGAGCCTAACTTTACCTCTTTTTCTTGTTCACCTGTAGCCGGATTAAAAACTTTGCCTTTTTTATTTGAAGTGCCAGGAATTATTTTTCCACCAACGAAATGTTCAATTAATTTCATGAATAGGGGTGTTTTAGATTAAAAACTCTTATTAGTCTATTGTTTAAATATTGGCAGTTGCTAACATTTTTTTTATTTCAGCAATAGCTTTTGCGGGATTTAAACCTTTAGGACAAGCACTAGTACAGTTCATAATTGTATGACACCTATAAAGTTTAAGCTCATCTGCCACTTTTTTTAGTCTGGAATTTCTTTCCTCATCTCTGCTATCAACTATCCATCTATATGCCTGTAAAAGAACTGCAGGACCTAAATATTTATCACCATTCCACCAATAGCTTGGGCATGATGTTGAACAACAAGCACACATAATACACTCATATGCACCATCTAGTTTAGCCCTATCTTCTTTAGATTGAATAATTTCATTTGTTTCGGATTTGGAATTATTTTTTAACCAAGGCTCGATTGACTGATATTGTTTATACAATCCATCTAAATCTCCGATTAAATCTTTTTTAACTTTTAAGTGTGGTAATGGATAAATATCTATATCGCCATCTATTTCTTCATGTGGTTTTGTGCATGCCAAACCATTTTTGCCACCCATATTCATTGCACATGAACCACAAACCCCATGGGCACAGGATCTCCTATAAGCTAATGTTGGATCTATCTCATTTTTAATTTTATTTAAAATATCTAAAACTTTGGATGGACAATTATCCATATCAACCTCATAGGTATCAATACGAGGATTTTCGCCAGTTGATGGGTCCCATCTATAAATATTTACTTTTCTTAAATTTTTTGAGCCAGTTTTATCTTTAAAATATTTACCTTTTTTTATCTCTGAATCTTTAGGTAAATTAATTTGTACCATCAATATACTCTTTCCTGAGGTGGAAAATATTGAACATCGTTAGTTAAAGTAGACTTATGAACTTCTCTATAACTTATTTTAGTATCTTTTCCGTTGCACCAAGCAAGAGTATGTTGCATGAATTTTTCGTCATCTCTTTTTGGGTAATCCTCCCTCGCATGAGCTCCTCGGCTCTCTTTTCTGTTATACGCTGAATCTACTGTTACAACTGCCTGTCTTATTAAATTATCAAATTCAAGTGTCTCTACTAAATCTGTGTTAAATATTAAAGATTTATCTTTTACTGATACAGAGCCTAATCCATCGTAGGTCTTTCTAATTTCGTTAACACCTTCTTTTAAAGTTTTCTCTGTTCTAAAAACTGCACATTTTGATTGCATTGTTTTTTGCATTGATTGTCTCAATTCTGCTGTACCAATATCTCCTTCTGCATTCCTTAATTTATCAAATCGATCCAAACATTTTTGTGTTTCCGTCTCACTAATTTGTTCATGAGGCGTTCCTGGTTTAATTAATTCTGCTGCTCTTTTTGCTGCTGCTCTTCCAAAAACAACTAAATCAATTAACGAATTGGAACCTAATCTATTAGCTCCGTGCACTGATACGCATGCAGCTTCTCCTATTGCCATTAATCCAGGCACAGTTTTTTCTGAACCGTTAACAGTCAGTACTTCTGCTTTGTAATTCGTTGGAATGCCACCCATATTGTAATGAACAGTAGGTACTACAGGAATTGGATCTTTTGTAACATCAACATTTGCAAATAATCGCGCAGCATCAGTAATACCTGGCAACCTACTTTCAATTATATCTTTATCTAAGTGGCTTAAATTCAAATGAACATGATCTTGATCTTTTCCAACGCCTCTTCCTTCATTTATTTCAATTGACATTGATCTACTTACAACATCTCTTGATGCCAAATCTTTTGCTTTAGGTGCATATCTCTCCATAAACCTTTCACCTTTAGAATTTGTTAGGTAGCCTCCTTCACCTCTAGCACCTTCGGTTATTAATGTACCATGTCCATAAATTCCTGTAGGATGAAATTGAACAAATTCCATATCCTGAAGTGGCAAACCTGCTCTTAAAACCATAGCATTTCCATCTCCAGTGCATGTGTGTGCTGAGGTTGCTGAATAATAAACTTTTCCATAACCACCTGTTGCAATAATTACTGTATGGGCTCTGAATCTATGGATCGTTCCGTCATTCAAATTCCAAGCAATTAAGCCTTTACATGCTCCATCTTTCATCAACAAATCTAATGCAAAATATTCAATAAAAAATTCTGTTTTGTGTTTTAAAGCTTGTCCATACAGAGTATGCAAAATTGCATGTCCGGTTCTATCAGCAGCCGCACAAGTTCTTTGGACGATTCCATTTCCATAATCTTTGGTCATACCACCAAACGGTCTCTGATAAATCTTTCCATCCTCCGTTCTACTAAACGGTACACCGTATTTTTCTAATTCAATTACTGCTTTTGGAGCTTCTTTACATAGGTATTCGATACTGTCTTGATCGCCTAACCAATCTGCACCTTTGACTGTGTCATACATATGCCAACGCCAATCATCTTCTCCCATGTTACCAAGCGCAGCTGATATTCCTCCTTGCGCAGCAGAAGTATGACTTCTGGTAGGAAACACTTTAGAAATACATGCAGTTTTTAATCCTACTTCACTTAAACCTACTGCAGCTCTTAGTCCGGACCCACCCGCACCTAAAACAACAACGTCATACTCATGATCAACTATTTTATAAGAACTCATATTTAATTAATTAATATAATTGTAATTAGAGGAATTACCACTGCCGAAATATATAAAAGCCTATTTGCGACATTTTTGATTTTATCCTCCTTAATATAATCCTCAAAAACCTCACTTATACTTAATGCAGAAAAGAAATAAGCATTAACAATAAATATACTAAACAAAAACTTAGTTAAAGGGTTTGAAAAAAAACTTACAAAATTTAAGTAATCTTGGTCATAGATTTTTATAAAGTTTAAAATGAACCACAACATCAGTGGAACTAGTAATGCACCACTTATTTTTAAAAAAATCCACTTCTTCGTTGCATTTATCATGTTAAATTAAATTTTTCCCAATTATATAAAATATCACTGTTAATATTAAAGAACCAAACATAACTAACAAACCTGTAATTTTAGAAGTCTTTAACTCAAATCCATAGCCCAAATCCATGATTAAATGTCTTATTTCACTTAATATTTGAAATGAAAAAGACCATGTTAGACCTAAAATAATAAATTTACCAATTTTGGAACTGAAGAATAAATTAATCATCTCGTGATTATTTTCACTAATAAAAATTAATGATACCCACAAACAAATTAGAGTGATAGCAATGATATTTACAATTCCTGTGATTCTATGTGATATGGATACTAAAGATGAGACATGCCATCTATAAATTTGAATATGTGGGGATAATGGTCTTTTATTTTCCATAATAATTATTTTTTATCAACGTTTCAGCTATTTCTACAGCATTCAAAGCCGCACCTCTCAATAAGTTGTCGGAAACAATCCAAAGATTTAATCCATTTTTTATAGATTTATCCATTCTTATTCTTGAAATAAAAGTTTCTTCTTTTCCCTCTGCCTCTAAAGGTGTTGAATATCCGCCATCCTTTCTTTCATCAATAACTTTACAACCTTCAAAGTTATTTAATGCTCCTCTTACCTCTTCAAGCGAAAAATGTTTTTCAAATTCTAAATTTACAGATTCTGAATGTGAAACAGTAATTGGTAACCTTACACAGGTTGCTGTTAGATCAATTTTATTATCTAAAATTTTTTTTGTTTCATTGCTCATTTTAAGTTCTTCTTTCGTGTAACCATCATCAGAAAAAACATCAATGTGAGGAATTGCATTAAATGCTATCTGTTTGGTAAAATTTTTTGATACAACGTTTTTGCCTTGTAAGATTAACTTTGTTTGTTCAATCAATTCATCCATAGGAGCTTTCCCACCCCCAGAAACTGATTGATATGTAGATACAACTACTCTTTTAATTTTAAATAAGTCATGTAAAGGCTTTAAAACGATTACCAATTGAGCTGTTGAGCAGTTTGGATTTGCGACAATATTTTTTTTTATGTCGTTTAAATGATTAGGATTTACTTGAGGAACTATTAAAGGTACGTCAGGATCCATTCTAAAAAAACTTGAGTTATCAATTACAATACAGTCTTTTGCAGCTTTTAATGCAAATTTTTCTGAAATTTTTCCTCCAGCTGCAAAAAAAGCAATTTTAACTTTTGAAAAATCAAAACTCTCTAAATCAGAGACCTCTAATTCTTTACCTTTAAAATTCATTTTTTTTCCTGCACTTTTTGATGAAGCCACCAAATATAAGTTATCGATAGACAGTTCTTTTTTTTCAAGAACTTCGAGAGTTTTTCTGCCTACATTTCCTGTGGCTCCTACTATTACGATATTCATGATTTAAGTTTTATACTAGATGAAAGGTAAATCGCAAACTTTTACAGTAAATGAATTTCCCTCAATTTCCAGCTTTCCAGCCATAGAAGCTTTACAATATGGCTCATTTATCATTGCTATACCTATAACTTTTTTAAAATGAGGTGAATAACAGGCTGACCTAAGTTCGCCAATAAAATTTCCGTTTTCATCTTTAATATCTAAAGATTTAGTTAAATTAATTTTATTAGTATCTAATTGAATACCCATTAATTTTTTTTTGATACCATCTTTTTTTATTTTGATTAATTTTTCTTTTCCTAAAAAATTAACATCAGAATCTAGATGAACATATTTTTCAAATCCACATTCAAATGGATTATCTTGATTATCAAAATCATTACCGTAAGAAAGTAAGCCACTTTCAATTCTCTCAATCAAATTTGGACATCCTGGTTTAACATCAAATTTTTTTCCTACTTTAAACAATTCATCATAAAGATCTAAACCAGATTTAGTATTTTCTACATAAACTTCAAAACCGCCTTGTTTTGACCATCCCGACCTAGCAATTAAATGTTTTATCCCTTTAAAATCAAAATAATCGAAACCAAAAAATTTCAATTCTTTTATTTTTTTACCAAAAATTTTTTCCATTAAATCAAAAGATTTTGGGCCTTGAATTGCTAAAATATCTACATTGGGCTCAAATATTTCTACATCAAAATTATTTCCAGAAGCTAGTCCTTTTGCAAAAAAAATTACATCTGAATCTGCAATAGAAATCCACCATCTATCCTCTGCCAATTTTAAAATTACTGGATCATTTACTAAGTTACCGTCACCATCAATTAAAGGACAATAATAACATCTTCCTATTTTTGATTTAGATAAGTCTCTACAGGTCATTAATTGAACAAGTTTTGAGGCGTCTTTTCCTGAAATTTCAACTTGTCTTTCTGCGGCAACATCCCAAACTTGAACATTTTTTTTTAGATGATTACAAGAATCTTCTAAAGATCCAAATGCTGCGGGTAAAAGCATATGGTTATATACTGTGTAAGCTGTTACACCTTGCTTTTCAATCCTTGAAGTATAAGGCGAACTTCTTACTCTTCTAGATTTTACTATAGGAAAACCTTTCATTTATTTTTCTAAAATTTTTTTCTCAATTCAAATTTTTGAATTTTTCCTGTTGATGTTTTGGGTAAATCGCAAAAAACTACTTGTTTTGGGACCTTAAACCCTGCTAAAGTTTCTTTACAAAAACTAATTAGTTCTTTTTCAGTCACTGGTTTGTCCTTAACCATTTCAATAAATGCGCAAGGTACCTCTCCCCACTTATCATCTGGTTTAGCAACTACAGCTGCAATGGACACTGAAGGATGCTTAGCTAAAGTATTTTCTATCTCGATTGAAGAAATATTTTCACCGCCTGAAATAATAATATCTTTGGACCTGTCTTGGATTTTTACATAGCCATCTGAATGCATTACCGCTAAGTCACCTGAATGAAACCATCCTCCATCCATTGCTTTGTTGGTAGCATCTTTATCTTTAAAATATCCTTTCATCACAACATTCCCTTTAATCATAATCTCACCAATAGTTTTTCCATCTTTTGGTACTTCTTTCATGGTCTTAGGATCCATAACAGCTATTCCCTCGGTGTTTGGATATCTAACTCCCTGCCTTGCTTTAATTTCATTCTGTTTTTCTTCATCAAATTTATTCCAAGATTCATTCCATGCGCATTGAGTGACATGACCATAAGTTTCTGTTAATCCATAAACATGCATAACTTCAAATCCGAGTTCTTTCATTTTTTTAAATATTATACTGGGCGGGGGGGCTCCAGCAGTTAAAACAAAGACTTTTTGTTTTAATTTTTTTCTCTCAGACTCAGGTGCGCCAGTGATCATGTTTAATACAATCGGTGCTCCGCCAAAATGAGTTATATTGTGTTTGTCTATTAATTCAAATATCTTCTTCACATCAATGTTTCTTAAACAAATAGTTCTTCCATTTAACATAGGCACGGTCCACGGGTAACCCCAACCATTGCAATGAAACATTGGGACGATAGTCAAGAAATTTAACCTATTTGGCATATTCCAAGCAACTGCACTTCCAGTAGACATCAAATAAGATCCTCTGTGATGATAAACAACACCTTTTGGATTTCCAGTGGTTCCAGATGTATAACTTAATGAAATCGCCTGCCACTCATCCTCGGGCATTTTCCAATCAAAATTTTCATCTCCAGTATTTAGAAAACTTTCATATTCTAACTCTCCAATTTTTTCACACTTTGATTGATCGGCAAATTTATCTACAATATCAATAATGATTATTTTCTTATTTAATGTGTTCAATGCTTTCTTAACTTCACCATGAAGCTGCCTATCAACGACTAATACTTTTGCGTCGCTATGATTTAAAATGTATGCAATAGTCTTAGCATCCAATCTAATATTGATTGTGTTTAAAACTGCACCAGTCATTGGTACAGAGTAATGACCTTCAAAAATTTCTGGAGTGTTAAAAGCTAAAAATGAGACAGTGTCACCTTTTTTGACACCAATTTTAGTGAGAGCACTTGCAAATTTTACAGTACGCTTATAGACTTCAGTCCAAGAGTATTTACGATCCTCATAAATAACTGCCTCATAGGCTGGATATATATCTTTAGCTCTTTTTAAGAAAGTTAGGGGTGTTAAGGGTATATAATTAGCCTCGTTTTTATCTAAATTTGTGTCGTAATGACTCATTTTAATTAAATTTAAAATTCATGATATTTGAACTTCCCGAGATGGCAGATTTATAATGTTGTTCAGCTCTCGGTAGAACTTTTTCAAAATAAAATTTTGCAGTATTTATTTTATCTTCATGAAACTTTTTATTTTCCTCGAAATCTTTAAAACTTACAGTTAAAACTTTTACCCAAGAAAAAGCTAAAGATATATAACCAAGTGTCTTCAAATAATCATTGGCGGCTGCACTGACATCATCTTTATTAGTCTTTATTTTATCAATTGTCCAATCACTAAATTTTTTTAAGATTCCTAAATTATAATTTAATGTATCAACAAACGGCTTCATTTTTTCATCATCTGAATTAGTTTCAGATTTAATTAAATTCATAAATTTATCGACTATGTTTCCATTCTTATTTGACAGTTTTCTAAAAACTAAATCAGCCGCTTGTACTGAATTAGTTCCTTCATAAATCGGAGTAATCCTGTTATCTCTATACAATTGCTCTATGCCTTGATCTTTTGTATAACCGTATCCACCAAATATTTGCATTGCATCACTTGTTATTTCCATTCCTAAATCAGAAAATAACGATTTAACAACTGGTGTCATTAACGAGACCATATCCAAGGCCTCCTGTTTGATCTTTTGATTATCATGATTTAAACTAACTTCAGTTTGTTGAGACAACCAGAAACATAACGCTCTTTCTCCCTCAATTATAGACTTCATGTTCAACAAAGTTTTTCTTATATCAGCATGCTCAATAATTGAATCTACTTTTCCATTTTCAGACTTATTGTTATTGCTTTTTCCTTGTTTTCGCTCTTTTGCATAATTAAGAGAATTTTGATAAGCAATTTCTGAAATTCCTAAACCTTGAATACCTACAACGATTCTCTCTAGATTCATCATTGTAAACATTTGACTCAATCCCTTGTTTTTAGGGCCAATCATTATTCCTGTGGCCTCATCAAAATTTAATACACATGTAGCTGAACCCTTAATACCCATTTTTGTTTCTATTGATCCAGTAGAAATCCCATTTCTTGAGCCAACAGTTCCATCTTCTTTTACAATAAATTTTGGAACTAAGAATAAGCTTATTCCCTTAGTCCCTTTAGGCGAATCTGTTGCTCTTGCTATTACCAAATGTATAATATTTTCTGTTAAATCATGATCACCAGAGGTAATAAATATTTTTTGCCCTGTGATTTTATATGTTCCGTCTGGTTGTTCTACCGCCTTTGTTTTTAATAAACCTAAGTCTGTTCCACAGACTGGTTCGGTTAAACACATTGTACCACTCCATTTACCTTCAACCATTTTAGGAAGGTATTTGTTTTTTATTTCATCTGTGGCATGGTGATGAATACAATTGTAAGCTCCTAAAGTTAATTCGCTGTAAAGTTTAAATGCTAGACTTGCAGATGATATCATTTCATCAAAAAATGCACTAACAGTTCGAGGCATGCCTTGTCCTCCGTATTTTGGATCACAAGATAATGAAGTCCAACCGTCCTCAATATATTTTTGATAAGCCTCTTTGTATCCTGGTGGAGTTCTTACGACTCCGTTTTCTAGAATTGCAGGATTTTCATCTCCAGCTTTTGCGAGTGGCAAAATCAAATTCTGATTGATTTTTGCGGCTTCTTCTAAAATATCTTTTACTAGCTCTGGACTTACATCTTTATATTTTTCCAGTTCATTATAATTCTTATTGTCCCTTAATTTCTCAAAAAGAAACATCATATCATCAACTGGTGCTATATAGCTTGGCATATTTAAAGTTTAAAATAATTAATTAATTATTGCAATTTTGAAATGATCGCATCACCCATTTTAGATGTTGATATTTCTTTCATTCCCTTGGATAGAATATCTTTGGTTCTTAAACCATCATTTAAGACATCCTGAACAGCTTTTTCTAAGCCCTCTGCCTCTTTATCAAGATCCAAGGAGTACCTTAAAGCCATTGCAAAGCTTAAAATTGTTGCTATCGGATTTGCTAGACCTTTCCCTGCTATATCAGGTGCAGACCCATGAATAGGCTCATACATCGCTCTCATTTCTCCATCTTTATTTTTTGCACCTAATGAAGCTGAAGGTAATAATCCTAATGAACCTGTTAACATTGAAGCTTGATCTGAAAGCATATCCCCAAAAAGATTATCTGTAACAATGACATCAAATTGTTTCGGATTTCTTAATAACTGCATTGCACAATTGTCGGCAAGCATATGACTTAATTCCACATCCTTATATTCCTTTTCATGAAGTGCTTGAACCTCCTCTCTCCATAATTGTCCAGCCTCCATTACATTAGATTTCTCACAAGATGTAACTTTATTTGATCTTTTTTTTGCTAAATCAAAAGCTACTCTTGCTACTCTTGTAATTTCACTACTTGTGTAAGTGTGAGTATTTATTCCTTTTCTTTCACCATTTTCAATTGGTTTAATACCTCTGGGTTCACCAAAATAAATTCCACCGGTCAACTCTCTCACGATCATAATATCTAATCCTGAGACGATCTCAGGTTTTAATGTAGATGCTTCAACTAATTGTTTAAAACATATAGCGGGTCTTAAGTTTGCAAATAATTTTAATTCTTTTCTCAATTTCAAAAGTGCTCTCTCTGGTTTTTTTGAAAATTCAACATTATCCCATTTAGGTCCTCCAACTGCACCAAGCATAACAGCTTCACTTTCCAAGGCTTTATAAAAAACTTCATCAGTAATTGGTGTCCCATGTTTATCATAAGAACAACCTCCTGCTAAATCTTCATCGATTTCAAAATCTAAAGATTTTTTATCATTGAACCAATTTATTATTTTTTTAACTTCACCAATAACTTCTGGTCCAATCCCATCCCCCGGCAATAAAAGGATTTTTCTTTTTTTAACTTTAATCATTAAAGATCCAAGGCTTTTTATTTTTTAGATCTTTTTCGAAGTTTTCAATTTTGTCAGATTTTTTTAAAGATAAAGCTATGTCATCTAATCCCTCTAAAAGACATTTTTTCTTAAATGGGTCAATTTTAAATTTAACCTCGTTGTTTCCGTAAACAATTTTCTCCTCGTTGAGATCCACAAAAATTTCCTCTTTTCTGTTGGTATACTCTGATAACTCTTTTATTTTTTCATCATCTAGTGTGATTGGTAAAATTCCATTCTTAAAACAATTATTATGAAAAATATCAGCAAAACTTGAGCTTATAACACAAGTAATACCAAAATCTAATAATGCCCATGGCGCGTGCTCTCTTGATGAGCCACAGCCAAAATTTTTTCCTGCAATTAAAATTTTTGAATTATTGAATGGATTTTTATTTAAAATGAAATCATTTATTTCTTTACCATTATCATCATATCTCATCTCAAAAAATAAATTTTTACCCAATCCAGTTCTCTTAATTGTTTTAAGAAATTGTTTTGGAATAATCATATCTGTATCAATATTTACTATCGGTAAATAAGCTGGGATACTTCTTAATGTGCTAAATTTTTGCATTTAATTTTGATACTTTCTCACATCATCAAGACTTCCTGATATTGCAGCGGCTGCAGCCATTCCAGGACTAACTAAATGAGTTCTTCCACCTCTTCCTTGTCTTCCTTCAAAATTCCTATTTGAGGTAGAGGCACATCTCTCTTCAGGTTTCAACTTGTCTGCATTCATGGCTAAACACATTGAGCAACCTGGTTCTCTCCATTCAAATCCTGAATTAACAAAGATTTTATCTAATCCCTCTTGTTCTGCTTGTTGTTTTACCAATCCAGATCCTGGAACTACCATTGCATGAACATGGGAAGCTATCTTTTTATCTTTTAAAATCTTTGCTGCTTCTCTTAGATCCTCAATTCTACCATTTGTGCAACTACCTATAAAAACTTTATCTATTTTGATATCTCTGGCTGACATATCAGGTTTAAGACCCATATATTTTAAGGATCTCTCTATGGAATTTTTACGGTCCTCGTCTTTTTCTTCACTTGGATTTGGAACTTTGCCGTCAATCGTAATTACATCTTGAGGCGAAGTTCCCCAAGTTATCATTGGCAAAATTTCGTTAGCCTGCAAACTTACTTCTTTATCAAAGCTTGCATCATCATCAGTTTTTAAACTTTGCCAATGTTCTAAAGCTTTATTCCATTTTTCACCTTTTGGTGACATTGGTTTTCCTTCTAAATATTTAAATATTTTTTCATCTGGTGCTATTAATCCAGCTCTTGCGCCACCTTCTATTGTCATATTGCATATCGTCATTCTTTGTTCAACGCTTAGCGATCTTATTAAATCACCTGCATATTCAACAACACAACCTGTGCCACCTGCGGTTCCAATTTTTCCAATTATTTGTAAAATAACATCTTTTGAAGTGACACCTACTGGAAGTTTACCATTAACATTTATTCTAAAATTTTTTGCTTTTTTTTGAACAAGTGTTTGAGTTGCTAAAACATGTTCTACCTCTGAAGTTCCAATTCCGAAGGCTAAAGCACCAAATGCTCCATGGGTTGCGGTATGGCTATCCCCACAAACAATAACCGTTCCGGGTTGCGTAAAACCCTGCTCTGGACCAGTTACATGAACAATACCTTGTCGCTTATCATTCATGCCAAAAAGTTTAATACCAAATTCTTTGCAATTTTCCTCTAAGGTCTCTACCTGAATTTTAGATTCATGATCTGAAATACCCTTTGATCTATCGGTTGTTGGCACATTATGGTCTGCTACAGCTAAAGTTAATTTTGGGTGCCTGACTTTTCTTTGAGTATTTCTAAGTCCTTCAAAAGCTTGTGGACTAGTAACCTCATGGACCAAATGTCGATCAACAAATAATAATGCTGTTCCATCGTCTTGTTGATGAACTAAATGGTCATTCCAAATTTTATCGTAAAGAGTATTAGGCATTGAGAAAAAAATTATTTTTTTTCTTGTAAGTTTTCAAGCTTTTTTTCTGTAATAGTTTCGGCCTTAGGGGCATCTTTTTTAACTTCATTTTTTGAAGTTTCGTCTTTTTTTGGCTCAACCGCTGGCTCGGCCTCTTTTTTAATTTCTGAAGTATTTTCTTTAGTGATTGGAGCTAAATTTTCCTCAGTTACTGTTTCTGGTTTAACATCAACATCGATACCAATTTTTTTTCTAATTTTTTCGGCAATTCTTGCTGACTTCCCAGTTCTGTCTCTTAAATAGTAAAGTTTTGCTCTTCTTACTTTTCCAGATCTAATTACTTTAATTGAGTCAATTACAGTTCCAAACAATGGAAATGTTCTCTCAACCCCCTCGCCAAATGATATTTTTCTTACAGTAAACGAGGAGTTTAAGTCTCTACTTTTTTTTGCAATACATACTCCTTCAAAATACTGAATTCTTTCTTTTTTACCCTCTGTAATTCTTACTCCAACCTTTACAACATCTCCTGGGAAAAATTCAGGTATCTTTTTTTCAGAGAGTATCTTTTTAACGTTGTTTTGGTTAATTTCTTCTATTGTTTTCATTTCAGTATTTATCAATTTAATCTTTCTTATATTTTTGCCACAAATCTGGTCTTCGGTCGCGTGTTATAGCCTCAGATTGAGATAAACGCCAGTCTTTAATTTTACTGTGATCTCCAGATAATAACACTTCTGGCACTGCTTTTTCTTCCCATATTTGAGGTTTTGTGAACTGCGGATACTCTAAAAGGCCATTTTCAAAAGTTTCATCAGCTGGAGATTTATCATTTCCTAAAACTCCAGGTAAAAGTCTTAAAACGCTATCTAGAATAACCAAAGCTGCTGTTTCCCCACCCGACAATACATAATCTCCAATGCTCACCTCTTCAATATTTCTTGTACCCAAAACTCTTTCATCAACACCCTCAAACTGTCCGCAAATCAAAGAAAATGATTTTTCTTTAGATAAATCTTGTGCAAATTTTTGATCAAATCTTTTACCTTTTGGTGAAAGATAAAAAATTTTATCTCCCTTATTCACATTTTGATCAATAGAATCCGCCAAGACATCTGGTTTAATTAACATACCTGTACCACCGCCGTAAGGGGTGTCATCAACTGTTTTATGTTTATCCTGAGCAGAGTCTCTAATATTAATTACTTTTAAGCTCCATAACTTTTTAACCATTGCTTTACTGTAAATACCTTTATTTAAAGGCCCAGGGAAAACTTCTGGATAAAGTGTAAATACTTGAGCTTGCATCATAAATAATCTTTGTATTATTTCTTTTCCTCTTTTTTAGCTTCAGCTTTTGGAGCTTCTTCTTTTTTAGCTTCAGCTTTTGGAGCTTCTTCTTTTTTAGCCTCTGCTTTTAGAGCCTCTGCTTTTGGAGCTTCTTCTTTTTTAGCGTCCTCACTGCCTTCTTTTTTTCGATCTTTTTTTGGAATAGCTTTCTGAGGATTATTTCCATTCGCCGGCATAGGCATTAATTCATTTTCACCTAAAATCCTTGCTACTCTGGTTGTTGGTTGTGCACCTTGACCCAACCAATACTTTATTCGTTCTGCTTCTAATCCAATTCTTTCCTTTTTTTCCTTTGGCAATAGTGGATTAAAAAATCCCACTTTCTCTATAAATCTACCATCTCTTGCAAAACGACTATCTGCAACAACTACTTTATAAACGGGTCTTTTCTTAGTTCCGCCTCTTGATAATCTTAACTTTAACATTCACTCTCCTTCTTTTATTTTAATTGATTAAATAATTCTGGAGGTATTCCTTTGTCAGTCATACCTTTCAAATTACCCTTTGACATCTTTTTCATCATTTCAGACATCATTTTAAATTGTTTTAACAACTTATTGATAGTGGCTGGATCTGTGCCAGAACCATTAGCAATTCTTTTTTTTCTAGAACCATCAATTATCTTTGGGTTCTCTCTCTCTTTTTTTGTCATAGACAATATTATGGCTTCATTCTTTGTAATAATACTCTCATCAATTCCAGCCGCATCCATTTGTGATTTAACTTTTGAAACACCAGGCATAAAAGACATGATGCCTTCTATTCCACCCATTTTTTTCATTTGTCTTAGTTGCGCTAAATAATCTTCCATAGAGAATTGTCCCTTTTTTAAATTCTCTTCTGCCTTTTTAATATTTTCTTCTCCAAGATCTTGAGCCGCTTTCTCTACTAGAGAAATAATATCTCCCATCCCTAAAATTCTATTAGCAATTCTATCTGGATGAAAAACCTCAAGATTATCAATTTTTTCTCCAATACCCAAAAATTTAATTGGTACTTGTGAGATAAATTTCATACTAACTGCGGCTCCACCTCTTGCATCACCATCAGCTCTTGTTAAAATTATACCAGAGAGATTTACAGTATCTTTAAATTCTTTTGCTACGGATGCTGCTACTTGACCAGTCAAAGAGTCAGCAACTAAAAAGGTTTCAGCAGGTTTAATTATATTCTCGATTTGTTTAATTTCACTCATCATTTGCAAGTCTATTTGTGTTCTACCTGCTGTATCAAATAAAATTACATCAGCACCATTTAGATTTGCAGCACTAATTGCTCTTTGACAAATATCAGCTGGTTGTTGTCCTTCAATTATTGGCAGAGTTAAAATATTATTTTGTTCACCTAAAGATTTTAATTGCTCTTGGGCGGCTGGCCTATAAATATCTAAACTCACCATCATAACTCTTTTTTTTTTGTTATTTTCCAAATATTTTGCGAGTTTAGCGGTAGTTGTAGTTTTACCAGAACCTTGTAGACCAACTAACATCATAGGTACTGGTGGTACGGCATTAAGATTTACATCATTATTTTTTTCACCTAATAAAGATACTAATTCGTCGTAAACAATCTTAACAACCATATCGCCAGGAGATGTAGATCTGATGATTTCTTGTCCTAAAGCTTTAGGTTTAACTTTCTCAATAAACTCTTTTGCAACATCAAGTGATACGTCAGCTTCTAATAAAGCTTGTCTAATGGATCTAAGACCTTCATCAACTTGACGCTCATCAAGCGAAGGTGCTTTTTTTAAAGAGGAAAAGACTTCCTCAAATTTATTTGTCAAATTTTCAAACATATTTATTTCACACAGCAGTAACCGCACTAGTGGGCGAACCCTCGCTGACTAGTGTCGATCTCTTTGTTTCCAAAGACACCGCAAATTTAACGTTTTTGCGGAAACTTCCACAAACTATAATAGAGGTTCAAAAAGTCAATAAATAAGTTAAATAACTATATATATGGAGATAAGAGCTTTTAAAATGGATGGATTAGGTAATGATTTTGTCATCATTGATAATAGACAAAAAATTACCGATTTAACTAAAGATCAGATTATAAAGATTTGTGATAGAAATTTTATTGGTTGTGATCAATTAATATTTATTGAGACTAGCAAATCAAGTGATGCGAATTTAAAATTTTTTAATTCTGATGGAGGGGAGTCTGGTGCATGTGGAAATGGCACTAGATGTGTTGCAAAATTAATCTCTGATGAGACAAAAGCTGAAAAGATCATCTTATCTACTTTAAATGGAAACTTAGAGTCAAAAATTTTGGATAAAAATATTGTTACAACCGAAATTGGTAAAGCTAAATTACAATGGAACGAAATTCCTTTATCGGAAAAATTAGATACTAAAAATTTGAATATAGGGATCACTGATTTAAATAATAAAGAACATTTTGGTGGTACAGCTGTTAATGTTGGAAATCCACATATTGTTTTTTTTGTAAACGAAATTGAAAATTTTAGTATTGAAAAAATTGGACCCAAAATTGAAAATCATAAAATATTTCCAGAAAAATGTAATGTTACAATTGCTAAAATAATTAATAAAAATTTGATTAAAGTGAAAGTATGGGAGAGAGGGGCTGGGCTAACCAAAGCATGTGGAACAGCTGCATGCGCAACTGCATTTGCCGGTAAATTAAACAATCTTAATGAAAATAAAACAGACATAGAATTTCAAACAGGTAAGTTATCAATTCTTATAGATGATAGAAATTCAATCCACATGAAAGGACCCGTTTCAGAAATAAAAGAAATTGAGATCAAACTATAATGGGAATTTTTGACAAATTTAAGATAGGTTTTAAAAAAAGTGCTTCAGCACTGACATCTGGATTAAAAGAAATAATAATAAAAAAAGAGATAGACGATAAAAATTTAGATAAAATCGAAGAGTTTTTAATTGAATCTGATGTTGGTGTAGAGGCTGCATCTGAAATTAAAGAAATCATTTCGAATAAAAAGATTGATCCCAACAAAGATCTATCAACTGAGATAAATATTATTTTAAAAGAGTACATTGTTAATTTAATGAAGCCTTTAGAAAATAATTCTTTTTTTGAAAAAAAAGATAAACTTAATGCAACTTTAATCTCAGGAGTAAATGGTGTTGGTAAAACAACAACTATTGGTAAAATAGGTAAAATATTAAAAACTAATGGCAACAAAGTTATGTTTGCTGCTTCTGATACTTTTCGAGCAGCTGCAATTGAACAATTAGAAAATTGGGCAAATAAAATTGATGTTAAATTAACTAAATCATATCAAGGGTCTGATCCAGCATCGGTGGCATACAAAGCAGTTAAGGAAGCAATCAAAAATAATTTTCACCAAGTTTTAATCGATACTGCTGGAAGACTACAAAATAAAAAAAATTTAATGGAAGAATATAAAAAGATAGCCAATGTAACAAAAAAAATTGATCAAAATGCTCCTCACAATATTATTTTAGTTTTAGATGCAACGTCAGGACAAAATGTGATTAATCAAGTGGAGGAATTTAACAAAATTATTCCTTTAACTGGTCTGATCATGACCAAATTGGATGGAACTGCCAAAGGTGGTATTCTTTTAGCTGTTGCTAAAAAATATAAATTGCCAATTATTGCCCTCGGACTTGGTGAGAAAGAGGATGATTTACAAATTTTCGATGCTGAAAAATTTGCTAAAGCATTTGTTAATGAAAACTAAATATGGAAAATAAAAATTGTAAATAGAAAAAATTTTAAAATGATGAAAAATATATTAAAAAAGATTTTTAGAATAATATCTTTAAATAAAGAATATTCTAGAATGATTAATGAGACATTATCCAAAAAGTTACTTCGTGATAATAATATAAGAGATATTAGGCCAAGTCTTATATACTCACTCGATGATGCTGAATCGTCTGATTATTTATTTTCTATAATATCAGATGCAATAAAAATAGCATACAAGCTAGAATTAAAATGTGGAAAAAAAAATCTTAGTGATAGTAAATTTTTAAACGAATTTCCAGGTGAACATTACAAGATTTTATCTTCAATTGTTAAAGCTACTAATGCAAAAGAAGTTGTAGAAATAGGAACATATACTGGTCTTGGCACACTGTCTATTAAGGAGGGCATAAATCCACCTGGAAAAATTACCACGTATGATTTGATTGGTTGGGATAAATTAGGTTTTGAGAGTCATTTTACTAAAGACGATTTTAAAGATGGATCGATTAAGCAAATTTTAGGTGACCTATCTGAAAACATTTTTTTTGAAGAAAACTTAGAGACACTAAATAGATCAGATATAATATTTATGGATGCATCTAAAGATGATAACTTCGAATACAAAATGTTAAAACAATTTTTAAAACTTAAGCCTAAAATCGGAAAATTATTAATTTTAGATGATATAAAATTTATAAATATGATTGATTTATGGCGAAGTATTAAATCTCCTAAATTTGATATATCATCTTTTGGCCACTGGTCTGGAACAGGTATTGTTGATTTATCAGAGGGTCTTAAAATTTAAAAACTAATTAAAGAACTTGAAATTAAAGGTTTATAAAAACTACATTTGTAATTTTCTTTAAATTCATAGTGTCCACAATTTTTAGCTATCGAAGAAATAATAAAATCAAATTTTCCTGTAGTAGGGTAAAGTTCAAGTTTCTTATTTAAAATATCGTATTTGAAATTAGCATTTAAACTTTTAACTGCACTTATCATTACTAGCGTTTTATCATCTTTTAATAGGTAATAGGCGAAATCATCTGGAAATACAGGAAAGTCATATTCCTCTAAATGAAACTTAGCTTGAGAAGGAAACCAATCATGGGAGATCAATGGTGAAGAGGACTTTGTTGAATAATTATAGATATAAAGATCTTTTGGGTAATCATTTATATAATTACTTTCTTCACCTCTGGCCAAAATAGATTTCTCTCGTGTCTTAAAATATAGTGCAAATTTTTTATTATGTGAGTCCATGTGATCTATGTGAAATAAATCATCAGGATAGAATGAATTATCTTTTGAAAATGCGAAACCATTTAAAGTTACTAATAAAATTGTAATTAAAAAAAAATTATTCACTTTTTAAGTGTAAAATTAAATCTTGAAAAATATTTGTTTAGAATATGGCCTAATTTAAATTGATTAAAAATGAATTTAATGTTTTTATAAGATTCTCATCATACTCCATCATATGATTGTCATATTTGGTAAAATAAGAATATTTAGGTTCATTAGCTATTTCAAACATCTTTTTACCCATCTCAAAAGGGACTATTTGGTCCTTTTCACCGTGCATTATCAAAATTGGCAACTTAATATTTTTAATTTTATTTTTATTTTCAAATTTATCTTTAAGTAAAAGACCAACAGGGATATATGGATAAAATTTTTTAGCGGCGTCAATCATTGACGTAAATGGAGTTTCTAAAATTACACCCGCGAAATTTCTATTTTGGGATAAATGTGTTGCAACGCCTGTTCCCAATGATTCTCCATAAATTACTATATTTTTTTCATCTACACCTTTTTTTATCAACCATCTAATTGCACTTTCACCATCTTCATATAATCCAGTTTCTGATGGTTTGCCCTCATTGCCACTGAAACCTCTCCAGGCAACTATTAAAAAATTAACGCTCATGTCTCTAAAATGATTCAATTTATGAATTCTATTTTCTAAAGATCCAGCATTCCCATGAAAAAATAAAATTGTTTTATTTTTTCTTATATCTTTTTCATGATACCAGCCTAACAAGACTAATCCGTCTTGTGTTGATATTTCAACCTCCTCAATATTAACTGAAAGTTTATCGTTAAAATAATTATTTTCATGGGGATGGTACATTAAATTTCTTTGATAAAAATAAAGAAATGCCAAAAGAAAAAGGTAAACTAAAATTATTAGTTGTAAAAATGATAACAAATTATTCCTAAACTTTTTTAACATTATTTTTCTTAGCTAAATATACGCCAAAGAAAACTAAAATGGTTCCCATAATATGAAAATTTTCAAATTTTTCGTCAAATAAAAAGTATCCATAAATTGCTCCATAAACTGTAAAAACATAAAGTGTAAAGCCAGTCAATGATGCGCCTAATTTTTTCTGAGCTATAGTATAAAGAGTAAAAGCAATTATCCCCGGTGATATAGCTGCAAAAATTACCCATAAATAAAATTCTGTCGCAAAAATTGTCTCTTTATAAAATAATTCCTCACCAATATAAAAAGGTAACAAACTCAATGCACCAAAAAAAGAAATCATAGTAAATCTATCAAAAATTTTTAATTTAGATTTCCAATAGAATAAATAAATTGAATATAAAGCCCATCCAATTGCAGCAGCCAACATCCACAAATCACCAATTGTAAATTTTAGATTAATCAATAAGTCAAAGTCACCTTTAATAATGATGATAAGTACTCCGATCAAGCAAGTAATTAAGCCAATTATCTTTGTTGCATTTATTTTCTCATGAAAAAAAAAATATGAGATTAGAATAATAAAAACTGGAGAGGATGTGTAAATTATTCCCATATTGATAACAGTTGTTGTCTCACCAGCTAAAAAAGGGAAGGCGCCACATACACCACATCCCATTGATCCTAAAAAAAATAATTTTTTATATTCCTTTTTAATTATATGAAAATTATTTTTTAAAGTTACATAAGTGAATGGTAACAAAATTAAAAAAACAACTGTCCAACGCCAAAATGCGAGTGAAATAGGTGGAACAAATTCAACACCACCCCTAGCTACAACTAGGTTACTAGCCATAAAGATTGGTTGTATCAATAATAATGAGAATGAGAATATATCTGTCTTAATATTTTTCAATTTAATTGATACTAATCTTTATCAAAGAAGGCTTCGTATATCATCATGATGATAGCTGCACCCATTAAAAGATAAACTGGGATAACATCCAAAAAACCTATCATCATTGATCTCGTTAGAGTTGTTGCTAAACCAATTAAAAAGAAAACTGCAAAAGATAATCCTATGATTGTAGTAATTTTATTCATTTTATTCCTGACATTCTTTCTCTAACCAATTAGCAATTCCTAAAAATCTATGATCATCATATTTATTGCCAATTAATTGAACACCTAATGGTAAATTATTTTCCCCCTCAAGTAAAGGTAACGAAATACATGGCGTCCCAAGATAAGACCAAACTTTATTAAATTCCGCTGTTCCTGTACTTTTTAAACCTGTGGGCGCAACACCCGGACTAGCTGGCGACAATACTCCATGATAATCCTCAAAAACTTCTTGGTATGACTCATAACTTCTTTTTATAAAATCAATTGCCTCTGCATATTCTTTGGCCGAATATTTATTTCCTCTTGTAATTGCATCTTGCATATACTTAGACAATTTTTTTTTAAATTTTTTAAAATAAACTGAAAAATTATTAGCTAAATCAGTCTCATGAATAATTTGATGGTATTTATGTATATCCTTAAAATAAGAAGGAGTATCAAAAATCTCAATATTCTTTTTAAATGATTTAATGAAATATTCAAAAGACTCTCTAGACTTTTTATCTATTAATTTCCAATGTTCAGTTTTGTAAAAAATAAATTTGGGATCGAAAAGAGGTCCTTTTTTTGTTTCAGATAAAATATTTTCTGTTGAGTAATGTATGGTCGCTGGATCAAATTTATCTTTTTTTATGAGAACTTTTGCCAACATAGCTACATCTTCAACTTTTCGTCCAAAAATTCCTATATGATCCAGACTATAAGATGTTCTCAAAACACCATTTCTAGATATTAATCCGTAACTAGGCTTATATCCCACTACTCCACAATAAGATGCTGGTCTAATAATGGATCCACCAGTTTGAGATCCAATTGATGCAGGTGCCATAAAAGAAGCCACAGATGCGGCAGATCCGCTTGAGGAACCACCTGGTGTTCTTGTTTTATCGTGCGGATTTGTAGTTGCCGGAGGTCCTAAGTAAGCAAGTTCTGAGGTTGCTGTTTTACCCATTACAATTGCTCCGGATGCATGAAGCAAATCTATTATTTCTGCATTTTGTGAGTATGATTTACCTTTTCTTATAACTGTTCCACATTCTGTTGGCATATCAACTGTGCCAATAATGTCTTTAACCGCAATGGGTACACCGTGAAGTGGACCAGTTGGTTTTCCAGATCTTCTATGATCATCAGCCTCAGAGGCTTTTTCCAACAAAACTTTTTTATCAAAATGGGCCCATGCCTTTATATCTTTGTCAAATTTGTTTATTCTTTCAATATACTTTTCACAAACATCAACTGAAGTGAGTTGGGCATCTTTAATCTTGGCTGCAAGTTCTTCGAGACTTAAAGAAAATATATCTGTCATTTAAAAATTAATTTGCAAATAATGTCTCTGGTAACCAAAGTGCTATACCTGGAAATAAATACATTAAAACCATCGCTAAAATTACAATACCTAAAAATGGCATTATTCCACCAAAGATCTGCATTAATTCAACATTCTTTGATTGAACTCCCTTTAAGTAGTAGGCAGACATTGCCATGGGGGGTGTTAAAAATGAGGTTTGCAAATTTAAAGCAATTAACATTGCAAAGAAGTATGGGTTAACTCCAAAAAATTCAACTAATGGTAAAAATATCGGCACAAAAATAATTAATATTTCTGTCCACTCTAATGGCCAACCTAATAAAAATATAATCAATTGTGTAATTACTAAAAATTGCCAAGGCTGTAAATTTAGAGACTTAAAAAAATGTTCAAAAACTTCGTGACCACCAAGATAAGAAAATACAGAGGCAAATGTCCACGATCCTATGAATAACCACATAATCATTGCAGTTGTTTTAGCTGTTAGAAAGACAGACTCTTTGAAATTTTTCCATTTAAGAGTTTTGTAGAAATATGAGAGCACTAATGAACCAAATGCCCCGACTGCTGCAGCTTCAGCGGGTGTTGCAATTCCAGCTAAAATTGTACCTAGAACTAAAATTATTAAAGAAAACAAAGGTAAGAAAGAAACAAGAACCTCTTTCATAATTACTGCTGTAGGAGGTATTTCTTCTGCCGCCGGTTTTGGTGCTATCGATGGATTTAACCAAGCTCTAAACACTGCGTAAGCAATGTAGAGTCCCGCCAACATAAGTCCTGGAAAAATAGCGGCGGCAAATAATCTTAATGGTGATAATTGAGCAATTACGGAGTAAACAATCAACATAATGCTAGGTGGAATTAAAATTCCTAAACACCCACCTGAACAAATTATTCCAGATGCAAATTTTTTATCATAACCCGCTTTAATCATAGCAGGCCATGCTAGTAATCCCATTAAAGTAACAACTGCACCGATAATACCTGTAGCTGTTGAAAACAATGCACACGTAATCAATGCTGCAACTGCCATTGATGCAGGAAGCTTATGAGATGCTAATCTAATTGCAAAAAATAATTTTGCTACGATACCTGCTCTTTCAACCAAATATCCCATAAACAAAAAGAGCGGAACCGCGGTAAGCACGTTGTTATCCATGACAGTGTAGGTATTTTGTACAAAAAGTTGGAATATCCTATTATCAAAAAGATGTTCCATCTTTGTTGGATCAAAGTAAGCATAATATCCAAAACCTAGTCCCATCGCCATTAAAGTAAAGGCAATCGGAAAACCTAATAGTACGGCAAATAGAAATATACCCATCATCATAATTGCCACTTCAGGATTTGTTAGACTAAATAACATCTTCTTTATTTCCTTCTTGTGAAGTTCTCATTAATACTTTTTCAGTTTCTTCAGCATCACGCTCAGTTCCTCTTTCTGGCCAACTACCGGTTTTTATACATATGATACACCTAAAAACCTCACTTATTCCCTGTAGAGTTAATAAAGTTCCAGACAAAGGTATCAAAGATTTTGCCATGTAAATTTGAATTTGAGCTGGGCTGTTCCAACTTGTTTCTTTAATTTTCCATGCAAGCGCTGCGTATTCGTAACCATAAAATGCCAATGCAACAACACCAGGGAAAAAGAAAATAAAATATAAAATCAAATCTATCCAAGCTTGTGTTCTTTGAGGAAATAATCTGTAAATAACGTCTCCCCGAACATGCGCTTCTGTGCATAAAGTGTACGCACCTGCCATCATAAAAATTGCACCATACATTTGAAGGCTAAAATCAAAATTCCATAAAGTCGGTGCATTTAAAGCATACGCCATGAAAACTTCATAACAAGTTCCTCCCATTAAAATTACGATGCACCATGAGAAAGCTTTACCCATTGAGACACTTAATCTATCAGCAAATTTTATGTAAGATCTCATCATAGATATAAACTTTTATTGAATTGTATTGGATTAATCAAATAAAAAAGGGGGCCTAAGCCCCCCTTTAAATTTTATTAAAAGTTAATTACAGTTTAACTTTTCCTATTGGACCAAACTCATTTTCGTATGCAAGTTTGTAATTTGGCTGATTCATCAGCAAGTATTTCATTACTCTCTTCGCATATGATTTTTGAGAATCTACGACTTTCTTAAAGAAAGGATCTTTCTTATTGAAATCGCCGATAACTTTATCCCAACCTTTTAATTGTTGAGCTAAAATCTCATCTGAAGTTTGATACACATTTACTTTATGCTCATTCATTAACTTAGCTAAGTCAGCTGAGTATCTTACTAAAGCTTTAAAGTAGTTGTCACTGTTTGCAGCGTAAGCAGCATTTTTCAATATTGCTTGATGTGCAGGTGATAAACTATTGTATGTTTTTTTGTTAACTGGAATTTCAAACATCTCTTGAGATTGGTGGAAGCTTCCTAAGTGATAATGCTTAGAAACATCTTGCATACCAAATTGAGAGTCTGAAGTCGGGTTGTTAAACTCAGCAGCTTCAATCAAACCAGTTTTCATTGCTGGCTGGATTTCACCACCTGGTAATTGTCTAACTACCATTCCCATTGCAGTCAAAACGTTAGTCGCTAAACCAACAGTTCTGTACTTCATACCTTTAACATCAGATACTTTAGTTACGTTCTTTTTGAACCAACCAAAAGGCTGTGCTGGCATAGGCATATGGAAAAAACCAATATAATCGAAACCAACTTTTGCAAGTGTTTCGTCATATAGTTTTCTTCCTCCACCATACTCCATCCATCCCATTACTTCTTGAGATGACATACCGTATGAAGGACCAGTTCCAAATAATGATGCAGCAGGATTTTTACCATACCAATATGCAGTCACCCAGTGACCCATATCTACTACACCGGAACTAACCGCTTGTCCGATTTCTGAAGTCTTTACAACCGCTCCAACTGGTTGAAGATCAATCTGAAGAGATCCTCCAGACATTTCTTTTACCATGTTACAATAGTCCCCAGCCATTTCAAAAAAGATATTTGCTCCACTAGGCCATGCAGCTTGCATCTTTAATGTAGTTGCTGCATTTGCCTTTACGTATGGCATTGCAACAGCGGCTGCAGCTAAAGCACCTGTCTTCGCAGCAGTCTTAAAGAACTTACGTCTTGAAGATGTTTTCACCTTCAATGATTTATTTTCTTTAGTCATTATTTCTCCTATTACAGTTAATTAACTGGCGAATTTAAGCATAGTTTGAGATTGGAGTCTTTCTAAAAAGTAGCGTAGATGTCGCAGAAGTTGAATTTTATTCAATCCAAGGTAGAATTAATTGACTTTGTTTTTACAATTTCCAGTTTTAAAAAACTCATCAATATTATCTATAGCTAAATTAGCCATTGCAATTCTTGTGTCCTTCGTTGCACTACCAAGGTGAGGTAAAATAAATGCTGATTTAATTTTACTATACCCTGGATTTAAGTTTGGCTCATTTTTATAAACATCAAGACCAACTGCATAAATTTTTCTTCTATTTAAAGCATCTATTAAAGCCTCATCATCAACAATGTCTCCTCTAGCTACATTGGTTATTACTGCACCTTTTGGAAAATACTCTACTGTTTCCTTGTTAATCATGTTCTCTGTTTCTTTTGTTGCAGGACAACAAATAGATAAAACATCAGAGACAGAAAAAAGACTTTTTATATCTTTATGATAAACAGCGCCTTGTTCTTTTTCCTCACTAAGTTTGGATCTGTTGTGATAATGAATTATCATTCCTAATGATCTAGCAATTTTAGCAATTTTTTGACCTATTCTTCCCATTCCTAAAACTCCTAATCTTGTTCCTGTTAATTGCTTACCAATTAAATAATCTGCTGACCATTTCCATCCACCTTCTTGTGCTGACTGTATGCCCTCTGCAGCTCTTCTGCATGCACCAAGAATTAAAAGTATTCCTATCTCTGCAGTTGCATCAGATAATACCTCAGGAGTATTTGTAACAGCAATACCTCTGCTCTTTGCAGCCTCTAAATCAATGTTTCCAAATCCAACAGCAAAATTTGATATTATCTTGATAGTATCAGGTAGTTTATCAATAGTCTGTTTATCCATTTTGTCAGTGAGTGATGATAAAATTCCATCACACCCATTACTCATTTCAATAACTTTTTTTTGTGAGTACAGTTCATCATTAGTGTTAAATATTGGACTAAAAGTTTTAACAGCTTTGTCTTCGCTTTCTTTAATCAACTTTCTTGTAATTAGAATTTTTTTCATAAAATACCTAAATTTAACTAGTTAAGATCAAATATCTTACCAGGATTCATAATGTTATTTTGATCAATACTTCTTTTTATAGATTTCATTAATGGAATACAGTCACCATGTTCTTTCAATAGATAAGCTTTTTTATGTAATCCAACTCCGTGTTCACCTGTTATTGTGCCATTAAGTTCCAAAGTTTTTTCAATTAAAAGATCACTAAAGTCTCTTATTTTGTTATAGGTTCCCTCTTCTTTTGGATCATAAGGCAAAATTACATGAAAATTTCCATCACCTAAATGACCTACCATTGGAGCTCTCAAACCAAGCTTTTTTGTTTGCGCCTCAGCAAAATTTACACACTCAGTGATTTTGGAAATAGGTAAACAAACATCTGTGGAATAAACTCTCCCATTGTTAATTAATGCTTTAACAGAGTAATAAACATCCCACCTAGCTTTCCAAAGTTTATTTCTTTCCTCTAAATCTTTTGCCCATTTAAAAGAGCTTCCATTATTATCCTTTGAGATTTCCTCAACAATTTTTATATTCTCCTTATTTGATCCCTCTGTTCCGTGAAACTCAAAAAATAAAGTTGGGACTGCTTCAATATCTTTTAATTTTGAGTAATTAATACTAATTTCCATTTGATCTTTATTGAGCATTTCAATCCTAGCAATAGGCACACCATATTGAATAACCTGTTGGGCAGTCTGAACCGCGCTTTCTAGAGTTGGAAAGTGACATACAGCTGACATGATACTCTCTGGTATTGGGGATAATCTCAATTGAATTTCTGTTATAATCCCCAAAGTTCCCTCTGAACCAATAAATAAGTTTGTCAAATTGTAGCCCGCTGAGGTTTTTTTAGTTCTGCTACCTGTGTTAATAATATCTCCATTAGGCAAAATTACAGTTAAACCAGTTATTACAGTTTTCATTGTGCCATATTTTACTGCCATGGTTCCCGAAGCTGAGGTCGACGCCATACCGCCTATAGCTGCATTTGCTCCTGGATCGATTGGAAAGAAAACTCCATCCTCCCTTAAATAATCATTTAGCTGCTCTTTAGTTACACAAGCTTGAACTCTACAATCAAAATCCTCAACGTTGACACTCAAAATTTTATTCATTTTTTCAAGACTAATTGTGATTCCCTTGTCATGACCCACAACGTTTCCTTCTAAAGAGGTTCCTGTCCCAAAAGGAACAACTGGGATTTTATGTTTGTTGCAAAGGCTTAATATCTTAGAAACTTCCTCATTAGTTTCAGGAAATACAACTGCCTTTGATAGAATAGGATCATACGTATCTTCACCCCTTGCATAGTTTGCTCTAGTCGATACTGATGTTGAAAACCTACCGTTAAAAATCTTTTTTAACTCAGCTTGTACTTGATCGTTCATTGATAAATATTAATAAAAATTTTAGCAAAAATACAGCTTATTTAGTCAGCATTTTCTTTATATTTTCAAGAGCTTGGGAAATATTATCTCTTGATGCTGCAAAACTAAATCTAACGTAATTTTGGCAAGTTTCACCAAAAGCTGAACCAGGAACTATTGCAACTCCTGCTTCATGCATAGCCTTTCTTGCAAACTCTGCACCATTCATGCCAGTACCAATTACCTTAGGAAATGCATAAAAAGCTCCTCCAGGTAAACTACATTCCACACCTGGTAAATCATTTAAACCTTTATAAATTAAATCTCTTCTTTGAGTAAATTTTTCCATCATTGCATCAATTGAGTCGTCTGGTCCATCCAAAGCAGCAATACCGGCAAATTGAGCAGCAGCATTAACACAAGAAACACTATTAATTAATAATTTATTAACATGTTCGACTAAATGTTCTGGCCAAAAGCTCCAACCAAGTCTCCACCCAGTCATAGAATAAGCTTTACTCCATCCCTCTAATACAATTAATCTTTCCCTTAACTCTGGATAGTTGAAAAATGTTGGCATTTCTTTTCCATCAAAAATTTGTCTACTATAAATTTCATCGCTAAGTATTGTAACATGAGGGTGCTTTTTCAGACCATCAGCTAAAACATCCACATCTTTTTTTTCAACAAAGCTTCCAGTTGGATTATTTGGATTTATTAGAATTAACAGTCGAGTTTTATCTGTTATCATAGATAATATTTTATCTGGATCAAATTTTAAATCTTTATTTTCCGTTAAGTCATATGGAACAGAAGTTGAACCTGTATAGTTTATCATTGACTCATAAATTGGAAAAGCAGGTGTTGGGTGTATAATCTCTGCCCCTGGTTCACCAAAACATTGAATGGCATAACTCATAGTGGGTTTTCCACCAGGCATAATTAGAATTCTTTCAAAATTAATATCTACATTATAACGTTTTTTGATCCACCTTGTAACAGCTTGACGACATTCTGGGATACCATTTGACATAACATATCCATGATGTCCATCATCTAGTGCTTTTTTAGCAGCTTCAACAACATGTTTAGGAGTTTTAAAATCTGGCTGACCTAATCCCAAATGTATCATTGGCTTTCCTTGTGCCTCTAATTTTTTTGCCTCTGCAAGAACAGTAAATGCAGACTCTGTGCCTAATCTATCTAAACTTTTTGCTAACTTCATAATTATCCCTTTATTTTCTATATATTAATTTTGAACTATTCAACTCTTTTAAACTTTTGCAACCCATTAAAACCATATTTCTATAAATCTCATCGTGCATATTTTTAAGTAAATGTTCAACACCTTGCTGACCCCCTGCGGCCAAAGAGAACAAAAACATTTTACCAAAACTACATGCTTTTGCACCAGCTGCTAATGCTTTTAGAACATGTGTGCCTCTTCTAACACCCCCATCTAGAATAATTTCAAGTTTATCACCAACTGCATCTGAAATTGCTTTCACTTGATCAAAAGGCGATCTAGAGCCATCTAGCTGTCGACCTCCATGATTTGAGATCATAATAGCAGTACAACCGATATCAACAGCCTTTTTTGCATCCTCAACTGACATAACTCCTTTTAGAGCAAATGGTCCGTTCCATTTTTTTGCACAATATTCTGCATCTTTCCATCCCATCAGTGGATCATACTGCTCATTAATATATTCAATAACTGATTTTGCAATGTTCGTTCCTTTGTCTGTTTTTTTTTTAACGTTTGAGAGTTCAAATTTTTTTCCAGTTAAATAATTAAAAACCCAATTGGGTCTCATTGCAAAACTCATTAAGCTTTTTAATGTAAGTTTTGGAGGTGTTGTAAATCCTGTTCTATGATCTTTTTCTCTGTTTCCAGCTACTAATGTGTCTACAGTCAAACACATTGCATCAAATCCTGATCTTTTTGACCTATCAATCAAATCATCTGTGATTGATTTATCTTTATGAACATAAAGTTGAAATAATTTTGGACCACCAGAAATATTGGCTATCTCCTCAATAGAATTATTACTCATCGAAGACATACTATAAAAAGTTCCAAATTTTTCTGCTGCTCTTGCTGATGCTTTGTCACCATCAACGTGATAAAGTCTTTGCATTGCGGCTGGAGAAAGAAAAATTGGCATATCTATTTTCCTTCCAAATAAAGTTGTTGTTAAGTCAGGTTTACCAACATTTGCTAACACATTTGGAACTAAATCACATTCATTAAATGATTCAGTGTTTCTTCTTAAAGTAGTTTCATCATCTGAGCCACCGTCTATGTAATGAAAAATTGGTGATGGTAATTTTTTTTTTGCTAAATTTCTAAAATCTTTAAAATTATAGCAATTTTTTAAACTCACTATCTTCTGAATCTTAAATTATTTCGACTTAAATCACTTATTTTTGTACAGCCCATAAGTTTCATATCACGCACTAGTTCAGCTTTATATTTTTCTAAAGCTCTTTCTACACCTGCTTGACCTCCAGCTGCTAAGGCATAGAGATATAATCTTCCTCCTGAACAAGCCTTGGCACCTAATGATAATGCTTTAAGCATATGTGTACCTCTATGAATCCCACCTTCACAAATTACGTCTAATTTATCACCAACTGCATCAACAATTTCTGCAAGTTGATCAAAAGGCGCTCTAGATCCATCTAACTGTCTTCCACCATGATTTGATACCATTATACCTGTACATCCTATGTCTACTGCTCTTTTTGCATCTTCTACACTCATAACTCCTTTAAGAGCGAAATGACCTCCCCATTTAGAACAAAGATTTTCAGCGTCTTTCCAATTCATAGATTGATCCAACATAGTTGAAAAATAATTTCCAATAGATGAGTTAACATCAGTACCCTCTTTAACGAAATCTTGTAAATGAGGTAATTCAAACTTACCTTTTGTAAGATAATTAATTCCCCACATCGGTTTAGTAGCAAAACTAAATAAACTTGCTAAAGTTAACTTTGGTGGAGAGGTAAATCCTGTTCTTAAGTCTCTCTCTCTATTTCCTCCAGTAATAGTATCAACTGTTAAAGCCATAACATCAAATTTTGCAGCTTTGGCTCTTTCCAAGCAAGAGTCGTTTAAACCTCTGTCTTTATGAAAATAAAATTGAAACATTTTAGGTGTATCAATCATTGAGGAAATTTCCTCAACACTGACAGTGGCTAAAGCAGAGACACCAAACATTGTATTGAATTTTTTGGCAGCTTTCCCAACTGCTCTTTCGCCGTCATAATGAAAAAGTCTTTGTAGTGCTGTTGGTGACAGATAAAATGGTAAATCTAATTTTTTACCAAAAATAGTCGTAGATAAATCAACATCCTCAACACCTCTTAAAACATTAGGTACCAAGTCAACATCGTCAAAAGCACTAGTATTTCTGGCGTAGGTAATCTCATCATCGGCTGCTCCGTCAATGTAATGAAAAATAGGTGATGGTAGCTTAAGCTTAGCAAGTTTTCTAAAATCAGCAAAGTTGTGGCAGTCTTTTAATCTTAATATCATAAATGTTTTTTTAAAAGGTTTTAAAAAAATTAAACATATAACTATTTGCCCCAGGATTCTTATCACCTAAGCTAGCATTAGATAAATGGTTATATGAAAAGCCTAATTGGCTATTTTTTAAAAAATTTAATGAAATTTGAACTTCACTTTTGAATTCCAGTAAGTGTCCAAGATCTTTCCCATCTCCCTGATTATAAAGACCTGGAGTAAAACTAGGTGTAATATTTAATGCTCCCAAAGAATATTGTGCTTGTATGCCGGTATATAAATAAGCCGCACTATCAGCGGTAAACATAAAACCTGTTATTGGAGAAAGATTACCAAGAAAAGTATCTCTATTTAAATCAGTATTTTGGTGTTGGAAACCAATTAAAGTTGATCTCTTTCCATTATCACTAAAATCAAACATACCCGAATAAATATTAAACTTTGTATTATCGTCATTAACTTTAGTATCTTCTGCAAAAATTGAGGAAGAAATTAAAAAAGACAATATAACCAAGTAACAAATTCTTAGATGTTTCATAATTTTTTTTTTTTTAATATAACTTTTCTAAGTATTATTGCACCACCAAATACAAACATTAATATCGGCAATAACCAAAGAAAATAGGTGTTTTTATTGAATCCTGGATCATACAAAATCCAATCTCCATATTTATTTTTCAAATAATCGTATATCTGTTTTTCATTTAAACCATCATCTAATTTTTTTTCTACCAAAATTTTTAAGCTATTAGCAAATTCAGAATCTGAGTCATATACTGATTGTCCTTGACAAATTAAACATCTTAAATTTTTTGTAATTTCAGTTCCTAAATTTTTAGCTTTTAAATCGGAGGAATAAAAATTAATCAAAAAAATAACCGTAATTAAAAGTTTTAAAATATTCATTGGGTCAATTCTTTTATCTCAGAAAATAATTTTTCATTCAAAGGACCAATTATTTTTTTTATTATTTGATTATTTTTGATCAAAAAGCTTTCAGGTACTCCATATGCACCCCATTCAATTGCTATCGTGCCATCATTATCAGAAAAAATTAAATCGTATGGATTATCTAACTTTATCAAAAAATTTTTAGCATTAACAAAATTATCTTTGTAATTTTGTCCAATAATTTTAATATTTTCTTTTTTACTTAAATCCATTAAATACTTATGTTCCTCTTTACAAGGAATACACCACGAGGCCCAAATATTTAATAAATAGAATTCACTCCCTGTAAAAATTTGATCTGAATTTATGGTGTCTTTTGAAAAAAATTCTTTTGCTTCAAAACTTGGAATTTTAATTTCTGATTTAATTTCAGGAGTATAAATATTAGAATTTTGTAAACCCTTATAAAAAACATAAAAAATTATTGAGAATGTAATGATTAAGAATATAGGAAAAATTTTAGCTTTCATACTTTTTTCTAATAAAACTTAAGCTACCACTGAAACACAATAGAATTGTAGAAATCCAAATCCAAATCATAAATGGTTTTACTTGATAACGAATATTAAAATAATCTTGATTTTGGACATAATTCATTGTCATAAATTTATCAGTGAATATATTTGTTTTGATATCTGCCTCACTAGTAACAATATTTGGTTGATTATATATTCTTAATTCAGGTTGCATCACTTCAATTGATCCACTTTGATCCTCTACAGTAAACTTTCCCTTAATAGCTTTAAAATTTTGTTTATTTTCTTGCTCAATGCTTTCAAAATTAATCTTCAAATTTTGATCTTGGTAAGTCTCATTGATTTTTAAATTTGTAATAATTTCAGACGAGAAAATATTATTAAATAAAATACTTAGTATTAAAATGCTAAAACTAAAATGCGCTATTATTTGTGATAGGTTTCTATATTTTGCATGAAAAAAATCTCTAAGAGTAATAAAAAATAAATAAAAAGCTGCGGTGATTAAAACCGTATTATAAAGAAAATTAATATCTAAATTTCTAATTATCAATATGGATAAAATTAAAGAAATTATAAAAAACAAAATTAAATAAATTTTGTCTTCAAGATCTGATTTAATCCACTTTAATTTAGGACCTATTGCCATCGCCAACATAAAAGGAATTAAAAAAGGTAGTATCAATTTGTTAAAAAATGGTGGACCTACAGATATTTTTTGAGATGAAATTACTTCTAAAAATATCGGATAAATTGTACCGATTAAAACAACAGATAAAAAATACATCATAAACCAATTATTTACTAATATTGATGTTTCCTTGCTTAATAAATAGAAAGTTTTGGTGTTATTGTTTTCGCTTTTGTGAAAAATTAAAAAAATAAACAGAGATAAGAATATCAAAATAAATAAAAATATTAGAATATACAAACCTCTTTCTGGATCGTTTGCAAATGTATGGATAGAATTTAAAATACCCGACCGAACCAAAAAAGTACCACACATACTTAAGGTGAAAGTTGCAATTGATAAAATAACAACCCACGAGGTAAGAATTAGTTTTTTTTCTAAAACTAATACGCAATGTAATAATGTTGTTAGTGCAAACCATGGCATTAAAGATACATTTTCAACCGGATCCCAAAACCAAAAACCACCCCAACCTAACTCATAGTAAGCCCAAATAGATCCAAGTAAAATTCCTAAAGTCAAAAAAATCCAAGAAACTAAAACCCATTTTTTGATGTGTGACGCCCATATTTTTGTAATATTATTTGAACAAACTGCTGCAAGTGCTGAAGAAAAAATTATAGAGGTACCAACGTACCCTAAATATAAAATTGGCGGGTGAATTGCTAATGCAGGGTCTTGCAATATAGGATTTAAACCTAGTCCTTCTTTTGGAACTGGAAAAATATGATTAAAAGGATTAGAAGTTTGTATTAGAAAAATAAAAAAACCCAATATAATTATTTGCTGAAATAATAAAGTTAAAATTCTATATTGTTTTGGCTGATTTTTGGATTTCAACAAAAAAACAAATATAAATAATGTTAAAACTAACAACCATAGTAATAGACTTCCTTCATGATTGCCCCAAGTACCAGAGATTTTATAAAAAAGAGGCTTAGTCGTGTGGGAATGATTAAAAACTGTCTCATTACTAAAATCAGAGTTTACAAAAGATAAAATTAAACCTGAGAAACTTATTATCACGAATAAAAGTTGTAAGAAGACTAATGATATTACTTTAATATCAAGATTTTGAGTGTCATTAAAATTTTTAATTGAAAAGAATATAGCTAGAATTGAAATACCAAGGCCAAAAATTAAAGAATAATATCCAATTAAACTTGACATTTTATTTCTCCTCTAAAGCAGCCTTAACTTCGGGAGGCATGTAATTTTCGTCATGTTTAGCTAAAATTTTAGTTGCCGAAAAAAAATTTTCATCTTTTAAAAATCCTTCTGCAACAACACCCTTACCTTCTTCAAAAAGATTAGGTATTAGTCCTGAATAAACAACATTAATTTCACTTTTAAAGTCTGTGATAACAAAGCTTAATTCTTTATTTACAATAGAAATCGAGTCAGTTTTTACCATTCCTCCAATTCTAATCTTTTTCTGCTGCTTTTCAGATAAAACTTTTACCTCAGATGGAGATTTAAAATAAATAACATTTTCTTCCAAAGATTTTAGAATAAGAAATACTGTCAAACTTAATGTAATAATAATTAAGAAAACGAAAAAAAATCTTAGTTTAACTTTACGACCATACATGGCTTAAAAAGTTAAATTGTTGAAGTATTGGATAAAATCTCTCTATTAATTCTTTGTAGTTTAGCAGAGGCAGCTCTTTCAGCGTTTAGATTCCCAAATTTAGCTATAAACTTATTTTTTTCTTTTTCGTACTGAATTTTAGTAACGACATATAAACAAATAAAACTTAAAAAGGTAAAAGCAAATGAACTCCAAACATAAATTCCATATCCACTCATATAAAATAATTCAGTAATCATAATCTGTCTAAACCCTTATTTTTAATTTTTATCAGTTCTGTATTATATTTCATTAAAAAAATTAACAAAGAGAATAGGGCAAATGCCGCAGTCATAATCAACAAAGGCACTAACATTGAAGAATGAATTGTAGATTTTGATAAAATATTTATTGACGCTGGCTGATGAAGCGTATTCCACCAATCTACAGAATACTTAATTATTGGAACATTTATTATCCCTAAAACTGTTATGATTGAGGTAATTTTAAAAACTTGTTCTTTTTTATCATAAATTCTCCAAGCCATTAAAAACATTAAATAAAAAAGTGCAAGAATTAACATAGAAGTAATTCTAGCATCCCAAGCCCACCATGTTCCCCATGTTGGTTTACCCCAAATAGATCCTGTGACTAAAGCAATAATATTAAAGATGAAACCTGATGGAGCTAAACTTTTAGCGATCAAAAAAAAGTTTTTTAACTTAAAAATATAACCAGTTACCGATAAAAATGTAATTGAAGAAAAAATTCCAAGTGCTAACCATGCTGCGGGTACATGAACATACATAATTCTAACAGTATGACTTTGCAAATAATCTTCAGGTGACAATAATAAAGACTCAATAAGACCGATAGTCAAAACGATTACAAGTAGATAAAGGACATATCTCGGAGCTTTCGAAGTGATTGAAAATATTTTGTTTGGTTCAAAATGTTTAAACATAAAAGATATATACTAATTCATACGCTGAATATAATGTGAAAAATTATCCGATCAAGAATGCAGAGGGAGATAATAACGAAGGGTAAAATTTTAGCATCCTTGACCGAATTATATTATTCTTAACAGGATCGTGTGTCTAAGTTTTGAGCTAATTGTGTTTAAAAAATGGATTTTAGTTAGATTGTTTGAAATAACTTGAGCCTTTTTTACCAGAAAAAATTTCCTCTATAAGCGGGTGTTTTATGGGCTCATTAGAATCGTCTACTAATAAATTCTGTTCTGAGACATACGCCTCATATGTAATTTCATCATTTTCAGCCAATAAATGATAAAATGGTTGATCTTTTCTTGGTCTAACATTTTTCGGAATAGACTGATACCACTCCTCAGAATTGTTAAATTCAAAATCAACGTCATAAATTACACCTCTAAATTCAAAGTGTTTATGTTTTACAATGTCACCAATTGAAAATTTCGCTTTTTGAATTGCCATTAAAGAGAGTATGGGTATTTAAAAATAAAAATCAATAGGAAAAAATATAAAGTTTTTGTTAAATTTTATTTATGTTAATATCTTTTTTGTGAATAAATCCTTAATTAAATTTCTTACAGATTTTGGACCGCTTATAATTTTTTTTTACTACTATTACGATAGTGAAAAAGATTTAAAGATTGCGATACCACCTTTCATAATTGCAACTATTATCGCATTAATAATTATGTGGATGCTAGAGAAAAAAATTCCTAAAGTTCCTTTAATTAGTGGAATACTAATTACATTATTTGGCGGACTGACTATCTATTTTGATAATCCAGTTTTCATTTATATTAAACCAACTATTATAAATATCTTATTCGGATTATCTTTAATATTTGGTAGATATTTTACAAAAGAGCCTGTGCTTAAAAAAATTATGGGTGGTTCAATTTCATTATCAGATACAGGCTGGGAAATATTAAATAAAAGATGGATATATTTTTTCTTCGGATTGGCAGTTTTAAATGAGTTAGTATGGAGAACTCAAACTGAAGAGTTTTGGGTTAACTTTAAAGTATGGGGCTTATTACCTATTACATTTATATTCACTGCTTTTCAAATCAGTTTAATTAATAAATATAAAATTAATGAATAACAACTTACGATTAATCATAAATAATACACACAATAAAAGCATCGATGAAAAATATTTTTTTGAAAAAAACGAACTTAAAATAATTCTGGATTTATATGCTAAAATGGTTTCTGAAGGATCTTGGAAAGATTATGGATTAAATATTTCCAGTAGACAAGTTGGGTTTAGTGTTTTTAAAAATGCTGCTGAAAACGCTCTATATAAAATCTGTAAAAATTTTAAACCAAAAAACAAAAATTTAAGATATTTAATTACTGATACAAATGGCAAGATTTTGAAAAATTCTGACAATTTAAGTAATTTGCTTAAAAATACTAACTGGAAAAAACTTTCAGATTAACGTTATCTTCTTTGACCAAAAAGTCTAAGGAGCATGATAAATAGATTTATGAAATCAAGATACAAGGTTAAAGCACCCATTACAGCCTTTTTACCCATTAATTCACCAGTATCACTAGCTACATACATATTTTTTATTTTTTGTGTATCATAAGCGGTTAATCCAACAAATATAAGCACACCTAAAATTGAAATAACAAAATACATCATAGATGATTTCATGAAAATATTTACCAACGAAGCAATGATAATTCCAATTAATCCCATCATCAAGAAAGAGCCCAATTTCGTTAAGTCTCTTTTTGTTGTATATCCATAGATGCTCATCGCACCGAAAGTTGCTGAAGATATAAAGAAAACTCTAGTTACACTTAAACCAGTATACACTAATAGTATTGAGGAAAGAGATAATCCCATTAACGCAGCAAAAACCCAAAAAGTAGTTTGTGCTTTTCCAGCACTCATTTTATTTATGCCAAAACTCATGTAAAACACAATTGCTAATGGAGCTAACATTACAACCCATTTCAATCCGGACATATAAATTGCTGAACCAAAACTCGTTAATGCAACAATAGACCCGCCTGCATCAGTTACTACTGACATTTTAAAGGATAATAAAGCTACAATTCCAGTTAAAAGAACACCTGTTGCCATATAATTGTAAACTTTTAGCATGTAGGCTCTTAAGCCTTCATCCATAACCGCAGTTGTTTCTTGAGCTGCAGCTTTTGCTCTTGCTAAAATTCCTTTTTTATCAAATTCCATAATTGCTATAGATATATAGTCTTTTACTAATTATTCAAGATACCTTAAAAGATTAATAAATATTAACACTTTAAAACCACAATGAATTACAAAAAATTAGGTAATACTGATCTTGACGTTAGTACAATTTGTCTCGGTACAATGACCTGGGGAGAACAAAATACGGAAGAAGAAGGTTTCGAGCAAATGGACTGGGCATTAGATCATGGGGTAAACTTTTGGGATACAGCAGAAATTTATTCGATTCCCATGAGAAAAGAAACTTACGGTGAAACAGAAAGAATAATTGGAAATTGGTTTAAAAAAACAAATAAAAGAGACAAAGTTGTAATTGCTACAAAAGTCTGTGGAAATACCTCAAATAAATATATTCGGGGTGGTGGAAATAATTTTGGAAAAAAGAAAATTTCAGATGCTTTAGAAGAAAGTCTTAAAAGATTAAAGACGGACTATATAGATTTATATCAACTTCATTGGCCTGAGAGAAATACTAATTTTTTTGGGAAACATGGTTATGAGCACGATGAAAACGATAATGACTGGACACCATTTGAGGAAATACTTGAAAGTCTAGAAAATTTTATTAAGCAGGGAAAAATTAGATATGTAGGTTTGTCTAACGAAACGGCATGGGGTTTATCAAAATTTCTTGAAATCTCTAAATTAAAAAATCTTCCCAAAATGATGTCAGTTCAAAACCCTTATAATTTACTCAATAGGTCCTATGAAGTTGGATTAGCTGAAATTTCAGTGAGAGAGAAAAGTGGATTGTTAGCCTATTCGCCATTAGCATTCGGTTACTTAACAGGAAAATATAGGAATAATAAATTACCTGAAAAATCAAGAATGAAACTATTTAAAGATTTTACAAGATATAAAAATGAAAATGGTCAAAACGCTATTGAGGAATATTACAAAATATCAAAAAAATTTAATGTTGATTTTACCCAAATGGCTTTAAAATTTTGTGAGATTCAGCCTTTTGTAACAAGTGTAATTATTGGAGCAACGACAATGGAACAGTTGAAAACAAATATAGAAAGTGTAAATGTAACTCTATCAAGTGAAATACTAAATGAAATTAATAATATTCAAAAAAAATACCCAAACCCATGCCCATAATTAAAAAAACTTTATTATTGTCTTTATTTTTTATCTTTTTTTCAATTACAAAAACCCTAGCTGAAGATCTTAAAAAAATTGGAAAATATAAAGATTGGGAAACCATAGTGCTAGCAGAAACATCGGGTAAAGTTTGTTTTGCTCAATCCTCACCAATTTTACAATCTCCAAAAACAAGTAAAAGAGATGCAAGGCTGTTTGTTACATTCAGACCAGGTGAAAAAATTACTAATGAAATAAGTACTACTGCTGGATATGAATTTAATAAAAATAATAGTGTTCTTGCAACATCTGGAAATAACAAATTTAAATTTGATATCAAACAACAAGGTTTTGCTTGGATGACCAGTAATAAAAAAGAAAAAATAATGGTTAGAGTTATGAAAAAAGGTTCTAGAATTATGGTTACTGGTTATAACGAAAAAGGTTCTCAAACAATTGATCATTATTCATTATTAGGTTTTACTAAAGCTTATAACACAGCGAAAAAAGCTTGTAGTTAGTTAATGACACAAAAGAGAAGAATTGTACTAGCTTATTCTGGAGGACTAGATACCTCCATAATACTCAAATGGCTTCAAGAAAATTACAATGCCGAAGTAATATGTTACACGGCTGATATTGGTCAAGAGATAGATAAAAAAAAGATAATCAAAAATGCAAAAAAATTTGGGGTAAAAAATATTATAATTAAAGACTTAAAAAATATTTTTGTTAAAGATTATGTCTTTCCGATGATCAGAGGTCACGCGATCTATGAGGGTGTATATTTATTGGGTACCTCAATTGCAAGACCTTTAATAGCAAAAGATCAAATAAGAATTGCAAAAAAATATAAAGCATATGCAGTATCTCATGGAGCCACCGGTAAAGGAAATGATCAAGTCAGATTTGAGCTTGGCTATCATTATTTTGGTCCAAAGATTAAGATCATAGCACCCTGGAGAATTTGGAAATTAAGATCTAGAACTGATCTTATTAAATATGCAAAAAAACACAAAATACCAATACCTAAAGATAAAGTGGGTTCCGCACCTTTTTCTGTTGATGATAATTTGTTTCATACATCTACAGAGGGAAAAGTTTTAGAAAATCCAAAAAATTCTGCTCCAGAAATTATTTTTCAAAGAACAGTTTCTGCAGAAAAAGCTCCTAATAAACCCACATTTATATCCATAAATTTTAAAAATGGAGACCCAGTTGGTATTAATGGAAAAAAATATAATCCTAAGAAAATTTTAACAAAACTTAATTTAATAGCTGGTAAAAATGGTATTGGAAGAGTTGATTTGGTTGAGAATAGATTTATTGGTATAAAATCTAGAGGAGTTTATGAAACACCTGGTGGTACACTTCTTATTTATGCACATAGAGCTATAGAGTCTGTAACATTAGATAAAAACACAATGCATAAAAAAGATTCCATCATGTCTAGATATGCAGAATTAATTTACAATGGATATTGGTTTTCAAAAGAGAGATTTGAACTTCAAAAAATTGTCGATCTCAAAAGAAATAAAGTAAATGGAACTGTAAAACTTAAGCTTTATAAAGGAAATATAATTATTCAATCAAGAATTACAAAAAGTAAAGCATATTCAATGAAAAAGGTTTCATTTGAGGAAAATAAATCCTTCAATAAATCTAACGTTGAAAAATTTATAAATTTTCATAAAAAAAAATTAAGATAACTCAAGAAAAATTGACAATTTTTTACATTGTCAATTCTGAAAAAAAACATAACTTAGTTTTATGGACAATTTAAAAAAATGGATGCAAGACTCAGCCAATATATTGTTTGATGACAGTAAGAATGATTTAAGATCTCTACCTAAGGCTGTTAGATTACAAATATTATTAGTCCTAAGTTTTATATGGACAACAGTATTTAGTTTGTATGTATTTTCATATACAACTTTTGCTTTTGGCTGGGCTGGAACATACTTAGCTCATGTTGGTCTTATATTTGCAGTCTATATGACATTCAAACAATTCCATAAAGCTGAAGAAAAATCGACCAGTGTCTTTCAAACAAAAAATTTTGATCCATTTAAAATTATGGTTATTGTATTTGTTATAGTATTTATTTTTGTTTTTTCTAAGGGTATAGAAGTTTTAACAAATACTAACTCGTATACTATTCCATATGATGGTCCATCAAAATCAGTGTTTGAAAAATGGTTGCCATTTAGTAAGGACAAATAATGGAAAAAATAGCTAAGAATTTACAACTTATACTAATGTGTATTATTTTAATAAGTACAGTAATTGCTGTAGGTATTGAAATTTATAAAATGTATCAAAACATGTCTGTAACATTAGCTGACTTGTTATTAATGTTTCTTTATTTAGAAGTTCTTGCAATGGTTAGAGTTTTTTGGAACCAACAATCAATCAGTATTACATTGCCACTACTAATAGCAATTACTGCGCTTGCTCGATTTATTATTCTTCAAGGTAAAGAGATGGACCCTACTGCATTAGTTTATGAGGCAGTTGCAATAGTTCTAATTGCTGGTGCAATTGTAATCTTGAGATTAAGACATAGTGATAAATTAGGTCTTAAGAAAAAAAAATCTAAATAGTTTTTAATGAATTTTGAACCCTCAAGGGCTAAGGCCTTAGATCGATTAGAAAGTTTTGTTGAAAACAATCTTGCAGAATATTCAAAGCTTAGAAATTTTGATTTTGGTCCAGATAAAAGATCAAATGTTTCTTGTTTGTCACCATATATTACTCATGGAATTGTTAATGAACAAGAGATCATTAAAAAATCTCTAGGTAAATTTTCTTTTTCAAAAAATGAAAAATTTATACAAGAAGTATTATGGCGCACATATTGGAAGGGCTGGCTAGAATTAAGACCAAATGTTTGGTCAGATTATTTAACAGAATTAATTAAAATTAAGGAAAATTTAAAAAATAATCAAAATTATAAAAATGCAATTGAAGGAAAAACAAAGATAGATTGCTTTAATCAATGGGTAATCGAACTAAAAGAAAATAATTATTTACATAATCATACAAGGATGTGGTTCGCCAGTATTTGGATTTTTACTCTAGAATTACCTTGGCAATTAGGTGCAGAATTTTTTATGCAACATCTATATGACGGCGATGCTGCATCCAATACTCTTGGATGGAGATGGGTTGCTGGAGTTCAAACACAAGGAAAACATTATTTGGCGAGCGAATGGAACATTAAAAAATTCACTGCTAACAGGTTCAATAACATTAAATTAAATGAAAATGCTCCTCCAAAAATATCTGAAAAAACTTACTCAATAATAAAACAAGATTTTAGTAATCCTCAAAATATTGAAGATAAAAGTCTATTAATTTTTGATAACAATCTTTCTTTTGAAATTACTGATTTTCAAAATTACAAATTTAAAAAAATTTATTTAATTTCAAATGGAAATGATAATAGATCTATTAAGCTGGGTGAAAAAGTTGTAAAATTTAAATCTCTTTTAATTGAAGACCAAAAACAAAGGTTAAAAGCTAAGTCTATTGATTATGAGATGATCAGTATAAGTGAAATAAAAGATATTCAAAACTGTTATGGTTTATATCCCTCGGTTGGTGAAAACTTAGATTATTTAAATTTAAATAACTCAAAAATAACTTTTTTATATAGAAAACTTGATCAGTATTCTTGGCAATATTGCAACAAAGGTTTTTTTAATTTTAAAAATTATATTCCAAAAATAATTTCAACTTTCAATTAAAACCACCTAAACATTCCGATAATTCCTGCTGTTGCGTAAAAGAATTGTAAAAATAATATTCCTCTATGACCACCTCTATACGCCCAAATTCCAATTAAAATTGCAGACAAAAGTAATAAGCAAAAACCAAAAAATTCAATACCAATATTCATAGCTACGAATAATGAATATAATATTGCTGTTATAACTCCTGCCCATTCAAAAATCTTATTATCCATAATTTTTATCTCGCAAGTTTAATAAAAATATCACCCATGCCTGCCTCTAAATTCTCTATGGGTGTATTATTTCTAAATTCACAAAATCTACCAGTTATCTGATGACTTTTTACAAAATCTATCTCATCTTTTCTGCAGCTTTTACCGTTATGCAATAAACCAATTACTATTCGGCCATTTAAATCATGAACCTGTTTATTATTTATTTTCTCTCCAACACAAAAATAATCTTTATTAACCCTATTTGGAAAATCTTCTTTGTTGCAGGGATTTTTAATTGTAAAAACAAAAAACTCCTTGATGCCGTCTTTAAATTTATATTTCATCCTTTCAACTTCAGAATATTTCATAATATCACAAGAACACGGAATACAACATTTATAGTAATTACCACAAATTTTATTTTTGGTTCCTCTCTCACTAATAAATAAAAAATCAGGGTCACTATTGGGATCAATCAATGAACCAGAAACAGCACAATAAAGTTTGTTGTATTCGATGAAATCTTCATAATTTATGTCTTTATCAATTATATATTTGAAGAATTTTGGACCAGCAGCATTTCTGTTGCTGTCAGGAAATATTCTAGACCAATCTGTTATCAAATCTTTATAATAATTTTTTTCCACTGAATTTGAAATATTGGAAAAAGATAAATTAAGGATAAAAATAATTACAAATCTAAAGATAGCTTTTGAAAAATTCATTAATTTAATTAATTTAAAAAATTTTTATTATTTGTCGCACTTAATTTACTTTCAAATTATAAATTTAAAGTTATTAAAGTCCAATGAAAAAATTTCACATAATTTTTTTAACACTTGCCATGATGATTATCCCATCGATAACATTTGGAAATGTAATTGATAAATTAAACGAAACCGGTAAATTTACAAAATTAAACGAAACCTTAATGAAATCAGGATTAAGTGAGAATTTAAAAGGTGAAGGACCATTTACTGTTTTTGCACCTTTAGATGACGCATTTGCAGCAATTAGTGCACAAACATATTATGGTCTGTTGAGAGAGGAAAACAAAGATAAACTTGTAAATATTTTAGGACGACACGTTTTTTCAAAAAAAATTCCTTCTTCAGAAGTTGCAGGTGAGATTAAACTCAAAGCAATTAATGGTGAAGAAATAACTATAAAAAAAGTTAATGGTATAGTTTATATAAATGAAGCTGAAGTTGTAACTGCTGATGTTGAAACTTCTAATGGTATAATCCATTTTATAAATAGAGTTCTTCAGCCCTTAAACTAGTTATTTTTGTTTTAAAGTAATTGTTTGGTTTAGATTTTTTACCGAGATCATTTTAGTTTTTCCATTTGTCCATCTAACCTCTATTTTTATATTCTTTTCGTTTTTTCTAATACCATAATGAGCTACTGGTTCCATTTGACATAGATACCCTGAACCAGAGTCAATTGTTTTTGAATGTTTTCTTAAATTTGAAATCAATGTTACTGTTGCTCCTCTTGCGGGTGCCCCATATTTATTTAGCGGTTTAATCCTTAAATATTTGTGTTGAGGATTCACCTTTGCTTTATACAAAGACAATGGCTGATCTCTGCTTTCTCCGTGGGAAACTAATAATTCTAATATGCCGTCGTTATCTATGTCAGCAACTGCTGCTCCAGTTCCATATCCATCTGGTTCTAAACCAATATCTAAGGGTATTTGTTTTATCAAACCATTCTCTAAAATTCTAAAAAGTTTGTTCGGTTCACCAATATTATTCAAGAATATTTCGTCGTAACCATCATTATCTAAATCAGCTGAAATAACAGTTCTTATTCTTGACGGCTCATCAAAAGGTGGCTTTGCTATATCTTCAAAAATATCATTTTTAAGTACATATGCTCTGTGAAATCCTCCCCAATTTCCATTTAAAATATCAAGTCTTCCTCGATAATAAATATCTGACAAAGTTGTACCTCTCCCATTTTGAAGGACGTCTTGAACTCTATATTCGTATGCAACATCTAAAAATTTACCCTCGTCATTTTTGTATAAAAAATTTGCTCCTCTCTCATTGGCTGCAAATATATCAATTTTATCAGAAATGATGTGTCCAGCTACGACAGCACGTCCACCTGTAACTTTCGACAGATTTAATTGAACAGATTTATCGACTATTATGTCATCATTATATTCGTAGTATCTTGTGGGTCCTCCGTAGTTAGCAACATATACACCATAATTGCCGTTTCCTTTTCTATCAACACAAACAACTGACCTCCCAGCAGTTAAATTGAGATCTTTTTGATTTTTCTCAATTTCAAATAAATCAATAAAATTACCCTTCTCTAAATCTATAAGTCTATCTGAATATTTTTTTGTTCCACTGTACGTATCAGTGTTGAGAAAATATATTTCCTCATATCCATCTTTATCCATATCACATGCAGCGACACCAATTGTTCTTCTAAATTCATCCGAAAATTTTTTTTGATTCACAATATTAATCAGTTTTCCATTCTCATATGATAAAGCCAAATTCAGATAACCAAATCCAGTAACTATAAAATCAAATTTTCCATCTTGATTTACATCGGTGACGGAAACTCCATAACTAAGTCTTTTAGGATTATCAACAATTTGGCTTGTTATATCCTCAAAAAAATCAGCATTCAGATTGTTTGGGATTAATAGAAAAAACAAAACTACTAATTTCTTTAAATAATTAATTATTTTAATTTTCATTTTTTTTACTTTTATACTTTTTCATCCAATCACCAAATATCTTTATAGCATCCTCCATATTCCTAGTTTTGTTAGGATGGTTCTTTGCTCTACCCAGCATGGTTGCAATAACGTTTACCTGATACTTAATTGGACGATTTTTAATAGTTCTAACTGTGTAAAGAGCTTTTTCCTTGTTTTTGAATCCTAACCCATGAGTAGTAGTTTTAGGATTATAATCTGAATACAGCGACAAATTTATAGTTTTAGATCTTTTACTTAATGGCATTTTGTCTATAATTTTAAAAATTGTTTTAAGATTAAGGTTATTCATCTTCTTTTTAGATTTGCCATCAAAACCAATTAAATCAATTGATGATTTTTCTTGCTTATTAATTTTACAAATTAATTTTACAAATCTTTTATGAAAATCTTTTATTTTAGCTTGATATATTTTTTTCGCCTCTAGATAAATTCTATCCTTATAACTTGGTGTAGAAACAAGTAAAATTCTACTTTTCCATTTGTATTTTTCTAAGTTCATATTTTTTTGCTAGAACATCTTTTTGAGCAATACTTAACTCTGTCCCAATTTAGCTTCCATTTTCTTCGCCAATTGAAAGGTCTTTTACAAACGATGCATATTTTAGATGGAAGATTTTCTTTTTTCACTAAAGTGTGTTTTGTTTAATAAATTTTTCAGCAGCAGGAAGAATTAATTTTTTTCTATCACTTTTCATTTTGTCAAAAATTCTAACCATCATGGATAACCTTGGATTTTTCAAAAAAAATTTTCTATTTCTGTCAATAAATCTCCAATACAACCCATCCATTATGTTACACCAATCACCTTTCTTGAAATCCATCATTTTCATGAAATAACTTGATCCACATATATATGGTTTCGTGGCAAATATTCCTCCATCACTAAATAATCCCATGCCATAAACATTAGGCACCATTACCCAATCTGAGGAGTCTACAAACATTTCCATAAACCATTTATAAACAATGGTAGGTTTTATTTCACAAAGATTCATGATGTTGGATAAGATCATTAATCTTTCAATGTGATGAGACCATCCATGATTTAAAGCATTTTTAATTGCGTAATCCAACGGAGGTAAACCAGTCGTTCCGTCATACCATGACTTTTTCATTTTACGATTTTGTTTAAAAAAGTTTCCAGTTTCCATTTCGTTTGAATAACTTTGATAAATTCCTCTCATAAATTCTCTCCATCCTATAACCTGACGCACATAACCTTCTAAAGAATTTAATCTGATTTTTTTAGTTTTATGAAAATCTAAAACTTTTTTGATAATAAATTCAGGCGTGATTAAGCCAAGGTTGATATAAGGACTTAAAGCACTGTGGAATAAAATACTATTTTTTTGATCAACAGCGTCCTCATAATCACCAAATAAATTAGATTTCTCTTTGATAAAAAAATTTAATAATTTGACCACGTCATTATAATCTGTAGCAAACCAAAAGTTTTTAGTTGTTCCTGGATGATCTTTGAATAATTTTTCAATAATAGGTTTTAATTTTTTAGTGTGGTTAGTCTCATTTATTTTTGGAAATTTTGGAATAGAGATATTTTTTGGTAACTTATTTCTATTATCTTCATCAAAACTCCATTTACCTCCTATAGGATTTCCATCGGAGCCCATTAATATGCCAGATTTTTTTCTGACTTCTTTATAAAAAGTTGCCATGAAAGGTTTTTTCGATTTTGATAAATATTGTTTAAATTCATTTCTCGAATTTAAAAACATAGGAGTTTGCACAATATTCCATTTAATTTTCTCTTTTTTAATAAATTGATCAATTTTTTTCTCAAAAAATTTATCCTCAATTTCAAAACTTGAAATCTCTTTTATTTTCTTAGAATTAATTAATTTTTTTAATTTTTTTGTATAGTCATCTTTAAAATCTTTATCTTCAATTTTAAAATATTCTAATTTAAACTTATCCTTTTTAAGATTTTCCGCATGTGAACGCATTGATGATAAGAAGAGAAGGATTTTATTTTTATGATGTTTTTCATAAGTGCATAATTGGTAATCTTCTGCCATAAAAAATAGGTGGTCTTTTTTGAAGCGGTCCAAGTATTTTGGTGGAAATAATTGATTGCCAAGTATAAAAAATAACTTCATATTTAAATATAACTAATAATAATTTTTATGTCAGAAAAATATCTTATTTTTGGTGCGACAGGATCCATCGGTTCTAGTTTGGCTGAACAATTAGTAAATTCAGGAAATTCAGTTCATTTAGTTGGTAGAAATGAAAATGAAACTAAAAATATTTCTGAAAAATTAGGTTGTGCATTTACAATAGCTGATGTTTTGCAAGATGGATTTGTTAATAAGGTTAAAAATGATATTTCTGACGTGAAAGGTATTGCATATTGTGTAGGGTCAATTGATCTGAAACCTTTAAGAATGGTCAACGAGCAAGATTTTAATAAGTGTATGAAATTAAATTTATATTCAGCAGTCGAGATTATAAAGGGATACCAGGATAGTTTGAAAAAAAATAAAGGTTCGGTGGTTTTATTTTCTACAGTTGCTGCTCAAAGAGGTTTTACAAATCATGCAATAATTGCCTCTACAAAAGCTGCCGTAGAGGGTTTGACAGTTTCTTTGGCTGCAGAATTTGCTCCAAACATAAGAGTAAACTGTATTGCACCAAGTTTAACCAATTCTAAAATCGCTGAACCAATGTTAAAGAACAAGGCTTTAGCAGATGGAATTGCAAAAGCTCATCCATTAAAGAGACTGGGTGAGGGAAAAGACTCAGCATCTTTAGCTAAATTTCTTATTACAGATGATAGCTCATGGGTGACAGGTCAAATTATAGCAGTTGATGGTGGAAGATCAAAGCTTTCGTAAAGTGAAAAGGTTTATTTTCTCAGTATCTTTATTCTTACTCTTAACAAACCTCTCATTTGCAAAAAATTTCAATTTAGAAAAAATTGTGGATTTAAATGGTCCTTGGGGCTCATCATTTATTAATAATGAAGAGCTTATTATAACTGAAAAAAGTGGAAAAATAAAAATTATAAATATTGTTTCAAAACAAATTTCTGAAATAAATCACAATCTTAATTTTTTAGAACATGGCCAAGGTGGAATACTAGATGTTCTTTTTAAAGATAATTTTATTTATGTATCTTACACAGAAAATAGAGGTAATGGCAAAACCAGCACCTCAATTGCAAAAACAAAATTTTCCAAAAAAGAATTAAAATTTGAAAATATTTTCCAAGCAAATCCTCCTATTAATTCTGGTTATCATTTTGGATCAAGATTAGCGATAAAAGATGACTACCTTTTTGCATCTGCTGGTGAAAGAGGTGAAGGTATGATTGCGCAAGATCCAACAAAACATCCAGGGAGCATTATAAGAATAAATTTAGATGGAAGTATTCCAAAGGACAATCCTAGATTTAAAGGGAAATCTAACTGGCTTCCAGAAATATATCAAATCGGTATTAGAAATCCTCAAGGCTTAGTTTTATCTCCATTTGACGGAAAAATTTACATGAGTAATCACGGAGCAAGGGGTGGAGATTGGTTTGGTGAGGCTAAAGAAGGTGAAAATTATGGTTGGAAAATTTTAGGATGGGGAGGGACAAATTACTCTGGTATCCCAATTGGACCTAAATGGAAGCCAGGCTTCACAAAAGCAATTCATTATTGGGTACCCTCAATCGCAACAAGTGCCATCACAATTTACAAAGGTAAGGAATTTAGTGAATGGAATGGTCATGCACTTATAACATCATTGAAAGATCAATCTTTAAGAAAACTGATATTTAAAGATTTATCAAATGTAAAAGAAGATATTATTTTTCAAAAAAAAATTGGAAGATTAAGAGATATACAAGTACATCCAGAAAATGGTAAAATTTATTTTTTAGCAGGAGATAGTTTGTGGCTAATGCAAAAAATTCAATAGTTTTAAATGACTATTGATTTCTTATAAGTGGATAAACCTTTGGATTTAAATATTTGATGTTAGTTAATAATATCAGTACTAAAGTTACAAAACCAATAGATAATCCAAGGTAAATTAAGACTTCAAGATTAAACTTCCAAGATAACTCAAAAATATTTTCAATTATAAATTTGGAACCAACTACAGCAAAAAAAATTGCAATCATTATTACTGATATAAAAATGATCATAAATTCAATTAATGAAGAGAAGATAATCTCTTTTCTTGAAAACCCTAAAATTTTAAAAACTAAATTTTGATATTCTCTTACTTTTCCTTGAACCATAATCGCACTTGATATTACTATTAAGCCAATAACAATGGTGACTGTTGAAATTACAATAACTGCTATGAAAACTTTATTTAAAACATTTGTGACTTTATTTAAATAATCTGCAATTTTAATCATTGATAAACTAGGGAAAATTTCAAGCATTTTTGTTTCATCAAATTTATTTAAATTATAGAACTTTGTGGTCGCTAAATATTCGTGGGGAATATTTTTTGCAAAGTCAGGATTAAACAGCATTGCAAAATTTATATTAAGATCTCTATAATCAACCTTTCTAAAGTTGACTATTTCACCATCAACTTCTCTACCATAGATATTTAAAGTAAATATATCCCCTAATTTAATATTAAAATCCTTAGCAACCTTAGCGTCTAATGATATCTGAAGTTGGTTTGGTTTAGACAAATCCCACCATTTACCATCAATAATTAGATTATCTTCAGGAACTTCTTTTGTCCAAGATGATCTCCGTTCACTACCTATAACCCAATAGCTATCATTTTCAGGTGTAATATATGTATTTGGATTTATACCATTAATCCTTAATATTCCTGAAGAAACCATTGGCACAATTTCAACATTAGCATCAGAGTCAATTGATAAAATTATTTGTTCAAACTTTCCACGCTCTCCATTTTGAATACCCACAAAAAAATAATCAGGAGCGATGTCGGGAATTGATTTTGCTATTTCTCTTTTAAAGTTAGTTCCGACTAATGCCAAAGTCAAAAGTAATGTGACACCTAGGCCTAAAGACATAATTGTTATAGGTGTGATACTTTTTGATTGTGTAATATTTTTAATAGATACTTTTAAAGTAGTGCTCGAATTAAATCTAAACTTTTTTAATGAAAATATGATTAATTTTGAAAGTAGAAAAAATATAATCAAACAAATAAAAAATGCTCCAAAATACCCAAGACTATAAGTAAGATTTTCTGATCTATAGGTAAATATTAAAATCAAAATTGATAACATGAAAATACTCATAAAAATTAATTTCTTTGAATAATAAAATTGTAAATTTTGGAAAATATTTCTAAATAGACTTGATGCTTTGACTTGATCAATAGAACTAATTGTAGGAATGGAAAAAATTGTCAAAACTAACAAACCTATTAAAAATATTTTAAAAAAATTAAAAAAAGAAAAAAATAAGTTTATCTTAAGTCCAAAGCTACTTGACAAATATTTGTCTGCTAATGGCACAATTAGTAAACTACTGAGGTACGCCAAAATAGTAATTATAAATAATAATATTACTAATTGAAGATAATAAAGTTTTTTAATATTACCAGAATAAAAACCTAAAGCCTTTCTTACTGCTATAGACAAGTTATTTTGATTTATAAATGACAAAAGAGTATTAGCAATTCCAATACCAGCAATTAGCATTGCACTAATTGAGACAAGGGATAAAAATTGTGAAAAGTTACCAATTACTCTTTTTAATCCACTCGCTGCATTTTCTGGATATCTAATTTTTACCTTGTGATCGTCTTTAAAAATACTTTCGATTTTTTTTATGATTATTTCTGGGTCATCATTATTATTAAATTTTACTTTGTATTCGTAATTTAAAAAATTTCCTATTCCATTAAGTTTTAAGATATCCAAAGTTTGTTTACCTGTTAAAACCCAATCTCCAAAAGTAACAAATCCACTTACATCTGGAACAGATCTTACCTTACCAATAACAAGAAATTCTTGATCTTGAATTTTTACAATTTCATTTGTCTTGATATTTAAGGTTTTTGATAAACTCTCATTAATTAAAATTGTATAAGGTTCATTTTGCATTCTTTCATAAGCACCAGCAGGTTCATAAGTTACCTCACCATATAAAGGATATTTTTGATCAACAGTTTTTATTCTAGTGAATAAAGATTTATTTTTCTTTCGATTTGTTGTTGAGAGCATTGTACTAAATTCAACCATCTCTGACATAATTGTAAACTCTTCAACTTTATTTAATAAATCTATATTTCCTTGATTTCTATTATAATCAATTTCTAAGTCTCCACCTAAAAGCTCTTTGGCATTTTCTTTGAGTTCTTTTTTCAAACTATCCTCAATAGTAAATATTGCACTTAATATGAAAAGACTTATGAACAGGGTGATGATTATACTTGAGATTTTTTTATAGTTCCTTTTTAAATCTCTCAAAGCATATATTAAGATAAACTTGTATTGATAAAATTTATTTAATTTTTCCATCTTTAATCTTAATTTTTCTGCTTGCACGGTTAGCAAGTTTTGGGTCGTGTGTTACCATTATTAACGAGGAACTTTCCTCTTTGACATACCTAAATAAAATTTTAGAAATCATATCGGAATTTTCTGTATCTAAATTTCCTGTAGGTTCATCAGCTAGAATTAGCTCTGGCTTCATAGCAATAGCTCTCGCGATAGCGACACGTTGTTGTTCTCCTCCAGATAACTGACTGGGTAGATTGTTTAGTCGATGTTTTAGTCCAAATCTATCTAAAAGAGATTTTGCTTCTTTCTCAGGATTTTTGAATTTATTCAATTCAAGAATTAAGGTTACATTTTCTAGGGCCGTATAATTAGGGATTAGATAAAAAGACTGAAAAATTATACCAATATTTTTTTTTCTGATTTTTGATACTTCGTCTTCACTCAATTTTGTAATTTCTTTGTCTAGAAAGTATATCTTGCCTGAAGTTGGACGCTCTAGACCACCAATTAACATGATTAAACTTGTTTTTCCTGAACCGCTTTCACCTACTATTGAAATAGTCTCTTTTTTTTTTGTGGTCAAATTTATGTCTTTCAAAACGCTAATATTATCTTTACCAGTTTGGTATTTAAGATTTATTTTTTTTAATTTAAGAAGAGTGCTCATGAACAAAAGTTTTATTATTAAAATAATTATTATATGTCTACTAACCATTAATGCATATGCACTCGAAAAGGTTGTGTTATTTGGTGATAGTTTGATGGCCGGTTATGGTTTATCTGATGCAGATAGTTTACCAGTCGTTTTAGAAGAGAATTTAGAAGCAAAGGGCTATAATATTGATATTGTTGATGGCAGTGTTTCTGGTAGCACATCTTCAGGTGGCTTAAATAGAGCTGATTGGACTTTAACTGAGCCAGATATAGATCTAATAATTTTATGTTTGGGTGCCAATGACATGTTAAGAGGTATCGAGCCAAAAGAAACAAAAAGCAATTTAGAAAAAATCATAAAAATTGCTCAAGATAAAAATATTGAAATTATTCTAGCTGGAATGATTGCTCCAACCTCACATGGTTTTACTTATAAAAAAAAATTTGACAAAATTTTTCCTGATTTAGCCAAAGAATTAAAAATTGAGCTTATTCCTTTTTTATTAGAGGGAGTAGCTATGAAGCCTGAATTTAATCAAAGTGATGGCATACATCCAAACGAAAAAGGGACAATAATAATTAGTAGAACCTTAGAAGAGATAATAATAAAAGCTCTAAATAAAAAAAATTAATTAAAGTGCAAAAAAAACCTTATCACCATTTAGTAGACGGTAGTTTCAGAAATCCTGAGGGTTCACCAAAAGCTGACCCTAACATTAGATGGTCCTTCAAAATTTTTAATAAAGAAAAAAAGAAACTAGATATGACAGTTCCTAAAGAGCATGTAATTGAAAAAAAAAAGGTTTTATCAGATCTGAAGAAATATCAAGAAGATGATTATGTGGCTTGGATTGGACATGCAACGTTTTTAATAAAACTTGGTCAAACTACAATAATCACAGACCCTGTGTTCTCTAAAAACGCTGGGCCACTTATATTTGGCCCAAAAAGATATACAGAACCAGCGCTAACTCTAAATGAAATACCAAAAATAGATTTATTTTTGTTAACTCATAACCACTACGACCACCAAGATGCATACACGATTAGAAAGTTTCCATATAAAGATGCAAAGGTGTTACTGCCTCTTAAACTTGGGAAATACTTTAGAAGATATAAAGATATTAATGAAATGGATTGGTATGACGAAATAAAAGTAAATGAAAAATTGAAAGTTACATTTTTACCCGCAGTTCATTGGTCAAAACGTAGTCTAACTGATACCAATAAAACTTTATGGGGAAATTTTTTAATTCAATATGACGGAAAGAAAATTTTATTTGCCTGTGATACAGGAATTGGAGACATATATAAGTCTATTGGTCAAAAATATGGTCCAATTGATTTAACATTTATAAATATTGGTGCTTACAATTTTTATCCGATTATGCCTTATAAAGATAAATCTACCTATCATACAAACCCAGAGGAGGCGTTAGAAATTGCTCAAAATCTCAAAAGTAAGAAAGTGATTGGCATGCATTGGGGAACTTTCGTTCTATCTTTAGAACCTATAATGGAGCCACCAAAAAGATTTAAAGCCAGTGCCAACAAGTATGGTTTTAAAAAAGAGGATGTTTTGATTTATAAAATTGGTGAGTTCGACTCACTTAAAAAATTACTTAATTACAATTAGTTGTCTAAAATTTTTCTTTTTGCTTTCTCAAATTCTTCCTGGGTTAAAACTCCATCTTTCAAAAGTTTATTTAATTTTTCAAGCTCATGACTTAAACTATCTTCATCAACTAAAGGAGGATCAATTATTTCATTATCAGAATTTTCATTTATTTTATTTGCACTTTTGGCACTAAATCCATTCATTATTGCAGTAGCGCCAAGATATAAAACAAATCCAAAAATTGGTATTACCAAACCAAGAAAGATAATTTTTTCCATTAATTAATCCTCATCTTCCTCTCTCCAATTTTTTTCGTACATAAGCCATGCTGCTAATATTACTGAAAAAGTTCCAATAATCATACCATAATCAAATCCAGTTTGTTGATCGTATAGATACCAACCAAGTTGAGTTGCTCCAATCGGAGGTATAGTAAGTATAGCCATAATAATTAAAATTCTATATGGGTATTTTGGCTTTCTCATAGCTTAGCTTACCAAAAATTTTTTAATGATTTAAATATTAAATTTGCGATCTTTTGAAACAGTCAATAGTATTTTTAAGCAAACACGCGATTGTCATTGGACCAACACCTCCAGGAACTGGTGTAAGAGCCTTTGCATTTTTTGAAACTTCATCAAATGCAACATCACCAACAATTCCCTTTTCAGTTTTATTAATACCTACATCAATCACAATTGCATCCTTTTTAACCCAATCGCCTTTTACCAACTCAGGAATACCGACGGCAGCAACAACAATATCTGCCTCTAAACATTCAGCTTTTAAATCTTTAGTTTTTGAATGAGTTATCGTTACAGTGCAGTTTTCTTTCAAAAGAAGTTGTGTCATTGGTTTGCCATTTAAATTCGATCTACCTATTACAACAGCTTTTTTACCATTTAAATTCGGCTCAAATTTTTTAATTAATAAGTAGCATCCTAGAGGAGTACAAGGTACTGAACTTTCATAACCAGAAGAAAGATTGCCTACATTTATAGGATGAAATCCATCAACATCTTTTGTGTGATCAATCGCTTCAATAACTTTCTTTTTATCTATATGTTTTGGCAAAGGTAATTGTACTAATATACCAGAAACACTTTTATCATTATTTAATTCATTTATTTTTTCTAAAATTACTTTTTCCTCGACGCTATCAGGATACTTTATTACTTCGGACTTTAGTCCAACCTCATTAGCTGATTTTTCTTTATTTCTTACATAAATTTGACTTGGAGTTAAATCTCCAATTAAGATTACAGACAGACCAGGAACTTTATTATATTTTGATTTAAGTTCAGAGACCTCTTTTTTAAGCTCTTCTCTTAATAGTGCAGCTTCTTTTTTCCCATCAATTAAAATCATAATTTATTTAAAATATCATTGGTGCAACGTAAAGCTTCATACACATTTCTATAAACCAAATCAATAGAAGTAAAATTATAGGTGAAATATCCAAAGCACCTAAATTTGGCAAAAAACGTCTTATCTTATTTAAAATTGGATCAGTTAATCGATAGGTAAAGTCTAAAACTAAATAAACAAACCTATTTTGAGTATTTAGAATATTAAAAGCAACTAGCCAACTTATTATTACATTTGCAATTACAACATAGGAATAGAGTTTTAGGATCTGTAAGACTAAATAAAAAACAGCTATCATTTCTTTTCAACATAAATCGACTGACTTGGAAATGCGAAAGAAGCTTTGTTGCTTTCAACAATTTGTTTAATTTCTATTGCTAGACGCTCTTTTACAGACAACCAATCATTCCAGCTGCTAGTTTTTGTAAAACAACGAACATACATATCTATCGAACTATCTGAAAATTTATCAACTCTAACTGCAACACCAATACTTTGCTTAAAATCATCACTTTTATTGATATGGTTTTCTATTTGATCTCTTATGGTTTTTAATTGATCAATTGTTGTGTCATATTGAAGAGTGATAATCCAACTTATCAACCAGTTTGAAGTTTCACTTACATTAATAACTGCATTTTCTGCAAATTGAAAATTAGGAATTATTGCTAAAGATTTATCAAATTTTCTAATAGTCGTAGATCTAAAACCAATTTTTTCAACTATGCCCTCTATTATTCCATCAACTAAAATCCAATCTCCTATTTTAAATCTTTTTTCAACAAGAACTAAAATGCCTGATATTAAATTTTTAAATAAATCTTGAGCACCTAAAGCCACAGCCACACCAAATAAACCTAAACCCGCGATAATGGGACCGATTTTGATACCCCATAATTCTAAAACAGCAGCTAAACCTAAAATAAAAATCAAAATCTTTAATGATTTAATTATCCATCCTATTAACTCCTTGGTTAAAAGTTTATCAAGACCACTTAGAACATATGAGACGGGTTCAATAATTTGATGCATTACCCAAAAAATTAATATTGTTATTAAAGTTCTGTTTATTGTATCAACAATATCTCTGCTTTCTGCAGAAAAGGTCATATAATAACTTGCAATAAAAAATCCTAAAACTATTGGTAAAAATCTTGCTGGTCCTACAAGAGCGTTAACAAAAGTATCATCTAGTTTATTCGTTGTTCTTTTTGAAATTATTTCTAATTTTTTTATTATTAGTTTGCTTAAAATTCCTCTGAATATTAAGAAAATTAAAAAAATTCCTAAACCGATTAATATTTGAAAAATATCAACACCTAGAATCCCTTTATTCCAAACTGATAAAAAAATTTCTGAAAAATTATTTATTAATTCCATAACTAAATTTTATATAACAAAAACTCCTCTTCACCAGGATTAAAAAGAAATATTTTTTTCCATTTAATTTCATTCAATATAGACGAGGTTTTCTCACCAATACACATCAAATTTGTATTCATCCATAAAGTCTCAGTTTGATATATTTTTATAAAATTAAGAAAACTAGAGGCACTATTTTGTGAATAAACATAAACTATGTCAGGTAAATTTTCTTTTAATTTAATTATAAACTCGTTATCAAATTTTTGATTATATTTTGCTCTATAATTAATAATTCTTTTTACAACAAAACCCTCTAAAGCCAACTGGTGATCTAAATCAACAGATACCGTTTCTCCACTAACATAAATAAGTTTTTTATTTTTAGTATCGTACGTCCTTAAAATTAATTCTTTTAAATTTGAAACATTTCCCTCTGCGGCAACTGTATTTTGAAAACCTAAATCACGAGCTTTTTTTTCTGTTACATTTCCCACACAAAAACACTTAATTTTTTTATCTATATTTTTTAAATCTAAATACTTAACAGCGTTAGCACTAGTGAAAATTATTCCCCCAAATTCAGAAAAATTAATTTTATCATAATTAATTTTTTCAATATTAAGTAAGGGAAGATGGGATATTTTATGGCCAAGCGATTTAAACTTCAAAGCTAGTGCCGAGCAATCTTCCAATGGTCTAGTCAACAAAATATGCATATCATTTCTTATAAGAATTATTAGATTTTTTTTTTAGAATCCCGCCAATCTCTTCACCAACCTCTCTAAACTTTGATTTTTCAACAATTTTTTTTTCATAGTATCTCTCTGATCCATCTAAAGAAAAAAGCTCAGCTTCTAATGTTAGTTGGTCACCTTCTATTTTTGAATGAACACCCACTGCAGTTTCACAGTCGCCCTCTAAAACTTTTAAAACATTTCGCTCAGAATGTGCCCTTATGTAGGTTTGATCATGATTAATCTTTTTTAAAATTGAAATAACTTCATCATCGTTTTCTCTACACTGTATAGCAATAATACCTTGTCCAGCACTGGGTATAATTTCTTCAGTTTCAAAAGTTTCTGTAATGTGTTCGTCAAGTTTTAAAAATTTCATTCCAGCACTTGATAAAAGTATTCCATCATAAAGTCCATCTTTTAACTTTTTGATTCTGGTATCTACGTTTCCTCTTATGAGTTTACAATTAAGATCAGGTCTTTTTTTTTTTATTTGAAACTCTCTACGATAAGAAGAAGTTCCGATTATAGAATTAACATCTAAGTCTTTAATCTTTTTTTTATTAAATGTTATAAGAATTTCCCGTGGATCATTTCTTTCAAGAAATGAGTCAGTTATAAGCCCTTTCGTTTCATTTACTGGCATGTCTTTAAGAGCATGAACAGCAATATCAATCTCTTTTTTTAGAAGTTGTTTTTCAATTTCACTAGAAAACAAACCTTTGCCACCAACTTCAGATAATCTTATATCTTTAATCTGATCACCTTTTGTTGATATTGACTTTATAAAAATCTCATCCTCCCTAAAACTAGCACTTTTAATAATCTGATCTTTCACTTTTTGTGCATAAAGTGTAGCTAGCTTGCTTCTTCTTGAACCAATTGTTATTTTTTTTTTCATAAAAAATATATTTCTTACTTGTATTGAGATTGTACAATTATTAAAACTTATTTGAATGAGCAAAAAACCCTTAATTCTTGGAATAGAATCAAGTTGTGATGAAACAGCAGCATCTTTAGTTACTGAAAATGAGCAAGGGATACCAGTTGTTTTATCTAACATTGTTTCCAGCCAAGAAGACGTTCATAAAGAATTTGGGGGAGTAGTTCCTGAATTAGCAGCAAGATCACATATCGAAAAAATAGATTGGATTGTAAAAAAAGCTATTGAAAAAAGTGGAAAAAAAATTGATGAAATTGACGCAATAGCTTCTACAGCAGGGCCTGGTCTGATCGTATGTCTATCAATCGGGTTAAGCTTTGGAAAAACTTTTGCACTTACAACAAACAAACCATTTATTGCTGTCAATCATCTTGAGGGACACGCCTTGAGCCCAAAATTAAATTCTAAACTAGACTACCCATATCTGCTCTTACTGATTTCGGGAGGACATTCTCAATATTTAAGTGTGCAATCTATTGGTAAATACAAACGATTGGGTACGACAATTGATGATGCTTTAGGAGAAGCATTTGATAAAACTGCGAAACTTTTAGAAATAGAATTTCCAGGAGGACGTGAAATTGAAGTTTTGGCTGAGAAAGGGAATCCAGAAAAATTCAAATTGCCCAAACCAATTATAAATAAAGGTGGATGTAATTTATCTTTTGCAGGATTAAAAACTGCTGTGCTTAAAATATCCAAAACAATTAAAAATGATCAAGAGAAATTTGATCTTGCAGCTTCTTTTCAAAAAACGATTGAAGAAATCTTGTATAAGAAAACAATTGTTGCTTTTAATGAGTTTGAAAAAACGAATAGCCCAAAAGAGAAAAAATTTGTGATTGCTGGTGGTGTGGCTGCAAATAAAAAAATAAGAGCGATGTTAATGAAATTATGTGAAGAAAAAAATTACCAAAGTATTTTTCCCCCAATAGAATTCTGTGGTGATAACGCGGCAATGATTGCCATGGTTGGTTTAGAAAAATTTAAACTAAAATTATTTAGTAATTTAGACCATCCCGCAAAACCTAGATGGTCATTAGATGAAGATGCAGCATTTCTTAAAGGAGCTGGCGTCCAATTATAATGAGTTATTGGTTGCTTAAATCTGAACCAGATGTTTGGTCGATTGATCAACAAAAAAAAGCTGGAAAAAAAGGAGCCCCTTGGGATGGTGTTAGAAATTATCAAGCCTCAAAAAATTTAAAGAATATGAGAACTGGAGATCAATGTTTTTTCTACCATTCAAATATTGGAAAAGAAATTGTAGGCATTGTTGAGGTTATTAAAGAAGCTTATTTGGATAAAACTGACAAAACTGGTCGATTTGTAGCCGTAACAGTTAAATTCATTAAAAAACTTAAAACACCAGTTTCATTAGAAACTATTAAAAAAAACAAGGAATTAAGCCATTTATCATTAATAAGACAAAGTAGACTTTCGGTTATGCCAATAGACTCTAAAAGCTGGAAAATCTTGAATAAGATGAGTAAAATTTAACTATAAAATTTAACTTATGCCTAAAAAAAAAAAATCTAAAAGTAGGAAAAAAATTAAAAAAAGAACTAAAAGAAAAGTTAAAAAAAAAGGTCTTAAAAATAAGAAAGTAGTTAAAAGAAATACTTTATCTAATAAAAAAAAACAAAATAAAAAAGAAAGCTCATCAGTTTCTGAATTAATAATAAAAACTAAACCTGAATGGATTAAAAGTAGTCTCGCAAATAAAGCCCAATACCTAAAGAAGTATAATGATTCAATTAAAAATAATAACACCTTTTGGAAAAAAGAAGGAAAGAGAATTACTTGGATAAAACCCTACAAGAAGATTAAAGATGTTAAATATAGTACAAATGATGTTAGAATTAAATGGTTTGAAGACGGAACTTTAAATGCATCAGCAAACTGTATTGATAGACATTTAAAAGATAAAAAAGATAAGACTGCTATCATTTGGGTTGGTGATGATCCTAAAGACAGTCAAAAAATTTCTTACAAACAATTACATCAAAAAGTATCAAAAGCTGCAAATGGATTAAAAAAACTTGGAATTAAAAAAGGAGATCGAGTTACAATTTATTTGACTATGATACCAGAGTTAGCTGTTTTAATGCTAGCATGTGCAAGGATTGGTGCAATTCATTCTATTATATTTGGAGGGTTTTCAGCTGAATCTATTTCAGGAAGAGTTAACGATTGTGAGTCAGAGTATATAATTACTGCGGATGAAGGTGTCAGGGGAGGAAAAAAAATACCTTTAAAGGCTACCACTGATGAGGCATTAACAAACTGTCCAAATGTTAAAAAGTGTATTGTTGTTAAAAGAACTGGAAATTACGTATTTTGGGATGATGATAGAGACGTTTGGTATCACGATTTAATCAAGGATGTTCCGGCCCACTGCGAACCTGAGGAGATGAATGCGGAAGATCCACTGTTTATACTTTATACTTCAGGCTCAACTGGTAAACCGAAAGGTGTTTTACATACAACTGGTGGGTATATGGTCTATGCATCAATGACTCACCAATATATATTCAACTACAAACCTAAAGATATTTATTGGTGTACCGCAGACATTGGATGGGTAACTGGACATAGTTATATTATATATGGGCCGCTTTCTAATGGTGCTACAACTATAATGTTTGAAGGTATACCTAATTATCCTGATAGCTCTAGATGGTGGCAAATAGTAGACAAATATAAAGTCAATACATTTTATACAGCACCAACTGCTATTAGAGCTTTAATGAGAGAGGGCAGCGATCCAGTTAATAAAACATCCAGAAAATCCTTAAAATTATTAGGGACTGTTGGGGAACCAATTAACCCAGAAGCATGGATGTGGTACTACAAAACTGTTGGAAACTCAAAATGTCCAATTGTTGACACTTGGTGGCAAACAGAAACGGGAGGAATACTTATCGCCCCTCAAACAGGAGCTATTCCACTTAAACCTGGTTCTGCAACCAAACCTTTTTACGGAATAAAACCATGCTTAGTGGACAAAGATGGAAAAGAGATAAAAGGAGCAGGTGAAGGTAGACTTTGTATATCACAATCTTGGCCGGGACAAATGAGAACAGTTTATGGTGACCATCAAAGATTTATTGACACTTACTTTTCTCAATTTGATGGAAAATATTTCACAGGCGATGGATGTCGAAGAGATAAAGATGGTTATTATTGGATAACCGGAAGAGTAGATGATGTCATCATAGTATCAGGCCATAATCTTGGAACAGCAGAAATTGAAAGTGCTTTTGTTGCGCATCCAAAAGTTGCTGAAGCAGCTGTCGTTGGTTATCCTCATGATATAAAAGGTAACGGACTTTACTGTTATGTTACACTTAATGCTGGAGAGACTGAAACGGGTGATCTTGAAAGGGAGTTAAAACTATGGGTAAGAAAACAAATTGGCCCATTAGCAACACCTGATCTTATACAATTTACTCCAGGGTTACCTAAAACTAGATCGGGTAAAATCATGAGAAGAATTTTAAGAAAAATTGCAGCAAACGAACACGGACAACTTGGTGATACGACCACTTTAGCAGATCCAAATGTTGTTAACAGTTTAGTTGAGAACAGAAAAAATAATTAAAAATTTATTCTTTCTTCAAATTCTTTTTTTACGGTATCCCATTTTAAGATAACTGAATTTAAAACAATTTTTCTATCTAAGTTTTTTAACTCTTCTGCGATAGGTGCCCATTTATACAAAGATAAGGCGCTTGGATTAAATGGAAGTTCATTATAATAATTATCCCAATTTATATTATGCAATCTTTCACTAAAGTTATTTTTTGCACCGTCTATGATATTAAGTGGCATCTTGTTGGAAATTTCATCATCTAAGATTTTTATAAAAATCTCTTTAGATTTTTCAACATCCTTATAATTAAAATTATTTTTAAGGTATGAAAAAGTATAAAAAGTAAGATCTTGAAGAGCAACTGAGTAAATGTTCCATTTTGCTAAGTTAACTGATGACATAAATTCATCATTTTCAAAATGAAGAACATAACGTGTTCCCATTCTAGTTTTCAAATATCCGTAAAGTGTAACTTGGGTTACCCAAGCTGACTTAGATTGAATAAATTCCTCCAAATCATCGAGGCTCTTAATTTTTTTTTTTGGAATGAAAGCTTTAAAAAGAGCAAACAAGTAAATTTTAAAATCTCTCCACGTGAGATCTCTCCAAGTAAGCTTATATTTACCCATAAAATTAGATATTTTTATTATATATATCCCAAAAATAGAGGGATTTTGAACAATTTTAACACTTTAAATCTGTTTGATAATGGTTATGGTTTTGAGCAGTTATAACTAAAAAGAGAGAGGTATAAATGTCAAAACAAGAACAACACTGGGAAAAATCCAAGGGTTTGCTGATGATGACGTTAGCAATTTGGTTTGTATTCTCAATTGGCATCTTCCTTTTCGGAGCAGAAATGAACGAAGTCACGGGACCATTTGGTTATCCATTGACTTATTGGTTCACATGTCAGGGATCTCTTGGAATATTCGTAATACTAATTTTTTGGTTTGCAAATAGACAAGAGAAAATTGATGAAGAGTTCGGCTTCAGTGAAAAAGGAGATGACTAATGATTAAAGGTAATTTTATAGACAATCTACCTAAAGTTTATGGGATCTATACAGGAGGTTTCCTGGCTTTCATAATCATTATGTCGATTGCCGAGCAGATGGGCGTAACTGCGAAAACAATTGGAATTTGTTTCGTTGCTTTTACAGTAGCCATCTATGCTATAATTGGTTATCTATCACGTACAGCTCAAGCTGATGCGTATTACGTAGCTGGAAGACAAGTACCAACCGTGTTTAATGGAATGGCAACTGCAGCAGACTGGATGTCTGGTGCATCATTCGTTGCAATGGCAGGTGGTATTTATTTTAAAGGTTACGGTTATATGGCACTGCTTGTAGGTTGGACTGGTGGATATGTATTAGTCGCATCACTATTAGCACCTTACCTAAGAAAATTTGGCTGTTACACAGTTCCAGATTTTATTGGTACAAGATACGGTGGTAATTTAAGTAGATTTATGGCAGTGGTAGTTTTAACTGTTGCTTCATTTACTTATGTGACTGCACAAATTAACGCCACAGGTACAATTGCATCTGTTGCACTTGATATTCCATTCCAATACGCTGTGTATGTTGGACTAGTAAGTATCTTACTTTGTTCAATGCTTGGTGGTATGAGAGGAGTAACTTGGACACAGGTAGCTCAATATATCGTACTAATCATAGCTTACTTATTACCAGTATTCTGGATCAGTAACAAAATGGGTGCGGGTTTCTTCCCTCACTTCATGTTAGCTGATGAAGTTTCTAGAATAGCTGAATTAGAGGCTCAGTTTGGTTTTGTAAAAAACTCTGCTGAAAATCTAAAAGAAGTACCAAAAGGTTTGGCTGGAATAACTAAAGCTCACTCAGCGGTGAACGCAACACCTTGGGCATTTATTTCATTAGCGTTAGCGATGATGATGGGAACAGCTTCATTGCCTCACGTTATGATGAGATATTTTACTACTCCAAGTGTAAAAGCAGCTAGAAAATCAGTAGGTTGGTCATTATTCTTTATCTTCTTACTTTATTCTTCTGCTCCAATGTTAGCGACACTATCTAAGTTGTCATTGATTGATCCGTCACTACCAACAGGTATTATCGGTAAATCAATTTCAGAAGTTCAGGCGATAGATTGGTATCAAAACTGGAACCAAGCAAACTTAATGTTTGTAAGCGACTTTAACGGAAATGGAACTCTCGAGTTAAATGAGTTTTTCATGGGTGGTAAAGCCGTTGTGTTAGCAACTCCAGAAATAGCTGGATTACCATATGTGATCTCAGGTCTGGTTGCTGCTGGAGGTATGGCTGCTGCCATGTCAACAGCTGATGGTTTGATTTTAGCAATTGCAAACGCAATCTCACACGATGTTTACTATAAGATCATCGATCCAAAAGCTGAGACTGCGAAGAGACTAGTTGTTGCAAGGGTATTACTTGTAGTAATTGGTTTTGCAGGAGCAACAATCGCAGCTCTTGAGATCCAAGGTATTTTAGGTTCAGTAATCTGGGCTTTTGACTTTGCGATGTCAGGACTATTCTTCCCACTAGTACTTGGTGTATGGTGGAAGAGAGCTAACAAAGAAGGTGCTATAGCTGGTATGGCTTTAGGATTAATTTCTGGTGCTGCTTACCTAGTTTGGGTAAGAACAGGTGGAAGTGGATTCTTAGGTATTACTCAGTTAACATTTGGTATCTTTGGTTCGGCTGTCAGCTTAGTAGCTATGGTTGTAGTCAGTTTGATGACACAAGCACCTAACGCTGCTACGCAGAAAATGGTTGATGAGGTTCGTGTACCAGCTGGTAAATCGATCCTTGGCAAACAACATTAAATAATATTTATAAGGGGCGATTAATTTCGCCCCTTTTAATTTTAATCTTTTTCCAATATAAATTTCTTAATGTCAGCCAACTTTCATCCTCTAGTGTATATAATTGATTATATTTTAGGGGTAATTATGTGGACTTTAATTGGAAGAGTTGCGATGAATATTTTTCAAAGAGAAGACTCTCAATTTTTTTTTATGAGGGTCTTTGTTAAATTTACCAATCCTCTCATTAACTTATTTAAGCCTCTCACTCCATCTTTTATAATACAACCAATCGTGCCTCTTTATGTTGCATGGTTTTTTTTCATGATAAGGTTTTACTTTATGCCTTGGGTTTTGGGATACTCAGTGATGGGTATGCTATCTTTTCCGTTAGAAAGCGAAATTTCAAGACAAATTTATCAATTTTTTAATTAAATTAGATTTTAAAATTTGGTACTAGTTAATTTAATAGTCTATGAAAAAAATACAAATTTCACCTTCAATTTTATCTGCGGATTTCAGTCAATTAGGAAAAGAAATAAAAAAATTGGAAGATGCGGGTGCTGATATGATTCACGTTGATGTAATGGATGGCCACTTTGTACCTAATTTGACAATCGGACCTCCTGTTATCGAGGCACTAAAAAAGAATTCTTCACTACCCTTTGATGTTCATTTAATGATATCACCAGTCCATAAGTATATTGAGAGTTACGCAAGCGCAGGTGCAGATATTATTACTATTCATCCAGAAACAACTAATAATCTCTTGGGATCAATAAATAAAATTAGAGAATTTAAAAAAAAGGTAGGTGTATCATTAAATCCCGAGACAAAAATTGAAGTTGTGGAGAAACTCTTAGATCAAATAGATTTAATCTTAATAATGAGCGTAAATCCAGGTTTTGGAGGACAAAAATTCATGCCTGAAGTTTTAAACAAGGTAAAAAAGTTAGATGAAATTAGAAAAAATTTAAAATTAAATTTTGTTATTGAAATTGATGGTGGAATTAATTTTGAAAATTCTAAATTAGCAATTAAATCAGGAGTAGATATTTTAGTCTCAGGAACTACTATCTTTAAAAATAATAATGGAGATATAAAAAAAAATATCGATTTATTAAGATCGATTTAATTATTAATCTAAATTAATTTGATTGGGATATGTTTGATATTATAAAACAGATTTATCTTAATTCAATTTTTTACGATAAAAAAATATCATCTAAATCAATTAGTGATATAAAATATAAATCTAGTCCATATTTACTGTCTTCTATTGTTAGAATTAAAACAAAAAAATTCAATATCGAAAATTTTGTATACGATAATTTCTGGACCAGTAAAAAATTAAATCAAAAACAATTACAAAAATTAAATAATTTCTACTGGCTTTTTAGTCTAGATTTAAAATCCTCAAATGAATCTGTTCAAATGGTAATAAAAAATTGGATAGAGAAAAATTATAAATATAATTCCAAGAGTTGGAATTTCGAAATAACATCTAAAAGAATTATATCCTGGTTATCTAACACTACTCTTACCTATGATGACGGAGGGGATCAGTATCAAAAAGATTTTAACTTAATTATACATAAACAAACATCTCACTTAATAAATCAAATAGATAAAGAAAAAAAACTTAGTGATAAAATTAGAGGAACTGCAGCAATTATTCTTGTTGGTCTATCTTATAAAAATGAAAAGCTTTTTACAATAAAAGGTTTGGAATATTTAAAAAAAATTATCAGATATAACTTTGATAATAATGGTTTTCCTAAATCAAGAAATATTAAATCATCTATTTTTTTTCTCAAATATCTAATATTAATAAGAGAGTGGTTTAAAGAGTCTCAATCAGAAATACCTGATTTTATTGATGAAAGTATTTTTAATCTTGGTCAATCTTATGCTTTTTTTTGGAAAAATTTAAAATTTGACCCTTTGTTTAATGGAAACAATATTTCTAACAATCAAGAATTTGATATTTATTTAAAAAGACTTGGATATTCATTCAAAAATAACGATCATGAATTTTCAAATTACGTAAGTTTAAAAGATAAAAAAATAAATTTTATTATGGATGTTGGTTCACCACCAAATAAAAAATTTTCAGAAGAATACCAAGCGGGTGCTCTTTCTTTTGAATTTGTTTCATGTGGAAAGAAAATATTTACTAATGCCGGTTATTATGATGATAAAAATGTAAAATTTAAAGAAGTATCAAAGTCATCGGCGGTTCACAATGTTCTAATTGTTGATGACAATTCATCTTGTAAGTTTATTAAAAATTCCCTTTCTAAATTTGAAATTAAAGAAGGTTTGAAAACTGATATAAAAAATATTAGCTTCGGAAAAAATGAGTGGAAGGTAGTGGCTTCACATGATGGTTATTTAAAGAGATATAATCTAATTTATGAACGAGAAATTAGATTTTTTCCAAAAATTAGCAAACTAAAAGGCATTGAAAGGCTCAATTCTAAAAATATAATTCCAAAAATTAAGTTTGATATACGATTTCATTTAAATCCTCTTGCAAAAGTAATGAAAACTCAAGACCAAAAATCAATCCTAATCGAGATGGATGGTGAGGGTTGGAAATTTACTTGTTATAATCAAAATATTGATATTGATAATGGTTTATATTTCGGTAATAAAAATACTTACATTGAAAATCAAAATATATTTGTTTCTGGAATTACGAATGAAAAAAATATTAACATTGAATGGGAATTAAATAAAATATAATGAGTAAAATCAGAAAAGCTTTAATTTCTGTTTCTAATAAAGACAATTTAAAACCACTTTTAAATACCCTTTCAAAATATAAAGTTGAGATTATAAGTTCTGGTGGTACTTATAAGAAAATAATAAATCTTGGTTTTAAATGTATTGAACTTTCAAAGTTTACAAATACACCTGAAATTCTAAATGGAAGAGTAAAAACACTTCACCCAAAAATTTATGGGGGTATTCTTAACAAAAGAAATAACAAAAAACATTTAAAAGAAATAAAAAAAAATAATTATGAAAATATAGATTTAGTAGTTGCAAATTTTTACCCTTTTGAAGATGCCTTATTAAAGAAATCAAATCACAATAAAATAATAGAAAATATAGATATTGGTGGCCCAACCATGGTGAGAGCAGCAGCAAAAAATTATAATGACGTAGTTGTTATTTGTAACCCAAACCAGTATGAGCGATTTATAAATGAAATAAAAAATCTCAAAGGATCTACAAGTCTAAGTTTTAGAGAAAAATTGGCTGAGGAAGCATTCATGGAAACTGCTTATTATGAATCGAATATTTTCAAATATTTTAACGATAAATTAAATAATATTTTTCCACAAAAAAACATATTTTCTGGTAAGTTAATAAAGCAAGCAAGATATGGTGAGAATCCTCATCAAAAAGCAGCGATTTACTCTAAAAATTATGATCAAGATATTGTTCAGCTCAGTGGAAAAGATTTAAGCTATAATAATTATAATGATCTTTATTCTGCATTAAGCGTTACAAAATTATTACCAAACAACAAAGGAGTAGCTATAATAAAACATTCAAATCCTTGTGGAGTTTCAATTAATCAAAATAAAATAAAATCTTTTAAGGAGGCCATAGAAAGTGACCCTATTAGTGCTTATGGTGGAATTGTTTCCTGTAATTTTAAGATAAACATAAATTTGGCAAAGGTAATCAGTAAAATTTATTTTGAGATAATAATGGCGAAAGGTTTCGATAAAAAATCGCTAAATCTTCTAAAAAAGAAAAAAAATTTAAGAATAATTAATACATCTAAGTTTGATGGTAAAAATAAACTTAATTTTATTAGTAAATATAATTCGATACTAATACAAAATTCAGATAATAATAATTTATCAAAAAAAGACTTTACAGTTGTTTCTAAACGAAAACCAAATAATGAAACTTTTAATAAACTTATTTTTGCATTTAATGTTTGTCGAAATGTTAAATCAAATGCAATAGTGATCACAAATGATTACAAAACAATTGGAATAGGGTCGGGACAGCCAAGTAGATTAGATAGTTGTCAAATTGCAATTGATAAAATGAAAAAATTTCAAAATTTTGAAAAAAACAAGGAACTTTTTGCAGCATCAGATGCCTTCTTTCCATTTGTAGATGGTATTGAAAAATTAGTTCAATCTGGGGTTTCTGCTGTTATACAACCTTCTGGATCAAAAAATGACAAAGAAATAATAAAATTTGCTAATCTAACAAATACTATTTTAGTATTTTCCAAAACAAGGCACTTCAACCATTAATTAACTGATTTTGTCTATCTTAGCTGCTAAAATGAAATCGCTCTCCGCTAAACCTTTAATGGCATGTGTAAAAATTTTTATTTTTGCATAACCCCAACCAAACCATAAATCAGGATGATGACCCTCTTCCTCTGCTATTCTACCAACATTATTTACAAATTCTTGGCTTTTTAAAAAATTATCAAATTTAAAATTTTTTATTAAATGAAATCCATCAATTTTGTCCTCTACAACTTTCCATCCATCTACTTGTTTCAAATATTTATGAATTTCCTCGACGTTAAAAGGAGGAATATTTCCTTCACAAGGAACACATTTTTTTTTTGCTAAATCGTCCATAATTAAATCAATTAATGGAGCGGGCAAAGGGGGTCGAACCCTCGACCTTCTCGTTGGCAACGAGACGCTCTACCACTGAGCTATGCCCGCACATGAGACAGTATATTAAGCTGTATTTTTTTATTCAAGCAATATTAAGTATGTTATAATAATATTTATGAAAAAAGAGGATTTACCGAAAAAAATAGCTGTCTTCCCTTTAAGTAATTTCATAGTTTTTCCTAAAACAACAGTGCCACTAAATATTTTTGAGCCAAGGTATATAGATATGATTAATGATTGTATGGAAACTAACAAACTAATTGGGATGATTCAGCCGAAGATTTTAAAAAATGAAAATTTGAATATGCCTGAGTTATATAAGATTGGTTGCATGGGTAAAATAATAAATTCACAAAAAACTGATGATGGAAGATATTTAATAGAGCTTAAAGGCCTAATAAGATTTAAAATAGTAAATGAGATTGTATCAAATAAAAAATATCGAGAATGTGAGATTAGTTTTGATAAATTTTATGATGATTTATCAGAACAAAAAGAAAATTTGAAATTTTCAGATCTAGAATTAATTTTTAAAGATTTAAAAAATCTTTTTGAAAAAAGAGGTTTTATAATAAATTGGAAAGCCTTGGAAAATCAAAATCTAAATGAAACCATAAATGCTCTAGCCATGGCATCACCATTTACTTTAGAAGAAAAACAAGTTTTATTAGAGACAAAAAATTTAAGTGCTAGAAAATCTAAAATAGCAGACATCTTAACAACATACACTTTTGATCAATTTAATAATACAACTATACAATAAAATTTATTCAAACCGATTTTATTAAATTAACATTTTAATTTGATAAATTATAAATCAGAGTAAAAATCCATTATCAGCAATTTCAATGAATTTTTTATTCAAATTAAAATTTTTACCTAAAAACTTTGCTGTTTTACTAATTATTTTACTTTTTGTTTTCCTTTCAAAATTAAAGAATTCATAGATAAAATCAATTCCGTTTGAAAAAATGTAATTTATGTGTTTTGATTTTTTTTCAAATTCATGATTGACCGATAGATCCAAAGGAAGACCTAAGTGTAATTTTTTCTGTATAATTTCAGAAAAAATTTTAATATCTCTTAAAGTCATATTAAAACCTTGTCCAGCTAATGGGTGAATCTTATGTAGCAAATCACCAAAAGCTAAAATATTAGAGTGATAATAATTCCTTAAATTAGACATTTGAATTTTAAATCGTGAAAAGTTATCAATAGACGAAATATCATAAAATTTATTATAAAATCTAATTAAACTTTTAAAATCAATTCTTTGGTTTCCTTTTACAGAATAAACTACTGAAGTCTGAAATTTAGAAATTGGCAAAAAAGCTAACGGGCCTCTGGATGTAAAAATTTGAATTGCCTTAGTATTGCTAGTTTTTGAATGATTGATAATTGTTGTATAAGCATAATTATTATAATCTTTTGAAATCCTTTTAGAAAAATATTTTTTAGTTATAAAATTTGAAAATTCACAATTTATAATTAAATCATAACCTTGGTTTAATACACTTTTATTTGACAAATTATTTTTAAATTTACAAAGTCTCTCTTTCTTTAATTTTTTCGTTAAATAATAAACCAATTCATAATTTCTTATTACAGAAAAAAGCTTTTGACCAGTATTTTGAAAATTTAGTATTTTTTCATTGTTTAAATTTTCACTATAAATTTCAATCTTATCAATATTCCATGATAATTTATTAATATTCAAAATTTCTTTATTAAAAAATTCTAAGTTAGTTTTTGAAATTCCTATTGTACGATTGTAATTAATTTTATCTTTTTTTTTATCATAGACGATGTCAACACTCACACCCTTGTTAACTAAACTTTTAGCTAGCGCTAAGCTCGTTAATCCATTACCTAAAATACATACACTCATAATAAATTTTAATTTTAACAATAAAAATTAGATGATACAAAGATATATATTTGATTCATTTGCTATGAATATAAGAAAACTTGGTAATTCAATACTGACTTTTATCACTAAGAGATTAATAGAAATCTCTGGAGCAACAATTGCAATTTTAGGTGTTCTTCTTTTTTTAGCTCTGATATCATATTCACCTGAAGACCCCAATTTTATATTTCCAGAAAATTTAGAAATAAAAAATTATTTAGGTTTTCATGGAAGTTATACGTCAGACCTTTTTCTTCAATCTGTCGGTCTCATTGCTTTTTTAATACCCATAACCTTTACTTTAACTGGAATTAATATGTTTATAAAAAAGGAAATTTTTTTATTTTTAGAAAATTTATTTTTTATAATTATTTATTCCGTTGTTGGTTCTCTCTTTTTTAGCTATTTTTACGCAGACTCTTTTAATCTTTATATAAATGGAAATGGAGGTTTTGTAGGCAAATACCTTAATGGCACCTTTTTAAATTCAATTATAAGTTCTAATGAGATAATTTCTTATTATATTTTAGTTCTAATTATATTTGCTCTGTTTTTTATAAGTTTAAACTTTGATGTTAAAAAATCTTTTGAGATTATTAAAAAGATTTCAAATATTTTGTTCGGTAGAAAAGAAAAAAATTATACAAACAACAATGAAATTATTAAAGAATATATACCCCAGCATGAAATAAAGAGTATGATACAGGAGGATTTGCCATTCATAAAAGCCGAGAACACTCTTTTAAGAGACAAAAATAAGTATAAATTACCCTCTTTAGAATTACTCAAAACCCCCTCAAAAAATGAAAGAAATAAATTGGACAAAAATGATACCGTGGACCCAACTTTCATAGAAAAAATACTTTTAGACTTTGGTGTAAACGGTAAAATTAAAAAAATTAGTCATGGACCTGTAGTCACCTTAAATGAGTTTGAACCAGCTGCAGGGATAAAAGTTTCAAAAATCGTAAACCTTTCAGATGATATAGCGAGAAATACAAGTTCAGAGTCTGCTAGAATATCTACTATCCCTGGAAGCAATACAATCGGTATTGAATTACCAAATACGCAAAGAGAAAACGTTTATTTGAGTGAAATTCTCAATAACTCAGATTTTAAAAAAAAGGATATAAAATTACCAATCGCATTAGGTAAAAATATTTCTGGAGAACCAATTGTAAGAGATTTAACATCAATGCCTCACTTATTAATTGCTGGCACTACAGGGTCAGGTAAATCAGTTTGTGTAAATACAATTATTCTCTCATTACTTTACCGACATCATCCTGATAAATGTAAATTTATCTTAATTGATCCAAAAATGCTTGAGCTGTCTACTTATGAAGGTGTGCCACATTTACTTTGCCCAGTGATTACAGAAGCAAAAAAAGCAGCCTCAGTTTTGGGTTGGGTAGTTAAAGAAATGGAAAGTAGATACAGATTAATGACTAAAGAAGGTGTAAGGAATATTGATGGATATAACTTAAAACATAAACTCCCAATGCCATATATAGTTGTCGTTGTAGATGAGATGTCGGACTTAATGTTAGTTGCAGGAAAGGAAATAGAAAACTACATACAAAAATTATCACAAATGGCGAGAGCAGCAGGTATCCATATAATAATGGCGACACAAAGACCAAGTGTTGATGTTATAACAGGTACTATTAAAGCAAATTTTCCAACTCGTATTTCATTCCAGGTAACATCAAAAATAGATAGTAGGACAATTTTAGGTGAGCAAGGTGCTGAGCAATTATTGGGTAAAGGAGACATGCTTTTTATGTCATCGGCAAATAAAATTGTAAGAATTCACGCACCATACGTGTCTGAAAATGAAATTGAAAAAATTAATAATTACTTAAGATCTCAGGCTGAACCTGATTATATTGATGAAATTTTAAATTTTGTTGACGAAAAGGAAATGACCGAAAATTCAAAAAATCAAGGGGATAAAGATGAATTATACAACGATGCTGTTGAAATTATCAAATCGGAGGGAAAAGCTTCAACGTCTTTTTTACAAAGAAAATTGCAGATCGGATATAATCGAGCTGCAAGAATTATTGATATGATGGAAGCAGAGGGAATCGTGAGTAAGGCTAATCATGTTGGAAAACGTGATGTTTTAAAATGATAAAATATTATATTTTAATATTCTTTTTTTTTTTAATAAACGAGAGCTCTGCCTCAGTTAAAAATAATATTATAAAAAAACTAAATTTTATCGAAAATATATCATTTGATTTTGAACAAAACATAAATGATAAAATTGAGAAAGGTAATTGCGTTTTGCAGTACCCAAAGAAAATTTTTTGTAAATATGATTTAAGCAATAAAAAAACTTTAGTCTCAAATGGCACATCATTTGTTATTAAGACTATCTCAAGCTATTATATATATCCTTTAAAAAAAACACCCCTAAATCTGGTATTAGATAAAAAATTTTTGTTAGATGAGATTAGTAAATCGGAAAGTTACTATTCAGATAAAAATATTATAGCTTTCAAATTTTTTAAAGATGAAAATGAAATAATTCTCTTTTTTGATAAAAAAACACTAAATTTAAAAGGATGGCAAACAGTAGATTTATATCAAAATCTAAATATTGTATATTTGTCATCTATCTCGATTAATCAGGAAATTAAAAAAAAAATGTTTGAATTACCAAGTTCTGATTAAGAAATTAATAATATTTAAATTTGTATTGTTTCTGTCATAAAAACCTTCATTCCTCTGGATAAATAATTATTTAAGGCATTTTTATGATCTAAAGAACAAGTGTGCACCCATACTCTTTTAGGTTTTTGTAAAAAAGATTCTTTAATTGCAATAGATAGCAAATAAGATCCAAGTTTTTTATTGTGATATTCCTCTAGCAAACCAAGGTAGGCTATTTCAACCTCATTTTCATTTTGATGAAATATTAACTCAAAATAACCGGCAATATCATTTTTATTTTTTAAGATATAGGTTTTAAGATTTTTATTTGTTGTATAGTTGATCCACTGATTATCATTCCATGACAATCTATCAGTCCAGCGATGATTTTTACCTATACCTTTGTAAAAAAACTTATTTAGTTGAAAGTTTGGCGGATCAATTAGCTCTATCTTAAATTCTTTTGGTATGATTTTTACATCAATTAAGTCATCAATTGAATAAATTTCTAGATAATTTCTTTTAACTTTTAAGCTCATTGAACCATTTTACCAACGCTTTCACCCCCAAATAGGTGAAAATGTAAATGCGGCACCTCTTGTCCACCATGCTCGCTTATATTTGCAAGTACCCTGTAACCTTTCCCAGTATCAACAGAAATATTTAATTTTTTAGCAACTAAATTAATACCCTTTATCAAACCTGCAATTTCATCAATAGAGGCATTATTTGCAAAATCATCTAAATCCACATATTTTCCTTTTGGTATAACAAGTGCATGAATTTTCTTTTGGGGATTTATATCATAAAAAGATAAGACAAACTCGTCCTCATAAATTTTTTTACAAGGAATTTCATTTCTTAAAATTTTTGCAAAAATATTATTATTATCATAAGTCATTGTAAAATCTCTAACTCTGCATTTATACTAATAATTTTTCCACCTTTTAAATTAGCGTCAACAACAGCACATTCATAATATGCAAAAGATGTTTCCTCAGCTATCTGCTTCATCTCTAAACATTTTGACTCTTTTACAACTAATAAATGTTCTTTTAATTCTAATGGATCGCCTAAATACATCAAAAGTGCTATGACTTCTCTTTGTTTTTCTATATCTTCATTCAATTCTAGCTCTGCCACTCGATCAGAAACTCCAATTTCAAAATCAGAAAAAGCAACATAGCCTTTATAAAGACCGAAACACAATAAAAAGACTAAAACAATTTTAATCTTACTCATTTTATTTCCTTCTTTTTTCTAGCTCTTTTTCTATATCCTCAATCTTAATATTATTCGCCTCAAGATAAATTATCAAATGATAAAATACATCAGCAGCTTCATGAATTTTATTGGTGTCTTTATCTACAGCCTCAATCAACTCATTTATTTCTTCTAAAATTTTTGACTTGCTTAGTGATTTGTTTGATAATAGTTCATTGGTATAAGAACCAGAAATTGGTTTTTCTTTTCTTTCACGCGCTAGTTTAAATAGGTTTTCTAGAGTACTTAGCATATTAAATTCTAACAGGAATCCCTTTTGAGTCCAAATATTCCTTAGCCTCTCGTACTGAATGTTTTCCATAGTGAAATATTGAGGCTGCTAAAACTGCACTTGCATTTCCTAACTTAATTCCATCAACCAAATGATCTAGATTGCCAACACCTCCTGAGGCAATTAAAGGTATGTTTACTTTTGATGAAATTTTATTCATCAAATCGACGTCATAACCTATTTGTGTTCCATCTCTATCCATTGATGTTACAAGTAATTCTCCTGCCCCACTATCTTCCATTTTTTTGGCATACTCTAACACATCAATTCCACTATTATTTCTTCCTCCATGTGTAAAGACTTCCCACTTATCTCCATTTTTTTTTGCATCAATAGCTACAACAATGCATTGGGATCCAAACTTTTTTGAACTATCTAAAACAACTTTTGGATTTTCAACAGCTGCGGTATTAATAGATACTTTATCGGCACCACAATTTAATAATTTATTGATATCATCTATACTTCTTACTCCTCCGCCAACAGTTAGGGGGACAAAACATTTTTTTGATGTTCTCTCAACTACATCATAAATTGTATCTCTATTTTCGTTTGAAGCAGTAATATCTAAAAAACATATTTCATCTGCTCCACCATCAGAGTAAATTTTTGCTTGCTCAACAGGATCTCCTGCATCCTTTAAATCTACAAAGTTAATTCCTTTTACAACACGTCCATTCTTAACGTCCAAACAAGGAATTATTCTGTTTTTAAGCATCTTCTTTTACCAATTCATCCAATTTAATATCACCATCATAGATGGCTTTACCGACAATTATACCTTCAATATTGTTTAAACTTTTTGCTTTTTTAATATCTTCTATTGACGAAACTCCACCTGATATAATGACAGGACAGTTTGAAATATCTGCAACTCTTGATGTTTCATCAAAATTTGGACTTTGTTTCATGCCATCTCGATTTATATCCGTATAAATTAATCTACTAACTCCATAGTCATTAACTTCTTTCAAATAATCTAAAGTTAATTGATTAGAATGTTCTTTCCATCCAGATACTGATAAATAACCATCTTTAGCATCTAAACCTAGGGCAATTTTATTTGTAAATTTTTTACAAGCTTCTTTTAAAAAATTTTTATTTTTAATAGCGGCACTTCCTAAAATTACTTTCTCAACACCAGCATCAATATATTCTTGAATACTACCAATACTTCTAATACCGCCACCTACCTCAACATTTAAATTAAATTTACCAACAATATCCTTAATAATATCTAAATTCACTGTTTCGCCAGTTAAAGCACCGTCTAAATCAACTATGTGTAAATTTTTAAATCCATGATCTTTATATCTTCCAGCTTGTTCAACTGGAGACAGTTCATACTCAGTTTTATTATCAAAATCTCCTTTAACTAATCTTACACACTTTTTATCTTTAATATCTATTGCAGGAAATATTTTCATTTACAAATTTATAAAATTATCAATTATTTTTAATCCCATTTTATCACTCTTTTCTGGGTGAAACTGAGTTCCAAAGATATTATCTTTTTCAACTGAACAAACTAAATTTGAGCAATAATCTGTTGTTGCTGAAATCACATTTTTATCCTCTGGAATAAATTCATAACTATGAACAAAATACATATGTGAATTATTTTCTATATTTTTAAAAATTTTACTATCTTTGACAAAATTGACTTGATTCCAGCCGATATGAGGAAGTTTAAATTTTCCACCTTGATTATCAATTTTTGAAACTTTACCCGAAATCCATCCTAATCCCTTGGTTTCAGTTTCTTCATAGCCAATATCAGCAAACATTTGTAAACCTACACAAATACCAAGTAGTGGTTTTTCATTATTTATTGCAAATTCATTGAGAGTTTCTGTTAGACCATCAATATTATTTAGAGCATCTACACAACTTTTAAATGAGCCCTGGCCTGGTAAAACTAATTTATCGCTTGATTTAATCTTACCTAAATCTGAAGTTACCTCAATATTCACTTTGTCTTTGGCAACTTCCTCAAATGAATTTATCACCGAGCTAATATTGCCCGAATTATAATCAACAATTGTGACTTTCATTAAGCTTATAAAGAACCTTTTGTAGAAGGAATTGTTTTTTTATTCCTTGGATCTATCTCTAATGCAGCTCGTAAAGATCTTGCTAAACCTTTGAAGCAAGACTCTATTATGTGGTGACTGTTATCACCATAAATATTCTCAACGTGTAAAGTAATTCCAGCAGCTTGTGAAAATGCTTGAAACCATTCTTTAAAAAGTTCAGTATCCATTTCCCCTAGTTTTTCTACTTTAAGATTAACATTCCAAATCAAGTAAGGTCTATTAGAAATATCAAGAGCTACACGCGATAAGGTTTCATCCATGGGTATCATTGCGTGAGCATATCTTCTAATACCAACGGATTTTTTCAAAGCTTTCTTCAGAGCCTCACCTATCGCAATACCAGTATCTTCAGTAGTGTGGTGAAGATCTATATGAGTATCTCCTTTGGCTTTGATAGTCATGTCAATAGAGGAATGTTTAGATAACTGTTCTAACATGTGATTTAAGAAACCTATGCCTGTATCAATTTTATATTTACCTTTTCCATCAATATTCAAATCAACACTGATGCTGGTCTCTTTAGTTTTTCGATTAATTTTACCTTTGCGCTTCATAATTTAAAAGAGATATACATATATTATTCAATTATGGCAATAATACTAAACTTGGGCTTGAAGTATCAAAATTAGTATCCATTTGTAGGCTATGACAACAATAGTATTAGTGAGAAAAAACAAAGAAGTAGTAGTTGCAGGAGACGGACAAGTAAGTATGGGAAATACAGTTGTGAAAAGTACCGCTTCAAAGGTTAGAAAAATTGATAAAAGAGGTGTTGTAGCAGGATTTGCAGGATCTACAGCAGATGCTTTAACATTGTTTGAAAGACTGGAAGCAAAATTAGAAAAACATGCAGGAAATTTATCCAGAGCAGCAGTCGAGTTGGCAAAAGATTGGCGAACAGATAAATATTTGAGAAGACTTGAGGCACTAATGGCAATTGGTGATAAAGAAAACAGTTACATAATCTCTGGTACAGGAGATGTTTTAGAACCTGAAGGAGATGTAATTGGTATTGGTTCCGGGGGAAACTATGCCCTAGCAGCAGGAAAAGTTTTAATTGGAACTGATATGAATGCTGAGCAAGTTGCAAAAAAAGCGATAGAGGTTGCAGCAGAAATTTGTGTTTTTACAAACAATAATGTTAAAATTGAAAAAATATAATGGACAAATCAAACGTTACACAACTACACCCAACAGATAAAAAAGACTCAAAAGAAGAATTTTTAGGTAGTTCACTTTCACCAAGGGAAATTGTATCTGAATTAGATAGATTTGTTGTTGGACAGAATAAAGCAAAAAAAGCAGTTGCAGTTGCACTAAGAAACAGATGGAGACGACAAGCTCTTAAGGGTGAAATGAAGAACGAGGTTTTACCTAAAAATATTCTAATGATTGGTCCAACTGGAGTAGGAAAAACTGAAATATCGAGGAGATTATCAAAACTTGCTGAAGCCCCATTTGTCAAAGTCGAAGCGACAAGGTTTACAGAAGTTGGATATGTTGGAAGAGATGTAGAACAAATAGTCAGAGATCTTGTTGAAATAGCAATTTCAATGGAAAAAATAAAAAAAAGGAAAGAGGTGAAAACTAAAGCACAGAAACTTGCTGAAGAGAAAGTTCTAGATGCTCTAGTTGGAAAAAAAGCAAGTGCTGCAACAAGAGAGAGTTTTAGACAAAGATTAAGAAATGGTGATCTAGATGATAATGAAATTGAAATTGCAGTGAGTGATACAGGGTCTAATTCAACTTCTTTTGAGATACCCGGAATGCCAGGTGCAAATGTAGGCATGATTAATATTGGTGAAATGCTTGGAAAATCAATGGGCGCTAAAGAAAAAAAGAAAAAAATGACTGTAAAAGAGTCTCATGAAATTTTAATAAATGATGAGTCTGATAAATTAATTGAGCAAGATAAAATTATTAAAGCTGCAAAAATTTCAACAGAGAACAACGGTATAGTTTTCTTAGATGAAATAGACAAGATTTCTGGAAGAACAGATAGAGTTGGTGGTGATGTCTCAAGAGAAGGTGTACAAAGAGACTTGTTGCCCCTAATTGAAGGAACTACGGTAAATACTAAATATGGTCCAATCAAAACAGATCATATTCTATTTATCGCCTCTGGTGCTTTTCAACTTGCTAAACCATCAGATTTATTACCAGAATTACAAGGAAGATTGCCCATAAGAGTTGAATTAGAAGCTTTAACTAGTGAAGATTTTAAAAGAATTTTAAAAGAACCAGATTACAGTTTGATTAAACAATATGTTGCTCTATTAAAAACAGAAAATGTTGAACTAGAGTTTTCTGATGATGGTATAGATGCAATAGCAAACATTGCTTCAGAAGTTAATGCTACTGTTGAAAATATTGGAGCAAGGAGATTACACACAATTATTGAAAAAATTTTAGATGAAATTAGTTTTACTGCAACAGATAGATCTGGGGAAAAGATTATTATCGATAAGAACTACATAAATAAAAATCTAGATAATCTTGTTAAAGATACTGATTTGTCTAAATTTATTTTATAAATAACCTAAATCTTGCATTTCATTTTTAAAACTTGTTTCTATTTCATCTTTTGTATTTTTATCCAATAAATCTTTCCAATCATTTTTAGGTCCCAAGTAAAAAAATTTATTATTCTCTGGGGCTTCTTTAAATCCCTTTAATTCCTCTTGTTGTTTCAAATTTTTAAAACTAGTATCTTTAATAAATTTTAAAATATTCTTTTCTTCAAATTTAAAGTCTGAAATTTTTTTTATAAAATCAGTTATCTTTAAAAATTCATTAATAGGATCTCTTAACAAGTTCTCATATTTTATAAGGATATATTTACTTTTAAAGGAGGTAATGCTTTTCCACGAATTATAGTGAAATTTCCAAGATGAAATTATTGTTGGTAAATCTGCCTCCTTAATAGATCCTTTCGAACCTATTACCTTATCGTCATCCTTTATAAATTTTAAAGATCTTTCATAATTTTCATGATTATAATGATTTTTAATTGATGTGATCACATTCCTTGGATCTCTTACAATGTGTATAGCCCCAATAGTATTTTTATCATCAGTGAAGGTATATTTTCCTATTTTCCAAAATGGACTGTGAGTTTTGAAAAATTTAATCTTATTGTCTAGATTTATTTCTGATTGGGCAAGATTACAGTTCTTTATAATTTCTGTTACATCATCTGTATTACTTGAAAAATTTTGAAAATGTTTTCTAAGCGGAAATTGATCTATCTTTATATTATTAATGTTCAATTCGTTATCTGGAGCAAATATTAATGAATTTAAGAATAATCTAACCCAAGTATTTCCACTCTTAGGATATGAGGCTAGCCAGATTATCATTTACTAAATTTTTTTTAAAAAAATATAAAATGCACCGCTACCCCCATCTTCGATATCTGCATCTTTTATTTCATTAATTAATTTCATTAATTCTGAATCATTTTTTATATACTCTGGCAAAGAATATTTCAAAATACCAAGATCTTTAGATGAGTAAGGATTTTTTTCATTATCTGAATGAATACCTTTTCCAGTAACAATAATTAATTTTCTAATCCCATCTCTGTAAGACTCTTTAATTAGTTTATCAATTGTTTTATTAGCCTTATCAAGTGAAAAACCGTGGAAATCAAAAATTCTTGTTTTTTTAATTTTTTTTTTTAAAATTACTAAATCTTTATCAGGTAAAGAGTCTTTTTTAGTTAAAAAATTCTCCCAATCTTTTTTGTCTTTTTTTGAAATTTTCGTGATCAATTATGTCAACGTATCAATGAGTTGCCAATTTGGATTGCTTGAATTTGTATCTCTTGAAAATACCCAAGTATCATAAATTTTTTTTATTTTTTCTGGATCACCTGAAATTATTTTTTTTTCTTTATCTTTAATGCAGGTTATAACCTCTGCAACAAAATCCACTGTAACTTTCAAAATAGATCCAATCTTATTATGTTCTTTAATGTTTGCTGAATTAATACCGATAAATGTTATCTCTGCAAAATGTCCTCTTTTACTTCTGTCAACTAAAGCTGTTTTAAATTGATCATAGATTTTTTTACTTAACAAAGGCTTGCTGTTAGTAATTTTATTGTCTTGATCACTAAAATCAGTGATTATGGTTTCATAGGCGATCTTTGCACCCTTTAAAAATTCTTTTTGAGCATTTTCATCAAAATTTTCTTTAATTTTAACTTTATTATCCGCCTGAGCTTTTTTTAAAATATTTTCAAATTGAGGATTAATTTTACCCTCAAAGCCTGTTCTCTTGCCTAAAATCCCTCTTAGTCTCAAAAAGATAAAACCTGCTATCATCGCTAATAGAATGATATCTATGTATTCAAAACTATAATTCATAGTATGATAGTAATTACTAAGTTGAAAAATTTCAACTAGCAATTAGATTAAAGACAAATGAACTCAGTTTTAATAGCCATAATACTGGTCCCAGTTATCGAAATATACTTATTTATAAAAATCGGCTCTCAAATTGGTGCTTTAACTACAATAACACTAATATTTGTAACTGCTTTACTTGGAATAATGTATGCCAGATACGAGGGTTTGAACACTCTGAAGTCTGGTTTTTCACAATTAATAAAAAACGAATTACCTGCATACGAGATAATATCAGGTGCCGCAATCGCCTTTGCTGCTTTATTGCTAATTATACCTGGTTTTGCGACAGATATAATTGGTTTCTTGATTATATTTCCTTTTACCAGAAAATTAATTTTTAGAAATCTTTCAAATAAATTTCAAATAAAAAAGAAAATAGATGAAAATTTTATTGATGGTGAATATGAGGATATAGATAAAAAAGATGACAAAAAATTATAAAATATTAGCCAAATATATTAAGGATATGTCAAGTGAAACACCAGACGCTGAAACATATATGTATGTAAAAGATAATATTTCCCGTTATCAATTAGGAATTGATATAAATTCAAAAGCAATAAAAAGTAGATTAATAGAAATTAATACCTCGATAAGATTTCACGACAAAGAAGAGAATGTCAAAAAATCAATTTTTGAGTTTGTGTTTGCATCAGTTGTTCAGGTTGATGAGAATCTTAAAGACAAGAAAATCTTGGAAAAAATTGTTTTAGTTGATGTCCAAAAAGAAATTTTCCCTGATATAGAAAAAACATTAATTAATTTACTACATAATTCAGGCTATCCAGCTATCAAGATTGAAAAAAAAATAGATTTTGAAGAATTGTATAAAAAAAATTTTAATTAAAAAAATTTTTTTTTATTTGAGATTTTAAATAATAGGTATGACTTTTTAGCTCTTCCTCAGATGGTTTTATAATTTTCTTAAAATAATTTATTTTATTGTTACTTTCTAATTCATTAATTTTTTCCTGTTCATTAAAGTCTAAGGTAGGTTCCTTTTGATCAATTAAATTTATATAAACTTTTGCTAATAAATCACAATCCACTAGAGCGTTATGTTTTGTTCGTCTTGAATTATCAATTCTATATCTTTTACACAACGCATCTAAATTTGATGGAGATCCCGGGAATTTATCTCTGGCCAAGATTAAAGTGTCTGTTATATCATTTTCAATAGCTTTTTTACCTAGAATTTTTAATTCATTATTTAGGTGGGACACATCAAACTCGGCATTATGTATTATTAGCCTTTTATCTTTTATAAATTCTAGAAATTCATCCATAATTTCTGAAAATTTTTTTTGCTTTGATAAGAACTCATCAGTATAACCATGAATCTCATAAGCTTTATCAGAGACTTTTCTTTCTGGATTTAAATAACTATGAAATTTATTCTTAGTAGGAATTAGGTTATCAAGTTCAATACAGCCGATTTCAACAATTCTATGACCTTCCTTAACAGAAATGCCAGTAGTTTCAGTGTCTAAAACTATTTCTTTCATTATAAGATCTTTTTTAAAAGATTTTTTACACTTTTTCTAACAAACTTTTTTGTATTATAATTCTTAATAATATAATCAGATTTTTTCTTTTTATAATCGAGCGATAGTTGAATTTTTTTTAATTTTTTAAAAACTTTAATATTAAAGCCTTTTCTTTTTTTTAGTCTTTTTAAAATATCTGATTTTTTTGAATCAACAAAAACTAATATCATATTTTTGTTTTTTATTTTGTTTTCTAACAATAAAGGGACATCTAAGACCACTGCTTTTTTCTTTTTATTTTTTAAAAGAAATAAATTCATTTTCTTTCTAACTAGTGGATGAACTATTTTGTTAATTTTTTTTATATTATTCTTGTTGCCTAAAATTGCATTCGTTAGTTCCGTTTTATCAGTCGGGAATGTCTTAATATATTCGGGTAATGATCTTTTTAATTTTAAAAAACAGACCCTGCTTTTTTTATATATTTTACCTACCTCGTTATCAGCATTGAATACTGGGTAACCAAATAATTTTGCTACAAAGCTTTTTCCAGATCCTATATCTCCTAAAATTCCAATTCTAATCATTGTCTAAGAGCTTATATGTATCTGTATTAACTTTTGGTTCAATCTTATGCCATAATTTAAATGCTTCTAGAGCTTGGTAAACAAACATAGTTTTTCCGTTTTCTGTCCTACATCCTAATTTTCTACCCATCTTCAAAAAAGGGGTTTCATAAGGATTGTAAATTACATCATAAAATAACTTATCTTGTCCTAAACTTGAAAAATTTAAATTTATTGTTTCATTATTTAAACCAAGACTTGTAGCATTTATTACCATATTAAAATCAGTTAGGTTACCCCATTCTAAAATTTTGAGATCATCAAATAAAAGTCTTAAATTTTCTGCCTTCTCCCTAGTTCTGTTGCTAATTGTTATCTCTTGAACATGCATATTTTTTAAAGCAAAAATTATTGAAGGTACTACTCCTCCGGCCCCCAAAATTAAAACTTTCTTGCCCTCTAGAGCAAAATTTAATTTTTTTATTGCAGTATAAAAACCAGCTATATCTGTATTATGTCCAACTAAATTACCGCTATCAAAAGTGATTGTGTTAACTGATTGGGTCAATCCCGCTTCCGGGCTTAGTTCATCTAAAAAAGGTATAACTGTTTTTTTGAAAGGAACAGTCACATTGCAGCCAGCAATTTTTTGATCCTTTATATCTCGTATAAAATTTTTTATCTGAAGATCCTCAAGTTTAATTTTATCGTATGTGGCGTCAATATTGTTTTCTTTTAACCAATGATTTTGAAGTATTGGAGATAAAGAATGAGCTATTGGATTTCCGATGACAAAAAATTTTTTCATTCAATATCCGTTTATTTTTAAATATTCTTTTATTTTTTTTATCGGCAAACCCATAATTGTGTTTTCATCACCTTCGATGTTTGTAAACAAATATCTGCCCTGACTTTCAATTTGGTAGACATTATAAGCATAAAGAACCTCATTAGATATTTTAGACAAATATTGTTTTAGTTCTTCTGTGGTAAAATTTTTCATGGTTAGTTTTGCTTTATCAGTATAATTCCAAATCATCGTCCCATTTTTAGATATACAAACTGAACTTATCAAGTGGTGAGCTTTGCCATTAAGTTTTTTCAAAATTTCTAAAGCAATTTCTCTATTTTTAGGTTTCGATATTAGTTTTCCTTCTAAATCTATAACACTATCTGCGCCTAATACTAATTTATCAGGATATTTCACGCTTACTTTATTTGCTTTTAATTCTGCAAGGTTTTTTGAAATAATCTCTGGGCTGGCTTTTTCATTTAATAAGCTTGTTTTAATTATATCTTCATCAACATTTGAATGTTCAACTGTACACATAATATCGTTCTTGTCTAAAATTTCTTTTCTTACTTTACTTTTTGAGGCTAAAATAATTCTTTTATCCATGTTTTTTATTAGAAAAAATTTCGTAAATTTTAATTATCGATGCTGCCGTTTCTTCAACAGATTTTCTAGTAACATCTATAGTTGGCCATCTATATTTTCTAAAAGTATTTTTTGCATCTTCAATTTCTTTTTTAATTTTTTCTAAATTTGTATAATCTTGATTTTTTCTATCTTTTAAAGAGTTCAAACGATTTTTTCTTATATCGACTAGTCTTTCAGCTTCTGTTGTTAAACCTACTATGCAAAAATCTTGGGGATGCTTTTTTAAATTTTTTGGTATTGAGTTTTGATTTACCAAAGGTATGTTTGCTGTTTTGTATCCTTTGTTTGCAAGGTATATAGAAGTTGGTGTTTTACTAGTTCTGCTAACGCCCAATAAAATTATGTCAGATTTCTCAACATCAACAAGCAAATTACCATCATCATGGTTCATTGTGTATTGAATGGCTTCAATTCTATTATAATATTCCTCATTTAAAACGTGTTGTCCACTTGGTTCATGGGATGCTCTTTGATTAAATAATTTAGAAAAACTCAATATTAAGCTTCCCAAGATTCCAAAACAAGGTATTTTTTTTTTGTTGCAAGCATTAGCTAAAGTTTTGGCTAAATTGTTGTCTACAATTGTGTACAATATTATAGAATTTTTCTCCTTTTCAGCTAAATCAATAATTTTAGATATTTGATTTTCGGTTCGTGTAAAAGAATATGAATTAACCTTATAATCAATATTTTTAAATTGAGCTTTTAAGGATAAAAAAATTCTATCCAAAGTCTCTCCTGTAGAATCAGAGATTAAAAATATTTGATAAGTATTAATCATGTATATTTAGTTAATCTCTTTGTAATATTTTAATAAAATTAAACAAATTTATTTTTAGCAATAAATAGCCTGTAAAATAAGGGTTTTATTCACATTCTTTATTAAGTGGAAAACAAATATACAAATGATTAAGTAATTCACAAATTACTTATTAATTAATGATAAATTTAAGAATAAAAAGTAAATAAAATGTTAATAAAAAATAGTTACCATTATTCACATTCCCTAATAATACTACAATCTTATAGTATATATTTAATATATGACACAAATTGATAAAGTTTTAAAAAATCATGATACATCTATAAAGCCAATATGGATAATGAGACAAGCTGGAAGATATTTACCAGAATTTAGAGAAATCAGAGCTAAAAATCCTAATTTTATAAAACTATGTTTAAATGAAAAATTATCAACTGAAATAACTTTGCAACCTCTTAAAAGATTTGATTTAGATGCTGCAATAATTTTTTCTGATATTTTAATGATACCATATGGCTTGAACCAAAAAGTTGAATTTAAAAAAGGGATTGGACCTATATTAGGAGATTTAAATTTAGAAAATATTCTTAATGTAAATGAAAGCGATTTCATTAAAAAATTACAACCAGTTTATAAGTTGGTTAATTTGATAAAAAATAATGATCTTACAAGAAACAAGAACACAATAGGTTTTGTTGGTGCTCCTTGGACTCTTTTGGTTTATATGATAAATCAAAAATCTCCCAAGTCTGGATTGAAGAATAATTTTTTTAAAGATAAAAATTTTATAGGCAAGACTCTAAAGATTATTGAAAAATTCTCGAAATTACACATTAAAAACCAAGTTGAAAGTGGAGCACAAATTATCCAAATTTTTGACAGTTGGGCTAGCCTTTTAAATGAAAAAGATTTACCAAATTATGTATACGAGCCCACAATCAAGTTAGTCGAATATACAAGATCTTTAAATGTTCCAACCATATGTTTTCCCAAAGGTATAAAAAAATATAAAGATTATTGTGAAACCGTTAAGCCTGATGCTATTTGTATTGATTATGAGGCTGATCCTAAAGAAATTTTAAAAGACATAAAAATTCCTATACAAGGTGGAATGGACCCTAAAATTTTATTAACGGATAAAGATAATTTAAGAAAAGAAGCAAAAAAATATTTAGAAATTTTTAAAGACCATCCTTATATATTTAACTTAGGACATGGGGTTTTACCCGAAACAGATCCAAAAATGATGAATTACCTTGTAAAAATGGTGAAAGATTATTAGATGGAGAATAGCAAAAATCATCCACAAATTAACTTTGGTAAAACTGGAGTCCTGATAATTAATTTGGGAACACCTGACTCAACAAGTTGGTTAGATATTAGAAAATACTTAAAGGAATTTTTATCAGATAAAAGAGTAATAGAAGTTAACCCTATATTGTGGCAAATTATATTAAACGTTTTTATATTAAATTTGAGACCCTCTAAAACTGCTAAAGCATATAAAGAAATTTGGATGAAAAATGAGAACATTTCTCCATTGCTTTACTATACTCAACAGCAAGCAAATAAATTATCCAATTTAATATCTGAAAAAAATGTAATTGTAGATTTTGCTATGCGGTATGGAAATCCAAGTATTAGAAGTAAGATAAAGGATTTGCATGATAAAGGTTGTGAAAATTTGGTTATACTACCACTATATCCTCAATATGCTGCGGCAACCACCGCAACAGTTTGTGATGAAGTTTATAGAACACTCATGAAAATGAGATGGCAACCGTCTATAAAAATAATTCCTCATTATGAGTCCCACCCTCAATATATAAATGCTTTGGTAAATTCAATTAATAAAAAGATAAAAGAAATAAATTGGAAACCAGATTTAATTTTGGCATCCTATCATGGTATACCGCAGAAATATTTTGATAAAGGAGATCCGTATCACTGTTATTGTCATAAAACTACTAGACTGATTTCAGAAAAGTTTAACTCCATAGAACTCATAACAACTTTTCAATCAAGATTTGGTCCTCAAAAATGGCTTGAACCTTACACAGATAAAACATTAGAAAAATTGCCTATTGAAGGTAAAAAAAATGTCCTTGCAATATGTCCTGGTTTTTCCTCAGATTGTGTAGAAACTTTGGAGGAAATTCTTATTCAAGGTAAAGAAACTTTCTTAGAGTCTGGTGGAGAAAATTTTGATATGGTGCCGTGTTTAAATGATAGTGATGATCATATAGCTTTACTAAAATCATTAGTCCAAAAAAACCTTTAATTTATGAATACTTATTTGCTTTTCAAATCTTTACACTTAATAGCAGTTATTTCTTGGATGGCAGGTCTCTTATATCTCCCACGAATTTTTGTTTATCATTCGGAAAATAATAACAATCCCCAAGTGACAGAAGTATTTAAAGTTATGGAAAAAAAACTTTTTTTTTACATCATGACTCCAGCAATGACTCTTTCTTGGATATTTGGATTAATACTTATACATGAAATAGGTTTTCAACAGTTAGGTCAAAAGTGGATGATTTTAAAACTTATTTTTGTTACGTCATTAACATTGTACCATTTTTATCTTGGAAGAATTTTGGGGCAATTTAAAATAGATATGAATGAACATTCCTCTAAATATTATAGATACATTAACGAAATTCCCACATTATTGCTTATTTTGATCATTTTTATCGTTATTTTTAAACCTATCTAGGGTTGAATAATTTAAATTAGCATATATATTTAATTTATTATTAAGTCCTTAATAATTAATTCATGAACATACAAGAACTCAAACTCAAATCGTCAGAACAGCTAATTACTCAAGCAGAAGAACTGGGCATAGAAAATGCAAGCACACTCAGAAAGCAAGAAATATTATTTGCAATTTTAAAAAAAGTTGCAGAGAAAGAAGAGATTACAGGAGCTGGAGTTCTGCAATTGTTACAGGACGGCTTTGGTTTTTTGAGAGCAATGGAGTCAAACTATCTTCCAGGACCAGATGACATCTATGTAAGCCCAAGCCAAATTAGAAAATTTGGTTTAAGAACAGGTGATACCGTAGAGGGACCAGTTAGAGCGCCTAAAGAGGGAGAAAGGTATTTCGCTTTACTTCAAGTCAGCAAAATTAATTTTGAAGAACCTGAAAAATCAAGACACAAAATAGCATTTGATAACTTAACACCACTTTATCCTGATAAGCAATTAATAATGGAGGTCGAAGCTTCAAAACCTGATAAAAAACAGGATTTAACGCCAAGATTAATTGATTTAGTAAGTCCAATTGGAAAAGGTCAAAGATCAATAATTATATCACCACCAAAGGCTGGAAAAACTATGATTTTACAAAGTATAGCTAATTCAATCGCTAAAAACTATCCTGAGTGTTATTTGATTGTTTTGCTTATTGATGAAAGACCCGAAGAAGTAACTGATATGCAAAGAACGGTTAAAGGTGAAGTAATAAGCTCAACTTTTGATGAACCGGCTCAGCGTCACGTTGCTGTTGCCGAAATGGTTATCGAAAAAGCAAAAAGACTAACAGAACATAAAAAAGATGTCGTTATATTGTTAGACTCAATTACGAGATTAGGAAGAGCTTATAATGCGGTAATACCAAGTTCGGGAAAAGTCTTAACTGGGGGTGTAGATGCAAATGCTTTACAAAGACCGAAAAGATTTTTTGGAGCCGCCAGAAATATTGAGGAAGGCGGATCTTTGACGATTATATCTACCGCATTAATTGATACCGGAAGTAGGATGGATGAGGTAATTTTTGAGGAATTTAAAGGCACAGGCAATAGCGAGACAGTATTAGATAGAAAGATTGCAGATAAAAGAATATATCCTGCAATTGATATTACTAAATCAGGAACCAGAAGAGAGGAATTGCTTTTTGAAAAGAGTGATCTTCAAAAGATGAATGTTTTGAGAAGAATAATTGCGCCAATGGGAACGATGGATGCTATTGAATTCATAAGTTCAAAATTAAAAGATACCAAGAATAATTCTGATTTTTTTAATTCTATGAATAAACCATCTTAATCTTCTTGTTACAAATATCCAAGCTCCGTCATTTCTTTTCGAAAACTTTCCTCTATATCCTCCTTAATTTGAGTATCCAATAATTTTTGCCAGTTATTTTCAGGTCCTAAATTAAAAAATTTATTTGAATTTCCTGGAGCCTCTTTAAATCCATTAAGTTCCTCTTGCTTTTTCAAAGACTCAAAGCTTGTATTTTTAACTGATTTTAGGATATTTTTTTCATCGAATCTAAGCTTTGAAATTTTACTAATAAAATTTGTAATTTTTAAAAACTCATTAAAAGGACTCTTTATTAGGTCTTCATACTTAATTAAAATATAATTCTTTTTTAATTTTGTTAAATTCCTCCAAGAATTGAAATGAACTTTCCAGGAAGAAATTAATGTAGGTAAGTCCATTTCTTTTTTAGATCCTTTTACTCCAATCATATTTTTTTCATCTTTGATAAATTTCAATGCTTTGTCATAGCTTTGGTAGTTATAGTGGTTTTTAATAGATGTTATTATATTCCTTGGATCTCTTACAATATATATTATGCCTAGAGTATTGAACACATCAGTAAATGAATGTGTGCCAAACCTCCAAAAAGCATTATGAGTTTTAAAAAATCTTAACTTTCCATCTAAATTTAACTTGGATTGAGCTTTATTGCAATTTTTCATAAATTCACCAACATCATCAACATTGTCAGTTATTTCATAAAAATATTTTCTACTTGGGAATTGTTCAATTTTAATTTTGTTTATATCGATTGTGTTATCAGGCGTAAATAACAATGAATTAATAAATAATCTTATCCATGTATTACCACTTTTAGGGTAAGAAGCTAGCCAAATTATCATAAAATTTTTTCTATAAAAGTTTATTAAATTTTATAATATATTTTTATTTTATGAGTAATCAAACAGTAAACTTTCAAAACTTATTTAAAGAGAAAAAATTTTCGACAATAATTTCAATTATAGAAAATAAAATTACTGAGGATCAAAAAACCTCAGGTTTATTAAATTTAAAAGGTGTTTGTAGAATGATGCTTAGTAATTCAACCGAGTCTATTAAACTTGCAATAGATGATTTTAGTAAGTCTTATTACAAAGAGACAGATAAAAGTAAATTAGAAGATCCAATTAAAAATTTAATTAATGCTTCTGTTATTCTCTTTGATACTGAATTCAGAAAAAATGAAAATTTATTAGATAACAATTTCTTTGAGGAAATAATTTCTATTTATAAAGAAAACAAAAGTTTATTTGAAAACAATTTAGACTTATTAAGGGCAATTTTTAAAGTATTTAAACGTTCATCAGAGATAAAGAATGTTATGGAACATCTTGAAAAAATAGCTCAATTAGATCCCCATGAGGACGGAATAGCAAGTTATAATTTATTTAATAATTATCTCAATGATTGGTCTCAGTCGGACTTCTTATTAAATGCGAAAAAAATAAATGGTAAATTATTTAAATATTCACCCAAAGAGTTAGTAGATTTAAAAACAAAAAAAAATAGAATAATTAATTTGGGATTCATTTCATCCGATATTCGATCAAATCATTCTGTTACATACTTTTTAAGATCTGTCATATCAGTTTATAATAATAAAAAGTTTAATATTCAGCTGTATCATAATCATAATAAAGATGATGATGTTACAAGGGAGTTTGAAAAATATGTCTCTAAAACTATACGTATAGATAAACTTAGTGATAAAGAGGTAATTAATATTATAAGAAAAGATGAGATAGATATAATTATAGACCTTAATGGGTTTTCCGGAAATCACAGATTAAATTTATTTAAAAATCGTTTAGCACCTATCCAAATCCTGTGGTGTGGATATACCAATACAACAGGGTTAGATGAAATGGATTATTTAATAGTTGATAAAAATCAGATTAATCCTAAAGAGGAAATATTTTACTCTGAAAAAATAATATATTTACCAAATATTTGGAATTGTCATTCTGGTTATAATTTTAAAAGGTTAGAAAATGAAATGCCTTTCAAAAAAAATGAATTTATAACGTTTGGCTCATTTAATAATTTTTTAAAAATCAATGATGAAGTTATTGAGGTTTGGGCTTCAATATTAAAAGAGGTGGAAAACTCAAGGTTGGTTTTAAAAACCTCCACAGCAATATCCTTGGAGACTTACAAAAGAAAATTTGAAAAATATGGGGTACTTAATTCAGTTATCTTTTTAAATTTTAGTAAAAATTTTAATGAACATTTAAATAAATATAAACTGATAGACATAAGTCTGGATACGTTTCCATGGAATGGTGTCACAACCACTTATGAGTCTATTTGGATGAATGTACCAGTAATAGTTATGGATGGAAATAATTTTAGTTCACGATGTGGGTCTTCAATCAATAAAAATTTGAATTTAACAGATTTAATAGCTCGTAATAAAATGGATTATATAAATAAAGCAGTATCGTTAGCAAAAAATCCACAAATGTTAATGGACTTGAGAAAAGATCTTTTTAAAAATGCTCTAAAAACACCACTTTTTGATAAGACAAGTTTTTCTAATGAATTCTTTTCTTCTTTAGAAAAAATATATAATTAAATATTTTTTATGACCATCTATGCTTTATCAACTGGGCCTGGAGTATCGGGGATTGCTATAATAAGGGTTTCCGGTGAGGATACTTCTAAAGTAATTAAATCTTTAACAGGGGGTCAATTGCCTAAAGCTAGGATTGCAACACTCTGCAAAATACACAACATTAATACTTCTGAGTTAATAGATGAAGGAATAATCTTGTGGTTTCCTGGGCCTCAGAGCTACACAGGTGAAGATATGGCCGAAATTCATATTCATGGGGGCAAAGCCGTAATTTTGGCTGTTCAAAATGAGATAGCTAAAGTCGAGAATTGTAGACTTGCCGGTCCTGGTGAATTTACAAAGCTTGCTTTTCAAAATGGCAAAATAAATTTATTAAAAGCTGAGAGTATAGCTGACCTTATCTCTGCTGAAACTGAAATTCAAAGATCACAAGCTATAAAAATAATGAAAGGCAAGTCGTCAGATAAGTTTAATGAGATTAGAGAAAAATTGCTAAAACTTTTATCATTTGTGGAAGCCAAAATTGATTTTCCTGATGAAGATCTTCCTAAGAAAAATTTAGAAAGAATTAAAAAAGATTCTCTAGATGTGATTAATGAAATTCATAAAATTTTAAATGATCAAAAAGTTGGAGAAATAATTCGTGAAGGATTTAAAATTGCTATTGTAGGACCAACAAATGCTGGTAAATCTAGTTTATTAAATAATTTGTCGAATAGGGAGGTCGCCATAGTTTCTGAAATTGCTGGAACTACAAGAGATGTTGTTGAAACTCATTTAAATATAGATGGTTATCCTGTTATCATTTCGGATACAGCGGGTATAAGAGACTCGAAAGATGAAATTGAAAAAAAAGGGATAAAGTTATCCCTTAAGAGGGCCGAAAACGCCGATCTAAAATTAGTAGTGGTGGATGCTAAAAGTATTGATTTTAGCCCTTTTTTGAATGATTTGCTTAAAGGAAATGCTATTTTAGTTGTAAATAAGTCAGATCTTATAAGAAATAAGTTAGATCAAGATGTTTCAAAATTTGATCATGTATTAATTTCATTAAAAAAGAATTTAAATATTGATAAATTGATTTTCAAAATAAAAAATAATTTAAAAAATAAATTTATTTCTGAAGAAGACACTTTAATTACGAGAGAGAGACATAGACAACATTTAGTACAATGTGTAGAGCATTTAAAAAATTTTCTAGATAAAAATGATAAGAAAGATTTTGATAAGGCTGCTGAGGATCTTAGATTGGCAACAAGGCATTTAGGTATGATTGTTGGTAAAGTTGATGTGGAGGAAATTTTAGGTAGTATTTTTAATGATTTTTGTATTGGAAAATAACTTCAACACTCATATTTTAACCATTTTTTTGATCGTCATTAATTACTATCCTATCTAAAAAAAATTAACACACATCTTGTAAATATTTTAATCGGATATAAATTTGCATTATGAAAAAAGATTTATTCTTTGATGTAATAGTTATTGGTGGTGGTCATGCAGGATGTGAGGCTGCAACTGCTTCAGCTCGGCTTGGAATTAATACTGCACTGTTCACACATAATAAAGATACTATAGGAGAAATGTCTTGTAACCCAGCTATTGGTGGTTTAGGAAAAGGTCATTTGGTTAGGGAAATTGATGCTCTTGATGGAGTTATGGGTGAGGTTGCTGATAAGTCGGGGATACAATTTAGATTATTAAATAGAAGTAGAGGACCAGCGGTTAGAGGACCAAGAACTCAATCTGATAGATCATTATATCGTAAATTTATGCAAGAAAAACTTATAAACTACTGTAATTTAAGCATTTTTTCAGATCCTGTAGTGAGTTTTATTTTTTCAAATAATGAAATAAAGGGATTTATAACATTAAAAGGTAATAATGTTAGGTGCAATAAGTTAATCCTAACTACTGGTACATTTTTAAATGGATTGATTCATATTGGTGACGAGAAAACGCCAGCAGGAAGATTTAATGAAAAACCGAGCACAGGTTTGAGCGAAGAATTAAAAAAATATAATTTCAAAATTGGAAGACTTAAGACAGGTACTCCTCCTCGTCTAGACTCAAGGTCAATTAATTTCGATAATTTAGAAAAACAATTTGCTGATAATGATCCTTATTTTTTTTCTTTTTTAACAAAAAAAAGTTCTAACAGGCAGGTACCGTGTTCTTTGACATACACTAATGAAAAGGTACATAAGATCATCAAAAAGAATTTATCTAAAAGTGCAATGTATTCAGGTAGTATACAAGGTGTTGGTCCTCGATATTGTCCTTCAATAGAGGATAAAATCGTAAAATTTGCTGATAAGACTAGGCATCAAATTTTTTTGGAGCCAGAGGGCCTTAACGATTACACTATTTACCCAAATGGCATATCTAATTCTCTACCTGAGGTAGTACAATATGAAATACTCAACAATATCAATGGTTTAGAAAATGTTAAAATTATTAGACCTGGGTATGCGATAGAATATGATTATATCGATCCTAGAGAACTTTTTTTGACCTTAGAGACAAAGAAAATCAAAAATTTATATCTTGCCGGTCAAATCAATGGAACCACAGGGTATGAGGAGGCAGCCGCCCAAGGCCTTATTGCAGGTGTCAATGCAGCTCTCTCATTAAAAAATATGGAACCTTTTATACTTGATAGATCAGATGCCTATATCGGGGTGATGATCGATGATTTAGTAACAAAAGGAGTAGCCGAGCCTTATAGAATGTTTACGTCTCGTGCAGAATATCGGCTAAGTTTGAGATCTGACAACGCTGATTTAAGACTTACAAAGAAAGGTATTAAAATTGGATTAATTTCAGATGATAGAAAAAACTATTTTGAGGACAAATTTAAAAAGCTAAGCAAAATATCGCTGCAAATGTCGACTTTACAAATTTCACCATCTAAAGCAGGTAAATTTGATATTAAAATTGCAAAAGATGGCGTTTTAAGATCTGCGGATGAAATTTTAACTCAAAAAGGTGTAAATATGGTTAAAATTAGATATATTTGGCCTGAAATCGAGGATTATGGAAATGAGATTGATGAACAAATTGAAATTAACTCTCATTATAGAGGATATTTAAAAAAGCAAAAGGCAGATGTTTTAGCTTTTAAGAGAGATGAAAGTTTGCTCATACCAGATAATATTGATTATGACCAATTTTCTGGTCTTTCTAATGAGGTTAAGGCAAAATTTAAAGAAATTAAGCCTAAAACTATGGGGCAGGCGTTAAGAATTGATGGAATTACACCTGCTGCCGTATATATTTTGTTGTCACATGTAAAAAGAAAGTCTATTAAGCATATAGCTTAATGGATAATACAATTTTAAATTTTTACTCAAAAATTCCAATTCCCAATGTTTCACGTGAAACCTACTTTGATTTTGAGAGCTTAATTTCAATGATTAAACAGAAAAATAAGCAAATTAACATAATTAGCAAAAAAACAAACAAAATAGAGGAAATCAGGGAAAGACATATCATAGATTCTGTACAAATTATTGATTTTATTGATTTAAATAGTAATACAACCTGCGATTTAGGAACTGGAGGCGGGATGCCAGGGCTCGTTATCGCAATAGTTATGAAAAAATTGAAAAATTCACTGAAGATTAATCTTTATGAAAAAAGCTATCACAAATGCGTTTTTTTAAATGATGTCTCAAAAAAATTAAACCTAAATACAAAAATTATTCAAAAAGACATTTTTACAATCAAGAACATTGAAACAGGAACAGTAATGTCTAGAGCTTTTAAACCTATGCCTATAATCCTGGACCTTGTAAATCAGAATTTTAAAAAATTTAATAATATAGTTTTGTTTATGGGAGAAAGTGGAAAAAGAATTTTAAGAGAGACTCAAAAAACTTGGGATTTAGATTACGAAGAAAAAAAAAGTATAACTAACAACGACTCATTTATAATAAATATTAAAAAAATTAAAAAAAAAAATTGTGAAAATAATTTCAATAATTAATCAAAAGGGTGGAGTTGGAAAAACAACTACAGTCATTAATCTCGCATCAGCGTTAACTCAACAAAGTAAAAAAATTTTGGTTATTGATTTAGATCCTCAAGGAAATGCTACTACCGGATTAGGATTATCTAATACTAATCAATCAGACCAAACGATTTATGGAATTTTAAATGGAACAATGTCAATTTCAAACGTTATTAAAAAAACAAAATTTGAAAACCTTGATGTAATAACATCAAATGTAGATTTGTCAGGTTTGGAGGTTGAAACAGCTGGCGATAGTGATAGAGCTTTTATTTTGAAGAGTAAATTAACCGCTTATTTAAACAATTCTAGAGGATTTTACGATTATGTGCTTATTGATTGTCCTCCTTCCCTGAGTTTACTGACAGTGATGGCATTAGTATCATCTAACTCTCTTTTAGTTCCCCTTCAAACAGAATTTTTTGCATTAGAAGGTCTAACACAGCTCATGAAGACTATTGAAAGAATAAAAGTAAATCTTAATCCGTCACTAGAGATTCAAGGAATACTTTTAACAATGTATGACAGAAGAAATAAATTATCTTCTCAAGTAGAACAAGAGGCAAGAAATTATTTTAAAGATAAAGTTTATCAAACAGTTATACCAAGAAATGTAAGATTATCCGAAGCTCCTTCTCACGGTGTGCCAGTACTTATTTATGACAAAAGTTGTCCGGGTAGTAAATCTTATAACAATTTTACTGATGAATTTATTGCACAAGAAAACAAAATCGGGAGTGCCGCTTAGTGAATTCCCCAATTAAAAAAGGCTTAGGTAGAGGTCTATCATCTTTAATTGGTGAGACCAAAGTGGAGGTTAAAACTAACAAACTCTCATTAAGTGATATCGTTCCAAATAAATTTCAACCAAGAAAAGTTTTTGATGAAGAAAATTTAAAAGATTTGATCAACTCAATAAAAGAAAGAGGTGTAATCCAGCCAATTATTGTTAGAAAGTCAAATTCCGATAATTCTAAATATGAGATTATTGCTGGTGAAAGGCGATGGCTTGCAGCAAGAAAAGCAGGCTTACATGATATCCCCGTAGTTGTTACTGAGGCAGATGATTTAAAATCACTTGAATTCGCCATTGTTGAAAATGTGCAAAGACATGATTTAAATCCTTTGGAAGAGGCTCAAGGATATAAAAGATTAATTGATGAATTTTCCTACGATCAAGATAAAGTTTCAAAATTTATTGGTAAAAGTAGAAGTTATATAACTAATTCACTAAGATTACTTAATTTACCAGCCGATGTGCTAAATTATGTTGAGCAAAAAAAAATCAGCCCTGGTCATGCTAAAATCCTCGTTGGCCTAGATAATGCCAGCTTTATCGCAAGCAAGATTATAGAAAAGAAATTATCTGTAAGACAATCAGAAACTTTTGTAAAATTATTTAAAAAATCTAAAAAAATAAAATTAAACAAAGATCCAAATATTAAAAATCTTGAGGAGACCCTCTCAAACAAAATTGGGCTCAACGTGTCAATAAAAAGTAACAAAAGAAACAAAGGTTCAATTACAATTTTATTTCATGATAGTAATCAATTAAATAAATTAATTGATATAATAAAAAATAATTACTAAAAAATTAAGCTGACTTTTCCAATAAAAAGTTTGTCGTTAAGTTTATAGAGTTATATGAATTTTTTTTTATTTGATACTCAATATCATTTATTTCTACAATCAGTTTTTTTAATTTCTTTATTGACCAGATATTCATTTGATCTCTGATGACATTTTTTTCTTTCCAGAAAATTGGCGGTTTTGCCTTATCAATTGTTGTATCAATATTATTATTTAAGTGAAATTCAGTGATAAGATTTAACAAATTTTTTGTTTTTCTTAGTAAACTTCGAATAATAACAATACAATCTTCATTCGAAAAAATATTATCATTTAGGATATTAAATAATTTTTTCTGATTTTTACTTAAACAACTATTAATTAATTCATTTACACTATGGTTTTCTGATAAATTAATTATCTTAAAAACTTCCTCATTATTAATTTTTTTTTTATCTTTCAAATAAAGCTCAATTTTTTCTATTTCATTTAGTAGATTTTTTCTGTCACTAGCACATTTACTTACTAAAACATTAATACATTCACTAGATAACAATATTTTTTTCTCCCTCAATGTTTGCCGAGCAATCCTCAGTAAAGTATCAAAATTATCTGGATAAAATGCTATAGACACTAAATTTTTTTTTGATCTCTCAAAAAAGTTTCTTAATTTAGATTTTTTCTCTAAAGCATCTGAGTTTAATATAAATATTATATCATTTATATTTCTGTCAATTAACTCTTCAATAATTTTAAGTATCTTATCTGAGCATTTATTTATTATTATAATTTTGTCACTATCAAATAATGATTTATTAAGGTTGTTCACAAAAAACTCTTCAGTGTTATCAATTACTTGTTTTTCATCGTAATTTTTAACTTTTATATTAAATTTATTTGTGATTTTATTTATTTCCTCGTTCTTGTAACCTTCATTTTTACCGTGAAATAACAAAAAATTTGTAATTTCGAGATTTAATCTATTTAATTCAAAATATTTTAAAATCATCACATTAGTGAAATTTGACTAATTAATCTATTTATTATTAGATCAACAGTGTTTTCTTTTTTGATCTTTTCTAGATTACTTTCCTCAAATTTATTACTAAAGTTTTTAATTAAAAATTCCTCTTTAAATTTAAGAGTATTTAAATCATTCGCTTTTTTAATTCGAAAAGTTATTTCAATAATAACTAAATAATTTGTTGTTTTTCCTGAAAGGTTTTTTGATTGAGAGACTTTATTGTATGATGATGAAGATAAAATAGAGACCTTTTTTTCACTTTTTATCTTTTGGTATTTTTTTAATTTTTTGTCAATCAAATTGTTAATTTCTGCATCTCCATCGAATTCTATTTTTTCAATAAGAAAATTATAATTAACTTTCTTTGAATAAATTGGTGAGTAATCACAACTTAAAGTTAAAAATGGAATGAATATTAAAATGTAAATGTATTTTTTCATTTAAGTTATATTATGATATTTATCAATTTATTTGGAACAAATATTTTTTTCTTAAATTCTTGATTCTTTATATATTTGTTCATTTCGATGTTTTTTTTAATTAAACCTATTAAATCTTTCTCAGAAATGTCTCTGTTAGCTTTTATTAACCCCCTTTTTTTTCCGTTAATCTGAACAACAAAATTAATATTTTCTTCTATTAAAAGTTGCCGATCAACGTCTGGCCATTTTAGATCTGACTTTTCTTTTAGTAATTCCATACACTCGTTTGAAAAATGGGGAATAACTGGCAACATACAAACTAATATTTTTTTATAATTTTCAACAATTGTTTTGGACGAATATTTCTTTCTAAGTAATTTTGATATAGATGAATGAATTTCATGGATATTAGCAACAATCTTATTATAAGTAAAATTAGACAAATTATTTGTTACATTGTTTATAAATAAATTCGTTTCTTTTCTAAATTCGCTGTCATCATCTTTTGGGTGATTTTTTTTGATTTCATCTAAAATGAGCATATTTAAAACCCATAGTTTTTGAATAAATTTATAAGATGAGGCCATCCCTTGTTCTGACCATTGTACATCTTTTTCTGGTGGACTATCAGATAAGATAAACAATCTGACAGAGTCAGCTCCGTAAGTATTTATAATATCTTCAGGATCAATAACATTTTTTTTTGATTTTGACATCGACTCCGAAGGACCAACTTTAACAATCGTATTAGGATTACCTTTTTTTATAATTTTATTATCAATTTTTTCTATTTCTTCAGGGCTAAGCCAGTTGTTATCTTGATCTTTATATGTCTCATGACAAACCATGCCTTGTGTAAATAAACTTTGAAAAGGTTCAGTTATTTTAAAATCTTGATTTTCAAAGTTTATTGCTCTCATAAAAAATCTTGAATACAACAAATGTAAAATTGCATGCTCAACTCCGCCTATATACTGATCAACAGGCATCCAGTAATCTATGTCCTCCTTATTAAATCCATAATTTTTTTCATTAGGAGAACAAAATCTTAAATAATACCAAGATGAGCACACGAATGTATCTAAGGTATCCGTCTCCCTGGTGAATTTTTTCCCATTTATAGTAATTTCTTTCCAGCTTTTTTGACTATCAAGGGGGTTTCCTTTAACTTTTAAATCAATATTTTCTGGTAATTCTACAGGCAATGCTTCTCTCGGTACAGGTATCGCTTTTCCTTTTTCGTCATAAATAATTGGAATAGGGCATCCCCAATATCTTTGACGAGATACACCCCAGTCTTTTAATCTATAATTAATTTTTTTTTTACCTAATTTTTTTTCTTCTAAAATTTTTATTGTTTCAATCACAGAATTTTCTGGCGCATCAAGGCCATTTAAAAATTTTGAATTTATTATTGTACCAGGCCCTGGATATGCCTCTTTTGATACTTTGAAATCATTATTTTCTTCATAAGGCTTAACTACAGTATTAATTTCTAGTTCATATTTTTTGGCAAAATCGAAATCTCTTTGATCATGCGCAGGACATCCGAATACAGCACCAAAGCCATAATCCATTAAAACAAAGTTCGCAAAATAGACAGGAACTTTTTGCTCTGGATTAAGCGGATTTTTGGCAAAGAGATTTGTTTTAAAGCCAATTTTATCTCCTACCGCTATAGCTTCTTCAGTTGTTCCAGTCTTCGAACATTCTTCCTTAAATTTTAAAAATTCCTTATTTTTGATATAGAAATTTGAAACTTCGTGGTCAATTGACAATGCTAAGAAAGAAAAACCAAATAAAGTGTCAGGTCTGGTTGTAAAACATTTTATATTTTTAATTGGCAAATCACCTTCTATTTCAAATTCAATTTCACATCCAAATGATTTTCCAATCCAATTTTTTTGCATGGTTTTTACTTTATTAGGCCACGAATCTAATTCCTCTAAACCATCTAATAAATTTTGTGAAAACTTTGAGATATTAAAAAACCATTGACTTAATTTTTTCCTCTCAACTATTGCACCAGATCTCCAACCTTTTCCATCAATAACTTGTTCATTTGCTAAAACAGTTTCGTCAACAGGATCCCAATTTACATAATTTTCTTTTCTATAAACAAGACCTTTTTCCAATAAATCTAAAAAAAAATTTTGTTGATGTTTATAATAATCTTTATTACAGGTCGATATCTCTCTATCCCAATCTAAAGATAAACCCAACTTCTTAAGTTGATTTTTCATAGTTTTAATATTTTGATTTGTCCAAACTTTAGGATCTAAATTATTTTCACGGGCCGCATTTTCAGCTGGCATTCCAAAAGAATCCCACCCCATTGGATGAAGTACGTTAAATCCTTTTAAAGTTTTATAACGTGCCAAGACATCTCCTATAGTGTAATTTCTGACATGACCCATATGTATTTTACCAGATGGATAAGGGAACATTTCTAAGCAGTAAAATTTTTTTTTATCTTTAATTTTTTGAGTTTTGAAAAATTTATTATCTTCCCAATAATTTTGCCATTTTTTTTCAATTTCTTTAAAATTATATCTGTTCACTCAAACAAGACTTAATTGGCTTCCCCACCCATTTTAGGCGTTGGATAAAAGGATTTATTTTTAGCTTTGGTTTGTTTTTGGTAGATGGTTGCTTTCTTCAAAATTTCTCTTCTTAGTTCATCCTCTATATTTTTATTATTTTTTTGCACAACACATTTATATTCAGCATCACATTTTTTATAGAAGACATTGATGTCTATTGCATCAGATCTAATCTCATTAGTTAGAAATCTAATAGTAATTTTAATAGTTTCATTCGGATTGGTATCATTCGTATACCAGTCTGTAATGATTATTCCACCACTGTAATTTGCTGATGTTAATGGCATAAATTCTATAATATCCAATGATGCCCTCCACAATTCATTTGAGCTCGCAAATTCAAAATTTCCTCCGCTCATACCAGCTCCTTTTTTAATGACATCATTGATTCTAAAACCTTTTCCCTCTTCCAAATTTTTTTTTACTCTTTCGCGTGGATCTGACGAGACATTTCTTGCATCAGCGCCTCTAAAAAAATTATTCCCACAACTGTTTAGAAAGATTAAAACAATCACAAAGAAGGTTAGCAGGCTGAATTTTCTTAAAAATATGTAATTATTCATAAATAAGCTCTTAATAGGCAATAATTTTTAACATACTCAAATAACACAAAAAACATATTAAATATAAGAAAATTGTGTTGTAAAATTATCACAGTTAGCATTTTTGTGAGAGAAAAAATGGTAAATTTAGCAAAATTAACCTCATTTTGGTAAAAGTTTCCTGTTTAATATTAAACAATTAAAGGAGTAATTAATATGAACAAATTAACAAAAATCGGTGTATCAGCATTAGCTGGTTCACTAGCGATGACAGCTGCACACGCAGCTGAAGGAAGCGTATCAGTTTCAACTGGTTTTGCTTTTGCATCGACAACAGACGAAAACACAAAAACTGCGCCTTATCAGTTTGACAGTGTTGTTTTCTCAGCATCTGGTGAAACAGATGGTGGTATCACAGTTTCAGCAAGTATGGAACTTGATAACGACAACCCTGCAACAAATGCTGGTATGGATAACAGAAGCGTATCATTCGGTACAGATGCTTTAGGTACTGTAACGTTCCACGGACATGGTGGTGATTCAGTTATGGGTCAGTGGGATGATGTAACTCCAAACGCTTACGAAGAAGTTTGGGATACTACATCAGGTGCTGACGTGAGAATAGATGGTAGATCAGGTGACAACTTGTTAACTTATGATTCACCTTCATTCAATGGTGTTCAGTTTAAAATGGCACACCAAACATCTGATGCAGCAACTGGTACTGGTAACGGTTTAGACCTTAGTTCATATACTGACTTTGGTGTTCAAATTTCACCAGAAATGGTTGAAGGTTTGACTATCGGTTATGGTATGGCTGAGTTAGATGACACTACTTCAACATCAATCGATCACGATACTCTTTTCGTGAAATATGCTGTTGGTGGTTTCACTTTAGGTTACCAAACAAGTGAAGCTGATGGTTCTACAGCTGGTAAGAACGACGAGTCTACTCAGTGGGGTATTTCTTACGCTGTAAACGAAAATATGACTGTTGCTTACGGTGAAAGAGATTATGATGATGATACATCAACTGCTGGTACAGCATCATCAGAGCAACATGATTCAGGTTTCTCAGCATCATACACAATGGGTGGTATGACTATTGCTGGTCACATGAACACAAACGACAACGTTGGTGGAAGCACTAACGCTACAATGGATAAAGAGTCGTACGAGTTCGCTCTTACATTTGCATTCTAATATAATTAGAATCTAAATTTAGAAGGCCCCTTTTTTAAGGGGCCTTTTTTTTTGGAAGAAAGAAATACCAGCGTAACCATTAATATTTAGCAAGTTAAGTTTTTTTATATTACTTTCGTTGACTCCCCCTAAGGCAACAAGATTTTTACCTGTGAATCTTTCAAAAAATTTAAATCTGTAAATTCCTAAGTAATTTTTATTTTTTTTAAATAATGAGGATAAAAAGAAAAGTTTCACTTTTTGAAATTTTTTTAAATTTAACTCTTTTAGTGAATGTGCAGATCCTAAAATTACAAATTTTCTTTTTAAATTGTAAGCAAGATGATTAAAATTTTTATTGAATGATGGCAAATAAACACCATCTAATTTTAATTCAATTGATAATTTAACATCATTTGATAAAAAAAAATTGCAACCTTTTTTTCTACAGAAATCCCGCAAAACCTTTATTTTTGTGATGTCCAACTTATTATTGTAATTTCTAAAAATTATATTGGTTTTTTTGTCTTGCTGTTTAATTAAATTTGTATCGTATTCACTTATAAAGTAATATTTTTCGTAATTTATCTTATGCATGAGTCAGTTCAAAAATTAATACATATCGAGGAACTTGTAAAATCGAAAAAAGCAGACCTAAACAAGTTAGAAGCATCCAAAATAATCGCTGTATCCAAAACCTTTACGTTAGATAAAATTATGCCATTAATCAATCATGGTCACTATGATTATGGTGAAAACAAGGTTCAAGAGGCAATAGATAAATGGTCACAAATTAAAACAGAGAAACCTGAATTAAAACTTCACTTAGTAGGCAAACTTCAAACTAACAAAGTAAAGTTTGCAATTAAACTTTTTGATTTTATTCACTCAGTCGATAATAAAAAACTTGCGAAAAAGATTTATGATGAACAATTAAATCAAAATAAGAAAGTAAAAATATTTTTACAAGTTAATATAGGAAATGAAGAACAAAAGTCTGGTGTATTAAAAAATAATTTAATTGACCTTCATAATTATTGTAAAGATTTGAAACTAGATGTTGTCGGATTAATGTGTATTCCACCATTCGACTCTGATCCAAATCCTTTTTTTCAGGAATTAAATGATTTAAATAAAAAATTAAATTTAGAAGAATTAAGTATGGGCATGTCATCAGATTACCTTAAGGCAGTTGAAAATCATTCAACATATCTAAGAATTGGATCAGCAATTTTCGGCGAAAGGTCTTAGCAAATTTTAATCTTCGTTTTTGTATTTATTATTTTTAGTAATATTAAAAAATCTTTTTTCTTCAATGCGATACATCCAGCTGTTGGTTTATAATTTTTAGTTAAGTGTAAAAAAATACAACTTCCTTTTCCAAGAATTTTTCCTTTCCAATTGTATTTGATTGGAATAATCAGGTCATATTTAAAGTCTTTTCGATAGAGTTTCTCGTATTTTAATTTTTTTTTTGTATTTATGATTTTATTGTAATTCAGTTTATCTCTTGCGTCGTTACACCAACCCATGTTTCTATGAATCTTAATACATTTTAATTTAGTTAAGGGTTTGTCTAATCGATCATTTCTGTAATACAACTTGTCTAAACCAAAAATACCTTTGGGAGTTTTTTTATCACCCTCAATTTTCTTCTTACTAACCCCTTTCTTTCCAATACAGCATTTAAATTCAAAGCTATCAACTTTAAGAGAATGTTTGTTTTTTAAAATAATTGTCATATTGTATTTATATATGAATAATCAAACATTGTTTATTTATGAATTGCCAACTCTTTTTGATATATTCATAGAAATTGAGGAAAACTTAAATTTTGAAGTTAAAAATATAAAAAAAAAAGAGATATCAAAAATAGATTTCAACGAACATAAAAGTTATCTTATTTTATCTCTGAAAGATATTGATTTACCAAATTTAATTCTATTTAATAATTTTCCTTTAAAATTTTCAAAACTTCTAGAAAAAATAAATATTGAGTTTCTTAAAAAAAATTTTCATGAAAAATCAAATATAGCTATTAACAAATATATAATTAATACAAATTCTAGAGAGATGATACTTCAAAAACAAAGATTAAAGTTGACCGAAAAAGAAATAGATATGATTATTTATCTTGCAAAAAGAAAAAAACCAATAAAAGTTGATGAACTTCAAGAAAAGGTATGGGGATATCAATCTAAGCTGGAAACCCATACGGTAGAGACACATATTCACAGACTTAGAAAAAAAATTAAAGAAAAATTTTTTGATGAGAATCTAATTGTTAGCAAGAAAAATGGTTATCAAATTTCGGAAAAAAAATAAGTTTGCCAAAGAACTTTTTACTAAAAAATTTAAGTCTAGAGTAGTCAAACCAAAAAAAGGAAAAGGAAGCTTTAAAAGAATAAAAAAAGTCTAAAATCTTGCTCCTATCTGTTGAATTATTCTAGAGGACATTTCTGTTGCCTTTATTAAACATTCATTTTGAGAGAAGTTGTTTATAAAACCATGTAAATATCCTGATGCAAATAAATCACCCGCACCTGTCAAATCTACAATTTTGAGGTTCTTTTTAGCTTTAATTTCTGCTGTTTCATTATTATAAATTGAAACAGCACCTTTTTCACCCCGAGTAACAACTAAATGTTTTTTTATTTGTTTCCCAAAAGAAATAACTTCATTAAAGTCTTTGGCATTAATAAGTGACATAATTTCAGCCTCATTTGCAAAAACTAAATCTAATTTATTTTTCACTAAATTTAAAAAATTAGATTTGTGTCTATCTACGCAAAATTTATCTGACAAAGACATCGCTGTTTTATTTGCTAGATTAATGGCCTTATTAAAAGCCTCTTTTGGATCTCCTTCATCCCACAAATATCCCTCTAAAAAAATCAAATCACTTTTTTTGATAGCTTCTACGTCAATATCACTTTTGTTTATTCTTCCTGCAGTTCCTAAAAAAGTACACATTGTTCTTTCTGAGTCGGGTGTGACTAGAATTAAACATGTTCCTGTTGGCAGAAGTTCTTTTTTCTTTTTATAAAAAAAATTAACGTTTTCCTTTTTTAAACCTTCCTCATATTTTATACCAAAAGTATCATCAGATATTTTACCAATGAATCCAACTTTATCTCCTAATTGTGATAAGCCAACTATTGAATTTGCAACTGAACCTCCAGAAATTGTTTTTTCAATTTTTAGATTAGATAATAATTTAGAGAACTCAATTTCATCAAATATAAGTTTCATAAGTCCTTTAGTAAGATTATTTTTTTCTATAAAATTATCTTCAACTTTACAGATTACATCAACTATTGCATTACCTATACCTAAGATTTTCATTTATGGCTTTTTTGTTTTGATTGGTTTTTTTCTATGAGGATAACAACTGGTACAAATTTTACAAGATATTCCATAACAAGCTCGCGCTTTACAATATTCTCTTCCATAATAAATAATTTGTAGATGAAGTTTATTCCAATATTTTTTTGGAAATAATCTTTTCAAATCTTTCTCAGTTTGGATAACATTTTTACCGCTAGTTAACCCCCATCTTTGAGCTAATCTATGAATGTGAGTGTCAACTGGAAATGCTGGATAACCAAACCCTTGAGACATAACCACACTTGCAGTTTTATGACCTACCCCAGGTAATTGTTCTAATTCTTCGTATGTTTTAGGTACTTTTCCATCGTAATTTTTTTCTAATATTCCACAAAGTTTATATATACTTTTTGCTTTTATTCTAAAAATACCAATTTTTTTTATAAGTCTTTCAATTTTTTTTCTTCCTAATTTTAAAAAATGACGGGGTTTATAATATTTTGGATAAATATTTTTCGTAACATTGTTTACATTTACATCTGTACATTGCGCAGATAATAAAACAGAAATAAGCAATGTAAAAACATTGCGACTTTTTAAAGGAACTTTTATACTTGGATAAGTTTTGTTGAGATGTTTTAATATAATTTTAGCCCTTTGAATTTCAGTCATTATTTGAAATTCATAAGATCTCGCATCGAGTAAAGACCAGGTTTTTTTGTCATTAACCATTTACCTGCAGATAATGCACCTTCAGAATATAATGTTCTATCAAAAGCTTCGTGATTAAGTGTTATTATCTCTTTTCCACTTGAAAATTTTACTTCATGTTCACCAATTATTTCACCTTTTCTTATTGAGTTAAAATTAATTTTTCTACCATAGGGAAAGCTTTTTTTATTTAAATATTTATTTCCAATTAAATTATAAAAATTTTTATTCTTTCCAATTGCTATTCCCTTACCAAGCATTAGAGCAGTTCCAGATGGATAATCTTTTTTGTGTTTATGGTGCACCTCATATACTTTGCTTAAGAAAGAATTGTTAAGAGATTTTGAAGTTATTTCTGTTAAGTACATTAGTAGATTGATGCCCAAACTCATATTTCCTGCTTTTAAAATTGGTATTTTTTTTGAGTATTTGTTGATTAAATTTTCCTCTTTTTTAGTAAAGCCGGTTGTTCCTATCACTACTCTTTTTTTTAATTTTGCAGCAATCCTTAATATTTCTAAAGTACATTTTGGAACTGTAAAATCTATGATAAGATTGGTTTTCTTAAATACATCCATGTTATTCTTCGAAATTTTTAAGCCTAGAATTTTTTTATTTGTTTTTTTGCTTTCTGTTATGGTTACTAATTTGAAATTTTTATCAAACTTAACAGATTTAATTATCTGTTGGCCCATTCTTCCTAAACACCCAGTAATAGCTAAGTTAATTTTTCTCATTTGAAGATAAAATATAGAACTATCATAAGTAACAAAACAATAATACCCCAAATAAATAGATTTTTAAAAAACAGATTTTTTTTTAAATTAGTGCTTATGAATTCTGGTAAGATTAATATTAATATGGCGATTAAAGCAATTGCTGGAATAATTTCTTCGAGGCCCATTTTTAATTTTTCCAAAAATCCTTAGCTTTTTGAAAAAATTTTTTGATACTTGGATTCGACCTTTCATTTTCAATTTTTCTAAATTTTTCTAATAATTCTTTTTGTTCTTTATTGAGAGAAACAGGAACCTCTGTTTTAACTTGCACATAAAGATCACCAAAATCTCCTCTCCGCATGAACGGCATTCCTTTACCTTTTAACCTAAATTGTTTACCACTTTGTGTTCCATCTGGTATTTTTATTTTAGCTTTTTTTCCATCAATTGTTGGTATCTCAATTGTTGTACCAAGAGCAGCATCAGCAATAGAAATTGGAAATTCAAAAAATAAATTGACCTCAGATCTTTTGAAGAGTTCATGAGATTTAACATTAACAAATATATATAAATCTCCAGTTGCTCCACCTCTTGTTCCAGCTTCACCTTTCCCAGCAAGTCTTATTCTTGTACCGTCATCAACACCTTTAGGAATTGTTACAGATAATTTTTTTGAAGTTTGTTTGTTTCCCTGCCCATTACAATCACTACATGGATTAGTAATTTCTTCTCCACTTCCTGCACATTGGGGACATGTTTGTTGAACAGTAAAAAATCCTTGATTTGTTCTAACACGACCATTGCCTCCGCAATAAGTACATCTATCAGGACTGTATCCTGCTTTAGAACCACTGCCTTTACAAGAATTACATTTTTCAGATGATGAAAATTGAATATTTTGTTTCTTACCAGTAAAAGCCTCTTCAAGAGTTATAGATAAATCATATCTTAAATCTGAGCCTCTATTGTTCGAGCTTCTTCTTGAACTTCTTCTCCCACCACCAAAATCACTGAAGAAATCTTCGAATATATCTGAAAAGTCAGTGCTACTAAAACCTCCAAAGCCGCCAAAGCCACCTTTTCCTCCACCACCATTCTCAAAAGCAGCATGACCGAAGTTATCGTAATTTTCTTTTTTTGATTTGTCTGACAAAACGCCATAAGCTTCACTTGCTTCCTTGAATTTATCTTCAGCAGTCTTGTCTCCAGGATTTTTGTCAGGATGATATTTTACAGCAAGTTTTCTATAAGCAGATTTTAATTCTTCAGGTGAAGCACTTTTAGAAACGCCCAGGACATCATAATAATCTCTTTTAGCCATTTATTAACTTGGACAAATAGATGTCAGTTAAGCGCTTTTTTCTTTATTCTCGTCTTTTACTTCTTCAAAATCCGCATCAACAACATTATCGTCTTTTTTTCCTTTATCATCATCTTTACCATCATCTTTGTTAGAGTCTGGTTTAGCATTTTGTTGTGACTTATAGATAGCTTCCCCAAGCTTCATCGAAGCCTGAACTAAAGCTTCAGTTTTTTTCTTGATTTCTTCTGTATTATCACCTTTCAAAGACTCTTTTAGAGCCGATGAGGTGTCCTCTATAGCTTTTTTGTCAGCATCAGATATTTTTGAGCCATGTTCTTTTAAATTTTTATCTGTAGAGTGAATTAAAGTGTCAGCCTGATTTCTTACATCTACTGACTCTCTTTTCTTTTTATCAGCCTCTTTGTTTGCTTCAGCCTCTTTAACCATTTTTTCTATTTCTGCTTCACTTAATCCTCCTGAAGCTTGAATTTGGATCTTTTGCTCTTTTCCGGTACCTTTGTCTTTTGCAGAAACGTTCACAATTCCATTAGCATCGATATCAAATGTAACCTCAATTTGAGGCACACCTCTTGGAGCTGGAGCGATACCAACTAATTCAAAATTTCCAAGTAATTTATTATCTGTCGCCATCTCTCTTTCACCTTGAAGAACTCTTATAGAAACAGCTGGCTGGTTATCCTCAGCAGTTGAAAAAACCTGACTTTTCTTTGTCGGGATTGTAGTATTTTTATCTATAAGTTTTGTAGAAACTCCACCTAATGTTTCAATACCCAATGATAGCGGTGTTACATCTAATAAAAGAACATCTTTAACATCTCCTTGCAATACACCAGCTTGTATAGCGGCTCCCATAGCAACTACTTCGTCAGGATTTACACTCTTATTTGGATCCTTTCCAAAAAAGTTTTTAACTTCCTCAATTACTTTGGGCATCCTAGTCATACCACCGACCATAACAACTTCGTCAATTTCATTTGCAGATATACCTGCATCCTTTAAAGCTGTTTTGCATGGAGGCATTGTTTTAGCGATTAAATCCTCAACTAAAGCCTCTAGCTTTGCTCTTGTCATCTTAAGGTTAATATGTTTCGGTCCAGTTTTATCTGCTGTTATAAAAGGTAAGTTTATGTCAGTTTGTTCTGCAGATGAAAGCTCAATTTTCGCTTTTTCAGCAGCTTCCTTTAGTCTTTGTAAAGCAAGTTTATCTGATTTAAGATCAATCCCATTATCTTTTTTAAATTCATTAATTAAGTATTCTACAATTGTATTATCAAAATCTTCTCCACCTAAAAAAGTATCACCGTTTGTAGATTTTACCTCAAAGACACCATCTCCTAGTTCAAGTATTGAAACATCAAATGTTCCTCCACCCAGGTCATACACAGCAATTTTTTTATTTTGTTTTTTGTCTAAGCCGTAAGCTAATGATGCAGCAGTTGGTTCATTAATGATCCTTAAAACCTCTAAACCTGCAATTTTACCAGCATCTTTCGTAGCTTGTCTTTGCGCATCATTGAAATAAGCTGGAACCGTAATGACAGCTTTAGTAACTGCTTGGCCTAAATATTTTTCAGCAGTTTCTTTCATCTTTTGCAAAATAAACGCAGATATCTGTGATGGGGAATATTTCTGCCCTTTTGCTTCTATCCATGCGTCACCTTTTTCAGAATTAATAATCTTAAATGGTGCAGTCTCAACATCCTTTTTTACGGTTGGATCTTCAAAATTTCTTCCAATTAATCTTTTAACAGCGAATATTGTATTTTCAGGGTTAGTTACAGCTTGTCTTTTTGCCGGTTGACCAATTAATTTTTCACTTTCGTCAGTAAAAGCTACAACAGATGGTGTTGTTCTTGCTCCTTCTGCATTCTCTAAAACTTTAGCTTGGCTGCCTTCCATGATCGCAACACATGAATTAGTTGTACCAAGGTCAATTCCTATAATTTTACTCATAATTAAATTCTCCAAACTTCATATAAGTGTTAATTTTAAATCTACAAGTTGTGCAAAACATTATTTATCCTTTAAATTTTGTTTATTTTCTTCTGTTTTTTCGTCTTTTGGGGTCGTTTTTTTGGCAACACCAACTAAAGAAGGTCTTAATAGACGATCTTTTAACATAAATCCTTTTTGTATTTCTTGAATAATTGTTCCCGGCTCTTGTTTATTATCTTCTATTTCCATCATTGCTTGATGAAGATTTGGATCAAGTTTTTTATTTATACTTTCTATGGGTGTAATGTTGTTTTTACTAAAAATAGAAATGACATCTTTGTATATTATATCAAAATGATCCAAGGTTTTTTTTAAAGCTTCTGTATTTTTTAGTTTTTCATCGTTTTCCAAAATATTTTTTGATCTTTCCAAATTATCAACCAAGTTTAATGCTTCTTTTGCAAAAGTATAACCTCCATATTCAAATGCATCTATTTTTTCTTTTTCAAACCTTCTCCTTTGATTTTCCATTTCTGCAAAAGTTCTCGCTAATTTATCTTCGAGTTCAGCAATCTTTTCTTCTGGTGATTTCTCTTTTTTTTCATCGTCTTTCTCTAGATCACTATTTTCAGACTTGTCGTTTTTATCATCACCTAAATTTTTTTTTATATCCTCGTTATCTAGGGTAGTTTTGTTTTCTTCTTTTTCCATACCAGGTTATATGGTAAGAAAATTTAAAATTTCCAGATATGAAAAAAAAATTTAAAAAATTATTAATTGGCACTAATAATAAAGGAAAATTAAGGGAAATTAGGAATTTAATACCTAAAAATATACAAATTTTTTCTACTTCAGATTTTAAGCTTAAAAGTCCAAAAGAAAACGGTAAAACTTTTGAGCAAAATTCTATAATAAAATCAAAATATTTTTCGAAAAAAACCAACCTTATTTGTCTAGCAGATGACTCTGGACTTGAAATTGATATTTTAGATAAAAAACCAGGAATTTATTCTGCTAGGTGGGCCGGAAAAAGTAAAGATTTCAATATTGCAATAAATAAAGTTTTTAGAAAACTAGATGACAAAGATAAAAATTGGAGAAAAAAAAATATTAGAGCAAGATTTATTTGTGCCCTATCAATAAGTTACCTAAACAAAAATTTAGTAAGTGTTACAGGTAAAGTTGAGGGACGTATATCAGATAAAGCTAGGGGAAAAAACGGTTTTGGATATGATCCAATATTTATTCCAAAAAATGAAAATAAAACCTTCGGTCAAATGGCCTTTTCAAAGAAATATAAAATGGATCATCGCTTCAACGCTTTTAAAAAAATTAAAAAATTTCTTTGAAGGATCCATTTTGGATTTGATAAAAATTTAATTTATGATTTATTTTATTATCCTTAATATCAAATACTCCAATTTTTCCTTTGAAAGAACTTTGTTTTTTAAACAACAGCTTGGTATCAGACAAGTCATTTTTTAAAGACAGATAATAAATTAACCCAATAAGATCATAACTAAGTAGTGATAAATGATTAGGTTTTTCATTGTAAAATTCTGAAAACTTATTTGAAAAACTCTCTAGATTTTTTTTATTAATAGATGGGTAGTACAATGGTTGAATATTTTTTTCGGAAAGCAAGCTTTCATCAAACCATTGATTTAAAGTTATAAAATATTTATCCTTCGGAGATACGTCACTATATAAAAATGATGTGATGACACTTTTTAAACTTTCATCAAAATCAGAGATGACAAGAGAGTCAAAATCAACATTTCCAATTGTGTATCTTTTGTTTAATTTATCTATTCTTCTTTTTTTTATCTCCTCCTCTAAATCTGATAATTCAACTCTTCTAATTTCATCAGCCAAGTTTTGTTTTCTGATTTTATAATTGGTAATTTCCTCAATTTGTTGTGTTAATTTTGTAGGCTCAATATTATAAATATAATGTTTCGAAATTTTCAATTTAGATTTTTTAATTGCTCTCTTAATTTCGGTTTTGTATTTAAGATCTGGAGTTAGTAAGATTGTTTTCTCTAATTTGTTAAGTTCTGCAAATTTTTTTATTGCATTTAGCTGAGAGACAGAGTTTACGCCGCTACTGATAACATTGCTTGGCAGATTGTCTGTTTTATTCGTAAGAGATAAAAATATAATATCATCTACTTCATTTAAATATTTAATATTTTCAAAAAAAACTGGACCTATTATAATTTTTACACCTAATTTTTTTAACTCAATAGCTGACCGAAGTGTTTTATTGGGGTCTAATTCTGTATCTTTTGGATATATCTCTATTTTATCTGTACCAATATCTTTTAGAGCCAGTCTGGTAGATTTAATAATTGATTGCCCAAGTTTATTTTTTTCACCAGACATTGGGACCAATAAACCTATCTTGATCTTTTCTTCGTTGGTGTGACCAAATTTTGAAATAAATAAAATGATTATTACATTAACAAAAATTATTTTAAAAATTTTAAACATTTAATGATATTATATTAATTATACATAAAATATGATCGTAAATTCTAAAACAACAAATAAAGAACTTAAAAAAGGCTTATATCTAGTACCTACCCCAATAGGTAATTTAAATGATATAACTTTTAGGGCCTTAGAAACCTTAAAAAAATCTGATTTTATATTATGTGAGGATACTAGAGTTTCAAAAAATTTATTAAAAAAATATGAGATTCATGCGGAATTGATTTCAAATCATAAATTTAATGAAAAAAAAAATTTACCAAAAATTGTTGATATATTGAAAAAAGGTTCAATAGTTTCGATGATCTCAGATGCTGGAACACCAAACATTTCTGACCCAGGAGGCTTGTTAATTAAAGAATGCGTAAAAAATGAAATCAAAATTATTCCTTTACCGGGTCCATCAGCAGTTACCACAGCATTGTCAGCAAGCGGGTTTTCAGACAAATTTTTTTTCTACGGTTTTTTTCCTGAAAAAAATAATGAAATATTGAAAATCTTAGAAAATACTAAAAAATTAGATTTCTCCTTAATTTTTTTTATTTCAGCTAAAAAAATCAACAAGATAATACATTATTTAAAAAAGGAATTTTCAGGTAGGAAAATTTTGATTTGTAGAGAAATGTCAAAATTATATGAAGAATTCATTAGATTAGATATTGATGAATTAAAACCCTTTGAAAAAAACTTAAAGGGTGAATTAACAATCGTAATTTCAGAGAGATTAAATAAAAAAAAATCGCTAGAATTAAGTGAATCAGATAAAAGAATCATTAAAGAGATGATAAACAAATTAAGTATAAAAGAAATTACAAAAATTATTCATCAAAAGAGTTCAGTTTCAAAAAAAAAAATTTATAAATATTGTATTGGTATTAAGAATGAAAATTAAAATTATATTAATTTTTTTGATTGGATTAGTTCTTGGTGGATGTGTTGGAGTATCTTCAACAGGTATATTTGGAACTGGAGTTAGCGTAGCGATAGATCCAAGATCTCTTGGAACACAAATAGATGATTCGATAATGCAAAAAAATTTAAGTGCAAGAATTTTATTGTTGGATAAAAATTATTTTTTATCTGTAAAAACAAAAGTTATTGATGGTAGAATATTTATAACAGGTAAAGTTGAAGATCCGGAGGAAAAGCTTAAATTAACAAAGCTTGCATGGGAAACTCAAGGGGTAAGGTCTGTAAAAAATGATTTAAAAATTAAAGAAAATTTTAATTTTAAGCAATCTGCAAAAGATTTACTTATTACCTCGCAATTAAGAACAGCATTAATTTTTAACGACACAATAAAAGCAACCAATTATCAAATAGATACATATAAGAAGAAAATTTATATTTATGGTATAGCAACAACACCTGATGAAAAAGATGCAGTTATCGAAGAAGCAAATGAAATTTTAGATGTAGAAAATGTGATTGCAAGTATATTATTAGTCGATAATTTAAGAATTCAAAAAAATTAGATTATTTATCATACTTAATTACATCTGCAGAATATGCAGCTATAGACGCTAAATTTAAAATTTCAGAGGTAGATGATCTCAATGGTGCTATCTCAATTGGTAAACCTAAACCAATCAATAGTGGTCCAATTACTTTCGCTCTGCTCATAGATTTAATCATTTTATATGAAATAGCTGCACTGTGTTGACTAGGCATTATCAAGACATTAGATTTTCCAACAATTTCAGAGAATGGATATAATTCTTTATAAATTTCATCTAGAGCCACATCTGGTTGCATCTCACCATCAAATTTAAAATCGACTTTATCTTTTTTAAGAATTTCAACTGCATCACTTAATCTCTTTGTTCTATCTGTAGCCGGTTCCCCAAAAGTAGAGTGTGATAAAAAAGCAACTTTAGGGTCAAATCCGAAAAGTCTCACAACTCTTGCTGCAGATTTTGCCATTTCAGCTAATTGTTTTGCATCGGGATATTCAATAACTGATGTATCACAAATAAAAATTGTTTTACCTCTATTAACAACTAGATTTAAACCAAACATGATTTCCCCAGGTCTTGGATCTACAACCTGGATCACCTTTTCGAGTGATGATGAATATCTTCTAGTATTACCAGTGACCATGGCATCTGAATCATTGCAAGCAACCATACACGAAGCCCAAATTACCCTGTCATTTCTGATGAGTCTATCGCAGTCTCTTTCTAACATTCCCTTTTGCCTTTGAAGTTTTTTAAAAAGATATTTAACATATCTCTCTCTTTTCTCATTATCTTTTGAATTTACAATTTCAATATCAAAATCTTCATTATAACCAATTTTTTTTATTTGATTCTTAATTAACTCCTCTTTCCCCACTAAAATTGGAATCCCTAATTTTGAATTTTTAAACGCAATTGCAGCTTTTAACATATTTTCATCTTCACCATCAGCAAATACAACTTTTTTTTGTTTTTTCTTAATATAGTTATTAACACCTTGAAGAATTGTAACAGTTGGATCTAGCCTTTGCTTTAGTTGATCTTTGTAGATATCAAAATCTTTAATATCAATTCTAGCAACTCCTGTTTCCATTGCAGCTTTAGCTACAGCTGCTGGAATAACACTAATTAATCTTGGATCAAATGTTGATGGTATTATATAATCTTTTCCATAATGAGGTCTTTCACCTCCCATTGCTGCAACAACTTCATCTGGCACATCTTCCTTTGCTAAATTAGCGATTGCATGTGCAGCGGCGACTTTCATTTCTTCATTTATTGTTTTTGCTCTTACATCTAATGCTCCTCTAAATATATAGGGAAAACCTATCAGATTATTCACCTGGTTGGCGTAATCCGATCTTCCCGTAGCTATAATCGCATCATTTCTAACCTCCTCAACTTCCTCAGGTGTAATTTCAGGGTCAGGATTTGCACAGGCAAATATTATTGGATTTTTTGCCATCTTTTTTACCATTGCTTTAGTTAAAGTTCCCTTTGCAGATAATCCTAAAAAAACATCAGCATTATTAATTGCATCAGTTAAAGTTCTATTATTTGTTTCAATTGCATGATCTGATTTCCATTTGTTCAAATTTTCTCTACCTTTATAAATTACCCCTTTTCTATCTACCATCGTGATATTTCCATTTGGTACACCAGATTTTTTAAATAAATTTGCACAAGCCATTGCTGACGCTCCAGCACCATTTACAACTATTTTTACTTTATCAATTTTTTTTTTACTAATATCTAACGCATTGATTAATGCTGCGGTTGTGATAATTGCTGTACCGTGTTGATCATCGTGAAATACAGGTATATCAAGAATTTCTTTCAGCTTATCCTCTATTATAAAACAATCAGGTGCTGCAATATCTTCAAGATTGATACCACCAAAGCTAGGAGCAAAATTTTTTATGCTATTTATGATCTCCTCTGTGTCATCTGAATCTATCTCTAAATCAATTGAGTCTATATCGGCAAACCTTTTAAATAAAACAGCCTTTCCTTCCATAACTGGTTTAGATGCTAATGCACCTAAATTTCCCATGCCTAAAATTGCAGAACCGTTACTAATAACTGCAACGAGGTTTCCTTTACTAGTATAATCAAATGCTGCTTCTGGATTTTCACTTATCGCCCTTACAGGAGCTGCTACCCCAGGAGAATATGCTAAAGCCAAATCTCTTTTTGTGGTCATATTTTTTGAGGAAGATATCTCAATCTTGCCCGGCTTTTTTTCTTTATGAAAATCTAAAGCTTCTTTATCAGTGTAATGATCAATTTTTGTTTTTTTCATTTATGTTAATTAGGTGTACAAATGGGGTAAAATTAAGACTAATATGATTTATGAATTTAGTTAAGTCAACAGGGACTTTTGGTTTTTATACTATTATCAGTAGATTACTTGGTTATTTAAGAGATGTTTTGATAGCAATTTTTCTTGGAACAAGTTTTTTAGCAGATGTTTTTTTTGTAGCATTCAGAATACCTAATACTTTTAGAAGATTATTTTCAGAGGGAACTTTTAATGCAGCTTTTATACCAAGCTATACTTCAGAATTAGTAAAAAAAAAATCCGGATCACAAAAATTTGCAAGTGAAATTTTTAATTTATTATTTTTAGGTCTATTGTTTTTAGTTTTAATTATTGAAGTTTTCATGCCAGCTTTTGTGAGATTAATAGCACCAGGTTTTGTTGATAATCCAGAAAAAATTCAGCTAGCTGTAAATTTAACAAGGATAACTCTCCCATTTTTAATGTTTGTAAGCCTATCTTCTTTTTTTGCAGCAATTCTTAACTCACATAATAAATTTGCTGCTGCATCTGCAGCACCAATAATTCTTAATATCGTTTTAATATCTATTTTATTTTTTGGTAAATTTCTTAACGATGAACTGGTTTATTATCTATCATATGGAGTTTCAGGAGCAGGAATATTACAGCTTGTTTTCTTGTATCAATTTACAAAAAAATTTTATTCTATTCAATTTAGTTTTAATTTCAAAATTAATAATAAGGTTAGATTTTTTTTTAAAAAACTCTTACCTAGTATTTTCTCATCTGGTGTTACGCAAATTAATATTTTAGTAGGCACTATAATTGCATCTTTTCAAGCCAGTGCCGTATCTTATCTATACTATGCTGATAGAATTTATCAAATAAACCTAGCAATAGCAGGAATAGCAATTGGAGTTGTTGTTTTACCACAACTTTCTAAACATGTTTTTTTAAAAAAAAAAAACAAAATACTTTTACTTCAAAATAAAGCACTTGAGCTTAGTATGTTTTTAAGTTTACCTGCCTCAATCGCTTTAATTGTAGGATCAGAACAAATTATTTCTGCATTATTTGGTTATGGTTCTTTTGACGAACTTTCAGTAACTAACTCAGCAAATGCACTTTACTATTTTGGTTTAGGACTGCCAGCATTCGCATTAATTAAAGTATTCTCGACATTCTTTTTCGCAAATCAGGATACTAAAACACCTTTTTATATTTCATTAATTTCTGTAATTTTAAATATATTAATAAGTATTTATTTTTTCAGAGACATTGGTTTCATAATAATTCCTATAGCTACGACAATTTCATCTTGGTTTAATGCAATTGTATTATTTGTTTATTTAAAAAATAATAATTTATTTAATTTCAATGATTTATTCTTTATTAAATTTTTAAAGATACTTCTGGCTTCTATCCTTATGGGAATATTTTTTAATTACTTAATTTTGTTTTTTGAAAATAAATTGACTTATCAATATAATTTAAAGTCTATTTATTTAATATTATCATCCTTTTTAAGTTTTGTATTTTATTTGAGTTTTTCATTATTTATCAAAGCTTTTAAATATAGTGATATTAAACTAAAGTATTAGCTATGGGAAAAAAAATTTTTTCAGGTGTCCAGCCTACCGGAAATCTCCATCTTGGAAATTATTTGGGTGCGATTAAAAATTTTGTTAAGCTAAATAACGAAGACCAAAATGAGTGTATATTTTGTATTGTCGATCTTCATGCTATCACAGTTGCTCAAGATCCAAAAAAATTAAAAGATAATATCTATGAAACTGCTGCAACTTTTATTGCAAGCGGTATAGATCCCAAAAAAAGTATTATATTTAATCAATCAAGCGTGAGCGCTCATTCAGAGACTGCTTGGATACTAAGCTGTGTGGCTAGGATGGGATGGCTTAACAGAATGACACAATTTAAGGAGAAAGCTGGCAAAGATAAAGAAAAAGCAAGTATTGGTCTCTACTCATATCCTGTTTTAATGGCAGCGGATATCTTACTATATGACACTACTCACGTGCCTGTTGGAGACGACCAAAAGCAACATTTAGAACTTTGTCGAGATATCGCACAAAAATTTAATAATGATTTCAATGTTGATGAGTTTTTCAAAATACCTGAGCCATTAATTCAAAAAAAGTTTTCCAGAATTATGAGTTTAAGAGATGGAACAAAAAAAATGAGTAAATCTGAATTATCAGATCTGAGTAGAATAAATTTAACTGATGATAAAGATCAAATAATTAATAAGATAAAAAAAGCAAAAACTGATACTTTGCCATTACCAGCTACAGGTGCAGATTTAGAAAAAAGACCTGAGGCTAAAAATTTGATGAGTATTTACTCTAGTATAATGGATGTGAATTTAGATGATACAATTAATAAATTTTCTGGAAAAAATTTTTCAGAATTCAAAGAAAATTTGTCAGATGTCTTAATTGATAAAATTATCCCTATATCGAATGAAATTAAAAAACTTTTAAAAGAAAAAAGTTTTTTAGACCAAATATTAGATAGTGGATATCAAAAAGCTGATAAGATCGCATCAGAAAAGCTTAAAAAAATTCAAGAAATTATGGGTTTTTGAATATAAAATACAAACAAGTTTCATTTTAAAAATTATTGATTATATATAAATTATGTTTGTACAGTCAGAATTAACACCCAATCCAAACTCAATAAAGTTTTTGCCAGGCAAGACTGTTTCTAAAAGTGGTTCTTTCGAGGTAACAAAAAAAGATGAAACTAACAATGACTTAATTAAAAATTTATTTTCAGTTAGTGGTGTAGAAAGTATTTTTTTAGGAAAAGATTTTATTTCAGTAAACAAACAAGATGAAGTTGAGTGGGAGGAAATAAAACACATTATTATATCATTAATAAATGATTTTTATTCGGCAGGTAAAGAATACGTCGTGGAAAAAAACTTAAATGAGAATTCTGAAAATCTAGAGGAAATAGAATTAAAAATTATTAAAATTCTAGACCAAAAAATTAGACCTGCCGTTGCAAGAGATGGAGGAGATATTAAATTTAAAGAGTTTAAAGATGGTATAGTTAAAGTTCAATTACAAGGGAGCTGCTCAGGGTGCCCAAGTTCTACAATGACATTAAAACAAGGTGTGCAAAATCTTCTATGTCACTACATACCAGAAGTAAAACAAGTTGAGGCAATATAAGTTATGTATAAAAGAAATTTTACTAAAAAAGTAAAATCAATAAATTTTTTTAACCCAAAAAAAAATATTGGTTCATTACCAAGAATTCTTATATCTTCCATAATGTTAATTACCTTTTTTTATGCAATGCCGATACTGATGAACTTTGCCAATAATAAGAATATGGCTTTTCAAAATAAATCAAAAGCGGTTTTAGCTTATACTCTTAAGAATGGTGCTAGTGGAAATGAAATCAATGACAAGATTTTAAATGAACAAGATTTGTTAGTTGACATTTTTAGTCTAAATGATCTGGAAACTGACACAGTAAGATTAAACGCTTCTACCATAAAACAATTATTTGAAGACACAAATTACAGTCTTAAAGACGTTAGAAAAACTAAACTAGTAAAACCTGTTGCTTTAACGTTATTACCAAATGAAATAAAAATGATTGAAAACACTTCTAAGAGAAAAGAATTTTTTATTCAGATTGTCCTTCCATTAATCTTAAAAGAAAATAGTAACATAAAGATTGACAGGAAAAGACTTTTTAGCATTATAAATAAAAGTAATAACACTAGTTTAGAAAAGAAATGGCTTGAAAAAAAATATAAACAGTATGGAGTTACCTCAAGAGATTTATCAACTCTTAAAATGAGAATGGATGAAGTTCCTGTTTCATTAGCATTAGCACAAGCTGCTAAGGAGACAGGTTGGGGAACATCAAGATTTGCCCAAGAGGGTAATGCATTGTTTGGCCAGTGGACTTGGTCAGGTGAGGGGTTAAAACCAAAAGATGCTGACAAAAGTGAGGGACATAAAGTAATGAAGTTCAATGTTCTACAAGCATCTGTTAGAGCATATCAAAGAAATCTTAATACACATTCAACTTACAAAGATTTTAGACAAGAGAGAGCGAAATTAAGAGATAAAGGAGAACCTTTGGATAGCATGATACTCTCCAAGTTTTTGAACAAATATGCTGAAACAGGCAATCAATATGTTGAAGTTTTACAAAAAATTATAAAACAAAACAATCTCCAAGATTTTGACGATGCTAAATTGCTCCCTTCAAGTATAGAATTAGAAAGCTTAATCTAGTTCTCGCTTACAATAAATTGAGTTCCAAACCATCGCCACTTACCATTATCCATTAGTGAACAATTAATTCTTCCTCTTCTTGGTATAAATGGATCTTCAAAATTTACGATAAGTTTATTGATATCAAATTTTAAATTTGGTTTTTTCCATTTACCACCATCATTAGAATAACAATTAATATTCTTTATATTTTTTTGTTCATTAAAAAATTCAACCACCATCCGTGGGGGATTGTTCTTTTTATTTATTTTCTTTTCCTCTGGTTCTAGAGATCTATACTCAAGTGGTAAATAATTAATTATAGATTTAAACCTTTTTAATTCACCATATTTTTCATTTATTGGAAACCTTGGTAATTCAAATCTATCTTTATTCACATCAATAATTCCAGAATGTTGCCCAAAAGCTACTTCAAAATTTTTAGCTATGTATTGTTTCATAAAAAGAGAATATTCGCCAAATGGATATGAAAATATTTCAGGAACATATCCTAATTTATTTTTGAAAATTTTTGATGCAAGCTCTATATCATTGATAAATTCTTCCTCGCTTTTATCAATTAGGTAGTCATGTGAATGTGAATGATGGCCAATATAACCAAAATCAGATTTGTCAATCTCAATTATTTCATCCCAAGTCATATAACCATTTTTACCGACTGGCTCTGTAGATACGAATAAAATAAATGGAATTTTATTTTCCCTTAAATATGGCCAAGCATTATTGTAGAAAGATTTGAAACCGTCATCTATTGTTATCAAAATTTTCTTCTCATTTTTTGGTTTTTTAAATTCTTTTATAAAAAATTTTGGATTATAAAATTCATAATCAAGTTCCTGAATTATTTTTATGTGTTTTTGAAAAATATCCATTTTGATATTTGTTGAAGGATACTTATTTTCGTTAAATCTATGATACATTATCGATAAAATACCATTATCTTTTGCATAATATTTGGTATTGTTTTCCTCTGAATTAGAATTGGTAAAAATAAATAATTGAATTATGACAAAGCTAATAATAGATGCGGCTAGTGATAAAATTTTTCTCATGATCATTGTAAACGGTAACAATTATAATGTTAGCCATGAAAATAGCAAAAAAAATTATGAGAGATTAATAATACTTTTAAACGATTTTTTAATGTCAAAAAATTTAGATTTAAAAAAAATTTCATATATATATATAAATAGAGGACCTGGTAGTTTTGCAGGCATCAGAAATTCATTGTCGGTCGTTAAAGCTATTCATTTAGTTAATAAAATTGATTATTATTGTTTTAGTTTCCGAGATTTCAATGGAGAAAAACTCATAAAATATGAATTTATCCCAGATTTATGTAAGAAATTTAAAGTTGAAAAAAATTTGATTAATCCTATCTATTCGGGTTAAAAATACGTATGTCAGAAACAATTGAACAAAAATGTCAATCTCAAGGAGTAAAACTCACTGATCAAAGACGAATTATTGCCAAGGTTATTTCTGAGTCAAAAAAAGCCTATGGTGAGTCTGATCATCCGGATGTTGATGAGCTGTATAATAGAGTTTCAAAAATTGATCCCAAAATTAGCATCGCCACAGTATATAGAACTGTAAAACTTTTCGAAGAAGCTGGGATTCTCACAAAACACGATTTTAAGGGTGGTAAGGCAAGATATGAAATAAATGATGATCACAATCATTTAATTGATATTAAAACTGGTGATATTATAGAGTTTGTTGATGAAGAGATAGAAGAACTTCAAAAAAAAATTGCAAACAAATATGGATATAAATTAGTTGACCACAAGCTGGAACTTTATGGTGTCAAAGTAGATAAAAAAAATGAATAAAAAAATATTCGCCAAAACATTTGGCTGCCAAATGAACGAGTATGACACCAATCGAATAATTGATACTGTAAAAAAGATAGGGTTTACAAAAACCGAAAACCTCGACGATACGAATTGTTTTTTACTAAACACTTGTCACATAAGAGATAAGGCAAAAGAAAAAGTTTATCATGAGATAGGTAGAGTAAAAAAAAGATTTAGATTAAAAAAAAAACCTTTTGTCATAGTTGCTGGATGTGTTGCTCAAGCGGAAAACGAGGAGATGTTAAAAAGAGAACCTTTTATTGATCTAGTTATTGGTCCTCAAGCATACCATAAAATTAATGACAAGATTAAGGAATACCTAAATAATCAGAGGAGATTAGATGAAACTGATTTTGATGCTGTTTCAAAGTTCAATTATTTGGATAAAATAAAAAACTCATCTACAAAAATATCTTCTTTTTTAACCATACAAGAAGGCTGTGATAAGTTTTGTCACTTTTGTGTTGTTCCTTATACAAGAGGTCCTGAATATTCAAGACCATTTAATGAAATAGTTAATGAGGCCAAAATCCTTGCAGGAAATGGAGTTAGAGAGATTACTTTATTAGGACAGAATGTTAACGCTTACAATAATGAAAATTATAAGTTGTCTAATTTGATTTTAGAAATAGAAAAAATTCCTGAAATTTTAAGAATTAGATATACAACTTCACATCCAATTGACATGAGTGATGATTTAATTGACTTGTATAGGACCTCAAAAAAATTAATGCCCCTTGTCCATTTACCTGTTCAAAGCGGTTCTAATAAAGTTTTAAAGTTGATGAATAGAAAACACGATATTGAACATTATCTTCAAATTTGTGAAAAAATAATTAAAAAAAATTCCTCTGCTAAATTTTCTAGTGATTTTATTATTGGCTACCCTGGTGAGGAAGAGAGTGATTTTAACGCGACACTTGATCTTATAAAAAAAATAAAATTTATAAACTCTTTTTCTTTTGTATTTAGTCCAAGACCGGGTACAAAAGCCTCTCATCTACCATTAATTGATCGAAAGGTAAGTGATGAAAGACTAAAAATTGTTCAAAAAGAATTATTTAATTTTCAAAAAAAAATGAATAGATCCTTGGAGGGTGACGTAATAGAGGTGTTAGTAGAAAATAGAGTATCTGAAAGTGCAAAGTATTTTGGCAGAACAGGTTATATGACTTCAGTAATATTTGATGGTAAAGACGATGATGTGGGAAAGCTTGTAAAAGTTAAAATTAATAGTAGTAATCAGAATACACTTTTTGGTGAAACTTTAGAAATATCGAAATTGAGGGTCGCATAAATTTGAAGAATTCAATTAAAAAAGACACTCAAGCACTTTTAAAATTTGTTTACTCAGATAATAACTCATTAAGTGTGATATTTAGTGATAATAACTTGTTAATGGGCATTGCAGGAGAATTTAATAAAAATTTAAAGGAACTAGAAAAAATTACTGGAGCAAGCTTGTATTCCAGAGGAAATTCAATACTTATTAAGTCTACTAATGAAAAAAATGAAATTGTTAAAAATGCTATTCAATTTTTAGTAAACCAATTTTTAAATAATGGAAATGTTGAAAACAAAGATATCATATCATCTGTGGACAAATTTATGATTAATGAAAAAGTTAAAAACTCAAATATAACTGATATTATTAAAACACCTAAAAAATCTATTATTCCAAGATCTGAAAAACAAAAAAAATATGTTAGAGCTTTAAGGGAAAGTGAAATAGTCATTTCTGCTGGTCCAGCTGGAACAGGAAAAACTTTCCTTGCTGTCGCTGTTGGTCTTACTATGCTTTTAGAAAAAAAGATTGAGAGAATAATTCTATCAAGACCAGCTGTTGAAGCGGGAGAAAGATTGGGTTTTTTACCAGGAGACATGAAAGAAAAAGTAGATCCATATCTGAGACCTCTCTACGACTCACTTTATGATTTATTTCATTTTGAAAAAATTCAAAGGATGATTGAAATAGGAGATATTGAGATTGCTCCTTTGGCATTTATGAGAGGAAGAACTCTTAAAAATTCTTTTGCAATTCTAGATGAAGCTCAGAATGCAACAGACACTCAGATTAAAATGTTCTTAACAAGAATTGGCGAAAACTCAAAAATAGTAGTTAATGGTGACCCCTCACAGATAGATCTTCCAAATAAAAATATGTCAGGTTTGGACAGAGCTAAAAAATTATTATCTCATTTAGATGAAATTAAAGTTATAGATTTTGATCATTTAGATGTTGTAAGACATCCTTTGGTATCAAAAATTGTAAAAGCATATTCTAGTAATAATGATCAAAGTTAATGTCCTCACCGAGGAAAAATTTTGGTCAAAAAAAATTAAGAAAAAAGAAATTTTTTTTAATCAATTATGCAAACATTTTCCAAAAAAATTTAAATTTATTAATAAAAGAGTTTATTTAACATTACTACTTTCCAACAATAATAATATTAAAAGATTAAATAAAAAATTTAGGAACAAAAATAAACATACAGACGTGTTATCTTTTCCATCACAAGAAAGATTAAAAAATTTCAAAGAAGTTTATTTGGGAGATATTATTATAAGTTTTGATTATATGAACAAACCCAAAAATATAAATAATTCTGATTTTAAAGAAAAAGTTACAAAAATTTTTATCCATGGTTTCCTACATTTATTAAATTTTAATCATATCAAACAAAAGGAATATCAGATAATGTTTCGTGAAGAACAAAAGATATTTAGATCAGTCAAAAAAATTTTAATTTAAGTTGAATAAAAAATTTATAATTGAAATATTACTTTTATTAATCTTAGGAGGACTAACCTCTTTAAGTCTCCCACCTTTAAATTATTTTTTTGTAAATTTTTTCACATTTAGTATTTTCTTTATTTTTTTATTTAAGAAACTTAATGACCAGAAGAAAGGAAAATTTTTTTTTCTTTATGGTTGGCTATTTGGCTTGAGTTATTTTTTAAGTAATTTATATTGGATAACTATATCACTTACTTTCGATCCAAATTTTAAATTTTTAATACCTGTTGCTTTAATTCTTATTCCATCTTTTTTGGGTTTATTCTATGGGTTAGCAACATTTATATTTTATAAATTTCGATTAAAAACATTATTAAGCTCTTTTTTCCTATTTTCCCTTCTTTTGGGGTTAGTTGAATTTTTAAGAGGAAGTATTCTTACAGGTTTTCCTTGGAACTTATTTATTTACAGCCTTTCGGAGAAATTAAGTTTTATAAGTTTTGCATCCATCATTGGAACATATGCACTAAATCTTTTAATAATTAGTTTTTTTTCTGCACCTGCAATTTATATTTTAAGAAAATCAAAAGTTGAAAGTTTTATCTCCATTTTAATTTTATTAATTCCAATATTTTTTATATTTTATGGAAAATCATATAAGCAAAGTTTTTTAAATGAAAAAATTATAAAAAATCCCTATTTGATAAGGATAATTGGATCAAATATAAATTTAGATAGATTTTACACTGACAATCAAACAGAAAATACCATTAATGAGTTGATAAATTTAAGTTCACCCGAGCCTTATAAAAAAACTTTTTTTTTGTGGCCAGAAGGAATCATACCAAACACTTATCTAGATGAATTAAAGTTTTATGAAAGTTTATTTACTGAAAACTTTAATGAAAATCATTTAATAGGACTTGGTATTTCTAGTAGATTATTGATAAATAAAAATTATAAGTATTTTAATTCACTCTCAATTATTGATAATAAATTAAATATAGTTCAAAATTACAATAAAATAAATTTAGTTCCTTTTGGTGAATTTCTTCCATTCGAAAATTTGCTTAACAAAATTGGTTTAAAAACAATTACAAATAACATTGGATCTTTTACCAAGGGAGATGAAAGAAAAATTATTCATATAAAAAATAACTTTCAAGAGTTCAAATTTTTACCATTAATTTGTTATGAAATAATTTATAGTGGTAATCTGACAAAAGATAATGATTACGATTTTATAATAAATATATCTGAAGATGGATGGTTTGGTAAATCTGTTGGGCCAAAGCAACACTTTTCTCATAGTATATTCAGAGCTATTGAAACTGGAAAATATGTCTTGAGGTCAGCAAATAATGGTATGACAGCAATAATCAATCCACTAGGAGAGATCGAAAAAAAAATTGATTATAATAAAGATGGTTTTATTGATTTTGAAAAAAGAAGAGACTTTAATCCAACTATATTTTCTTTATATGGAAACAAAATATTTATCTTATTAATTTTGTTGTATATTTTAATAATTTTTTCATTTAATAGGAACAAAGATGAGTAATTTAAAAAATTTTCTTTTTACTAGTGAGTCAGTTTCTGAGGGACACCCAGACAAAGTGTCAGATAGAATATCTGATATGGTTGTAGATACTTACTTATCTAAAGATCCTTATGCAAGAGTTGCTTGTGAAACCCTTACCACTACTAATAAGGTTGTTTTAGCCGGTGAGGTTAGAGGACCAGAGATTAATAAAGAAGATCTTATAAGAAATGTTAGGGACTGCATTAAAGATATTGGTTATGATCAAGAAGGTTTCACTTGGAAAGAAGCTACGAGCATAGAGTCTCATCTTCACTCACAATCTAAAGATATTGCGATGGGAGTAGATTCCAAGGGTAATAAAGATGAAGGAGCTGGAGATCAAGGAATAATGTTTGGATATGCGTGTGATGAAACTGATGTTTTAATGCCAGCACCAATTCATTATTCACATAAAATTTTAAGACTAATGGCTGAGGATAGAAAATCTGGAAAATTAGAAAATATTGAACCCGACTCCAAAAGCCAAGTCACATTTGAATATATAAATGGAAAACCAGCAAAAGTGAAGTCAGTGGTTATATCTTCTCAGCATTCAGCCAATGTGAGTCAAAAAGAGGTCAGAGAAATACTGAGACCATATATGTTAAAAACAATTCCAAAAGAATTTATAAAAGATTTTAAAGATGATGAGTTTTATGTAAATCCAACTGGGAATTTTGTTATTGGAGGTCCTGATGGTGACTGTGGATTAACAGGAAGAAAAATCATTGTAGATACATATGGTGGTGCTGCACCTCATGGTGGAGGAGCGTTTTCTGGGAAAGACCCAACCAAAGTTGATAGATCAGCTGCTTACGCTGCTAGATATATTGCAAAAAATATCGTTGCCTCGAAAATTTCTGAAAAATGTTTGATTCAGTTGGCATATGCGATTGGAGTATCAAAACCTTTATCAATCTATGTAAATCTTTTTGATGATGATTTGGATAAAAATAAGTTTGTTACAGAAAAAATTAAAGAAAATTTCGATTTGAGTCCTAGAGGAATTAGAGAGATGTTGGGATTGAATAAGGCCATTTATGAAAAGACTGCTGCCTATGGTCATTTTGGAAGAACCCCTGAAAGTAATGGAGCTTTTTCTTGGGAAAATACTGATAAAACTAATGTTTTTACTAAATAGTTTTTATTGAATAATTAAAAAACTTTATTATATTTCAAATACATTCTCGATTTCTAAAATGGGCTTTGGCCCATTTTTTTTTGGAGGTTATTAAAATGTTAAACAAAAGAGCTGATAAATTAGAATTATTAAGAATAGCTGAAGCAGTAGCTTTAGAAAAAGCTATTGATAAAGAATTGATTATTAATTCTATGGAAACTGGAATAGCAAAAGCTGCTAAGTCAAAGTTTGGTCAAGATAATGAGATCAAAGTTTCGATCAATAGAGAAAATGGAAATATAGAGATTTTTAGAAGATTGGTAATCTCAGAAAACCCGGAAAATTCTAATACAGAAATTAAATTGAAAGATGCTATTGTTTTAAATCAGCAAAATAGTGACAAAAAAATCGGTGATGAAATTTTACAACCACTTCCAGCATTTGATTTTGGAAGAATAGCCGCTCAAACTGCTAAACAAGTTATCAGCTTTAATGTCAGAGAAGCTGAAAGAGAGAGACAATTTAATGATTTTAAAGATAAACAAGACACAATTTTAAGTGGGATAGTAAAAAGACTTGAATTTGGAAATGTTATTGTTGATCTTGGAAGAACAGAGGCAATAATTCAAAAAAATGAGCTAATTCCTAGAGAAAATATAAAAGCTGGTGATAGAATTAAAGCATATTGTTATGATGTCAGAAGAGAAAATAAGGGTCAACAAATTTTTTTATCTAGAGCTCATCCAAAATTTATGGAAAAACTTTTTGTACAGGAGGTGCCTGAAATTTATGATGGATTGATTGAAATTAAATCGTCCTCAAGAGATCCTGGAAGTAGAGCTAAGATTTGTGTTAAGGCAATAGACACTTCATTGGATCCAGTAGGCGCTTGTGTTGGCATGAGAGGCTCAAGAGTTCAAGCAGTTGTAAACGAATTACAAGGTGAAAAAATAGACATAGTTAATTGGTCTGAAGATCCAGCAATTTTAGTTTCTAATGCATTATCACCAGCAGAAGTCCAAAGGGTAAATGTAGATATTGAGAGAAAAAAATTAGATGTCATCCTAACTGAGGAAAATCTTAGTAAGGCAATTGGGCGGAGAGGACAAAACGTAAGACTTGCAACAAAACTACTAAATTATGAAATTAACATAATGACGGATCAAGAAGACTCCGAAAGAAGACAACAGGAGTTTAAAGAAAAAACAGAAAATTTTGTCAAGAATTTAGAGTTGGACGAAACTCTTGGTCAATTACTTGTAGCAGAAGGTTTTTCAACTATTGATGATATTAAAGATAGTTCTTTAGATAATTTTAAAAATATAGAGGGGATCGAAGAGGAAACTGCAAAAGCCTTGATTGAAAGAGCAAAAGAATTTCATAAAAAAGATCAAGAAGATATTTCGCAGAGGATTAAGGACTTGGGAATTTCAGATGACTTAATTAATTTAAAAGGTTTAACACCAGGTATGTTATTAACATTAGGTGAGCAAAAAATTTTAAAACTTGAGGATTTCGCAGATCTAGCATCAGATGAATTAACAGGTGGCTTTGATGTTGTAAAAGGTGAAAAAATAAAGATCCAAGGATATCTAGAAGACTTTGCATTATCAAGATCTGAGGCAGATGAATTAATTATGTCAGCTAGAAATATTGTTTATAAAGATTGAGAGATGAGTAATGGAAAACAAAAAAACAAAATTAACAATTTCTGGTGGTCCTAAAAAATCATTCAAAAGAATTGATAGCACAAATAATCAAGGAAAAAAGACAGTAATAATCAATAAACAGTCAACCAAATTCTTGGGAAAAGGAAAATTTTCTAAAGGGAGTGGATACAAATCATCATCAACTAGTTTTAAAAAAGGAGATAATTATAAAACTAACTTTAAAATTAATAACCTTAATTTTGGAGTAAGTGATTTTGAAAAACGTAAGCTTGCGGAGCAAAGAGCAACAAAAAGATTTAAAGGTGAAGATGATAAAGACAAAAAATCTAAGCTAAGTTCAAAAAAAAGAGATGTAAAATTAACAGTTTCACGAGCGTTGAGTGATGAAATAGAAACAAGAGAGAGAAGTTTAGCGTCTGTAAAAAGAGCAAGACAAAAAGAACTTAAAAATATAAATAAAGAGGATAGTAAAGAAAATCAAAAATCCATTAAAAGGAATATAAATATTCCAGAAGCTATAACAGTAAGAGAGTTAGCTAATAGAATGGCTGAGCAGTCTAGTAATGTAATTAAACATTTGTTTGGAATGGGAGTGACTGTAACAATTAATCAAACTTTAGCTGCTGATACCGCCGAGTATTTAGTAAAAGAATTTGGACATAATCCAATTCGTGAAGAAAAAGCAGAGGAGATAATAAAGAAAATAAAAGATTCTCGATCTGAAAATTTGAAAAATAGAGCGCCAATAATAACTGTAATGGGCCATGTTGATCATGGAAAAACTTCTGTTTTGGATGTTCTAAGAAGTGCCAATGTGGTGTCAGGAGAATTTGGTGGAATTACGCAACATATTGGAGCTTATCAAATTAAAAGTGGTGATAATAATTTAACTTTTATTGATACTCCCGGACATGCTGCTTTTACTGAAATGCGTGCCAGGGGATCAAAATTAACTGATATTGTTGTTTTAGTAGTTGCAGCAGATGATGGAGTTAAACCTCAAACAGTAGAATCAATAAGACATGCAAAAGCTGCAAAGGTTCCTATAGTAGTGGCGATAAATAAATGTGATTTACCAGATGCTGATCCTAAAAAAATAAAAAATCAATTATTAGAACATGAATTGATTGCTGAGGATTTATCAGGAGATACATTAATGGTTGAAATCTCTGCTAAAACAAAAATGAATTTAGACAAATTGCTTGAAGCTATAACTTTACAAGCAGAAATTTTAGATCTAAAAACTGATTTTGACTCTAAAGCTACCGGAGTAGTTCTAGAATCAAAAATTGATATTGGAAGAGGTCCTGTAGCAAATATTATTGTAACAAGTGGTACTTTAAGAAAAGGAGACTTTTTTGTTAGTGGGATAAAATGGGGCAAAATAAGAGCTATAATAAACGATAAAGGTGAAAATGTTGTAGAGGCAATTCCGTCAACTCCAGTAGAAATCTTGGGTATAAATGGTGCTGCAAAATCGGGGGATGATTTTATTGTTCTTGATAGTGAAAAAGATGCAAAAACTCTTAGTGAGAATAGAACAGAGGAAAATAAAGATATAAAAAATCCGTTGTCTTTTGCAACGCAAGAGTCAGCTTTTTCAAACAAATCATCTCAGGATTTAAATTTAATTATCAAATCAGACGTCCACGGTTCCTCAGAAGCTATCAAAAATGCAATCAATCAAATTAAACATGATGAGGTGAAACCAAAGATTATTTTAGCAGATATAGGCATGATTACAGAGACTGATGTTACTTTAGCTAAAGCATCACAAGCTGTTTTAATAGCTTTTAATGTTAAACCAAGTAAAGAAGCAAAAAAATTGGCGGAAGATGAAAATATAAAAATATCAACATATAATATAATTTATGAGGTATTAGATTTTGTTAAAAAAAGTATGTCAGGACTATTGGCCCCAGAAGTACAAGAAAGTATAACGGGCACAGCTCAAATTTTAGAAATATTTAAAGTATCCGGCGCGGGCAAAGTCGCAGGTTCTAAAGTAACCGAGGGTGAAATTCTTGCTAATTCTAGCGTAAGGATTATTAGAGACGGTACGATTATTTATACCGGTAGAATAGCGACCATATTTAGAGAGAAAAACCAGGTAAAACAGGTAGATATAGGTCAAGAGTGTGGTATCGCTCTCAAGGATTACATGGATTTTCAAAAAAATGATACAATTGAAGCTTTTAATGTTACATCTACCGAAAGGTCAATATAATGGCTGATAGAATAGGAAAACAATTTACTCAAAGGCAACTTAGAGTTGGAGAAATGATAAAACAGTCTTTGAGTATGATCTTTATAAGGAATGAGGCAAAAATACCAAATTTAGAAACAAATAATATAACGGTAACAGAAGTTAGAATGAGTCAGGATTTAAAAATAGCCAAAGCCTATGTTTTGCCATTAGGTGGCAAAGATGCAGATAAAACAATCGAAAAATTAAAAGAATATTCTTTTTTAATAAGAAAAATTCTGTCTCAAAAAATTATTGCGAAGTTTTTACCAAAAATTCTTTTTCGTAAAGACGAGTCTTTTGAATATGCCGAAAAAATTGAAAATTTAATTAAACAAACAAATAAGTAGGAAAATAAATATGAGTAAAAAATCAGCAGAATTAGCTATTCATGATAAAGATACTGGATCTTCTGAGATTCAAATAGCTTTATTAACAGAAAAAATTGAGAATTTATCTAAACATATTAAGCAGTTTAAAAAAGATAAACATTCTTCAGTTGGCTTACTAAAAGCAGTTAATAAGAGAAAAAAATTGTTAGATTATCTTAAAAAAAATAAGGTTGATTCTTACAAAAATGTACTGTCGAAATTGAAATTGAGAAAGTAAAAATCAAAATAGATAGAACTTAATGAAAAGAAACGAACGAAACGAAATGGAAATGAAATGTTTAAAGTATATAAAAAGGAAATTGAAGTAGCAGGAAAGAAGATAAGTCTAGAAACAGGAAAAGTAGCAAGACAAGCAGACGGTGCAATAATCGCAACATGTGGAGAAACAGTTGTTTTAGCAACAGTGGTTGGAGCAAAAAAAGTAAATCCTGATGTTGATTATTTTCCACTATCCGTAAATTATCAAGAAAAATACTATGCCGCTGGAAAAATTCCAGGTGGGTATTTCAAAAGAGAGGCTAGACCAACTGAAAGTGAAACATTAATCTCTAGATTAATTGATAGACCAATCAGACCGTTATTTCCTGATGAATTTAAAAATGAAGTTCAGTTGTTACCAACTGTAATTTCTTACGATAAAGAAAATGAAGCAGATATTTTATCAATTACAGCATCATCAGCAGCTTTGGCTATATCAGGAATGCCATTCATGGGTCCTGTTGGAGCTTCTAGGGTTGGTTTTATTGATGGAAAATATGTTTTAAATCCATCGAAAACTGAGCTTGAAAAATCAAAATTAGACTTAGTTGTAGCGGGCACAAAAGATGCAGTGCTTATGGTAGAGTCTGAAGCAAGTGGTTTAACAGAGGAAGAAATGTTAAATGCAGTTAAATTTGGTCATGAAGGCTTTGTTCCTGTGATTGAAATGATAGAAGATCTTGCAAAAAAATGTAGAAAACCTGAATGGACTGTAGAAAAAAAAGACTTATCAGAAGTTAAGAAAAAACTTGAAGGAACTTTTACAGAAGATCTCAAAAAAGCTTTTGCGACAAGAGATAAACAAGATAGATCAAATCAAATTTCACAAATTACTGATAAAGCTAAAAAACTTTATGAGGAAGATGAAAATTACACAGATCTTGATGTTAATTCTGAACTTAAAAAAATAGAAAAATCTATAGTTAGAACAGATATTTTGAAAAATAAAAATAGAATTGATGGTAGAGGATTATCTGACGTAAGACCTATATCTTGTGAAGTTGGTATATTACCAAGAACTCATGGCTCTGCTTTATTTACAAGAGGTGAAACACAGGCAATTGTGACAGCTACTTTAGGTACATCGGATGATGAGCAAAGAATTGAAAGTTTAGATGGATTACAGAGAGAAAGATTCATGCTTCACTATAACTTTCCACCTTTTTCAGTTGGAGAAACAGGTAGGATTGGAACTGGTAGAAGAGAAATAGGACATGGTAAATTAGCTTGGAGAGCGATACATTCTTCATTGCCATCAAAAGAAGCATTTCCATATACTTTTAGAGTAGTTTCTGAGATTACCGAGTCTAATGGGTCATCTTCAATGGCTACTGTTTGTGGAACTTCATTAGCATTAATGGATGCGGGTGTGCCCATTAAAGAACCAGTTGCAGGTATAGCAATGGGTTTAATCAAAGAGGGTAATGATTTTAGTGTCTTATCAGATATTTTAGGTGATGAAGATCATTTAGGAGATATGGATTTTAAAGTTGCTGGAACTAAAGATGGAATTACCTCACTTCAGATGGATATCAAAATAACTGGTATTACATTTGAAATTATGGAACAGGCGTTAAGTCAAGCTAAAGATGGAAGGGTTCATATCCTAGGAGAAATGAATAAAGCATTATCAGCTTCAAGAGCTGATGTGGGAAAACATACACCAAAAATGGAAAAAATTAATGTTGATAAAAAAGATATTGCTGCTGTGATTGGAAAAGGTGGAGCAACGATAAGGGAGATAGTTGAAAAATCAGGCGCTAAAGTTGACGTAAATGATGAGGGTGTAGTAACAGTTGCTGCCCCAGATGAAGATTCTAGAAACGTTGCTATGCAAATGATCAAAGATATCACTGCCAAAGCTGAGTTAAATAAAATTTATTCTGGAAAAGTTATGAAGATTATGGAGTTTGGTGCATTTGTTAATTTCCTAGGAAAACAAGACGGACTTGTTCATATATCAGAACTTGCAGATAAAAGAGTTGCTAAAGTTACTGATGTTGTAAAAGAAGGCGATGAAGTAAAAGTTAAAGTGATTGGTTTTGATAGAGGTAAAGTTAAACTTTCCATGAAACAAGCTGCTGAATAATATTATTTAAAATAATTAAATTTATATTTAACTAAATTTCAGGTGATATTTTTAGGATCTGGCATCCCAACCTTGTTATATCCAGCATCTACGTAGTGAATTTCACCAGTAACACCATTTGCAAGATCGCTTAGAAGATATAATGCTGAATTGCCTACATCATGAATATCAACATTTCTTTTTAGGAATGAATGATCTTCATTCCATTTATATAAAAATTTTGCATCTCCAATGGCAGAAGCTGCTAAGGTTTTAATAGGGCCAGCACTTATCGCATTAACTCTCATGCCTATAACGCCCAAATCTCTAGCTAAGTATTTTACACTAGCCTCTAGAGCTGATTTACACACACCCATTACGTTATAATTTGGAATAGCTTTGGTAGACTCGTAAGTTAATGTAAGAAGACTTCCACCTTTTTTCATCACTTTTGATGCTTCTTTTGCTACTTCAGTAAATGAAAAACATGAGATTAACATACTTCTTAAAAAGTTTTCTCTAGTTGTATTTAAATATTCGCCTGATAATTCTGATTTATCTGAAAATGCAACTGCATGAACTACAAAATCAATTTCTCCCCATTGAGATTTGATATCCTTAAATAATTTTACTATCTCTTCTTTTTTTTCAACATCACAGCTAAAAGTTGATTTTGAATTTAATTTTTCTGCTAGAGGGACTACTCTTTTCTTAAGAGCATCTCCTAAATACGTAAAAGCTAATTCAGCGCCAGCCTCTGAAAGTTTTTGAGAGATACCCCAAGCAATAGATCTTTCATTAGCAACTCCCATGATTAATCCTTTTTTACCTTTCATCAAGCTCATGATTAAACCTTTTCAAAAATAAGTGCAGCATTGGTTCCACCAAAGCCAAAACTGTTTGACATAACCGCATTTAAAGAAACATTTTTCTCTGATTTTGCAACAATTGGAAATTTTTTAGCTTCCTCGTCCATTTCTTTGATATTAGCTGAACCAGCAATAAAATTATTTTTCATCATAATTAGACAATATATCGCCTCGTGCACCGACGCTGCTCCTAAAGGATGACCTGATAAAGATTTTGTTGAGCTAATTTTCGGAATTTGTTCACCAAAAGTTTCTTTTACAGCTTTTAATTCTGTTATGTCTCCAACAGGAGTAGATGTTCCATGGGTATTAATATAATCAATTTTATTTTTTGCTGTTGCCATTGCCATCTTCATACATCTTACAGCTCCTTCGCCTGATGGAGCTACCATATCATAACCATCTGAAGTTGCTCCATATCCAGTGAGTTCAGCATATATTTTGGCACCTCTTGCTTTAGCATGCTCATATTCTTCAAGCACCAATACTCCACCCCCACCAGCAATAACAAAACCATCTCTTGTTTTATCATAAGCTCTTGATGCAGTTTCAGGTGTATCATTATATTTTGAGGACAAAGCAGTCATTGCATCAAACATAGCTGTCATGGCCCAATGAATTTCCTCACTTCCACCTGCGAAGATAATATTTTGTTTCCCCATTTGAATTAACTCCATAGAGTTTCCTATACAATGCCCACTGGTTGCACACGCTGAGCTCATTGTATAATTAGTCCCTTTTATTTTAAAAGGTACGGCCAAAGTTGCCGAAGCAGTGCTTGCCATTGTTCTTGGAACAATAAATGGTCCCATTAATTTTGGAGTTTTAGCTCTAGTTTTATCTGCAGCCAAAATCACATTTTCAATCGACGGGCCACCTGAGCCCATTACTATTCCAGTTTTAAAATTGCTTACCTCTTTTTCCTCAAGCCCAGAGTCCTCGATGGCTTCTTTCATTGCAATATAATTGTATGCTGAACCTGATCCCATAAACCTTATTGTTTTTCTATCAATAAAATCCTCAAGTTTTATATTTGGTTTACCGTGAATATGACTTTTAAGATTATGTTCTTTATATTCTGGACTGAAAGATATTCCAGACTTTGAGTTTAAAAGAGAATTGTATACCTCATCTTGGTTGTTTCCTAAACACGAAACAACTCCTAAACCTGTAATTACGACTCTTTTCATTATTTAAATAATCCTACTTTTAAATTGTCTGCTGAATAAATTTTTTTATCATCGGCTAAAACCATACCATTAGCAAGACCTACTGTAGTACCTCCAGGAGACATGATTTTTTTCATATCAATTTCATATTTTACTAATTTTATATTTTGCAAAACCTCTCCTGTAAATTTAACAGTTCCCACACCTAAAGCTCTTCCTTTTCCTGGATTTCCAATCCAACCTAAAAAAAAACCTACCAACTGCCACATAGCATCAAGACCAAGACAGCCAGGCATAACAGGATCTTCTTTAAAGTGACAATCAAAAAACCAAAGATTTTTTTTAATATCTAATTCAGCTTTTAAAGAACCTTTTTTAAATGCTCCTTTGTCATCATTAATTTCTGTAATTCTATCAAACATCAGCATTGGTGGAAGTGGTAATTTAGCATTACCTGGGCCAAATAATTTTCCTTCACCACAATTTATCAGTTCATCATACGAGTATGAGTTTTTTTTCATAGAATTGAGTATCCTTATTTACTTGATTTTACCATTATATAATATAAATTTAACTTCAGTTTAGAATAATTTTAATGAACAATACGGTTAAATAGTGAAATATATCGATAAATTAAGAAATTCAGGATTACGACCAACTAAACAAAGACTTCAAATATGTGAGGTTTTATTTGATACAGAAAAGACATTTCATTTCACGATTAATGAGCTAGATCAGAAAATTAAGAAGCAAATTAATAATAAAATTTCATTAGCAACAATTTATAATACTGTTCATGCCTTTGAAAAAAAAGGATACCTTAAACAGATCCCAATTAATTCAAACCAAACTTATTTTGATACAAATGTTACCGATCACCATCATTTTTATGATTTAAATGATGAAAAGTTGATTGATTTAGAAAATTCTGATGTAGGCCCGATAAACATTTTAAAAAAAATAAACGGTAAAAAGATTAAATCTGTCGAAGTTCTTGTTAAGCTAGAAGACTAACTATTTGCTTTTCTTTAGCGTCATTTTAAACCAATTGACAGCTTTTTAGAATCATTATAAACTACAATTAAAATGAATTTAATCTAAAGGAAAATAATGAGTACTGAAAATTTTAAAGATAAATCTTTTAAAGCAAATCAAATGAGCAAATGTCCTTTTACGGGTGCAGGAACACCTGCAAAGTTTTCTGCAGGACGGGGACAAACGGTGAGAGATTTTTGGCCCAATAGCTTAAATCTTAAAATTCTTAGTCAGCACTCAAATTTATCTAACCCTATGGATAAAAAATTTAGTTACGCTAAAGAGTTTAAAAAACTTAATTATAAAGCACTGAAAAAAGATTTAAAAAAATTAATGACTGACTCACAAGAGTGGTGGCCAGCTGATTACGGTCATTATGGACCACTCTTTATTAGGCTTGCTTGGCACGCTGCAGGAACTTACAGAACAGGTGATGGTAGAGGTGGAGCTGGAACAGGTAATCAGAGGTTTGCTCCTCTTAATTCTTGGCCAGATAATGTGAATTTGGATAAAGCTAGATTGCTTTTATGGCCGATCAAAAAGAAGTACGGAAGAAAAATTTCATGGGCTGATTTATTTATACTTGTTGGTAATGTTGCATTAGACTCAATGGGTTTCAAAACTTTTGGTTTTGGAGCTGGTAGAATAGACATTTGGGAGCCAGAAGATGATATCTATTGGGGCTCGGAAAAAGAAATGTTAGGTGTTGAGAGATATAGTGGAAAAAGAGATTTAGAGCAACCATTAGGCGCTTCACATATGGGTTTAATTTATGTTAACCCCCAAGGTCCTGATGCTAATCCAGATCCAAAACTTGCAGCACATGATATTAGAGAGACATTTGGCAGAATGGCTATGAATGATTATGAGACAGCTGCATTAGTTGCTGGAGGACATACGTTTGGAAAATCGCATGGTGCAGCATCTGAATCATTTAAGGGTCCTGATCCTGAGGCTTCAAAACTTCAAGACCAGTCTACTGGATGGAATAGTGGTTACAAATCTGGAAAAGGTGTTGATACAATAAGCAGTGGTATTGAGGGCGCCTGGACTCAAAATCCTATTAGATGGGACATGGGCTATTTAGATTGTTTATATGGACATGAATGGGAGCTTACAAAAAGCCCTGCTGGTGCTCACCAATGGACGCCTAAGAAAAATGGTCAAGAAATTAAAATGGTTCCTGATGCTCATAAGAAAGGTGTGCTACACCCACCAATGATGCAAACAACTGATATCTCAATGAAAGTTGATCCAAGTTATGGTCCTATTACAAAACATTTTCATCAAAATCCTAAAGAGTTTCATGATGCTTTTGCAAGAGCTTGGTTTAAATTAACTCACAGAGATATGGGTCCTAGAGTCTGTTATCTTGGTAGTGAAGTTCCAAAAGAACAGTTAATTTGGCAAGACCCAATAGATAAACCAAAATATAAACTCAAGTTAAATGATATTAAAGATTTGAAAAATAAAATTTCTAAATCAAAAATATCGATTTCAGATTTAGTATCAACCGCTTGGGCGTCAGCGTCAACTTTTAGAGGATCAGACAAAAGAGGTGGTGCCAATGGTGCAAGGATAATGCTAGAGCCCCAAAAAAATTGGAAAGTTAATAATCCTAAGAAGTTATCAAATGTGATTAAAGCTTTGAGTAAAATCAAAAGTAAATTTGACAGTAATAAAAAAAGTGTTTCAATGGCCGACTTAATTGTACTAGCAGGTGGTGTTGGAGTCGAAATGGCCGCAAAAAAAGCTGGTTATAAAGTTAAAGTTCCATTTTCAGCAGGAAGAGGAGATGCGAGACAAGACCAAACTGATATTAATTCATTTGGCCTTCTAGAACCCCAAGCAGATGGCTTTAGAAATTACTTGAATGGTGGAGCTTCAAATATTTCTGCAGAAGAAAAATTACTAGATAAGGCTCAGTTGATGGGTTTAACAGCGCCTGAAATGACAGCTCTAATAGGTGGAATGAGAGTTTTAGATACTAATTATGATGATTCAGAACATGGTGTTTTTACAAAAAGACCTGGTACTCTTACAAATGATTATTTCATAAACTTACTAGATATGGACACCACTTGGAAAGAAGAAGATGAGTCAGAGCAAACGTTTGTAGGTAAAGACAGAAAAACACAAAAAATTAAATGGAAAGCGACTAGAGTTGATTTGATTTTTGGTTCAAATTCTCAATTAAGAGCCCTAGCAGAGGTTTATGCATGTGAAGATTCAGGGGATAAATTTATTAATGATTTTATCGCAGCGTGGGTTAAAGTAATGAATTCTGACAGATTTGACTTGAAATTAAATTAACAAAAACTAAATGATTACTTTATGCCATCAGTAACTTTCGATGATTTTTATGAGGTCCCAGACCTTAATTTTGATATCACAAGATTAAGAGAAGATTTAGGTAAAATTTTAAAAGCTAAAAAATTTAACTCTCCTGGAGTAACACACTTTGGTGCAATATCATTAAACCAAATTCCAAATGACAAAAGCTCTATTGAAGGAAATAATATACGAGGAAAATATTGGACTATAGCAGATGAAACTGGAAAAGAAGTTTCTAGAGACGTTGATATAGATGAGTCTAAATATACTCAATTAATCCCTGAATTTGAGAATACTTATTTTAAAGAAGTTTATGACACGTTAAGTAAAAGATTTAAACTGGGAAGAGTAAGACTTTTGTTAAAAGAGCCGAGGTCAACACTCAGCTGGCATAAAGACCCAGAGTGTAGGCTGCACGTACCAATTATTACTAACAAGGGTTGTTCGATGGTAATTGAGAATGTTGCAAAACATCTCCCTGCTGATGGTAAAGTTTGGATAACCAACAACACAAAATATCATAATTTCTTTAATGGTGGGGAACAGGCCAGAATTCACTTAGTAGCTTGCGTTCTAGAAAGCCCTTTTAAGGAACAAAATGGAAATAACTAGCGGAATATTTAAAGCAGCAGGTAATATTTACCAAAATAATAAAGGTTCTATCCTTAGGACAATAATCTATACAATCGGACACTTTGCAATAGCCATAACTGTTCTAATGCTCGTTGCAGACGTTTCTTTCATGATTGCATTGACCGACGCGATTGTTGAACCAATCGCTAACTCCGTTTGGTATTTTATTTTAGACAAATGGTGGGCCAGTAAGTCGAAAAATTAAAAAAATCTTATAATAAAGTTTAATTCTTTTCTTTGAATAATCTTTGATAATAATTATCATTATCAAAAAAAAAGCGCTAATGATAATTATTATCACAAATTTTTCTTGAAAGTATTTTTCATAATATTATTTTTATTACATGCAAATTGAAAACTATAATTGTAAAAAATGCGGGCTCACAATTTCTTCAACTTGTTCTAAATGTGATAAAGTAGTTGACGTTGAAGTTCTTGATGATGGTTGTATTGTGCAGAAAACAAAATGCGGTGATTGTGCAAACACACCAGTAATCAAAGACGTTTGCGCTCAACAAAAATAACTGGATATTAAAAGTTATTTAATTTTTCCCCAAATATTGGTGTTTTTAATCCATCCTTTAAATTTGGATGTTTTAATTTGACACCAATTTTCATTACATCTTTTAACAATTAATATTCTACCTTTTTTAATTTTTGCCAGGGGTTTTGAAAAATTAGATGGTTTTTGAAATAAAATTTTATCCTTAAGTGGTATAATTGAATTTATTTGTTTTAATTGTGAAACATGTATCCAACCACTGTTATTTTTTATATCAATAATCCTTCGAAAATTTTCATTTTTATCAATTTGTTTTATTGGGAGATTTATTTTCTTATATACATATTTTATAGGGGATTCTAAGCTGGGTCCATATCTGACATTAACCTTATCTTTTTTCAAAGATAGAAAAACTTCATTTGCAAAACAATTAGATAAATAAAAAAATATTGAAATAATTAATAATATTTTTTTTTGTAACATTATTTAGATATCTTAAATTTTTTTAATTTAACTTTCCTAAAACTTAGATTTAGCAAATCAATTATAAGGATATATCCATTTAAATTTTTCCCAATGTTTAAAATTTTTTTTAAAATCTCATTAGCCTGAATTGTACCGATTATACCCGCAACTGTTCCTAAAACACCTCCATATTCACAGTTTAAGATATCATCTGAGATTTCTTTTTCTTGGAAAAAAGATCTTATGCATGGTGTGTTTTTATTTTTAAAATTAAAAGTAAAAATATGTCCATCAAATTTACTTATAGCTCCTACCACTAAAAATTTTTTTGTTTTTTTACAATAATCATTTACTAAGAATTTAGTTTTGAAGTTATCTGATCCATCTATAATATAATCATATTTACTTGTAATATTTTTGATATTACTCTCATTAAGTTTAACTTTGTAACAATTAACTTTTGTGTTTGAATTAATTTTACGCAATTTTTTTTTTGCCACTATAACTTTTGATTTTTTAATATCTTTTACATCATAAAGGCTTTGTCGATGAATATTAGTTATATCTACATTGTCGAAATCAATTATACCTAGACTACCTACACCTGCTCTGGTAAGAAATTCTGCAACAGAACAACCTAAACCACCCATCCCAATGATAAGAACTTTAGATTGAATTATTTTTTTTTGACCCAAAGCACCAATATTCTTTAAGATTATTTGTCTTGAGAATCTCGCAACCTGGTTTTTATTCAAATTTTGACTCATTTACCTGTTGAGCCAAATCCACCCTCTCCCCTTAAAGTTTTGGGTAATTCATTTGCTTCCTCTAATTCCATCTTTGCAATAGGGGTTAAAACCATTTGTGCGACTCTGTCATTATTATTAACAACAAAATCATGTTTACTATGATTAAATATTATAATTTTTAATTCACCTCTGTAATCACTGTCAATGGTTCCAGGAGTATTTAAAACACTAATGTTATTTTTAGCCGCTAAGCCAGAACGTGGCCTTATTTGTATCTCATAATCTTCAGAGAAAGCGACAGATAAACCTGTTGGAATTATAGCTGAGGTTTGAGGTTTAATTATTATTTTTTCCCTCACGAAGGCCATTAGGTCCATGCCCGAAGCTCCTTTGGTTTTATAAGATGGAATGGCAACTTTAGGATCAAGTTTTTTAATTAGTACTCTGACCATTAATTCATCTGAGTAACAATTCTGTCAACAATCTCTTCGGAGATTTCAGATTTTTTTTTGTATGAAAGTGTCTCTTTTTTCTCTTTAAAATCATTATAATGAATTGTAACCTCATTAAAATCACTATCAAAACCAATATTTTTTTTAGACACGTCGTTTGCAACAATCCAATCACAGTTTTTATTTTTAAGTTTTTTTATTGCATTTGAGTTTAAATTTTTTGTCTCAGCTGCAAAACCAATAACTAGTTTCGGTCTCATTGAATTATGATTTGAAATATAATTTAAGATATCAATATTTTTTTCTAACTTGATATTTAGGTTTTCCTCCTTTTTTATTTTGTCTTTACTTTTTATATTGATCTTAAAATCAGAAACCGCGGCAGAAAACACCGCTATATCTGTTGGCAAATTTTGTTGAGTGGCTTTAAACATTTCATCTGCCGTTTCAACTTTTATAAGTTTGATTTCTTGATCTATATCTAGATTGGTTGGACCTGATATTAAAGTTGTATCAAAACCTCTTTTATGTAAGGATTTTGCAATTTCATAACCTTGTTTACCACTTGATTTGTTTGAAATAAATCTTACTGGATCTATGTATTCATTCGTTGGGCCTGCAGTAACTAAAGCTCTAATTTTTTTATTTTTTTTTCTGGCTGTGAGAAAATTTTGGATTTCATTAAATATATCAATTGGATCAGACATTTTGCCATCACCATATTCTCCACATGCCATATCGCCAGTAACAGGACCTATAAGTTTATAACCATAACTTCTCAAATTTTTCAAATTATCTTTAGTAGACTTGTGTTCCCACATTCTAACATTCATTGCAGGAGCCAAGTAAACTTGTTTATTAGATGCTAGAATAACAGTTGAAGCTAAATCTTCAGCGTTTCCAGTGGCGAGTTTTGAAATAGTATTTGCAGTTACAGGAGCAACAATAATTACATCAGCCCATCTTGATAAAGAAATATGGTCCATTTCTAACTCATTTTCTGTACTAAATAGGTCCTCGTAAACTTTCCCTTGTGATAATGAAGCGATTGATAAGGGAGTTACAAATTTTTTAGCACTCTTTGTTAAAATTGTTTTTATAGTAGCTTTATTTTTCCTAAATAATCTGATCAATTCTAAACTTTTATATGCGGCTATCCCTCCACAAATTACAAATAAAATTTTTTTATTAGCTAAATTTTTCATTTTATGAATTAAAATACTAGTAGGCCAAGAATTACAAGCAATAAAAAACCTATTATAGATTGATTTCTGAAAGCTACCATTTCAGATCTTTTATCACTTAATGCATTATAAGAATTTGAGTTTTGAGGAATTTGTCCACTAGCCAAAAAAGTAAGAGCCTGATTAGCTTTATCCATTATTTCTGGAAATTCTGGTAATCTTTTTATTACTTCTGATGTGCTATTAATTGTTTCATTAATTGTAGTCATAGGGTTTTTTGTCTCTTTCAACCAGTTTTCAAGAATAGGTTTAGATGTAGTCCAAATATTTGTTTCAGGATTCAATTTTCTTGCTACTCCTTCAACTACTACCATTGTTTTTTGTAACATTAATAATTGTGGTTGTGTTTGCATATTAAATTTTTCCGTGACATCAAAAAGTTGTTTTAACAATTTTCCACCGGATATATCTTTAACTGCTTGACCAAAAATAGGCTCACCTATAGATCTTAAAGCTTGAGCAAGATCATTTATTGGGACATCTTTTGGTACTAGACCCGCAATTAAATGAACTTCAGCAACTTTTTTGTAGTCTCTTTGAATAAAACCAAAGAGTATTTCAGCTAAAAATCTTTTACTCATTTTATCGAGTCTGCCCATAATTCCAAAATCAATAGGAACAATATGGCCATCATTATCTATTAAAATATTTCCTTGATGCATATCAGCATGAAAAAAACCGTCTCTGACAGCATGTCGAAGAAAATTCTGAATAATATCCTCTGCTAATTTCTTCGTATTTATATCCCTTTTTTTTAACTCATCAGTTTCTCTAATTGATATACCCTCTACCCAGTCTAGTGTCATTACATTTTCACTAGTATAATTCCAATAAATTTTTGGAACATTAAAACCAAAATCATTTTTTGTATTTTCTGCGTATTCATTTGCAGCAGCAGCTTCAAATCTTAGGTCCATTTCAAGATTAGTAATTTCTTTGAGTAAAAAAACTACTTCAACAAGTTTCAATCTTTTTGTTTTTTTTATTAAAGACTCAACTAAGAATGCAAATAACATAATAGCATCAATTTCATCATTGAAAATTTTTTTAATATCAGGCCGCAAAATTTTTATTGCAACATCTTTTATTATTCCATTATCGTCTATTTTAGCTTTATGAACTTGAGCTATAGATGCAGCTGCAACTGGTTCGCTTAAATGAATAATTGAGTTATAAGTATTAATTCCTAAATCATCATTAATAATTTTCTTTGCCTGATCTTGGGGAAAAGGGGGCAATCTATCTTGAAGATTTTCAAGTTCCCTAGATAAACTCTCGCCAATAATGTCCGGTCTTGTTGCTAAGAACTGACCTAGTTTTATAAAAGTTGTACCCATTGACTCTAAAGATTTAGATAACCTTTCTCCTGCATTATTGTTTAATTGTGTATTATTTTTGGATGAAAAAGAAAAAGATAAAATTTTAAATAAAATTTTAATAGATAAAGGTGGCTCTTGAAATTTTGAGGTTATATCCAAAATATCAGATTTTGCTACTTTTCTTCCAAGTTTAAATAATGTTACTAATTTTTTGATCATTATATCTTCCAACCACTATGAATTGAAACTATACCACCAGACAAATTTGTATAATCACATCTATCAAATTTGCTTTCGTGCATTAAGTCTATGAGCTCATGTTGATTAACAAAATTTTCAATACTTTTAATCAAATACTGGTAAGGCTCTTTTTTTCCAACAACGATTTTTCCAATTTCTGGAATTAGCTTTGAATAATTTTTATAAAGTTTATCTAAATTAGTGTTTTGAATTTTTGAGAATTCAAGACATAAAAATCGACCTCCTGGCTTTAAAACTCTGTATGCTTCTTTCAGGGATTTTTTAATATTTTTGGTATTTCTCAATCCAAAGCTAATTGTATAAAAATCGAAGGAGTTACTCGAAACAGGCAAACTTTCAGCTGAGGATATATACCATTTTAGATTTTTATATTTAGGTAATTTTTTTTTAGCAATATTTATCATTCTTTTATTTGGATCAACGCAAGTTACATTAGCATTTTTACCCACATTATTCAGATAGATTTTCGCTATATCTCCAGTTCCACAGGCAACATCTATTAAATTTTGGTTGATAGAGGGATTCATCATATTCAATAAGTTTTTTTTCCATATTCTATGAATACCCAATGACATTAGATCATTCATAAGATCATATTGATCATAAACTTGGTTAAAGATACTTTGAACTAGTCCTTTTTTATTTTGAAGATCTTGTTGCATAAAATTTAAATATACAAATAATATAGTATGAAATGCCAGAATTACCAGAAGTAGAAATTGTAAGACAATCACTAAATAAAAAAATAATACAAAAAACTATAAAAAAGGTAATAGTTAGGAATAGAAATTTAAGAATTAAGGTACCTCGAAATTTTAAAAAAATTTTAGAAAATCAAAAAATTTTAAATGTTGATAGATTTTCAAAATATCTGATTCTTTTTTTATCTAGAGGAAATAAATTGTTAATTCATCTTGGTATGAGTGGTACAATTCATTTTTTGAAACACGGTAAAGAAAATTTTTTGACCAATACAAGCTTTTACAATTCTCCAAAATTACCTGATAAACATAATCATATTGAAATTTTATTTGATAAATTTAGATTAGTATATAATGACCCCAGAAGATTTGGTTTTTTTGAAATTATAAAAGACCAACAGTCTCTTGAAAAAAGATTTGAAAAACTAGGTCCTGAACCTTTTAACTTAAAGTTTAACACAAATTATATCTATAATAATTTAAAAAATAAAAAAAAAGATATTAAAAACTTTTTATTAGATCAAAATTTTATATCTGGAATTGGAAACATTTATGCTAGTGAAATTCTTTATCTAAGTAAGATAAATCCTACAAAAAGGGGTGAATCCATCAATAAAGAAGAGTGTAAAAAAATTTTTATTAACTCGAAGTTGGTACTCCTAAATGCTATAAAAAGAGGAGGGTCCTCAATAAGAAACTTTAAAGACCTCTCAGGAAAAAAAGGATCATTTCAAAAAAATTTTAAAGTTTACCAAAGAGAGGGATTACAATGTAAAAGAACAAGTTGTAATGGTATTATTCAAAAAAAAAATATTTCAAATAGATCAACATTCTTCTGTACATTCTGCCAAAAATAAAAGAATTATTTGATTGACCGATAGTATTTATCAAGTTATACCCCTGCGAAAATGGCTAATACAAAATCAGCAATCAAAAGAATTAGAAGAATATCGAAACAAACTTCTGTCAATAAAATCAGAAAAAGTAGATATAAAAATGCAATAAAAAAAATGAACCTTTTATTGGAAAAAAAAGATAAATCGGAAGCTCTAAAATTCTTACCAAAGTTGAATTCTGAACTGATGAAGATTGCTAAAACTGGGGTAATAAAGAAACAAAACGCTTCCAGAAATATTTCCAGGATAACGAAAAAAATATCATCTATTTAATTTATATTAAAAGTTGTCTGAGAGATACAACCTCAGGATATACAAAATCTGTAATAAAAATAAATTATTATACAATATTTAGATTTAGTAAATAACCTGAACTCTTTGAATTCAATTATAAATTTTATTAATAAATTTATAATTAGAAATGATAAGAAAAAATTCTTGAAAAAAATTTTTACACAATCCTAGATTTCAATTTTTTTTTTAAATTTATTTATTCTACACAATCCTAGATTTTATTTTTTTTTGAATTTTTAAAATATTTTGTTGCAATAATTTTCATTATAGCCCTTACTCAACTCTCTTCATAAAAATGGAAAATATCTACAACAATTCAAATTTAAATAAATCTAGTTCAAATAAATTAGACTGGCAATTAATTCAAAATGAGATGAAAAAAAAATTGGGTTCTGAAGTTTATGAAAGTTGGTTAAAAAAAATCGATTTTATTGAGGAATTTAATAATTATATATTGATATCAGTGCCAACCAGATTTATTAGAGATTGGATAACATCAAGATATTTGGACCAAATTTTACAGATCGTGAAAATTTTTAAAAAAGACTTAATTAGGATAGAATTTAAAATTGTAGAAAATAATATTAATTTAGAAAATCAAAATAATAACGAAATTTCGTTGAAAAAAAATGAAAATGTCTCATTCTTAAAGGATTCTTTTCTACAATATAATCGTGTTGATCATAACAAGAGATTTGAAAATTTTGTGACTGGTAGCAGTAATAAGCTTGCTTATGAAGCCTCATTGAAAGTTACCGAAAATCTCTCTCAATATAATCCTTTATATATTTATGGAGGTGTTGGGATGGGTAAGACACATCTTTTAAATTCTATAGGTTTTGAATTTAAAAAAAGAAAAAAAGTAATGTTTATTCCAGCAGAACGTTTTATGTATCAATTTATTAAATCAATAAAAGCAAACGATATGGTAAAATTCAAAGAATATTTTCGAAACACAGATATATTATTGATAGATGATATTCAATTTATGAACGGAAAAGAAGCTATGCAGGAAGAATTTTTTCATACGTTTAATGCTCTACTTGATAAAGGGAGTCAAATTATAGTATCTGCAGATAGATCTCCAAACAAATTGTCTAGAATTCAAGAGAGAATAAAATCCAGATTTTCTGGTGGATTAGTTGTAGATATACAAAAACCTGATCTTGAATTAAGAAAAAATATAATTGAAAAAAAAATTGACGAGTTAAACAAGCTTTATGCAGATAACATTGAAATTTCAAAGGAAATTAAAGATTTTATAAGCCTTGAAATTTCTAACAGTATAAGAGAATTGGTTGGCGCTATTAATCGCTTAATATCTTTTTCAAGAATTTATAATAAATTACCTAATTTGGCTGAAACTAAGGTAGTTTTGAAGGACTTACTAAATATTAATGAAAATAAAGTTACAATAGATTTAATACAGACTTTGGTGTGCAAATTTTTTAAAATTAGCAAGAATGAAATGTTGTCCTCAAGAAGATCAAGGTATTTGGTAAGACCAAGACAAACTGCAATATATCTTACAAAAATTCTTACACCAAAATCTTTACCGGAAATAGGTCGAGAATTTTCAAATAGAGATCATACTACTATAATTCATTCAGTCAAAACTATAGAGAGATTAAAAGAGAATGATAAGGATATGGCAGAAAATATAAACAATCTAAAGAACCAAATATTATATAATACAAAAGAAAATGAAGTTTAGTGTAAACCAACAGGATTTACAGCAAGCATTAAATTACTGTCAAGGAGTTATAGAAAAAAGAGGAACATTACCAATTTTATCAAATATTCTTTTGAATGCTAATAATTCAAAACTAATTTTAACAGCAACTGATCTTGATATTATTTTTATTCATCAAATCAATAATGTCGAAGTGTTTGAGGAAGGTAAAACTACTACAACGTCTTCTATAATGTATGACATAGTAAGAAAAATTTCCGCTGGGAAAAAGATTAATTTAACTTTAAACGATAAGAATAAGTTACATCTTGAGTCAGATAAATCCACTTTCAATCTTAATTGTATAAGTCATTCGGAGTTTCCTGTAACAGATGAAAATTTTAATCAAAATGAATTTTCAATTAAATCTAAGCAATTTTTAAAATTATTAAATAAGTGTAAGTTTTCAATCTCAAATGATGAAACAAGGCATTATTTAAGTGGTATTTACTTACACCAAACAGAAGTTGATGAAAAAAAATATTTAACAGCTGTTGCAACTGACAGCCATAGAATGTCAATTTCAAAAATTAGACTAGAAAAACAAATTGATTTTGAACCTATAATTTTACCAAAAAAAACTATTTTTCAATTATGTGCTATTTTAGATAACTATGATGGAGAAGTAAAAATCTCAAACATGAAATCAAAAATTAAGTTCGAATTAAGTAATAGCATTCTTGTTTCAAAACTGATCGATGGAAAATTCCCAAATTATATACAAGTGATACCCAAAAATAATCAAAAAAAATTAGAGATTGATTTAAAATTATTTTTAAATTCAGTAGACAGGGTTGCATCAGTTTCGTTAGATAAAAAGGATGGTGTAAAATTTAGTTTAAAAAAGGACACTTTAAATCTGTCCGTCAATAACACAAACAGCGGAGACGGTAATGAAACTATTTCAACAAGATTTGAACATGACCTAGAAATTAGTTTTAATTCAAGGTATCTGATTGATGTAGCCTCCCAGCTAGATGGTGAGAAAATTGAATTACATTTTAATGATACTGGTTCACCTGTATTAATTAAAGATCCAAGTGATTTTGATAGTATTTTTATTGTAATGCCAATGAAAGGTTAGCAAATTAAGTCTAGTTCTTCATAAATTTTTTTTTGAAGTACTTGAAGAAATTCCTCTTTTTGTAAACCAGGTTCAATAGGCTTAAGTATTGATATAGTAATTACTTTATTGGTTTTTTTAATACCTTTTTTAGGCCATACATAACCTGAATTGATTGCAACTGGTTGACATAGAATATTTAATTTTTCATAAATTCGTGATGCTCCTTTTTTAAAGGGTGGTCGATCTTCTGGTAATACCCTAGTGGCCTGTGGAAAAATAATTATTGGTCTTTTAGAATTTTGAATTATTTCTGAAATACCTTCAAAAAAATCAAGATTATCTCTCGTAATCTTATCTCGTTTAATTGAAATAGAGCTTATCTTTTTTAAATACCATCCAAAAACAGGAATTCTCATAAGTTCATTTTTTAAAATAAATACTGGTGAATTAAAAATGGTTTGAAGAAAGAAAGTTTCAAACATTGATTGATGTGAAGAGGCGATGAAAAATTTTTCATCATTTATTATATTATCTTTTCCTTTAATAACTATTTTCGTTGATAGAATAATTTTTAGACAATATTGGGACCAATAACCCATAAGTTTTCCACCAAACAAAGCAATTTTTTGTGGTAACAAAAGTGAAGGTAAAAAGATTATTGATATGAAAATAATTCCTGAAAAAAAAGAAAATGAAAATAAAAAGTTTCTTATCATATTTAGATAACTTTAAATTATTTCAATAAGTTTTTGTCTTTTTGAGATCACCTTAGCTTTTGATTTTTCAATCAATATTTCTGCTGGTTTTGGTCTTAAATTATAATTTGAACTTAAAGATAACCCATAAGCTCCAACATCACAAATTATAATTAAATCATTCTCCCTTAATTTTTGATACTTTTTAAATGCTCCAAATTTATCAGTGCTCTCACAGATCGGGCCAACAAACTCATAAACTTTATTTGCATAGCTATTATTTTTTACAGCTGGTTTAATTTGATGTTTTGCATTATATAAGGCCGGCCTCATAAGATCATTCATAGCTGCATCTAATATTATAAAATTTTTTTTGTAACCTTCTTTATTATAAATCACTTTTGATATCAAAATACCTGTATTGCCAATTATAGATCTACCTGGTTCTAGTATAATTTTAGATTTATTTTTTCTTAAAAATTTTTTTATACTATTGGAATATTTATCTAGATTTAAAGTTTTTTTATCATTATTGTAATTAATCCCCATTCCGCCGCCTAAATCAATATATTCAAAATTGAATTTGGTTTTCCTTATAATTTTATCAAGTATCCCAAGCATTTTTTCATATGGTTTTGAATCTAAGATTTGACTTCCAATGTGGACGCTTAAGCATTTCAAATTTAAATTTTTTGACTTTTTCACATATTTGACAAGTGCTAAGAACACTTTGTCGGAAACTCCGAATTTATTTTCTTTTTTCCCTGTTGATATTTGGCTTAAAGTCTTTGCATCAGTATTTGGATTTAATCTAATTCCTACATTGACTTTAGTTTTGTACTTCCTAGCAACTTTTTCTATTTGCAAAATTTCATTTTTAGATTCTGCATTTATTAGTAAAATTTTTTTTTTAATGGCGTATTCAATTTCAACTTTAGTTTTACCTACTCCTGAAAAAACAATATTTTTTGGCTTTATTCCTGCTTTAAGGGCTTTCATTAGTTCACCAATGGAAACAACATCAGCACCAAGACCCTGTTTATTGATTTCACGTAACAGATTTGTATTGGGATTTGATTTTACAGAAAAACATATAATTGGATCAATTTTTTTAAAATTATTCCTCAAATTACTTATGTTATTTTTTAGTCTTTTTAATGAATAACAATAAAGCGGAGTTCCAAATTTTTTGGCTAAATAAGATGCTTTAATACCCTCTACATAAAAATTTTTATTTACGTATTTCATGAATATTTTGTGAGATAATAAGGTATTTTGGAGTTTGGTTCTTTATATGTAGGATCTCCCCGTTTTCCACAAGACATTACTAGTAGGCAAATTATCAACAAAAGATAAAATTTTTTCATCATAATTGTTTCTTATATTTTATTATCATTTTTTTTATATTATCAAAAGCAGTTCCTCCATAAGATTTCTTTGAATTTACAGAATTTTTTAAATTGAATACTTTTAAAACATCTTCTGTCAAATTTGGTTCAACTTTTTTCAAATCATATAATGTTAACTCATCTAATTTTTTTTTTCTTTTCTCGGCCATATTTATAATTGCAGCTGTTTTTTGATAAGCTTCTCTAAAAGATTTAGAGTGATTTTTAACAATATAGTCAGCTAAATCAGTCGCAGTAATATAACCATTGTTAGCCAACTCTAACATTTTTTTTTTATTTGGACTAAAATTATTTAAAATTTCCTCAAGAATCTTTAAACAACTATTTAAAGTACTATTAGTTTTAAAGATTATCTCTTTATCTTCCTGAAGATCTTTATAATAAGATAGAGGTAAACCTTTAAGTACAGTTAACATTGAAAATAAATTGCCATAGATCCCTCCTGTCTTGCCTCTTAAAAATTCTAACATATCTGGATTTTTTTTCTGAGGCATTATGGAAGATCCTGTTACAACTTTGTCGGATAAATTTATTAAGTTAAAACCATCGGAGTTCCAAATTATTAATTCCTCAGCTATTCTGGATATATGCATTGCACATACAGAACAACTATATAAAAAATCTAAAACAAAATCTCTGTCCGATACCGTATCTACTGAATTATTAGTAGGGGTTTTAAAACCTAGTTTTTTCGTTGTGAGTTTTCTATCTATATTAAAGGAAGTTCCTGTTAATGCGCATACACCAAGAGGGTTTTCATTAAGACTTTCCAAATTATTTAAAAATCTTTTTCTATCCCTAGTAAACATTTCAACATAAGACATTAAGTAATGACCTAAAGATAAAGCTTGAGCGTTTTTTAGGTGAGTGAAACCTGGTATAATAGTTTTAATATTTTTTTCTGAAATCTTAAGATTGGTTTTAATCAATTTTTTTAAGTTTAAGTCTATATTTTGAGTTGCTGATTTCATCCATATCTTTAAATCTGTAATAACTTGATCATTTCTTGATCTGGCCGTATGAATATAGCCTGCATCGTCACCTATCAATTGTGTGAGCCTTTTTTCTATGTTCATATGAATATCCTCAAATTCTTTATTAAATTCAAATTTATTATTCAGTATTTCTTTTTCAATTTTGTTGAGTCCATAAATAATTTTGTTTTTAATCTTAAAAGAAATAATTTTTTGTTTAAAAAGCATTTCTACGTGAGCGATAGATCCGATTATATCTTCTTTAAAAAGTTTTTTATCAACGTTAATAGAGCTCCCATATCTTTTATAGAGCGCAGATGTCTTTGTTTTTATTCGACTATTCCAAATTGCCTTATTGTTTTTATTTTTTACCATGCTAATTATTTATACCTTTTTAATATGAGATTTTTAGTAATATTTATATTTTTAATTTCAAATACGTTTGCAAATGAAACCCCAAATATTAAAAACCTTATAATTAATAAAGAATTAAAAGAATATACAAATTTAACCATCTTAGATGATCAAAATAACCAACTAGATTTAAGTAATTATAAGGGAAATATTTTATTACTAAATTTTTGGGCAACTTGGTGTGCTCCATGTAAAGAGGAAATGCCATCATTAGATTTACTGAAATCAAATAAAGATTTAGATAACCTTAAAATTTTTCCAGTAAATGTTGGACAGGATAATGTTAAAAAAGCTAAAAAATTTTTTGATGATTTGAATATTAAAAATTTAAATTTATATTTTGATGAAAATATAAATTTAACAAAAAAGTTTGCTTTAAGAGGAATTCCGACTTCAGTTTTACTAAATAAAAATGGTAAAGAATTTGCTAGGGTTATTGGTTCAATAGATTTTAATGAAGAAAATTTTATTGAGTGGCTTAAACTTTACAATTAGTTTTTAAAAAAATACGCAAAACCTACTAGTACGATAATAGCAATAAATTGTAATATTACTCTCAACTGCATCAATTTATTTGAGTATTTTTTACTAGTCTCTCCTCCTTTAAACAAAGTTCCAATTCCAAGTATAAGGACTATTCCTACGACTACTAGCAGTGCTATTGATAGTACTTTTAAAATTATTCCAGAAATCATTTACTTATTGTAGGGTGTTTTTAAAATAAAAAAACATTAATTATAAACTATGACATTTTGTCTTGACGCAATAATATTGAAACCTGAGGAGGGTTTAGAAATTGAGAATGCAATAATTTTACTTCATGGGTATGGGGGTGATGGTCAAGATATTAGTATGCTATCTTTAGGCTGGAGACGTCATTTGCCTAATACAATTTTTATTTGTCCAAACGGTCATGAAAAATGTAAAATAAATCCTTCAGGTTATCAATGGTTTGATTTGTCAAGAGATGATCCAGAATATATTTTAAATGAATCAAAAAAAGCAGAAACTAAATTAAATAAATTCATAAGTGAAATTAAAAATGAATTTAGTTTGTCGAATGATAAAATTTGTTTATCAGGTTTTAGTCAAGGATGTATGATGTCATTAAATATAGGTTTAATTTCTGATCAAAGATACAGCTGTGTAGTAGGTTTTTCTGGTAAAATAATTAATCAAGAATATCTAGCTCAAAGAAAAAATGTAGATACAGATATTTTGATGATTCATGGTGACGCAGATGAAATAGTTACACCTAATTTTTTGCTTGAAGCTAAGGATTTCTTTATCAGGAATGCTGTTAATGTTGAAACAAGACTTATAAAAAATTGTGGACATCATATCCCAGTAGAAGCTTCAAGCATAGGATTAAATTATATTTTAGAAAAATTTAATAATCGCTAGTTATTGAAATAATTTTTCAATTAAGTTACTATTATTTGATGAATAATTTTGTTGAACAAAATGTTTCTTTAGAAAAATGTCCCGCATTAGTTCTTAATGCAGATTACAGACCACTAAGTTACTATCCTTTATCTTTGTGGTCTTGGCAAGACACTGTTAAATCAGTTTTCTTAGATAGAGTCGTAATCGTAAGTAGTTATGACAGAATTATTAGGAGTCCATCTTTTAACATGCAGCTACCGAGCGTTATTGCATTAAAAAATTATATTGTGCCCCAAACTAAACCAAGTTTTACAAGATTTAACGTTTTTTTAAGAGATAAATTTTCTTGTCAATATTGTGGTAGTGGTGAGGAGTTAACTTTTGATCACTTGTTGCCAAGATCTAAAGGAGGAGAAACTAATTGGGATAATGTTGTAACAGCTTGTTCTGAATGTAATGTTAAAAAGGGTGGTAAACTTTTAAAAACATCAGGAATGAAGTTAGCTCAGTATCCTTATCAGCCTACAACAGAAGATTTACATCGTAACGGAAAAAATTTTCCTCCAAATTATTTACATAAAAGTTGGATGGATTATTTATATTGGGATGTTGAGCTTGAGGCTTAATCTCTAAACTTTTTCTGAAATACGAATAGCTATTTTTGAACCTGTTTTAATTATTTTGTCCATAATTGAGTAAAAACCTTTTTTTGATGCACCCTCCTCATAGGCTATATCTTTATGATCTAGCTCATCTTGTCTAAATTTAGTTATTTTTTTTTTCAACTCTTTTTCTTCTGGACCTAATTGATTAATTTGATCTAAATAATGTTTGTCTATTACTTCTTCAACTGATGCAGTACACAACATCGCTGCTTTTTTTCCTAATAAGGTTGATCCAAATCCTAAACCTACACCCATTAAGTCCCATAAAGGTAAAAATTTTGTAGGTTTAATATTTCTTTTTTTTATTTCATTTTCAAAAAATTGACAATGTTCTATCTCATGCTCTTTCATATCTTCAATTGTCTTTTTTAGACTTTCATTCTTAACAATTGTATTTAGAGCCAACAGCTGACCTTCATAAATTTTGACAGCCCCTCTTTCACCTGCATGATCAACTCTTATAAATTCTTCAACTTTATTACTTGTTTTTTTCATATTTAATAAAAATTTTTATAAAAGTTATAATAAATAATAAACTTATTACAATATTAATACTTGTTAGTGATAATCCTAAGATCCTAAATGTCACATCTTTACAGCTTATAGTTTTTTTGCTCAACTCTCTAAGTAAATCTTCTTTGGTTATATTTTCTGTAAAATTTCTCGCATTACATACAGTTGATTCTTGAAAAAAACTTTGCTCAATTCCATAATGGTAAACAGAAATTGTTAACGAAAAGACAAAGGTAAGAATTAGCAACAAAGTTAAAAATTTTTGATTTTTCTTTATAATAAAAATCATTGCAATTAAGATTATACTTATCCCATAAGGAATTCTCTCAATAATGCATAAATTACATGGTTGATGACCTAAAATATGTTCTACGAAATACGCAAAAATTAATGCAGTAAAGCTAATAATTAAAATAATTTTTAGATAGAATTCATTCTTTAAATCAAACATAAAATTTTATAATTAAGTAAATCAATAGGCCAATTGTAACAATTATTAATCCAATTATTGTAAACCATTTTGACCCGTGCTTTTCCATAAATTCAGTAAATAAATTCCCAAATTTATAAGAGAGGTATGAGACTATAAAAAATCTCAACCCTCTTGAAACCAAACTAATAACTATAAATATAAAAAAATTAAAACTTATTAGGCCACTTGCAATGGTAAAAACTTTATAGGGAAGAGGTGTAAATCCTGCTAAAAAAAGTATACCTAGCCAGGCATAAAAACCATCACTATTGACTAAATTTTCTTTGATACTCGATAATTTATTTTCATATCCATAAAAACTCATAATTTGTGATCCAAAATCAAAAAAGAAAGCTCCAATTAAATAACCTAACATACCACCCAAAACAGAAAAAATCGTAGTTATAAGAAAGATTTTGATAAAATCATTCTTTTTTGAGATCACCATTGGTATAATCATAACATCTGGAGGAATAGGAAAAAAAGAACTTTCAACAAAAGATACGATTGCCAAGTAGTACTTTGAACTTTTGTGTGCTGCTAAATCTAAACACTTTTTATAAAGATTATTAAACATTTTTTGGTTTTAATATAATTTTAGTTCTTATACTATTTAATAAATTATTAAACAATTATGGGCGAATGGCGGAACTGGTAGACGCGCACGACTCAAAATCGTGTTTCGCAAGAAGTGAGAGTTCGATTCTCTCTTCGCCCACCATTTTTTATGGAATTAAAAAATATCAATAGTCTTGTAGAACTTTTTTTTAAAACATCTGAAAAAAATATACCAAAAAAATTTAGTATGAATGAGTCTGCTTTTTTGACAAATTTAAAATCAAGAGAACACGAGTTGCCAGAATTAAGACAACCTACTAATTATTCGTGGAGAGTAGTTGATGGACAAATTAGGATATTAACTACTTATTTAAAAAAGATAATATCTAGGGGAGATAGGTGTTTGTTGCTTTCGGAAAATCGACCTGAGTGGCTAATTTCTGATTTATCAATTATGAATGCTGGTGGAGTGACCGTACCTTTATTTACAACTTATTCTGATAAGGATTATGAATATATAATTAAAGATTGTATGCCAAAAGTTTGTATTGTCTCTACTCAAGAACAATTCGATAAAATTAAAAAATATTTAACAAAAGACATTAATGTTATTTCTATGGATAGCTTTGATCAAGAATTAGATTTTTTTCAAAAAATTTTTACTGACTGGCAAACTATAATGATTGATCAGAACTTTAAAATTCAACATTCTATAAACACCAATCTAAAAAGGAATGATCTTGCGTGTATTATTTATACTTCTGGTACAACTGGAAACCCAAAAGGAGTAATGTTGAGTCATGGAGGAATTTTATCTAATTGCGAGGGAGCATTAGAAATTTTAGTACCTTTATTTAAAAATGAAAAACCAGTTTTTCTAACGTGGTTACCATTATCTCATTCATATGAACATGCAGTTCAATTTGTTCAAATTTCACTTGGAGCAAAAGTTTATTATGCTGAAAGTTTGGAAAAATTATTATCTAATATGTCAGTTGCAAAACCAACAATAATGACAGCAGTCCCTAGATTTTATCAAAATTTATACAGTAAAATTTATATGAATTTCACAAAACAAAAAGGTCTTAAGAGGAAGCTGATTTCATCTACCATCTCACTTGGGATTAAAAAACTAAATAAAGGTAAATTTAGTTTGAAAGAAAATTTTATTAATATTTTCTGTGAAAAATTGGTAAGAAGAAAAATTAAGAATCAATTTGGTGGCAAACTAAAGGCTTTTGTTTCTGGAGGGGGTGCTTTAGATCAAAAAATTGGTGAATTTTTGAATTCTATAGGATTACCAACTTTACAAGGATATGGATTAACTGAAGCCTCTCCTGTTGTTAGTTGTAATATTCCTGGAAAAATTAAGATTGAAACAGTGGGCCCTCCTTTTAAAACTAATCAAGTAAAAATTGCTGATGATGGTGAAATTTTAGTTAAAGGAGAAAATGTCATGCTTGGTTACTGGAATAAAAAGAAAGAAACTGATGAGGTTATTAAAGATGGCTGGTTACATACAGGAGATATAGGGGAAATTACAAAAGAGGGAAATTTAAAAATAACAGATAGAAAAAAAGAAATAATCGTCAATCTTGGTGGAGATAACATATCACCTTCCAAAATTGAAAACTTATTATGTTTAAATGAAAAAATTAAACAAAGCTTTGTATATGGAGATAAAAAAACATATCTCGTTGCATTAATTGTAAGTGAAAGTAATGAAAATAAGAAAGAAATAGAAATTTATTTAGAAAATTTAAATAAAACTTTATCTTTAGTTGAAAAAGTTAAAAAATTTAAATTAGTTAAAGAAGAATTTACAATTGAAAATGGAATGTTAACACCCACTTTAAAACTAAAAAGAAAAAAAATTTTAGAGAAATATAAAGAAGATTTAGAAAAACTTTATTAGTTTAAGTAAAATATTTGATTATTAAGCGCATAAACATTAACTTTTTAATGCATTGAAATTATAAAAATATTTTTGAATTTAAAAAATTTTATAAAAATTTTAACTTCAATTAAAGAATTGACATAACGTGTATAAAAAAATAAAAATAAGTAATTACGAATCAATTTTTGATTCGTTTAACTAAAAAGGGAGCTAAAGATGGCTAAAAGAAGAAAAAAAGCAAAGAAGGCTAAGAAAAAAGCTAAGAAAAAAGCAAAAAAAAGAAGAAGAAGATAAGAACTTAGTATTCTTTATTAAAAACGCTTCTCATAACGTTATGTGTGAGAGGCGTTTTTTTTTTTATTCTTCTATTGGCTCATCATTATCATTTTCTGAAATTGGCTCCTCATCTTGAATTTCAGATTCAGAACCTTTAATTGTTTTAGTCTCTTGTTTATTTTGGCTATCTAAGTTTCTTTTGAGCGCTTTATCTAATTTTTTTTGAGTATCTTCCAGTGATATATTTAATATTATTTTAAATTCAGATAAAATTCGTTCGTAAGCTTTTTCAAAAAGTTGTCTTTCGCTGTAGGATTGATCGACCATTAAGTCGTCACCTTTATTTAAATCTCTTACCACTTCAGCCAATTCATAAATTTTACCTGAGGAAATTTTAGCTTCATATTCTTGGGCTCTCCTACTCCACATGGATCTTTTAATTTTTGGTTTACTCTTTAAAATTGAAATACATTTGTTGACTTGATTAATTGTAGCTAATGGTCGAAGGTGAGATTGCTTGTTGACTGGAACCATACCGTCAGCTTTATCTTTTTCAAATTTTATAACGTATGTTTCAACATCTATTCCACCAATACTAATTTTTTTAAATTCAGAAATCTGTCCAACACCATGTTTAGGATAAACAACATGATCTTTTACTTTATACTCTCTCTTTTCAGTCGCTTGTTTATTTACCTTTTTTATTTCAGGCTTAACCTCAGTTCCTTTAGAAATCCTTAAGTTTTCTGTTTTTAACTCAACATTTTTTTTACTAATTTTAGTTTGTTTTTTTTGAGTAATTATCTTTGATTTGGGTTTTACTAATTTTTTAATTTTTTTGGCTGGTTTTTTTATACTTTTGATAACTTTTGTTTTAGTCACCTTTTTTGTTTTTTTGGATTTATTTTTAAATGTTCTCTTTAAAATATTTTTCAAACTTATCTTGCTCATCTCTATATTTTTCATGATCCGATGGTGGATCTTTTTTTTCGCTTATATTTGGCCAGATTTCAGAATATTTTTTATTGATTTCTAGCCATTTGTCACTTCCTGGTTCTGTATCAGCTTGAATTGCATCCACTGGACATTCAGGTTCACAAACGCCACAATCTATACACTCATCGGGTTTAATTACAAGCATATTTTTACCTTCATAAAAGCAATCAACTGGGCAAACATCAACACAATCAGTCAGCTTACATTTAATACATTTATCATTAACCAAATATGTCATTATAAATTCTCACTTTTTATCTTTTCTTTAATGTCTCCCATCAATTTATTGTCAACATACAATAATCCTCCAAGCCTTCTCATTAAACTTGTTTCATAGATGTCCGCCTCTTTATTAGAGTAAATAATTCTCCACAATGCTTCAATAATTTGAATTTTATTTTGTTCATTCATATTTTTGACCTGTTTTGTAAAATTAAGAATTTGATTAGAATTATCCTCAATTTTTATCGCTTCGTTAAATAATTTGTCTAAATGGTCTTTTTTTACTCCAATTTTTAGCATTGTTTGCTTAATAATTTTTTCCTCTTTTTCAGAGAAGTGTTCATCAATTTTTGCTGCATGAATTAAAAGAGCACATATTTCAATTAAATTACTATTAATATCTAATTTTTCTTTTTTTTTAAAAATCATCTATCAGCTCAAATTAAGATTTTTAAGAACCATAAAAGGGCTTTCTTTATTAGGTTTTTTTAAAAAAACTTTTTTGTTTTTTTTAGGGGGATTATATTTGAAAAAAAGGTCGTTATTTATTTCTAAAACTTTATAATTCATCATACTAATTAACTTTTTAAAATTTTCTCTACTACAGCCTAGTAGATTAATCATCTCTGGGACCATTTTGATCATCTTTTCTTTTTCTTGATTGTCGGAATTCAATATTTGTATAAATAATCTCTCAAGAATATCAATTCTAACAAAAAAGGTATCAAATTTTTCAAATCCACATAACAGCATGAAATTTTTATTTTTGAAATCCTTATTGTTTAAAAAGTTCAAACCAAATGTTGGAGGTCTTAAATTGAAATATTTTTGATGATAATTTTTCCATAATAGCGTCCTTAAGGAAACTGCATCAGGTTTTATTAATTTAAACAAAAACACATGATATCTTCCAAATTTGACTCCTATATTGCGTAAAGTTTTTCTTTCATTTTGATCTAGCTTATCCAAATATTCAGAAACTTTTTCTCTTTTAATTACACCATTATTTTCATAAAGTTGATATGCTAAAGCTTTTGTGGATGGATTTTTTTCTTTTATATTTTTTAAATCAATTAAACTTTTTAAAACCGTGCCAATTCTATTTTTTAACCATTTATTAATAAAATCTGATAATTTTTGCTTTTGATTTTGTTCTAAAATATCATCAACTATTAATTCTAAATTGGGATTTAGATAATCTTTACCAGCAGTCAATCTTCCGATCGCAGAGTTTTCCCAATAAATTTTAGAATCATCCTTAAGTTCAATAAGACCATTATCAATTATAATCTTAACTCTTTTTTCGAGTTCAGGGCCAACAGATTGTCTGGCAGCTTTTTTAAGAGATTTTATGTCCGTTTCTAAGGCTCCTTTTTTTAAATCCAATTCTAGTTTGAGACCATTAATTTTACCGATAAATTGATTGTCGATTATTACATCATTATTTTCTAAAATTTGCGTATTAAACTCCATATCCTGCTTTAAACCTCTTGCAAGAATACTTGCACGTTTATCAATAAAAGTTTTTGTAAGTTCCTCATGTAATCTGTCTGAAAGTCTATCCTCTAATAACTTAGTTTTTTCTATCCAATAGTTATGATTCTCTACCCAATTATTTTTGTTTGAAACATATGACCAAGTTCTTACATTTGCAATTCTATTTGATAAAGAATCAACATTCCCCTCCAATTTATCAAGTTTCATCAGCTGTAATCGCATATAATCGTTAGAAATTTTGCCTTTTTCACTGCTTAAATATTTGAAAACATTTCCAATTACCTCATAATGATTGCCATAAGTTTTTTTTACAAAATCAGGTATTTGACAACATTCCCATAAAAGTTTTAATTTTGCTTGATTGTTCTTGATATTTTCGAAATTTTTGTCTTTTAAAAAAAACTTTAAAGCTTTTTCATCCTCACATTCATATATTTTTCTTAACCAGTCTTTATGAGGTTTTTCATCTAATGATTTTATTAATAAAGAGGAGCTATGAAAATTCAAATTTGAATTTCTCCAAAATAAGTAGCTAATTTCCTCAAATTTATGATTTTCGAGTAATTCAACATCCTCAGGACTAATTGTTCCACATTGACCTGTTATCCCAAAGCTACCATCATTCATATATCTTCCTGCTCTACCAGCAATTTGACCAATTTCAGATAAATTCAATCTTCTCAATTTTTTCCCATCAAATTTTTTCAAATTTGAAAAATACACATGATTGAGATCCATATTTATACCCATTCCAATTGCATCAGTCGCAACTAAAAAATCAACATCTCCAGATTGATATAATTCAACTTGAGCATTTCTAGTTTTTGGACTGAGAGACCCCATAACGATTGATGCCCCTCCTTTCTGTCTTCTGATAAGTTCAGCTATTGCGTAAACCTCTTCCGCAGAAAATGCAATTATAGCAGTTTTTCGATCAATTCTTGAAATTTTTTTATGACCAGAATAAGAAAGTTTTGACAAACGATTTCTATTAATAAATTCGATATCATCATCTAGTTTAGTAATAATACTCTTAATTGTATTTGAACCCATAAACATTGTTAATTTCTCACCTCTCATATTTAAAAGTCTATCCGTAAAAATATGACCTCGTTCATGATCTGAGCACATTTGAATTTCATCAACAGCAACAAAATCTAATTGTTTATCAATTGGCATAGATTCAACAGTGCATAAAAAATATTTGGCATTTGTTGGGATAATTTTTTCCTCACCAGTTATTAATGCAACCTTGTCTGAGTTTAGTTTTTTTAATAATTTGTCGTAAACCTCACGTGCTAACAACCTTAGTGGAAAACCAATCATTCCACTTTCAAAAGATAACATTGTCTCTATTGCAAGGTGCGTTTTTCCAGTATTGGTTGGACCTAGAATTGCTGATATTTTATTTTTACTCATTCTATGTTTGGTGTACTTTTTTTTTAACCTACCAGATATTGTTAGTGCTAAAGAACAAAAATAGACTAAAACAAGACCGAATCGGAAGTTAAAAAGTTCTCATTTCAAAAATAAACAAATTTATTTTAGCACATATATAAAATTTATATAACAATTAATATTTTATTCTTCAGTTGTATTTCATCTTTAACTAATTAGCCAAATACATACTAAATATTAATAGGTTTATTTTTTAAGATTTTCCAAATACCGTTTGCGGCAGTAATTATTTCATCGTTACACTTAAGCTCACAAAATAAAAATACGAGTGTTTTGGTTTTTTTTAAAATTTTAACATGACCTATAATTTCATCTCCAACTTTAGATGTACCAATAAATTTTAAGTCCAATGAAATTGTTACACATGGTGAAGGTTTAGCTGATCTGTGAGCGGCTGAACCAGAACCAGCATCAATTAAAGCCGCAAGGTAACCACCGTGAGTGATACCAGCTGAATTTAGATGGTTTTTTGTTATTGTAGATTTAAACTCATAATGATTTTCAGAAATTTGTCTAAATAAAACCCCACCATTGTGTTTCATAAATCCTGATTTTAGACTAATTTGCTCAAATTTACCTGTCATAGAATTTTTATAATATAAAAGTTAAAATTAATAAAATAATAAAGATTATTATAAAAAAATAAATTACAGACATTTGCAGGGAAGATTTAAGGAGCCAATCAAACATTTATATTTTTTGGTGCGCCTGCTAGGAGTCGAACCCAGAACCTCCTGGTCCGTAGCCAAGCGCTCTATCCAGTTGAGCTACAGGCGCATTTATAATTTTATTTAAATACATTATATTAATTTTTAGTATATTTTAATTATAAGATAAATTTAAAAATGAATGACAGATAAATCAAAAGAAGTGGTGATTGTTAGTGCTGTTAGGACACCTATAGGATCTTATAGAGGCTCATTAAAAAAAATGAGATCTGATCAGCTTGGATCTTTAGTGATCAAAGAATCTTTAAAACTAACTAAATTTAGTCCAGATGAGGTAGATGAAGTAATAATGGGCCAAGTATTGACTGCTGGGGCTGGACAGAACCCTGCAAGACAAGCTGCAATAAATGCCGGAATACCAATTTCAAAACCAGCACATATAATTAATCAAGTTTGTGGGTCTGGATTAAGAGCAGTAATATCGGGATATCAATCTATCAAATTGGGAGAGTCATTAAATGTTATTTCTGGGGGACAAGAGAATATGTCAATAGCACCACATTCAATTTTTTTTAGAGATGAAAGAAAAATTTCAGAGGATAAACTAACAGATACAATGATTAATGATGGATTAATGGATGCTTTTAATAATTATCACATGGGCGTTACAGCAGAAAATATTGCAAAAAAATTTGACATATCTAAAAAGGAACAAGATGAGTTTGCTTTAAATTCTCAAAAAAAAACAGAAGAAGCAATCAAAAATAACAAATTTGATAATGAGTTAGTTAAGATTAATCAAGGTAATAACCTATTAAAGTTAGATGAGCATCCACGAATAGGTTTAAAAATTTCTGATCTAGAAAAACTTAAAACAGTTTTTAAAGAAAATGGGACAGTCACACCTGGAAACTCTTCTGGTATAAATGATGGTGCTGCAGCTTTATTTTTAACCACTATTGAAGAAGCAGAAAAAAAATCTATCATTCCACTTGCAAAAATAGTGTCATGGGCATCAGTTGGAGTAGATCCAACTTTAATGGGTCTAGGACCAATAGAAGCTGTTCGCAAGGCAATTAATATAGCTGGATGGAATTTAGATGAGGTTGATTTATTTGAAATCAATGAAGCTTTTGCAGCTCAAAGCATAGCTGTAATTCGTGAGCTTGGTGTTGACCCAAATAAAGTTAATGTAAATGGTGGTGCAATCGCGCTAGGTCATCCTATTGGTGCATCAGGAGCAAGAATACTTGTAACTTTAGTACATGAAATGAAGAGACAAAAAAAAAGCAAGGGTTGCGCGACTCTCTGTATTGGAGGTGGAATGGGTATAGCTTTATGTGTTGAAAGAATTTAGGAATTTATTTTTCCGTACTTCCCTTCTAGTAATATTTTTTGTATCCACATTTTAGCGTCTACGTGTGTATTATAATTTGAATGAACAAGTAATTTTAGTATCTTTTTAATCATTTTTGCATTTAAGAGTAAAAGAGTGTCAAAAAATAGGACAGAATGTGTTAAAATTTGCAATTAACTATATTTTTATAGTGTATAAAACATAAAAATGACTGAAAAATTATTAGTTCCTGATATTGGCGATTTTGAAAATGTTGAGGTAATTGAATTACTTGTTGCAGAGGGTCAAGAAATTAAAATAAATGATCCAGTGGTCACTATTGAAAGTGACAAATCTAGTGTTGAAATTCCATCAACTTTTTCAGGGAAAGTTGAAAACATTGAGGTAAAAGTTGGTGATAAAGTTTCAAAAGGGGATTTGCTTCTCAATATATCAAGCCCTAGTAAAAAATTGTCTAAATTAGAAGAGGTTCCAAAAAATACTGAAAATTTAATTTTAGAGGCGGAAAATTCTTTAAAGAAAAATAAAGAACAAGAAAAGCAAATTCCAGAATTAGAGAAAGAAAAACCTAGCAAAATTGAAGTTGTAAATGAGGGTGATATTGATCCTTTAGAGACACTTGAATGGATAGACTCTCTATCAGATGTCATCGAAAAAGATGGTAATCAAAGAGCTCACTATTTGATTAAGGAATTAATTAATAAAGCTTATATGGAGGGTGCTAATATTCCATACACGCAAAATACCCCTTATATAAATACTATTCCTGTGAGTGAGGAGAAGAAATCAAATGGTGATCAGAATATAGAAAGAAGGATTAGGTCATTAATTAGATGGAATGCTGCTGCAATGGTAGTAAGAGCAAATAAAAAATTTCCTGAACTTGGAGGTCATATTGGAACTTTTGCATCTGCAGCAACTTTATATGATGTTGGAATGAATCATTTTTGGAGAGCTAAAAATAATAAATTCGGTGGAGATCTTATTTATTTTCAAGGTCATAGTGCACCTGGTATGTATGCTAGAGCATTCCTTGAAGGAAGGCTTAATGAAAAACAATTGGACAGTTTTAGACAGGAAGTTAAGCCTGGCGGTTTATCTTCATATCCACATCCTTGGTTAATGCCAAACTTTTGGCAATTTCCAACAGTCTCAATGGGTTTAGGACCAATGTTAGCGATTTATCAAGCAAGATATATGAAATACTTGATCAATAGAGGCCTGATTAAGGATGAGGGTAGAAAAGTTTGGTCATTTTTAGGTGATGGCGAAATGGATGAGCCAGAGTCTTTAGGAGCAATTGGTTTAGCAGCTAGGGAAAATTTAGATAATCTAATATTTGTTATAAATTGTAACCTTCAAAGATTAGACGGTCCAGTGCGAGGTAATGGAAAAATTATACAAGAATTAGAGGGAATTTTTAGAGGAGCCGGATGGAATGTTATTAAAGTAATTTGGGGTTCTTATTGGGATTCACTGTTAGCGAATGACAAAACAGGCCATCTTATTAAGACAATGAATGAAACAGTTGATGGAGAATATCAAGCAATGAAAGCAAGAGATGGAGCTTACGTTAGAGAAAAATTTTTTGGAAAATATCCAGAAACTTCGGAACTTGTCTCAAGTCTTTCAGATAGGGATATTTGGAGATTAAATAGAGGTGGGCATGATCCTCATAAAGTTTTTGCAGCATATGATAAAGCATCTAAAAATGTCGGTAGTCCCACTGTAGTAATTGCTAAGACCATAAAGGGTTATGGCATGGGTAAAAGTGGTGAGAGCGTAAATACAACTCATCAGACCAAAAAGTTAGATGTTGAAGACCTAATGTATTATAGAGATAGATTCGATGTTCCATTAACAGACAAACAGGTCAAAAATATCGAATATTATAAACCAGATCAAAATTCTCCTGAAATAAGATATATTAAAGAGAGACGGCTTCAGTTGGGTGGCTTTATTCCTGAGAGAACTGCTTATGCAAAACCTATTAAAGCACCTCCAAAAGACATTTTCGCTAATATGAAAGTTTCAACAGGTGAAAAAGAAATGTCGACCACAATGGCACTAGTTAGAATGTTGACAAATCTTTTGAGAGACAAAAATGTTGCATCAAGACTGGTCCCAATCATTCCTGATGAAGCAAGAACTTTTGGAATGGAAGGATTTTTTCAAAAGATAGGAATTTACGCACATGAGGGTCAAAAATATGAGCCAGAGGACTCTGCTCAACTAAGTTCGTATAAAGAGGAAAAGAGCGGTCAAGTTTTAGAAGAAGGAATTAATGAAGCTGGAGCAATGTCATCGTGGATAGCTGCTGGAACTTCATATACCAATCATGATATTGAAATGATCCCAATTTATCTTTTCTACTCAATGTTTGGCTTTCAGAGAATTGGGGATTTTGCTTGGGCAGGTGCGGATAGTCAGTCTAGAGGATTTTTGATTGGAGCTACTGCTGGAAGAACAACCCTTGCTGGAGAGGGTTTGCAACATCAGGATGGTCATAGTCATTTAATGGCTTCGACTATTCCTAATTGCATATCATATGATCCAACATTTCATTATGAGCTTGCAGTCATTTTTCGAGAAGGTTTAAGAAGAATGCATGAGAAAAAAGAAAATATTTTTTATTATATTACAACTATGAATGAAAATTATCCTCATCCAGAAATGCCAAAAGATAACTCATGTGAGGAGGGTATTTTAAAAGGAATGTACAAAATAAAGGAGTTTAATAAGTATAAAAAAACTAAAATTCAATTTCTTGGATCTGGCACAATATTAAGAGAAATGATAGCTGGTGCAGAAATATTACAAAATGAATATCAAATCGATAGTGAGATTTGGAGCGTAACAAGCTTTAACGAATTAAGAAGGGACGGTCTTGAAGTAGAGAGATATAATCTTCTAAACCCTGATAAAGACCCTAAAAAAAGTTATGTAGAAAAATGTTTAGGTAACGCTGAAGGGCCAATTTTAGCAGCCTCTGATTATATGAGAATGAACTCTGATCAGATAAGACCTTATGTAAACAAAAGTTTTTATTCACTAGGAACAGATGGATTTGGACGAAGTGATACAAGAAAAGAGTTAAGAAAATTTTTTGAGGTTGATAAGGAACATATCACAACATATGGGTTGAGCATTTTAGCTAAGGAACAGCTTATTGCATCAAAATATGCTAAAGAAGCAATTAAGAAGTATAAGATTGATACTGATAAACCTATGCCAACAAAACTATAGAATGCCTAAAAAAGATATAAAAGTTCCAAACATTGGTGAATTCAAAGATGTAGAGGTTATTGAAATTTTAATTAAAAAAGGTCAAGAGATTAAAAAAAATGATCCTTTAATCACAATTGAAAGTGATAAATCGAGTGTTGAAATTCCCTCATTACATGACGGACTAGTTACAGAATTAAACCTAAAAATTGGTGATAAGGTTTCTGAGGGTAGTAAGATTTTAGAAATCGAATTAAAAGACAACAACGTAGAAACTAAAGTAATACAATCAACTAAAAAAGAAAACATCAAAGAAAACAAAATAGAAATTGAAAAAGAAGTTAAACCAAAAAACATTACCGTAAAAGATTTTTCAAAAAAAACTTCAGCCTCACCAAAAGTCAGAAAATTTGCTAGAGAACTTGGTGTTGATATTAGTAAAGTTCAAGGTAGTGAAAGATTAGGAAGAGTAACTGAAAGTGATGTTAAGTCATTTGTTGCAAAAACCCCTGAGAGAAATATTGAAAAAGAATTCAAAAAAGATGAAATGATAGAACTAGAGTATCCTCACTCTGAATTTGGAAAAACGGAAATAAAGGATATTCCAAGAGTAAAAAAACTTTCATCTAAATATCTTATGAATTCTTGGTCCAATATTCCACATGTGACCAATCATGACGAAGCAGATATAACTGAATTAGAGGAGTTTAGAACTTCTCTAACAGATATTTACACTGGAGAAAAAAAAAAAATTACTCCTTTAGCTTTTATTGTCAAAGCTTTAACTGCATCACTTAAAAAATTTCCAAATTTTAACTCATCCATTGATGAAATTGATAAAGGAAAAATGACTCTAAAAAAGTATTATCACATTGGAATAGCTGTGGATACGAAGCATGGGCTTATGGTACCAAAACTTAGAAATGCTGATAACAAGAACATCTCTTTAATAGGTACTGAACTTAAAAAATTAAGTGATCAATGCAGAAATCTTAAAATTGATAAAAAAGAATTATTTGGTGGTTCTATGACTATAACGAGTCTAGGAGGTATTGGTGGTTCTTTTTTTACACCCATCATTAATTACCCTGAAGTCGCAATTCTAGGAGTTGGTAAATCTCAAAAAAAACAAATTTTTATTGATGGAAAGTTCATAACACGAACAGTACTACCTTTATCTTTATCATATGACCATAGAATAATTGATGGAGCTGAAGCGGCTCGATTTAACAACGATTTGAAAGATAATCTTGGAAAAAATTTTGCTTATAAATTAGCTGTATAAGAAATATGTCAAAAACTCTATCATTATTTAGTGCATTACTGTGCACTTTCATTTGGGGGACTACATTCATTGCACAAGATACAGGTATGGATGACATCGGTCCATTCACTTTTAATTCTGTAAGATTTTTTGTAGGTTTTTTATCAATTATTCCTTTAGCATTATTGTTTGAAGCAAAAAAACTAAAAAAGGAATTTAGATTTGATACGAAAACATTCATTATTCTGTCCCTTTTAATTGGAGTCTCATTATTTTTAGGCTCAGCATTACAACAGGTTGCGTTGCTTTACACCGATGTAGCAAATGCTGCTTTTTTTACAATTTTTTATGTGCCAATGGTCCCCATAATTATTTTCATCTTTAAAAAAGATTTTTTACATTGGAGTGTATGGCCATCAGTAATTTTATGTTTGATTGGTGGATATTTATTAACAAATTTTCAAGATGCAACTGTAAGACTAGGTGACACTCTTGTGATATTGGGAGCTTTATTTTGGAGTACACATATTATTTTTACTGGTATGATTATTAAAAAGTACAATCTACCATTAACGATTGGAGCAATTCAAACTCTACTAGTTGCTATATTTTCATTTATTATAGGTTTATTTTCCGAAGAATTTGTAATTGAAAATATTTTAAATGAAATGGATTCAATTTTATATGCTGGAATTTTGTCGGGCGGTTTTGCATTTGTTTTACAAATTTATGCACAAAGAAATATAACACCAGCACCAGCAGCAATAATTTTTTCCTTGGAAGGTGTATTTGCAACGATTGCTGCTTGGTTTCTTTTAAATCAAATATTAGGAATTAATAATCTACTTGGTTGTTTTTTCATATTAAGTGGGGTCTTATTATCCCAATTAGTTCCATTAATTAAGAAAACAACCTAAGCATATATTATTAAAAATAAAATTAAGCCAAGAATTATTCGATATACTACAATTATATTGAAGGAAATTTTATTTATAAATTTAAGAAAATATTTAATTGTAAAAAATGAAAACATAAATGATAAGAAAGTGGCAATCAATAATAAATAATTTATTTCTATTGATTGTTCAAAAGCCTCCCTCAAACCTAGGAAGCTTGCTCCTGTTAAAGCAGGTATAGATAATAAAAAAGAAATTTTACTAGAGTCAATTCTATTAAAATTTAAAAATCTTGCTGCAGTAATTGTTATTCCAGCCCTACTAACTCCTGGTATTAATGCTAATATTTGAAATAAACCAATTAATAAAATTGACTTAATATTCAAATCGGTAGAGATATTTCGATCAGTTTTTCTTTGATCAGCAAAAAAAAGTATGAATCCAAAAAACAATGTTGTTGATGCAATTATTTTTGTGTTTCTTAAAAGATGAATAAACTCAGTGGTATATAAAATATATCCGAATAGTATTAAAGGCAAAGAACCAATAATTATTAAACTTAATAATTTATTATTATTTCTTAGATCAAATAACTCTTTTCTAAAATAAAAAATTACCGCAATTAATGAGCCTAAATGTAAACTTATATCAATCAATAAAGAACTTGTCTCTAAATCGTAAAAGTTTGATATCAATATTAAATGAGCTGATGAGCTTATGGGTAAAAATTCTGAAATTCCTTGAATTGAAGAAAGAATTAAAATTTCTATAAAATCTCGAAACATATAAGTGTCGTAACTTAAAAAATATTCATTTTAAACAATTCGATTTAATCATATTAGGTATGCAAAAATCAGATTAAGTAGGTTTTAAGCTAGATATTGTAATAATTAGGTCAAAATTATTGACCTATATATTTCTTTTACTAATAAAAACAATGTATATCTTGCCATAAATTTTAAAAAATATGACTGATAAAATGCTAAAATTCGTTAAAATAGGTCAACAAACTCCACCTAAAAGAGGAGTAGATAATAGAAAAGATGATTTTAATGAAATCTATGACGAATTTATAACTCAAAAAGCACAAGAGCAGTCAAGTAGATGTTCTCAATGTGGTGTTCCCTTTTGCCAAGTCCATTGTCCGTTAAGTAACAATATTCCAGACTGGCTCAAATTGACTGCTGAAGGCAGATTGAAGGAAGCTTATGAATTATCTCAGAGCACAAACAACATGCCCGAGGTTTGTGGTAGAATATGTCCACAAGACAGATTATGTGAGGGTAACTGTGTTATTGAGCAGTCAGGCCATGGCACTGTTACAATTGGATCAGTCGAAAAATACATTACAGATAGTGCATGGGAGAATGGATGGGTAAAACCAATTTCAGTTAAACATGAAAAAGATCAAAGTGTTGGAATAATTGGTGCTGGACCTGCTGGACTTGCAGCCGCTGAACAACTTAGGAAAAATGGATATCAAATAACTGTTTATGATAGATATGACAGAGCAGGTGGCCTGTTAATTTATGGTATACCAAATTTTAAATTAGAAAAACATGTGGTCGAGAGAAGAACTAAATTGTTGAAAGATGGTGGGATTAAATTTGAACAAAATTTTGAGGTTGGTAAGGATGCAACTTTGGAGCAATTGAGAAAAAGACATGATGCAATTTTAATTGCTACCGGGGTTTATAAACCAAGAGAGATTAATTTACCAGGGAATGACTTAGATAATATTTTTCCTGCTATGGAGTTTTTAACAGCATCAAATAAAAAGGGATTAGGAGACAAAGTTGATTTATTTGATAAAGGTATATTAAATGCTGAAGGTAAAGATGTTGTAGTTATTGGAGGTGGGGACACAGCAATGGATTGTGTTCGAACCTCAGTAAGACAAAAAGCTAACTCGGTTAAATGCTTATATAGAAGAGATAAAGATAATATGCCTGGATCTGCGAGAGAAGTAGCTAACGCAGAAGAAGAAGGTGTTGAATTTGTTTGGTTGTCTAGTCCAAAAGAATTTAAAGGAAAAAATAAAATCGAAAAATTAATTGTAGATCAAATCCAACTAGGAGATCCAGATGACTCAGGTAGAAGAAGACCAGAAATTAAACAAGGATCTGAATTTGAAATTAAAGCAGATATGGTAATAAAAGCTTTAGGATTTGATCCAGAAAACTTGCCATTATTATTTGAAGCACAAGAATTACAAGTTACAAAATGGGGAACGATAAAAGCTGATTTTGATACCATGGAAACAAATATCAAAGGTGTTTTTGCTGCTGGTGATATTATAAGGGGTGCATCTTTAGTGGTATGGGCAATAAAAGATGGAAGAGATGCTGCGTCGTCAATCAAGTCTTATCTTGAAAATATAGAATTAAAAAAATCAAAAGTTGCATAATGAACACTTATAAAAAAAATTTAAAATTACTTACTAAAAATAATGTTTACTCTAAAGAAATGGAACATGATGCATGTGGAGTAGGTTTAATTGCATCGACAGAGGGAAAAAAATCAAGAGAAGTTGTAGAATATGGAATTGAAGCTTTAAAAGCAGTTTGGCATCGAGGAGCCGTTGATGCTGATGGAAAAACGGGTGATGGGGCAGGAATACATTTAGAAATACCTAAAGATTTTTTTGTCGAAAAAATAGAAGTTACAGGTCACACTCATGATGGGTCTGATATTTGTGTTGGGATGATTTTTTTACCAAGAAATGATTATACTTCACAGGAAAGCTGTAAAACGATTGTAGAAAGTGAGTTAACCAAAAATGATTTTAGTATTTATGGTTGGCGACAGGTGCCCGTTAATCCAAAAGTTTTAGGAGAAAAGGCTCTTCAAACTATGCCAGAGATAATTCAAGTACTTTTCAAAGCAAATAATAAAAATTTACTTGATAAAGATCTTGAGAGAAAAATTTATGAAACAAGAAAAAAAATTGAGAATAAAGCTTTCAATCTATCATTAAATAATTTTTATATTTGCTCAATAAGCGCTAAATCAATTATCTATAAAGGCATGTTTTTAGCTGAGGCTATTTCAGATTTTTTCTTGGATTTAAAAGACGAGAGATTTATTTCAAGATTTGCAATTTTTCATCAAAGATTTTCAACCAACACCGCTCCGAGCTGGAGTTTGGCTCAACCGTTTAGAGCAGTCGCCCATAATGGTGAAATTAATACTTATAAAGGAAACAAAAACTGGATGAGAGTTCATGAACAAGAGATGAGTAGTCCTTTTTTTGAAAATATTGAAAATTTAAAGCCAGTTATACAAAAAGGAGTTTCAGACTCCGCGGCCCTAGACAATGTTTTTGAGTTATTAAATAAATCAGGTCAACCCGCTCCTTTAGCAAAATTGATGATGATCCCTGACGCTTGGTCAAAAAGAAATAAAACTCTACCAAAAAACCATCAACAACTGTTTAATTTTTTAAATAGCACTATGGAACCTTGGGATGGTCCTGCTGCAATTGCTGCAACAGATAATGAGTGGGTTATTGCAGCAAATGACCGTAATGGTTTAAGACCTTTAAGATACGCAATAACAAAAGATAAGTTTCTCTTTGCTGGATCTGAAACTGGAATGATTGAGTTAAATGAAAAAAGAATTTTATCAAAAGGTAGACTAGGCCCTGGTGAGATAATTGGGGTTAGAATTGAAAAAGGTAAATTATTTACGAATAACCAAATTAAAGACTACTTAGCAAAAGAATATAAACATTTTAATTCTCAGATAATAGATTTAGATGAAAAATTATTCATTTCTAATGAGAAACATAATTTTGATGGCGAAGATCTAAGGAGACGACAACATACTTTTGGAATAAGCTTAGAAGACTTAGAGTTAATTTTACATCCAATGGCAGAAGATGCTAAAGAGGCAACGGGCTCTATGGGTGATGATACACCTTTAGCAGTTTTGTCAGATAAATACAGACCACTTTATCATTTTTTTAGACAAAACTTTAGCCAAGTGACTAACCCACCGATTGACTCTCTAAGAGAAAATAAAGTTATGAGTTTGAAAACTAGATTTGGTAATCTTGGGAATATTTTAGATTTTGATACCTTAACGAAAGAAAATATTTATGTTTTGAATAGCCCGATATTATCGAATTCACAATTTAATAAATTTATTAATTTTTTTGGCAAAAACTCAGTTTCTATAGATTGTACTTTTTCGAATGAGGAAAATTTATTTGACTCTATTAAAAGGATCCAAAAAGAGTCAGAAATTGCTGTTAGACAGGGTGTGACTCAATTAGTTTTAAGTGACAAAGATATTTCAGATAAGAGAATGCCTATGCCAATGCTGTTATGCGTTGGAGCGATTAATACTTTTTTAATTGATAAAAAATTGAGAGGATATGTTTCAATCAATGTTCAATCTGGTGAGGCGTTAGATACCCACTCTTTTGCAACATTGATAGGAGTTGGAGCAACTACAGTTAATCCATATATAGCTTTTGACAGTTTATACCAAAGACATGAGAAAAAGTTATTTGGTCAGTATAGTTTTGATGAATGTGTCGAAAGGTATATCAAATCAGTGAATGCAGGATTGTTAAAAATCATGTCAAAAATGGGTATCTCTGTTTTAAGTTCTTATAGGGGTGGATGTAATTTTGAGACTGTCGGTCTAAGCAGATCAATAGTTGATGATTATTTTCCAGGAGTTACCTCAAAAATTTCTGGTATTGGATTGTCAGGAATTGAAAAAAAAATACGTGCGATACATAAAGAAGCATTTGAGAGTACTGATACGGTTTTGCCTATTGGTGGTATCTATAGATACAGAAAGAATGGAGAAATACACCAATATCAAGGTAGATTAATCCACTTATTACAGAGTGCAGTGGGGTCAAATTCTTATTCAGCATATAAAAAATATGCTGAGGGAATATATAACTTGCCACCCATTAATTTAAGGGATTTGATTGATTTTAGAAAAAAAAAATTAGGTCCATCTATTCAAATTTCTGAGGTTGAACCGATAGAAAAAATATTAAAGAGATTTGGTAGTGGAAGTATGTCTCATGGAGCATTATCTAAGGAGGCACATGAAACTTTGGCTATTGGGATGAATAGGATTAAAGGTGCATCCTGTAGCGGAGAAGGTGGTGAAGATGCAAATAGATTCAAAGTCATGGACTCTGGTGATAGTGCGAATTCGAGGGTAAAGCAAATTGCATCTGCTAGATTTGGTGTAACAGTTAATTACTTGAACAATTGTAATGAAATTGAGATCAAAATTGCTCAAGGTGCAAAACCTGGTGAAGGTGGCCAATTACCAGGATTTAAAGTAACAGATGAAATTGCTAAGCTAAGACATTCAACACCAGGCGTTACATTAATTTCCCCACCTCCACATCATGATATTTATTCAATTGAGGACTTAGCTCAGCTAATTTATGATTTAAAACAAATCAACCCTAGGGCAAGAATTGGAGTGAAATTAGTTGCGTCATCAGGCGTAGGTACTATTGCAGCTGGTGTGGCAAAAGCAAAAGCTGATATAATTTTAATTTCGGGACATAATGGAGGAACTGGAGCTACACCACAAACAAGTGTAAAATATGTAGGTATTCCTTGGGAGATGGGACTTACAGAGGCAAATCAAGTTTTAACATTAAACAATCTAAGACACAAAGTTACTTTAAGAACTGATGGAGGTATTAAAACTGGAAGAGATGTGGTTATTGCAGCCATGATGGGTGCTGAGGAATATGGTGTAGCAACTACAGCTTTAGTAGCAATGGGTTGCATTATGGTAAGGCAATGTCATTCCAATACTTGTCCTGTAGGAGTATGTACACAAGATGAAAAACTAAGAGAAAAATTTACTGGAACTCCTGATAAAGTTGTAAATTTATTTACGTTTATCGCTACAGAGGTAAGAGAAATTTTAGCTTCTCTTGGTTTTAAATCTTTAAATGAAGTTATCGGTAGAACAGATTTATTGATGCAGGTAAGCAAAGCATCACCTAATCTAGATGATTTAGATCTTAATCCACTATTTGTACAAGCAGACCCTGGTAATAATAAGAGGTACTGTGAGATATCAGAAATTAATAAAGTTCCAGATACGCTGGATCAAGAGATTTGGCCTCAAATAGAAAAGGCTTTAGATAACTCTGAGAAAATAAATAATGAGTTTTTAATTAAAAATACTAATAGAGCAGTGGGTACTAGAATTTCACATCACTTGTACAAAAAATATGGCTATGAAAAATTAGAAGAAAATTTTTTAACTCTTGATTTTAAAGGTTCAGCTGGACAATCTTTTGGGGCATTTACATCAAAAGGACTTAAACTCAATTTAAAAGGTGATGCAAATGATTACGTTGGGAAAGGTTTATCGGGTGCCACCATTTCAATAAAACTTCCTGATGAAAGTAATTTGATTTCAAATGAGAATACTATTATTGGGAATACAGTTCTTTATGGCGCAACGTCAGGTAAACTTTTTGCAGCCGGTCAAGCTGGGGATAGATTTGCAGTAAGAAATTCTGGCGCAATAACTGTCATCGAAGGTTGTGACTCAAATGGTTGTGAATATATGACAGGTGGAACGGCAGTAATTCTTGGGGATGTTGGAGATAATTTTGCGGCTGGCATGACAGGGGGTATGGCTTTTATTTACGATAAATCAAAAGAATTTGAAAAAAAAGTAAACCCTGACTCAGTTGTATGGCAAAATGTAGAGACTGAATATTGGTCAAAAATTTTAAAAGAACTAGTGCTCGAACATTGTAATGAAACTGGATCCAATTTGTCTAAAAAAATAATTGATGATTTTGAGAATGAGTTAAAGAATTTTGTACAGGTCTGTCCAAAAGAGATGATAGATAAGCTTAAAAATCCAATTTCTACAAAAACAAAAATACAAAAAGTTAGCTAATTATTAATCTTAACTCTCTTTTCAATATTTTAAGCCATTTGGGTGAAGACAAACTATGGTCACCGTTTTTTACAATTACTAATTTCTTTTTTTTGGATTTAAACATTTTCAAAATTTTTTTTGAGTAAATTATAGGAACAGACTCATCCTTACTCCCATGAACCATAGTTACATTTACATTTTGATTTATTTTTTTGTTTAAAACTTTGTTCTGTTTTCCATCTTTTATTAATTGGTGAGTAATTGGATAAGTATAGTCACCATATTTAAGAAGATATATACCATTTTTAATGATTTCCGATTTAATCTTTTTTGTAAATTTCTTCCACATTAAGTGTTCTAGAAATTCGGGTGCAGATCCAATTCCTAAAAAACCTACGATTTGATCTTTAAAATATTTAAATTGATTTAATGAAATCCAAGAACCCATGCTTGACCCAATTAATATTATGTTATTTTTTTTGACAATTTTTTTAATTAATTTTGAAGTTTCATTTGTCCATTTGGTTATATTTCCATCAATAAATTTCCCTGATGATTTTCCATGGCCGGAATATTCTAAACCTAAAAAACCTAAATTATTTTTTTTTGCAAATCTTAAAAAAATTTTGGGTTTTTGACCCTCTAGGTCTGATTTAAAACCATGAAGAAAAACAAGATAAGTGTTTTTTTTCTTAAAATTCGTCAAATATCTTATTCTTTTAGTTTTTGTTAGTTTTAAGTATTTAAACTTAGTCATAAAAGTTTATTAGTTATTTCGATTATTATATAATTAATTCCTATGTCATTTAATTTAAAAGTTTTGCAAGTTATCCCCAAACTAGGCTACGGGGGAGCTGAAACAGGTTGTTATGATATTGCTCATTATCTTCCAGAAAATGACTGTAAATCTTTTATAGTTACGAGTGGTGGTGAGTTAACAAAATTTATAGATAGGAAAAAAGTTAAATTAATTAGATTACCTGTTCATAGCAAAAATCCTTTATTAATTTTATTAAACTCGATAATTTTAGTTTTTATCATTTTATTTTACAATATATCCATAGTTCACGCTCGAAGTAGAGCACCAGCTTGGTCTTGTTTAATTGCAACTAAATTTACAAGAAGAAAGTTCGTAACAACTTTTCATGGTACATATAATTTCAATGGTAAAATTAAAAAATTTTATAATTCGGTAATGGTTAGATCAGATCTTATTATAGCTGGATCTAACTTTATTTTTTCTCACATTAAAGAAAACTATTCAAATTTCATTAATTTAAAAAAAAAATTACTCGTAATATTTAGAGGCATAAATGTTGATTATTTTGACTCCAGCACATTGTTAGAAAAGGATGAAAAAAAATTACTTAGCGAGTGGGGTATATTGGAAAATAAAAAGATTATTTTGTTACCAGGTAGATTAACATCCTGGAAAGGTCAGGAACTATTTATTGAAGCGATAAATTTGGTTAACATGGAATTAGGTTATGAAGCATTTTATGCGGTAGTGCTAGGTAATGATCAAGGACGAGATGTATATAAAAAAAAGTTGCATGATCTTTGTGAACGATACAAAATTTCTAATCAAATAAAATTTATTGACTCATGTAAAAATATGGCTTTAGCTTATAAAGTTTCAGATATAATTGTTTCAGCATCAATTGAACCAGAAGCATTTGGACGAGTTGCGGTAGAAGCCCAATCAATGGAAAAACTGATAATTGCTAGTAATATTGGTGGATCAAATGAAACTGTGATTAATGAAAAAACAGGATTATTATTTGAGTCTGGAGATCCAAAATCTTTAAGTAAAAAAATAATGCAGGCTTTAACTATGAACGAAAGCTTATTGAAAACTATGGGTATTGAAGGTAGAAAAAACATTGTAAAAAAATTTAATGTTGAAAAAATGTGCTTTTCTACTTATTCAGAATATAAAAGATTAGTTAATTAAATGCTTACAATAAAATTACCAGATGGAAATAATCTTAAGTTTCCAAAAGAGGTCTCGGGTTTAGAAATTGCAGAAAAAATAAGTAAATCGCTTTATAAAGAAGCGCTGATAATGAGTGTAAATGGTGAGCTTAAAGATTTATACTTTTTGATTAAAGAAGATTCTCTAGTAAAAATTTTTACCGCAAAAGATCCAGAGGGATTAGAAGTTATCAGACACGATACTGCTCACATTATGGCTATGGCTGTTCAAGAATTATATCCTGGAACCCAAGTTACCATTGGACCAGTGATAGAGAATGGATTTTATTATGATTTTGCAAGAAAGGATCCATTTACTGATGAAGATCTTATAAAAATTGAAAAAAGAATGTCAGAAATAATAGACAAAGACGTAAAAACAAGAAGAGAAGTTTGGGATAGAGAAAAAGCAATTAAACATTTTAAAAAGATTGGCGAAAAATATAAGGCAGAAATCATTGAAAGTATTCCAGAAAATGAGGAACTTTCAATTTACCATCACGGTGATACCTGGCATGATTTATGTAGAGGACCACATTTGTTATCTTCTGGCAAAATTGGTAAAGCTTTTAAACTTACTAAAGTATCAGGGGCATATTGGCGTGGTGACTCTAAAAATGAAATGCTTCAAAGAATTTATGGAACTGGATGGGCAACCAAGAAAGACTTAGATGATTATTTAAGAAGAATTGAAGAAGCTGAGAAAAGAGATCATAGAAAATTAGGTAAAGAAATGGATTTATTTCATTTTAGAGAGGAAAGTCCTGGCTCTGTTTTTTGGCATGAAAAGGGTTGGGCACTTTTTCAAAAACTTATTAGTTATTTAAGAGCTAAACAAGATAAAGCAGGATACAAAGAAGTAAATACACCAGAGGTATTGGACAGATTACTTTGGGAAAAATCTGGTCACTGGGAAAAATATGGAGAAAATATGTACACATCTCAAACACCTGATGAAAAAGTTTTCGCTATAAAACCCATGAATTGTCCAGGCCATATTCAAGTTTTTAATCAAGGTCTCAAAAGTTACAGAGATTTACCACTAAGAATTACAGAATTTGGAAAAGTTCATAGATATGAACCTTCAGGTGCACTACATGGCCTTTTAAGAGTGAGAGCTTTCACTCAAGATGATGCACATATTTTCTGCTCAGAGGATCAAATTACAAGCGAGTGTTTAAACGTAACAAATTTAATTTTAGATATTTATAAAGATTTAGGATTTAAAAACGTTATTTTGAAATATGCAGACAGACCCAAAATAAGAGTTGGCGAAGATAATGTTTGGGATAAAGCAGAGGCTTCTTTATTGGAAGCAGTAAAAGCCACCAAACTTGAATATAGTATCAATAAAGGGGAAGGCGCTTTCTATGGACCTAAAATTGAATTTGTTTTAAGAGACGCAATCGGTAGAGATTGGCAATGTGGGACAGTACAAGTTGATTTAAATTTACCTGGCAGATTAAATGCTTCCTATGTGGATAAGGATGGAACAAAAAAAGTACCAGTTATGCTTCATAGAGCAATGTTTGGTTCACTTGAGAGATTTATTGGAATATTAATTGAAAATTATGCTGGTAAATTCCCATTTTGGATCTCTCCTTTACAAACCGTGGTAATACCTATCTCTGAAGACTTTGAGAACTATGCAAAAGAAGTGAACAAAATAATAAAAGATGCAGGCATAAGTTCGACTGTTGACTTAAAAAAACATAATCTAAATTATAAAATTAGAGAACATTCTTTAGCAAAAATACCAATTCTATTGATTTGTGGTAAAAAAGAAGTTGACAGTAAGAGTGTAACCATTAGAAGATTGGACTCTAACAAACAAGAAAATATGAAATTAGACTTATTTTTAAAAACTTTTTCTGCACTAAACAAAGTATCTTAAAATTTAGTGGCAGACATCAAACAAAATCATTTCCAAAAAAGAACTAAAGATCGTGGCCCGAGATCTAATAATAGAATTTCATCACCCGAAGTTCAGGTAATTGCAAACGATGGAAATAATTTAGGAATTTTAAATACAAATGAGGCAATTACAATCGCTAAAAGAGAGGGATTAGATCTTATAGAAATATCCCCTAATGCTAATCCACCTGTCTGTAAAATTATGGATATGGGAAAGTTCAAGTATGATGCTCAAAAAAAAGCAAATCTTGCAAAGAAAAAGCAAAAAATAGTCTCACTAAAAGAAATAAAGATGCGACCTGTTACAGAGACGCACGATTATGAATTCAAAGTAAAAAATGCAAAAAAATTTATTGCTAAAGGTGATAAAGTAAAATTTACAATAAGATTTAAGGGTCGCGAACTTCAACATTCTCATCTTGGGAATGAGCTTATGGCTAAAATTAAAGAGGATATGAAAGATATTGGCAAAATAGAATTGCAACCAAAGTTTGATGGTAAACAAATGATTATGGTAATCCAGCCTTTATAAGCCTTAATATAGGTTGTAAATTTATTTCTTTGTATGTATAACCTCGCTCAATTATGCCAAAATTAAAAACCAAAAGCTCAGCAAAAAAAAGATTTAAGATATCTGCCAGGGGAAAAGTTATTATGGCTCAGGCTGGTAAAAGGCATGGAATGATTAAAAGGACTAATTCACAAATAAGAAAATTAAGAGGCACTACTACAATGTCAAAACAAGATGGAAAAATTGTTAAGTCGTACATGCCTTATAGTTTAAGAGGTTAAAATGGCTAGAGTAAAAAGAGGTGTTACAAGTAGAGCAAAACATAAAAAAGTTTTAAAAGCTGTTAAAGGTCAGTGGGGTCGAAGAAAAAATACCATCAGAGTTGCAAAACAAGCTATGGAAAAGGCAATGCAATATGCTTACAGAGACAGAAGAAATAAAAAAAGAGATTTTAAATCTTTATGGATTCAAAGAATTAATGCAGGAGTGAGAGCTGAGGGATTGACTTATTCTAAATTTATTAATGGATTAAATAAATGTGGAATTAAAATTGATAGAAAAATACTAGCCGAGATAGCTTATGATAGTCCAGAAGCCTTTAAAACTATTGTCCAAAAAGCACAATCTGCACTAAATTAATCTTCACTATTGTTTTATTTCACTGAAGAAATAATCTGTAAAAATGTCGGATCTTAAAAAAATAAAAGATGAACTTCTTTTGAAACTGAAAAGTAAATTAAACTTATCAGAGGTAAATCAAATGAAATCTGATTTATTTGGTAAGAATGGATTAGTTTCATCACAATTTAAAAAAATAGGAACAATCGCAGAAACCGAGAGAAAAAAATTTGCCTCAGAACTGAATGTTATTAAAGATGAATTACAAGATTTAATTAATTTGAAAATAAAGGAAATTGAAAACGAGGAAATTAGAGAAAAGTTACAAAAAGAAAAAATTGATATTACTCTGCCTGAGAGACCATTTGTGAGAGGCAAAATTCATCCCGTGTCACAAACAATAGACGAAATATCCTCGATTTTTTCTGAAATTGGTTTTAGCGTTGAGGAAGGTCCAGATGTTGAGAGTGAATATAATAATTTTACTGCACTTAATACGCCAGAAAATCATCCAGCTAGAGATATGCATGACACATTTTATCTTGATGAAAAAAAAGAAAGATTATTACGCACTCATACTTCTCCAGTTCAAATTAGAACAATGTTAAATGATAAACCACCTTTTAAAATAATAGCTCCTGGCAGAACATATAGGTCAGATAGCGATCAAACACACGCACCTATGTTTCATCAGGTTGAAGGTCTTCATATAGACAAAGATATTAATATGGGACATTTAAAAGGATGTTTAAATTATTTTATTAAGGAATTTTTTGAACTGGATAAAATTAAAATGAGATTTAGACCAAGTCATTTTCCTTTCACAGAGCCGTCTGCTGAAGTTGATATAGGATACGAGATGAAGGATGGCAAAATATTAATTGGTGAAGGTGATAAATGGCTTGAGATTTTGGGGTGTGGGATGGTACATCCAAATGTTTTAAGAAATGTTAAGGTAGATTCAACAAAGTTTCAAGGATATGCATTTGGAATGGGTATCGATAGGTTAGCCATGTTAAAATATGGAATTAATGATTTAAGAGCTTTCTTCGATTGTGACTATAGATGGTTAAATCATTTCGGATTTGATCCTTTGGATGTACCAACAAATTATAGAGGCTTGAGTAGATGAAAATCACATTTGATTGGCTTAAAGATCATTTAAGGACAAACTTAAAAGAAAAAAATCTTTTAGAACAACTTACCAATGTTGGATTAGAGGTAGAAGGAGTACAAAATCTATTCTCAGATAAAGAGCTTTTTAAAGTAGCTAAAATAATTAAAACTACAGTGCACCCAAATGCGGATCGGCTAAAAGTTTGTGAGGTTAATATTGGAGAAAAAGAATTAAAAAAAGTTGTTTGTGGTGCTGCTAATGCAGTTGAGGGATTAATTACGGTATATGCCCCACCAGGATCAATTATCCCAAAAACTAAAACAAAACTAGCTGTGGCTAAAATAAGAGGCGAAACTTCTTATGGAATGCTTTGCTCAGAGTCTGAGTTAAATTTATCTAATGAAAGTGATGGTATAATTGAATTATCATCAGGATACAAAAAAATTATTGGTAAGAGTTATTTTTCAAAATCTAAATCTAATTTGATTGATTTATCTATAACACCTAATAGACCAGATTGTCTTGGTATAAGAGGAATTGCAAGAGATCTGGCTGCTTCGGGCTTTGGAAAATTGATTGAGTTAAAGGAAAAAAAAATTAAATCAAATATTAGGCATACTTTAAATGTAAAAATAAAAAAAGAAAAAAACCAGGGATGCATTATATTTGGTAGTTGCCTTATTACTAACGTAAAGAATACAGAAAGTCCTCAATGGCTTAAGGATAAATTGATCTCAATTGGTCAAAAACCAATTTCTGCAATAGTCGACATTACAAATTATGTAATGTTTGATATTAATCGTCCATTACATGCCTATGATGCTGATAAAATTGAAAAAGGTATAATTGTTCGAAGTTCAAAATCAGGAGAGAAATTTACTGCTTTAGATAATAAGAATTATAAGCTGGAAGATGGAATGTGTGTAATCAGTGATCATAAAGGTGTTTTAGGACTGGGTGGAATTATTGGTGGAACAAGATCAGGAACAGAAGTAGATACAAAAAATATATTATTAGAGTCAGCTTATTTTAAACCTGGTTCAATAAGGACTACTGCAAAAAAATTGAATCTTGATACTGATGCAAAGTTTAGATTTGAAAGAGGCATTGATCCATTATCTATTGAGGATGGCTTAAATAAAGCTGCAATATTAATTAAAGAAATTTGTGGTGGTAAAATTAGTAAAATCGATATTCAAAAAATTGAAACACATAAAACAAAAAGGTTTAAATTTGATACCAAATTATTTGAGAAAATAGCAGGTTTTAAAATTTCTATTAATGAAATTTTAAAAATTCTAGAAAATCTTGGTTTCAAATTTAAAAAGAAAAAAAACCTTTTTGAATTGACTGTTCCTTCATGGAGACCTGATATCACACAAGAAGTAGACGTTGTTGAAGAGTTGGTCAGAATAAGTGGTTATGATAAAATAAGGATTATAGATCCAATCAAAGAAAGAAAGAAACCTACTTTGAATAAATCCCAAAAATTATTTCATTTTTTACAAAGATCAGTTGCCTCAAAAGGGTATCTAGAGGCAATTACTTGGTCATTTACAGACTCAAATTACAATGATTATTTCAGAAACACTAAGAAAGAAATTAAAATTGTAAATCCAATAAGCACTGAATTAGATGTTTTGAGAAGTTCAATATTCTCAAACTTAATAATATATATGAAAAAAAATCTTGATAGAGGTTTTAAAGATTTATCAATTTATGAAATCGGCCCTACCTTTACTGGTTCAAGGCCTGGTGAGCAAAACATAGTAGTATGTGGTTTGTCATCAGGAAAAAAATCAAGATTATCTTGGATTGAAAAAGAGAGAAATGTTGATGTTTTTGATGTCAAAAAAGATGTAGTTCAAACTTTAATTGAAGCAGGGTACAAATCAGAAGAATTTTTTATAGACAACAAAACTCCAAATTATTACCATCCTGGTAAATCAGGTAGATTATTTCTAAAAAAAGGAGCAGACTCAGTAGCAGCCTATTTTGGGGAAATTAACCCCGGTATAACTAAAAAAATTGACATGAAGACAGAGTCCCTTGTAGGTTTTGAAATTTTTTTAGACAATTTAAAATTAATGGAAAAAACTTTAAATGGTCAAAAAAATAAATTTAATGTTTCAGATTATCAAAAATCTGAGAGAGATTTTGCATTCATTGTAAACAAAGACGTTAATGCACAAGATTTAATTAATGCTATTGCAAGTGTAGACCAGAATTTAATCAGTAACATTAAAGTTTTTGATGTTTATGAGGGTGATAATATTCCAGAGAGTCAAAAATCAATAGCGATAAGTGTCACGATACAATCTACAATGAAAACATTAAATGATAATGATTTAGAAAACATCAACAAATTAATCATTGAAACAGTAGAAAATAAAACTGGTGCAAAGATCCGCTCTTAATTAAAATGACTACAATCGATCATATAAGAAATTTTGCAATAATTGCTCATATAGATCATGGTAAATCTACAATCGCAGACAGAATTATTCATAGATGTGGAGGATTAACCGAAAGAGAGATGAAAGCTCAAGTATTGGACTCAATGGAAATTGAGAGAGAAAGGGGAATAACTATCAAAGCTCAGACAGTGAAACTCAATTATAAATCTAAAAATGGTAAAGAATATATTTTGAATATTATAGATACACCAGGTCACGTAGATTTTAGTTATGAAGTGAGTAGATCACTTTATGCTTGTGAAGGTTCCATACTTATTGTCGACAGTACACAGGGTGTAGAGGCACAAACATTAGCAAATGTCTATCAAGCTATGGATATAAATCATGAGATTATACCTGTTTTAAATAAGATTGACTTACCAGCATCAGATTTGGATAGAACAAAAAAACAAATTGAAGATGTGATCGGTATTGAAACTGAAAATGCTATTCCTTGTTCAGGAAAAACGGGTGAAGGTATTGACGATATATTGGAGCAAATAGTCAATCAGTTGCCTGGACCAAAAGGTAATTTAAATCAGGATCTAAAATGTCTTTTAGTAGACAGTTGGTATGATACTTACTTGGGAGTTGTAATTTTGGTTAGAGTTATTAATGGCAAAATTATAAAAAATATGAAAATAAAAATGCTTTCCACTAATCAAGATTATATAGTTGAAAAAGTGGGTTTATTTACACCTAAACCAAAAGATATAAGTGAACTTAATTCTGGAGAAATTGGATTCATAACTACGGGAATTAAAGTGTTATCAGATACAAAAGTTGGAGACACAATTTGTGATGCTTCAAAACCAATAGTTGAAGCTTTGCCAGGCTTTAAACCAAGTAAACCAGTAGTATTTTGTGGCCTATTTCCTGTTGATAGCTCTGAATACCAAAAACTAAAAGACGGTTTGGCAAAATTACAACTTAATGATGCGAGCTTCTCTTATGAAGCGGAGTCTTCATCAGCGTTAGGTTTAGGTTTTAGATGTGGTTTTCTTGGCTTATTACATCTTGAAATAATAACAGAAAGACTCGAGAGAGAGTTTGATGTTAACTTATTAACAACTACACCAGGTGTTGTATATAAAGTAAAACTTAACAATGGAAAGATTAAGGATTTACAAAATCCCTCAAGTTTACCTGATCCAACATCAATTCAGTCTATAGAAGAACCATGGATTAAAGCAACAATAATTACTCCAGATAATCATTTAGGTTCTATTATAAAATTGTGTCAGGATAAAAGGGGAATTCAAACAAACCTTAGCTACTCGGGTAATAGAGCTGTAATTTCTTACGAATTACCACTAAATGAAGTTGTTTTTGATTTTAATGATCGTATTAAATCTATGACAAGTGGATATGCAAGTTTTGATTACGAGATACTTGAACACAGAGAAGGTGATTTGGTAAAACTTGGTATTTTAGTTAATGGTGAACCCGTAGACGCATTAGCGATGATGATACATAAGGATTTTGCACAAAAAACAGGAAGAGAGGTTTGTGAAAAATTGAAAAATTTAATCCCAAGACATAATTTCATGATACCTGTTCAAGCAGCAATAGGAGGAAAAATTATAGCAAGAGAGACAATTAAAGGTTTTAAAAAAGATGTTTTAACAAAGATACATGGTGGTGGTGCAACGGATAGAAAAAGAAAACTTCTTGAAAAACAAAAAAAGGGCAAAGCAAGATCAAAACAATTTGGAAGAGTAGAGATACCGCAAGAAGCATTTATAGGAGTACTTAAAATTTCTAAAGAAAAATGATGGTCAATAAATTTGATAATAAATTTTTATATTTTTTTTATAAATTACAAAAATTATATAAAGGTAAATATCCAAATTCACATTTTGCAGAGTTTGCCGAGGATGTAATGGTGAATAGAATTTTTAAAAATCAAAATAAAGGAACCTATATAGATATTGGTGCATATCACCCCTTCAAAGGCTCTCTGACCTATAAACTTTTTAAAAAAGGCTGGAAAGGTACAAATATAGATTTAAGCAAAACATCTATAGATTTGTTCAAAATGGCAAGACCTAAAGATGCCAATGTCTGTTGTGCCATTAGTAATAAAACTGAAAAAAAAACCTACTTTGAAAATTCTCCTATAAATCAACAAAACTCCTTAATCAAACAAAATTCTGATCAGAGAGAAATAGAAATTCAAGCCTATACTTTAGATGAACTATTAACTTCTAGAAATATTAAGAGTCCTGATTATTTGAATATTGATACTGAGGGAAATGAGATGGAGGTTTTGGAGGGTATAAATTTTAAAAAATTTAATCCGAAGTTAATCACTATTGAAGAAAATAATTTTTTTGAGATTTCAAAGTTAAAAAATGAAAAAATAGACTATATGAATGAAAGAAATTATACATTAATAAATATAATTGGTGTAACTATGTTTTTTTATCAAAAAAACCTTTTAGATAAAATTTCAGAAGATATCAAAATTTGAGTAATGGTAAGCTATTCTGATTTAACCTTTATTATCGTTACATTTAAAAGCGAACATATTATCCATGATTGTTTAAAAGATATTCCTAAGGAATGTAAAAAAATTATTGTTGAAAACTCTAATAATCATGAATTTTATAAAATTCTTAAGAATAAAATTCCAAATTTAAAAGTCTTCGTAATGAATAGTAATTGTGGTTTTGGTAAAGCTAATAATTTTGGAATTTTAAATTCAGACACTCAGTATCTATTTCTTATAAATCCAGATTTAAAGATATATAGCTCAGAAATCGACAAAATAATTAGAGTTACTCAAAACGTTGATTTTGCAATTGCAGCACCTCAAATTGTTGAAAAATTTAAGGCTTATAGACAAAATAGTGGTGATAAAGATTATGTTTTCGTAAATGAGGTACCTGGAATGGCAATGATATTAAACAAAAAACAATTCTCCAATTATTTTTTTGATGAAAATTTTTTTCTGTACTTAGAGGAAATTGACCTTTGTAAAAGAATTAGAGAAAATGGTAAAAAAATAATCGAAATTAACGTTGAAGTTTCTCATTTAGGCAATCAATCTTCCAAATATGATGAGAGTTTTGAAATAGAAATGTCAAGAAATTGGCATTGGATGTGGTCAAAATTTTATTTCAGCAAAAAACATAAAGGTTATCTCCTAAGTATAATTATTTTTTTCCCATTATTGATTAAACTTTTAATAAAATTAATGTTTCATTTTATTTTAAGAAATAATAAGAAATTCATTATTACTAAAAAAAGATTTGCAGGTTTATTAGCTTCTATAATAGGCAAAAGTTCTTTTTATAGGCCGAAGATTTGATTAAATTTAATTGGTCTTGTTTTGTGAATATGTAAACTGTTCTTTAATAAGAATAAAAATCTAATATATTTTAACATATTGGAGAGATGGCCGAGTGGTTTAAGGCGCACGCTTGGAAAGCGTGTAAAGGAGCAATTCTTTCATGGGTTCGAATCCCATTCTCTCCGCCATTCAAAAAGTCAATATTTTCAAGCTTAATTTTGCAATTTTAATTAAACAAGCCAATGATAAGTGAACAAATATTTTAAAAAAATGTTATAATATTTTTTTCCGAAATATAAAAATGACAAATAAAAATAATTATCAGGCAGACTCAATCAAAGTTCTTAAGGGTCTTGAAGCGGTTAGAAAAAGACCTGGGATGTACATTGGTGATACCGATGATGGTACTGGCTTACACCATATGGTTTATGAAGTTGTTGATAATTCAATTGATGAAGCATTAGCAGGTTTTTGTAAAAACATTTATGTTAAAGTTAACTCTAATGGAACAGTTACAGTTAAGGATGATGGTAGGGGAATACCCGTTGATATTCACAAAGGAGAAAAAAAATCAGCTGCAGAAGTTATTATGACACAACTGCATGCAGGTGGTAAATTCGATCATGACTCATATAAAGTTTCTGGTGGATTACATGGGGTAGGTGTTTCAGTGGTTAATGCACTTTCAGAAAATCTTAAGCTTGAAATTTATAGAGACGGCAAAAAACATTTTATTGAATTTGAAAACGGTGAGTCGAAAGCCCCATTAAAAGTTAGCGGTAAATCAAAAGAAACTGGAACAATTATAACTTTTAAACCTTCCAAAGAAATTTTCTCGTCTGTCAATTTTAGTGAAAAAATCCTAATTAAACGTATGAGGGAATTAGCGTTTCTTAACAAAGGAATCAAAATAACATTTATTGATGCAACTTCAAAAAAAGAAAAACTTTCTGAGTTCAAGTTTGATGGAGGAATTCTAGAATTTGTAGAGTTTTTAGATCAGAAGAGAGAAAAATTAAAAAATAAAAATGGAAATGATTTATTTAAAAAACCCATTTTTATTGAGGGCAAAAAAAGTGACATGGAAATTGAATGTTCATTAAAATGGAACTCTTCTTATACAGAGGAAGTTTTTCCTTATACAAACAATATTTTTCAAAAGGATGGTGGTACTCATTTATTAGGTTTCAGAAGTGCTTTAACAAGAGTAATAAATAAATATGCTAATGAGCATAATCTTCTCAAGAAAAATAAATTAACAATATCTGGTGATGACATTAAAGAGGGCTTGACTTGTGTATTATCTATTAAAATTCCAGATCCTAAATTTTCTTCACAAACCAAAGATAAACTTGTTTCTTCTGAAGTTAGAATGATTGTGGAAACAATCATCAATGAAAAATTATCTATTTGGTTTGATCAAAATCCGTCTATTGCAAAGGTTATTTTGGCAAAGATTATCCAAGCGGCATTAGCTCGAGATGTTGCAAGAAAAGCAAGAGAAAATGTTAGAAGAAAAGGTGCACTTGAATTAAGTGGGCTACCTGGAAAATTAGCTGATTGCCAAATTGGAAAACAAGAGGGAACTGAATTATTTATTGTTGAGGGGGACTCTGCTGGTGGCTCCGCCAAACAGGGTAGAGATAGATCAAATCAGGCAGTCTTACCTTTGAGGGGTAAAATTTTAAATACATATGTTGAAGATCTTAAAATTGGAAAAAATGGAAATGGATCAGATAAAAGAACTAAGGCTTTATCTAAAATGATTTCATCAAATGAAATTGTAACTTTAATAAATGCGCTTGGCCTAGATCCTAAAGCGCAAGAAATAGATTTAAAAGATTTAAGGTATGGAAAAATTATAATTATGACAGATGCTGATGTAGATGGATCACATATCAGAGCTTTACTTCTCACTTTTTTTAACAATAGTCCATTTAATAAACTAATTGAAAATGGACATATTTATTTGGCTCAACCGCCATTATTCAAAATAAACAAAGGTTTAAAAGGTATCTATATTAAAGATGAAAAAGAATTGGAAAATTATATTGTCAAAAACAATAAAGATTTGAAAAAAAATTCAAAAGATTATCTTAAAAAATTAGAATTTGAAAAATCAAAAATGAATATTCAAAGATTTAAAGGACTAGGTGAAATGAATCCTGAGGAGCTTTGGAATACTACTTTGAATCCTCAGACAAGAAATTTGTTGCAAGTCCAATATTCTAAAAATTCAAAAAAAGATCAAGATTTGATTCATACATTAATGGGCAGCGATGTTGCTTTGAGGAAAGATTTTATTGTGTCAAATGCAATTAATGTTCAAAATTTAGATATTTAAAAATGAGGTTCTTTGAGGACTCAAAGTATTATTCTCTTAAAAAATCTACATATATAAATCTAAGGTGGATTGGAATCATTGGTCAATTAATCTCTGTTTACTTAGTTCATTTTTATTTTGGTTTTAAATTTGATTTTTTTCTTGCTAATTTAGCAATTTTTTTTGGGGTAATAAGTAATTTATATTTAATCTTTATTTATAAAAAAATTCAACTATCAGATAGGTTAGCTTTACTATTTTTACTCTTTGATATTTTTCAATTAACTGTTTTAATTTATTTAACCGGAGGTGCAAAAAATCCTTTTATAATTTTTATAATTATACCAAGTATTTTTGCTTCAACTAATCTTGGATTAAAAACTAACTTATTTATAGTTTTGATAACCTGTATTATGATTATTTTTCTCACATTTTATGCAAGTGACTTACCATACCCATTAGATGGTCACTTTCACATAAGTGACTATATTTATTATTCAATACCTGTTTCTTTGATTATAGCATTAATATTTTTAAATTATTTTGCGATAATCTTTGGAAGAGAATCAAGATTAAGAAAAGAAGCTTTAAACAAAATGGAAGAAATTATGGCAAAAGAACATGAAATGTTATCTTTAGGAGGTCAAGCAGCAGCAGCAGCTCATTCTCTTGGAACGCCTTTATCGACAATTAAAATAATTTCACAAGAATTAACAAAACAATTAAAAAATCAAAAAGATGTAATTCAGGATATTGAATTACTCTCAAGTCAGGTCGAGAGATGTAATCAAATTTTGAAAAAGCTATCACTAAATCCTGATGTAGAGGATAATTTTATTGATGAGGATTCAACTATGAGAGATTATCTTAAAGAGATAATATCCTCTTTTAAAGAAACTAGTAAAAATCAGTTTAAATTTAATTTTGAGCAAGACGCGTACTCAAAAAAAATAACCAAATCAATTGAAATAGTTTATGGTCTCAGAAATTTCATAGGTAATGCAAATAAATTTTGCAAAAACAAAATTTATATAAACCTAAGATCAAATACCGAAAATACTATTGTGACCATTGAGGATGATGGCCAGGGATACCCAAATGACATTCTCTCAAAAATAGGAGAACCTTATTTAAAATCATCTGATAAAAATAGTGGATTAGGTTTAGGATTATTTATAGGAAAGACTTTATTAGAAAAAAATTTTGCCACTGTTAATTGTTGGAATTCTCAAACAAGAAGTGGAGCTGAAGTGACAATAAAGTGGAAAAATAAAGATTTGTTCAATCTTTAATGTAAATTTTTTTTACTTTTAAATAGTTCACTCAACTGAGAAATCATGACATCCCCCAATTCATTGACATCTGTAATCTTTATCGCTCGATTATAGTATCTTGACACATCATGCCCTATTCCAATCGCTAAAATTTCAGTTTCAGTTTTCTCCTCGATAAATTTCACAATTTTCTTTAAATTTTTTTCAAGAAAATCTCCTGAATTGACTGACAGAGTTGAGTCATCAACTGGTGCACCATCAGAAATTACCATTAATATTTTTCTTTCTTCTTTTCTTTTTTTTAATCGATTAAATGCCCAAGAAATTGCTTCTCCATCAATATTTTCTTTTAATAATCCTTCTTTTAACATTAAACCAAGATTATTTTTACATTGTCGCCAATGAGTGTCAGCCCCTTTATAAATTATGTGTCTTAAGTCATTTAATCTACCTGGCGTTTTTGGTTTACCCTCTTTATTCCAAAACTCTCTACTTTTTCCACCTTTCCAATTTTTAGTTGTGAAACCTAATATCTCAACTTTAACAGAACATCTTTCTAAGGTTCTTGATAAAATGTCAGCGCAAATCGCAGCAATTGTAATTGGACGTCCTCTCATAGACCCTGAATTATCTATTAAAAGAGTAACAACAGTGTCTTTAAAATCTAAATCTTTTTCTTTTTTAAAAGATAATGAATTATAAGGGTCCATTATTATTCGTGGTAATTTTGCACTATCCAATAATCCTTCCTCTAAATCAAACTCCCAGGCTCTATTTTGTTTTGCCAACAGCTGTCTTTGAAGTTTGTTCGCAAGTTTAGTGATAACGTCCTGGAAACTTATTAACTGCTGATCTAATGTTTTTCTTAATTTTGAAGCTTCATCGGAGTTTTCTAAATTTTCTGCCTTCGTAATTTCATCAAACTGGGTTGTAAAAATTTTATAGTCTGCATTTAAATCATTAATTGTTTTTTTTTGAATAATTTGTTCATTATTTTGTTGATCAGACTCACTATCAATTTGTTGTTCATCAAGTTTGTATTCGTCTATGTCATATTCAGAGTCCAAACTAGCTTCGGTTTGTTCGTTTTTATTTTCATCTCTAGATTCATTCGAATTGCTGTCTTGATCATCATTGGATGGATTATTTTGACCATCATCTTGATTTTCTTCTCTGGTTTCCTCATTGTCCTCATTTTTAAAAATATCCATTTCTTGTAATATTTCTGAAAACTTTGAAGAATATTCATTTTGATATTCTAAATTTTCTTTTAAAAATTCAATGTGTTTATTCATTACTTTATCGAAGTCTTTCTCCCAAAAATTTAACATATTATTGGTTAAGGTATTTAATTTGACGTTTAGAAATTTCTTTAACATATACAATTCAAAAGCCTCTACTACTGGTACATCCTCTTTTGAATTTAATTGGTCTTTTCTTTTTAACTGGATTATTTGATCATAATTTTCTTTAAGATTTTTTTCTATACCTTTCAACATTTTTGAGCCCAGGCATTCATACCTTACTTTTTCTGCGATAGTATAAAGGGACTTATACGATGAATTTATAGGTAAATTTTTTTTGTAAACTGCATCATCTGAGAACTTTTTTTTTAAAGCAGACGAGTCAGACTCTGCTCTAGCTTTAATGAAATCTCTTTTTGAGTTAAGATTTTCAATATTTACAAAATTCAAATCTTTTTTATTTTTTTCATCAATTTTTTTAAGACTAATATCATCAGAAATTACTTTTGCTGTTGAAGTTAAAGCTTGCTTAAGTTTTTCTCTTAAGTTTTCAACCTTATTATTTTTCATTTAAATTTGAATATTTGCTAGTGACTCTGGCAGTTCTTCTCCGAAACATCTTTGGTAGTATTCTGCAATTGTATTTTTTTCAATCTCATCACATTTATTTAGAAAAGTGACTCTAAATGCGTATCCTACATCTTTAAATATTTCTGCATTTTCAGCCCAATGCAGTACTGTTCTTGGACTCATTACAGTACTTATATCTCCAGCAATAAATCCCTTTCGAGTTAAGGATGCAACTTTTATCATATTTGAAACTTTCTCTTTTCCTTTAGGGTTATTTAAAGATTTATTTTTAGCCAATATAATATCCATTTCTTTATCTAAACTTAAGTAGTTAAGAGTTGTTACAATATTCCATCTATCCATTTGACCTTGATTTATTTGTTGTGTACCATGATAAAGCCCACTCGTATCACCAAGTCCTACAGTATTAGAAGTTGCAAACAATCTAAAATATTTATTTTGTTTTAAAACTTTGTTTTTATCAAGAAGTGTAAAATTCCCCTCTGACTCAAGCACTCTCTGAATGACAAACATTACATCTGGTCTACCAGCATCATACTCATCAAAAACTAGAGCTACAGGATTTTGTATAGACCAAGGAAGGACTCCTTCTTTAAATTCAGTAACTTGTTTACCGTCTTTTAAAGTAATTGCGTCTTTTCCAATCAAATCAATTCTACTTATATGACTATCAAGGTTTACTCGTATACAAGGCCAATTCAACCTTGCAGCGATTTGTTCAATATGAGTAGACTTGCCAGTGCCATGATAACCTTGGACCAAGACTCTCTTGTTGAAAGCAAATCCAGAAATTATCGCTAATGTTGTATCTCTGTCGAATTTGTAGTTTTTATCTATTTCAGGCACGTACTCATTTTTTTCTGAAAAAGCCACGACTTCCATTTCAGAGTCTATACCAAAAGTTTGTTTTATTGAAACTTTTATATCCGGTTGAGGGTTAATGTTAGGTGTCAATTTTTTCTCTATAAGTGTTTTTCAATTGAGTGTAAGCTAGAGTGATTAGTTTAAGTTTTTCTTCATATTTTTTATTTCCTGAATTCATATCAGGGTGAAATTTTTTGACAAGTGTTTTGAATTTTTTCTGTATTTTCATCCACTTCATACCAGCTGACAATCCAAGTATTTCAAAAGCTTTTATATCTTTGTGGTCAAATTTAAATTGACGCATATAATTGAAATCACTTTTAATTTTCTTATTATCAAATTCATCCTTTAAGGTGTTGTTCCATAACACCTTAAAAAAATTATCTGAGGAGCTAAAGCTCTGAGTAGGTTTATGCCAGGTCATATCTGATTTTAAAAAATTCATTATTTGATCATCATTCATGCCAGAAAAATAATTCCAATTTTTGTTAAATTCTTTAACGTGCTTTAAACACAACATTCTGTACTTTTTACTATTGTCTCTTTCAACTGGTGCTTTATATTCACCAATCTCTGTGCAATTATTCCAATCACAAATATTTTTCATGATATAATAAATTCATAATGAATATAAATGATTTAATTGCAATCATAAAAAAAAAAATTGAAAAAGAAATTATTGTACAACATATTAATATAGAAGATAAATCTTTTCTACACACGGGGCACAAAGGCAATGATGAAAAAAAGTTTCATTTAAAAATTTTGATAAGTTCGAAAGAACTGTTAAAAATGGGTAGAATTCAAAGTAATAAAAAAATTTATAAAATTTTAGATAAGGAACTCAAAAATAATATTCATTCAATTCAAATTTTAATTACGTAATTGTTTATCTAAAAATATTTTTAATTTTTCTTTACTAAACTTTTTATTAATTAATGGAGCCCCAATCTTTTTTAATAATATTAGATTTATTTTATTTGAACTATTTTTTTTATCATTAATCATAAATGAGATAATTTTGTTTATATCCTTTAAAAAAAAATATTCTTTAATATTATTTGGTAAATTGGAGTTTTTTATATGGTCTAAAATAATTTTGAATTCATTTGATGGTAACAAATTGTTTGATTTACTAAAGTTGAGTGCTGTGGTCATCCCTAAAATAACAGCTTCACCATGATTTAGTTTTCTGGAAAAATTTAAGCTTGCTTCATAAGCATGAGCAAAAGTATGACCAAAATTTAGAATTTTCCTTAAACTTCTTTCCTTTTCATCTTTCTCGACTATTTTTTTTTTAATTTTACAACTCTCATGAATAGTTTTTTCAATATATGGGGATTTAAATCTTAAAATTTTTTCAAAATTTTTATTTAAGAATTGAAAAAAATTTTTATTAGAAATTAAAGAATGTTTTAAAATTTCACCATAGCCACATATAATCTCTCTTTTGGGAAGAGTATTTAGAAAATCAATATCACTTATGACTAATTTAGGTTGGTAGAAACTTCCAATAAGATTTTTACCGTGTTTTGTATTAACACCGGTTTTACCACCTATTGAAGAGTCTACTTGAGCTAAAAGAGTAGTGGGTATATTTATAAATTTTAGTCCTCTTTTAAATATGCTTGCAGCGTATCCAGCAATGTCACCAGTTATACCACCACCGACACTTATCAAAATATCTTCTCTTGAAAAATTTTTTTTTAGAAGGATATCTAAAATTTTATCTGTTGTTTTTTGATTTTTGTTTTTTTCATTAGCCTCTAAGTAGTGAATATATACTTTTTTGGGATACAGTTTTTTTCTAATTATATTAATTTTCCTGCTTGGAACGTTTCTGTCAACAACAATTAGACATTTGACAAAACTAATTGACTGTTTTTTTATAATACCTTTTAAATTTGAAATTAGTCCTGAGCCAATAAATATTGGGTATTTTTCTTGATTTGTACTAACTAAAAGTCTTTTTATTTTCATATATTTTTCTAACTTTATTTACTATCTCATTTTTGGACAATCTTTCACAATTAATTTTATATTTTGATTTAGAGTAAATTATTGACCTTTTTTTTATTAAATCTATTAGTTCACCCGGAGAGGATTTAACAGCAATTGGTCTTTTTGAGTTATTTTGTATTCTCCTGACGAGTGTTTTGAAATTCCAGCTTAACCAAAAAGAAAAGTGATTTTTCAAAATTTCGTCTCTAATTTTTTTATTAATAAATGCACCTCCACCCAAAGAAACAACCACACCTCTTTTTTTTAAAATTTTAAGTGTTGTTCTTTCCTCTAAATCTCTAAAAAATTTTTCTCCTCTTGAATTAAAGATGTCTGATATACTCATCTTCAATTCTTTTTCAATAATTTGATCAATATCGTAAAATTGTAAATTAAGTCTTTTTGAAATTAATATTCCAATACTGGTTTTACCAGATCCCATCATGCCTAAAAAAACAATATTTTCTCTTGATTCCATAAGTTTCTTTATTGAAAAAACACAAATATGTCTTAATTTGAAAATACTTAAAGTTATATGCAAATTTATAAAAAAACAAGTTCGAGACAAAGTTTAATTGGGATAGTAATAAAATTAACTTTAATTTTACTATTTATTATTGGTATTGTTTTCTTTTTAAATAAAATTGAATTTCCAGCCCCAAAAAATGATATACAAAAAATAATCCCAAATGAAAAATTCAAAATTGTTAAGTAAAAAACTTTTACTTGTTATTTTCATATTATTTACCTCTTTCAAAGCACATTCCTCAGATAAACCAGTAGACATTTGGAAGTTTAATGAGAAAAAAAGTGACCTAAATCCAGAATCTAACTTGCCAATAGATGAAAGTAACAACTTATCAAGTGAGATAAGTATTTTTAATAAAAAGTCAAATGATGAAACTTTAGGCATTATTCAAGACTCGTCTTTAAATTCAAAGAAGATAAAGATTACTGGATTATACGACCCGGAGGATTATGATTTAGATATTAATATGTGGAGTAATTCGGATGGTAATCAATTAAAGAATCTGTTTGGTAGAATCACAAAACTAAATCTTTCTGATGATGCTTCAGAGTTGATGAAGATTTCAATTTTAACTAATGCTCACTATCCTAAAAAAAATATCACCGAGAAAGAATTTTTAAAATTAAAATCAGACTGGCTAATAAAGAACTCAAATTTTGATTTAATTAAAGAGTATTTGGATAAAAATAGTCTTCTTAATGATAACCCTAAATTATCTAAACACTTTATAGATTATTATATATCTGAGTTTAGATTGAAAAAGGCTTGTGATATATTTTCAAAAAATTCTGAGCCAATCACAGATAAATATCTTTCAAAATTTAACGTATACTGTCTGATAAATGCAGGCAAGACTGAGGAAGCATTATTAATTTTAGACTTAAAAAAAGAGTTAGGTTTCAAAGATAGATATTTTGAAAAAAAAATTGATTATTTACTTGGCTATACCTCAAAAATCGATGATTCAATATCTGAAAAAACAATATTTGATTTTCATCTTGCTCATAAGACAAATCCTAATTTTGAATTTCAACCAGACGAAAAAACATCTAAAATTATTTGGAGATATCTATCATCAGCAAATTTGTTATCATCTTTAAAAAAAGTTGATATTTCAGAAATAGATAAGATATCAAATATTGAAAAAGCCGTTCATAATAAGAACTATTCTGAGAACGAGTTATTTAAAATTTATATGAGATTTCAATTTAATATTAGTCAACTTTTAAATGCTAAAGAGTCCTACAAATCTCTATCTAATATTGAGGCAAGAGCCTTACTTTATCAGAAAATTTTACTTGAATCTGAAATGATTGAAAAATTAAAATTATTAAAAATTTTAAAGGGGTTATTCAAAAAAGATAATTTAAATTATGCTTTTGATAATCAATTAAAAAAATTTTTAAAAGAGATGGACCCTACAGAAGTGCCTGACAATTTAACAAGTTTTTATTACACGAATATAGAATTGAATAAAGATTTACCAATGGAAATAAAATATAATAATGATGTTCTTCACCAATCTAAATTAATTAACTATTTTAATGGAGATTATTCAAAGTCAAAGATTGAAAAAGATGTTAATAATTTTCTTAAAAAAATTAAAAAAAATAAAAGATATTCTTTTTCTAAAAAGGATGTAATATTTTTAGAGTCTCTTAAAGCAGATGGTATAAAGATTTCTGAAAAATATGATGAATTATACTTGATAAGTGAAAACGAAATGCCAACGGATATACAAATAATGATTAATAATGCTGAATCTGGTGCAGCACTATTAAGAATCGTCGAAGTTATTGGTCAGGATAAACTTGAGAGAATAGATGAAGATACAGTTTATTTTATAATTAGTGCATTAAACCAGTTAAACATAGATTCTATAAGAAATAAAATTTTGCTTAAAGTTCTTCCTTTAAAAGTGTAAAAATTAGTTTATTTGTTTATTTCATGACCATTAAAGAAATTATTACTGTCCCAGATGAAATATTAAAAAAAGTTTCTAATCCAATTGAAAAAATTGGAAGTGATGAAAAAAAATTAATAAATGATTTATTCGAAACAATGTACCACTCTAATGGAATTGGTCTTGCGGCAGTTCAAGTAGGTATACTTAAAAGAGTTTTAGTTGTTGATGTTTCAAGTAAAAATGAAAAAAAGCAACCAATGGCATTAATTAATCCAGTGATCAAAAATTTGAGTGATGAAATGTCGGTTTATGAAGAAGGATGTCTTTCAATACCAGAAACGTTTGTTGAAATTGAAAGACCAAAAATATGTGAAATTGAGTATATTGATGAAAAAGGCTCAAAAAAAAATTTAAAATGTGATGGACTCTTATCAACATGTATCCAACATGAAATTAATCATTTAGATGGGAAATTGATCATTGATCATTTATCTAAATTAAAAAAAGACTTTATTATTAAAAAAATTTCAAAAATTAAAAAAAATCCAGACAGAGTAGTAGTTTAAAGATGGCAAATAAAATTATCTTTATGGGTACACCAATATTTTGTGTTCCTATCTTAAAATCTCTATATCAAAATGGTTATAATATTTCTGTGGTTTTTACTCAACCACCGCAAAAATCTCATAGAGGACAAAAAATAAACAAAAGTCCAGTTCAGGGTATCTCTGAAACTTTAAATATTAATCATAGAACACCCAAGACACTTAAAGATAATCATGAGGAGTATGAATTTTTAAAAGAATTAAATGCAGATCTTGCGATAGTGTGTGCATATGGACAAATAATTCCTGAAAATTTTTTAAACTTAACTAAAAAAGGTTTTGTAAATATTCACGCCTCAATTCTTCCTAGTTGGCGAGGCGCAGCGCCAATCCAAAGATCAATTATGAATTTAGATCCTGAAACGGGCATAAGTATTATGAAGATCAAAAAAGAATTGGATAGCGGACCAGTTAGTAATATTTATAAAATCAAAATAGATCAAAACCAAAATGCTCAAGAAATTTCAGAAAAACTATCGGCTTTAGCTGCTGAAAAAATTTTAGATAATGTGGATGATATACTGGAAGATAAGGCGAAATTTATTGATCAGGATCATTCAAAAGCTACTTATGCAAAAAAAATTGACAAGGAGGAGTCACGGATCGATTGGCACGAAGATGCTTCTAAAATAATTGGAAAAATAAACGGATTATTTCCCTCCCCAGGTGCTTCTTTTAGTTTTAATGGCGAAAGATATAAAATTTTGAAAGCCGAAATTGGTAATGGCATAGGTCAAGTTGGAGAAATAATTTCAAATCAGCTGGAAGTAGCATGTAATAAAAACCAATCTATTAAGATTCTCGAAATTCAAAGACAAGGAAAAAGACCACAAAAAATTACCAAATTCATGTTGGGCTCTCAAATTAAAAAGGGCTCAAAGTTATCAAATGTTTAGGTATCAAATATTAATTGAATATGAGGGCACTAATTTTAGGGGTTGGCAAATTCAAAAAAAAAAAAAAACTGTCCAGGGGTTATTACAAGAGAAAATTTCAAAACTTTTAAAAGAAAAAATCATAATATATGGGGCTGGAAGATTAGATGTTGGTGTACATGCTAAAGAACAGTCAGCACATTTTGATTGTAAAAATAAGATTATCAAAATTGATAGGTTTTTAAAATCAATCAATCATTTTTTAAATAAAGATGGAATAGCAATACTTAAAATTACAAAAAGAGGTAATAATTTTCATGCTAGATTTTCAGCTAAAATGAGAGTTTATAATTATGTGATTATTAATCGGATTAGTGGACCAGTTTTAGATAAAAATAGAGGCTGGCATATTATAAAAGATCTTGATTTAAAATTGATGAAAGGTGCTGCAAGAAAATTGATTGGTACTAAAGATTTCAGTACTTTTAGAAAATCGAGTTGTAGGGCTAAAAGTCCAATAAAGACTATGAAATCTGTAAAAATAAGATCTACAAAAAATAAGATTGAAATAGAATTCAGATCTCAATCTTTCTTACAACAACAAGTTCGGTCTATGGTTGGTTGTTTAAAATATGTTGGGGAAGAAAAATGGACATTAAAAAGATTTGTAAATGTAATGCAGTCTAAAAAAAGAGAATTATGTGCTCCACCTGCACCTCCTCAAGGTCTCTATTTAACGAGAGTTATTTATTAATTTTTTTTTATTACTCATCGCAAATTTACGGTGTATTCGCCATCTGCTTTCCTCACGAATTATAAAACCACAACAATTTTTTGATTTACATTTACAAGGAAATTGCTTGTAATCTTCTTTGTCAAAACTAAAACCATAATCACAAGTTATCTCTTCGCCCTTTTTAATATCTCTATCAGCTGTTATCCAAATTTTTAAACCCTTACCATCATAACGTGCGTTCGCATCACAACTATGATTTACCAATCCAGCAATATTAAATGAGAAATCACCATCTAAGGTATATTTTTTATTTAGAGTAAATAGATAAATAGGTTTTTTATTGTCATATTTATCTGAGTCTTCAACTTCTTTATTTGTAATTATTTTTCCTAAGTAATTAATAATTTTTGTACCCTCTTTGATATTTTTAGTAGCATAAAGTCCACGACCTTTATTATCAATTTTTGATTTTCTTATTTTGTATAGTTTCATGAAGTCGATTTATGATGGGCTAGATATTTATCAATTGAATTCCACCAATGCATTAACATGTTCGTTGGCGCTTTCTGCTAAAGCATTTAAATCATATCCACCTTCAAGTATAGAAACAACTTTACCTGCGGTAAACTTATTAGTAGCCGCTAATGTTCTTTTGGTAATTTCATAAAAATCTTTTGAACTAAGTTGAAATTGAGCTAATGGATCATCTTTATGTGCATCAAAACCTGCTGAAAATATGAGAAAATCTGGTTTATATTGAACTAATCTTTCTAACACCCTATCAAATGCATTAAAGTATTCTTCGGAGTTCGTCCCAGCAGGCAAAGGGATATTCAATGAATTATTAAAGTCTCCTTTATCTTTATCTGTTCCACCCCCAGGATAAAAAGGATATTGGTGTGTAGAAATATATAATGAATTTTTATTATTACGCATGACATCATAATTTCCATTACCCCAGTGCACGTCAAAATCTACACAGGCAATTTTTTTGTATTTATATTTTGACACTAAATAGTTTGTTGCTACTCCCGCGTTTGATATACAACAAAATCCCATAGCTTTATTTTTTTCAGCATGGTGCCCAGGTGGTCTAGCCAAACAGAATGCATTTTTAAATTGGTTACTCTCTATTCCATCTATTGCTCTTATTGTTGAACCAGCAGCATCAAAAACTGCTTTTTTACTTTCGGGTGATACAACTGTATCGCCATCTAGAAACTTAAGGCCTTTTTGAGGAAAAGAATCTTTTAAATTATTTATATAGTCTTTTGAATGTGTCATATACAATATATCATCAGGAACATTATCTGGTTTATCCCAGATTAAATCTTTTCTTTTTTTTAACTCTTCTTTTATAGCAACTACTCTTTTAGGCTGCTCAGGATGACCATTGCCAGTGTTATGTTTCTCATAGGAATCAGAATTTATGATCGCTGTTTTCATTTAAAATAATTTATTAAAATGTTTTCATAAATTTTCTTAAGATTTTTCAAATCTTTTAAAGATACGGCTTCATCAACTTTATGCATTGTTTTTCCAACAAGCCCAAATTCTAATCCAGGTGATATTTTTCTTATGAATCTTAAATCTGAGGTTCCACCTGTAGTAGATAGCTTTGGTTTAATTTTGGTCACTTTTTTTATGATATTTTGTATCATGTGCGTTGTTTCATTCGGTCTTGTTAGAAATGCTTCACCTGAAACTCTATAATCAATTTTGAATTTCGATTTATTTTTCTTGGTTATCTTTTTAAAAATTTTATTAAGTCTATTTTTGATAGAATTTGATGAATGTTTATTATTAAATCTTATATTAAATGTTGCCTCAGCCATAGCTGGGATAACATTATCAGCGTTATTATTTATATTTATTTTTGTAACCTCTAAGTTTGTAGGTTGGAAGTGTTTGTTTCCTTGATCAAACTTAATATCTTTAATTTCTTTTAGAATTTGAACTAATGATGTTGAGGGATTATTTCCTCTATGTTGATAAGCGACGTGACATTGTTCACCTATAATTTTAATTTTTCCAGTTATACTTCCTCTACGACCAATCTTTATCATTTCACCTAATTTATTTGGATTTGTTGGTTCACCAACAAGACAAAAGTTAATTTTCTCTTTCCTTTTTTTTAAATAATCTACAACTTTTTTGGTGCCATTTACTGCATCACCTTCTTCATCTCCTGTGATAAGTAAACTTATTGATCCGTTGAATTTTTTATTTTTTGATAAAAAAGTGCTTACAGCAGACACAAAAGCTGCAACAGAGCTTTTCATATCATTTGCACCTCTCCCAATTAAATAGCCTTTTTTGATAGATGGTTTAAATGGATTTACCGTCCAATCCTTAATGTTTCCTGGAGGGACAATATCAACATGTCCTGCAAACATAAAATTCGGTTTCTTAGATCCTAATCTTGCATACAAGTTTTTCACAGGCTGAAATCCTCTTTCTTTAAATTCCAATATTTTTGTTTTGAAACCTAATTTTTTTAATTTTTTTTCTAAAAATTTCATTACCCCAGCATCAACTGGAGTGATAGAAGGAAATCTGATTAGCTCTTTAGCTAATTTTAACTCATTTAAAGTTTTCATTTTTAGTCTCTTAAGAGGTCGTTAATAGAAGTTTTAGATCTTGTTTTTTCATCAACTTGTTTAATTATTACTGCACAATACAAGGAGGGTGCAGAAGAATTATTTTTATCAGGCAACGAGCCTGGAACTACAACTGAATAAGGTGGTATTTTACCAAAAGTAATTTTCCCAGTTTTCCTTTCAACTATTTTAGTTGATTGACCAATATACATACCCATACTTAAAACTGAACCTTCTCCAACAATTACGCCTTCAACTACCTCTGACATCGCTCCAAGAAATACATTATCCTCTATGATTGTTGGTAAAGCTTGCGCGGGCTCTAGAACTCCACCAACACCCGAACCTGCAGAAATATGGCAATTCTTACCTATCTGACAACAACTACCAGCTCTTGCAAAAGTATCTATCATCGTTCCTTCGTCAATATATGCTCCAATGTTTACATAACATGGCATAAGAACAGCGTTTTTTCCGACAAATGAACCTTTTCTTACTGGTGAGTTCGGAACCATTCTAAAACCTGCTTTTTCATGATCAGCTTTGGTCCATCCTGCAGTTTTACCTTTTAATAAATGTGATTTATCATACCAACTACTATAAGGACCATTTAAATTTTCCATTGGGTAAATTCTAAAACTTAACATTATAGCTTTCTTAAGGTGCTGATGAGTTACCCATTCTCCATTTATTTTCTCAGCAACTCTTGATTTACCACTATCTAAATCAGCAATAACTTGGTTAATAGCATCTTTTAAATTTTGATCAGAATTTTGGTTTACCTGATCTTTATTTTCCCAAGCATCATTGATTATTTTTTCTAAAGACATAATTAATTACTTTTTAATAGCCTTATTTCTTTTAGAAATAAAGACAGATTTTCAATTTTGTGTGAAATAAAATCTTTGTCTGCATCCATTTTTCCAAAATGCTCGTTATTAATTAACCAAACGGTTGTACAACCTCGTTCGTGACCTATACTTAAATTTTTAGCTATATCTTCAATGTAAATAGTCTCTTTTGGATTTATACCAAATTTTTTTACCATTAAGTCGAAGGTTTCTGCTTCTGGTTTAGGTACATAACCAGCATCTTTAATATCAAAAACCTTATCTCTTCCAAACAAATCATACACACCCAAGTGAGTTAAAACATTAGCAGCATGTTCAGCACTACCATTGGTGAAGATAAATTTTTCCATATCTAATTGTTTAAGCTCATTTCTCATAATTTTATCTTCTTTCATAAATGATAAATCAATTTCATGGACATAAGATAAAAATTCATCTGGTGATATTCCATCATGGACCATTAATCCTCTTAATGATGTATTATATTTATAGAAATAATTTGTTTGTAATTCCTTAGCTTTATCTTTATCAATTTTAAGTTTTTCAGATATAAATTGAGTCATCCTTTTTGAAACTTGACCAAATACACGCTCTAAAGAGTAGTTATTATGCTTTCCATAACAAACACCATCAAGATCAAGTAGCAAATATTTTTTTTCTTTTAAGTTCATTTTCTTATTAATGTACCTGATCCCTTGTCTGAGAAAATTTCCCATAAACAAGAATGCTGTTTTGTACCATTAATTATACCTGCTGCTGTAACTCCATTATTAACAGCATCTAGACAAGCATTTATTTTAGGTATCATCCCTTCAGTTATTGTCTCATCTTTTACCATCTCTAATATTTCGGATGAGGATATTTCATCTATAAGTTTTTTTTCTTTATTTAAAACACCATCAACATTTGTCATCAATAGTAATCTCCTTGATTTGACAGATTTGGCTACAGCCATTGCCGCAGTATCACCATTAATATTATGTGTTTGATTGTTCTTATCTAAGCCTAGTGGTGAAATAATCGGTATTTTATTTTGTCGAATTATATCCAATAAAATATCGTTATTAATCTTATTTGGCAGACCAACAAAACCTAGTTCTTTTGCCTCTGGTACGACCTCAATAATATTATCTTTTTTAGTGTGAATGGAGACCGCTTTTGTATTTTTTTTGTTCAAAGAGCTTACAATATCATTGTTAAAATCTATTAAGACTGTCTCAACAATGTTTATAATTTGCTCATCAGTGACTCTTAACCCTCTTATAAATTTTGATTGAATATTAGATTTATCTAATTCTCTCTTGATTCTTGGACCTCCACCATGAACTACAATAACTGAAAGACCTAATTTATTTAAGATACTTAAATCAGTAATAAAATTATCAAAGATATTTCTATCAATTAAAACATTTCCTCCATATTTAATGACAATCAAGTCATTTTTATATTTTTCTATGTATTTATTAACCTCGTTTATTGGGGGTCCGTTTTCAGGAAGAATTTTTTTTATGTCCATTGATTTATTTTTTAAAAAAAAATTAGGTTACCGTTTTTACCGTGGTTCTTCTCATGATGAACACTTGCTGAGCCATTGTTAAAATATTATTAACGGTCCAGTAAATAACTAATCCACTTGGAAATGGTGCGAGTATTACAGTTAAGAAAAGCGGGAAGAAAGCAAAAATTTTAGCCTGCATTGGATCAGTAGGTGCGGGATTTAATTTTTGTTGCACCCACATCGAAACTCCCATTGCTACTGGCCAGGCTCCAATTACTAAGAAACTTGGAACATCATAAGGTAATAAACCAAAAATATTAAATATGCTTGTAGGATCTCTCTCACTTAAATCATGGATCCACCCATAGAATGGCATTTGTCTCATTTCAATTGTTACAAACAGAACTTTATATAAAGCAAAAAAAACTGGAATTTGGACAAGAATTGGCAAACACCCAGACATTGGATTAACTTTTTCTTTCTTGTACAATGCCATCATTGATTGTTGCAGTTTCATTTTATCATCTTTATGAAGTTCTTTTAGTCGAACCATTTCTGGCTGTAGAGCTTTCATTTTAGCCATACTTCTGAATGAAAAGTTGGCTAGTGGGAAAAAAACCAGTCTGATACAAATAGTTATTGCGATAATTGCTAAACCATAATTTCCTAGTAGTTTGAAAAAATAATCTATCCCATAAAAAAGAGGTTTTGTTATAAAGTATAAAAAACCCCAATCTATTACAAGATCGAATTTTTCTATATTTAATGACTCCGCGTAACCATCAATTACATCTACTCTTTTAGCCGCAACAATTACTTTTAATTCTTCCTCTACAAAGCTGTTTTCATTTAAAGCTAATGGTTCTGTGGCTATAAAGTTTGCTCTAAATTTATTTTTATAATCAAACGTTGTTTTAAATTCTTTATTTTTTGGAGGAATTAATGATGTGATCCAATATTTATCACTTATTCCCAACCAACCCTTTTTAGCTACTTTAGAAAACTTTTTTTCTTGAATATCATCATAATCTTCCTCAAATAACTCGTCATCTAAGGTTGCGATTAAACCTTCGTGAAGTATTAAAAAATCAATAATATCTGGAATTTCATTTCTTATTATCTGACCATAAGAATAAAAGTCATATTTTTTATCACTTTGATTAATTATTTTTTGTTTTATTGTAAAAAGATATTTATCATCTATGGATATTTCCTTTTCGAATCTTAAACCTTGTTCGTTTGTCCAGTATAGTCTAATAGGAGATTTAATAGTCAATTTATCATTACCATCAAACGACCAAATTGTATTTGAGTTTGGAATTTCAACATTTTTATCAGATGTTACAAAGCCACTCTCAATAAGATATCCTTCTGTTATGTTTCTTGGTCCTAACAAGGTTACTTTTTTTTCCTCATCCAAATTTACTTTGTAGTTTTTGAAAGTTAAGTCATCTATCGTTGCACCCTTTAACGATATTGATCCAATAACATTGTCGTTTTCAAATTCAATTCTCTCATTTTGAATTAATGCGTCATCTCTCGATAATGCGACTACCTTCTCTTTTTGATCTAACGATGGGGTGTCTGTATTTTTCTCAATTTTTTCTTTTTTTACAAGATCTTGATTTATAGTCTGCTGTTCTGGGATAAAAAATAAAGACCATAAAACAATAACCGCAGAAGATAGCGCGATAGCAGCAATGACATTTTTGGAGTCCATTATTTTTTTCCCATTTCTTTTTTTACTGGATCAATTCCACCCTCTTTAAATGGATGGCATGATAAAACTCTTTTAATAATCATGAATAAACCTTTGAAAAAACCAAAAGTTCTCAGCGCTTCAATGCTGTAATCTGAGCAGTTTGGAAAATATCTACAATTATTACCAAGGAATGGGCTTATAAGAAATTTATATCCCTTGATAATTTGTATTAATGTTTCAGTTAAAATATTCATTATTTTATTCTTTCAAAATCCTGAAATAAGGTATTTTTTATTATTTTAAAATCATTATGTAACATAGTTGGCTTAGCAATAACAAGATATGAATAATCATATTTTAAGGATATCTTTTTGACTGCATCATCCATAATATTTCTTAATCTTCTCTTTATTTTATTTCTATTCACAGCATTTCCTAATTTTTTTTTTGTAACAAATGAAATATTTAATTTTTTATTATCTTTTTTAACTAAATGACCAAAAAAAATAGTAACAAATTTATTAGATATCTTTTTCTTTTTTAGTAATGATTTAAATTCTTCATTTTTTGAAAGAGCAACTATTTTGCTTTTCATTGAATTAACTTATTTTCTTTTTCTTTTTACAGTAGAAGATACTGTTAAATTCTTTCTGCCTCTAGCTCTCCTTCTTTTCAAAAGTTTTCTTCCACCTTTGGTTTTCATTTTTGAACGGAAACCGTGTGTACGACTTCTTTTTATACGAGAGGGTTGATATGTTCTTTTCATAAATCTATTTAAATATACGTAAAATTTCGCTCTTTATAATAATTAAATATATAAATAGCAAATATAAGATTTATGAATACGATGAACAATAATGGAAAAAGCTAAAAAAACTAAAATAATAATAGGATTATGTTACCTGACTTTAGTGACTTTCTTTTTATTAATGTTTTTTTCAAAATTTAGTATTGACGAAATAACTTCTTATGATTTTATTAGAGATAATAGATTATATTTCCAAGAGCTAAAAAATTCTAATTTATTTTTGGTATCCATAATTTTTTTGATTTTTACAATTTTATGGGTGTTCCCATTTCTCGGATTTGGTTCGCCAATTGCCTTACTAGGAGGTTTTATGTTTGGAAAATGGTTGGGTACCATTATCGTAGTGATTGGTTTAAGTGTGGGTGCAACTTTTTTGTATATGTTTGGAAATTATTTTCTCAAGGATTTAATTAGGGAAAAATTCTTAAATAAGTATGAAAATCTTGAAAGAAGATTTAAAAACTCAGAATTTTATTATTTGTTGATCTATAGATTTATAGGAGGTATACCCTGGCAACTTAGTTGTATCTTACCCACAATTTTTAATGTCAAAACAATAAATTTTTTCTTTGCATCTTTGATAGGCATTGTACCTCAAATTTTTTTAGCAGTTTCTATAGGAAGTGGTTTAGAAAAAATAATAGATCAAAATTCAGAATTACCTAAAATCACAGAAGTAATTTTTTCACCAGAAATATATATTCCAATATTAGCCTTTCTTAGCTTGGTATTAATAACAATTTTTTTAAGAAAATCGTTTTATAAAAATTAGTGGTGCCCCTTGCCCGACTTGCACGGACGACTTTTTCCTTACCATGGAAATACTCTACTACCTGAGTTAAAGGGGCAATTTAACTATCAATAAAGTGTGCTTATTATTGCCATATTAATTTATTAGTTTATAAATAATTTGCAAATACTAAGAACAATGAAAATTTATACAAAATTAATTCTCGATAAAGATAATAATGTTCTCGAAGAAGAATACTATCATTATAATGGGCCTACATGGCGTTGCGGGATACACTATGATTATAAGTCCACTAAGAGCGCAAAGCTTATGGAAAAGCAAGCTAAAAGAGAGAAAAAGCTTGCTGAAAAAAAAGCTAAAAGATTAGCAAAACAAGGCCCTAAAAAAGATGATAATAAAGACAAAGTTTTAGATGCCTCTAAACCAATAACTCTAGATTTTCTTACAAATCCTAACAAAGAGTGAAAGAAAAAATTGATAAAATAAAAGAAAGAAAAAATAGAGAGGCTATAGCACTACGTGGCAATTTAAAAAAAAGAAAAATTTTCCAAAAGAAAATAAAAAAAAAAAATGATACTAAATGATAAGCAAATAAAAAGATTAGCTCAAGAGCATGAAATGATTAGTCCATTTGTTGGTGAGAGTATTGCAAAGGGCATTAGTCATGGTATTAATTCTTATGGTTATGATTTACGTTGTGGGTCTGAATTTAAAATATTCACCAATATTAAAGGGGCTACGGCTGACCCAAAAAATTTTAGTGAGGACAATTTTATTACAATTAAAAATGAAGAATCTATTTTAATCCCACCCAACAGTTTTGCGCTCGCTGCAAGTCTCGAATACTTCAAAATGCCCAGAAACGTTACGGGTCTTGTCACAGCAAAATCAACTTATGCAAGGTGTGGTTTAGGTGTGCCACCAACAGTACTGGAGGCCGGATGGGAAGGAGTTTTGGTTTTAGAATTCTCAAATCACACTTCGAATAGCATTAGACTTTATGCAAATAGTGGTGCTGCACAAATTCTTTTTTTTCAAGGAGAACCACCAGAAGTCTCTTATGCTGATAGAAATGGAAAATATCAAAATCAAACAGGCATAACTTTAGCAAAGTCAAAATAAGTTAAATGGATAAATTTTTGATCAATGGTCCTTGTAAAATCAAGGGTAAAGTTAAAATTTCAGGTTCAAAAAATGCTTCTCTACCAATTCTTGCTGCCACTTTATTATTTGACAAACCAGTAATAATTAAAAATTTACCTAGGGTAAGAGACATAAATACTATGCTTAATTTATTAAGGTCACTTGGTTCAAAAATAGTTTTATCTAAAGATAAAAAAACTGCAAAAATTCTTAATCATAAAAATATGAGAACTTTTGCAAGTTATTCACTCGTAAAAACGATGAGAGGTTCAATATTAGTTCTAGGTCCATTAATTTCAAAATTTAATAAAGCTAAAATATCAATGCCTGGTGGATGTCTAATTGGTACTAGACCAGTTAACTACCATTTAGCTGCATTAAAAAAATTAGGAATGAACTTTAGTATTAAAAATGGTTACATTTTAGCTCATTCTAAAGGAAGACTGAAAGGTAACATTATAAAGTTTCCAAAAATAAGTGTTGGAGCCTCAATTAACGCAATCCTTGGCGCGTGCTTGGCTAAAGGAACTACGATACTCAAACTTACAGCACTTGAACCTGAGGTTTTAGACTTGACTAAATTTTTAAATAAAGCTGGAGCAAATATTAAATGGTCCGGAAGAACTTGCACAATTGAAGGAGTAAATTCTCTATCTGAAACGAGGTATTCAGTGATGTCCGATCGAATAGAAGCGGGAACTTTTAGTGTAGCTGCAACATTGGCTAAGGGAAATCTTGAGATAAAAAATTTTGATCCTAAAGTTATTAAAACAGAACTTGAATTATTAAAAAAAGCTGGAGCAAAAATAAAGGAGGGGAATAACAAAATTTTTATAAGTGGACCTGAAAAAATAAAACCGATTAAAAATATAAAAACTCAGGAATGGCCAGGTGTAGCTACGGATATGCAATCACAATTAATGGTTTTGATGTGTAAAGCTAACGGAAAAAGCACTATTACTGAAAATATTTTTGAAAATAGGTTCCTTCATGTTGGGGAACTTCAAAGACTTGGAGCAAATATACAAATAAAAAAAAATAAAGCGATGATTAAAGGCAATACAAAATTTGTTGGAGCAGAGTTAATGTCTAGTGATTTAAGAGCTTCGGTTGCACTAGTTTTGGCAGCAATGATTTCAGAGGGTAAATCTACAATAAATAGAATTTATCATTTAGATAGAGGATATGAAAACTTGGAGAGTAAATTAAGAAATATTGGTGTTCAAATAAGACGAAAAAAATAATGAATGATAAAAAATATCAAAAAAAAATTATAGCCAATGATCAACAAGGTCTTGCGATGATTTCAGCGTTACTTAACTCTTCTAAAGTCAAAGTGTCAGATATGAAATATTTACCCTCAAACAAAATTTTCCTTTTATCAGTTAAAAGATCCAAGATTGAAGAGGAGAAAAATAGTGAAGAAATCAACTCAATCTGCCGGGTTGACTTTGTCTCAAAAGTAAAATCAAAAAATATTGATCAAAAAAATCAAAATTTAATTTTGGAATTAATTGCAATAGATTATTTAAAGAATAAAGAAAATTTTGAAATTAATTTGATTTTTAAGAATAATGCACATATAGCTTTAAGTACTGAGACAATTGATGTTACACTAGAAGATCAAACAGAAATAAAAAATAATGAAGATACTAGATAGTAGCAAAAAAAATTTTTATAACGAACTTGATAAAATTCTAGAAAGAAGAAAAGTAGTTGATAGATCTACTTTAAAAATAGTAGATAAGATAATAAACGATGTTCGAAAAAATAAAGATAATGCTTTAATTAAATATGAAAAACGTTTTAATGCAAATTCTAGAATTATCCCAAGTGATAAAGATATATCAAAAGCTATAAAATTAATTAATCCAAAAATAAAAAAAGCAATCGATGATACTTGTAGAAGAGTGAAAGATTGGCATTTGAAGCAAAAACCTAAAGATATTTTTTATAAAGATAATTTGAATAATAAGTTTTATTATAAGAATAAGGCCATAAATAGCACTGCGTGTTATGTTCCAGGAAATTTGCCTAGCTCTTTAATCATGTCAGCAACACCAGCTATCATTGCAGGAGTAAAAAGAATAGTTTTATGTACTCCAAGCCTAAATGGTAAGTTGAATGGCTCTGTTTATTATGCAGCAAAAAAACTTGGGATTAAAGAATATTATAGTTTAGGCGGTGCCTCGGCAATCATGGCATTAGCAATGGGAACAAAAAAAGTAAAGGCTGTAAACAAAATCGTTGGGGCAGGTAGTAAATGGGTGGCTTTGGCAAAAAAAAAAGTTTTTCTTGAGGGATTATGTGGGGTAGAGAGTGCTAATTATGGTCCGAGCGAGATTTTAGTAATAGGAGATTCTTTTACATCACCTGATATTGCGGCCTCAAGTATGATAGCTCAATCTGAGCATAGCGGTGATAACTTAGCAGTTCTTTTAACTAAAGATAAAAAATTTATAGGCAAGATTAAATTATCAATTAAAAATCAATTAAAGGATTTACCCAGAAATAAGATAGCAAGAAAAAGTTTAGATAACTATGGTGCTATCATTCATGTGAAAAATGATAGGAAAATTATTTCTATTTGTAATCATATTGGACCAGAGCACATTGAGATCTTGTCCAGAAATTTTAAAAAATATTTAAATAAAAACCTTATTGCAGGAAGTGTTTGTATAGGACCTTATAGTAGCATGGCCTTGAGTGATTACGGGCCGACTCAGCATTCACTTCCAACGATTTCATCAGCAAAATTTTCTTCAGGTTTAGGTGTGAAAGATTTTATAACTCAAACAAGCTATAATGAACTTAGTAAAAAAGGTGTTGCTAAGCTTGGAAAAAATGGCATATTGTTGAGCGAAATAGAAAGCTTAATAGGTCATACTAGGTCTATTAAAAAAAGAATGGAGAAAAAATAAATTGTCAAAACAAGATTTGCTGGAATTTAAAGGAACCGTTACGGAGATTTTGAAGAATGCGCAATTTCGTGTTTTGTTACAGAACGGGCATACTGTGACCTGTCATACGGCAGGAAAACTTAGGAAGAACAGAATCCGTGTCCTTCAAGGTGATGCGGTTACTGTAGAGATGTCTGGGTATGATTTAACGAGAGGAAGAATAATATTTCGTGGGCAATAAAGTTTTTTCTACTAGGGTCGGTGGTATAGCTGGTGCGTACGTCAGACTGAAAATCTGAAAGAGGTGGTTCGATTCCACCCTGACCCACCACAAGATTACATCTTGAAATAAATTTAAAACAAACTAACTTCAGATCATAATAATTAACTATAGGACGAAAAATAAAAATGACGAAGCTACAAGGTAAAGTAAAATGGTTTAATCCATCCAAAGGTTTTGGTTTTGTTGAAAGAGATGATAAAGAAAAAGATGTGTTTGTACACATTTCTGCTGTAAAAGAAGCGGGAATTTCTAAGTTATTTGAAAATGATAAGCTAGAATTCGAATTAATCGATGGTCCTAAAGGCCCGTCTGCTGGTAATTTAAGAAAGCTAGACTAATTTAAAATTCTGAGGGGCGTTTTATTTATAAGATATTAGTAAAACGTCCTTTTTGCTTTATGGGTTGCATTATTATTTTTTTTGTCTAAAAAGCAAATAATGAAAAAAATTGAGTTAAATAGATTAGCAATAAAATGTACTTTAAGAAAAGCCCTTAAAGGAACTAACAAAGTTGCGCATGCTCATTTCCATGCTGGCTAAAGCTAGCATTTAATCGTTACATTATAATTTTAAATCCACATAAAATAATATAAAATAATAAAGGATGCCGCCTTCGAATAATGGTTAATTCTGGAGTTTGTGGAACTCTCAATCTTGGTTCAATTCCAAGAGGCGGTACCACAACGTCTTGGAGGACGTTAAAAATGAGTGATAGAAAAAAAATTAAACCAACTTTAGGTCCAGGTTTTAGAGACTTAAGTGGCGATTTTCTTTACACAAAAAAAAGAATTATTCAAATTATTGAGGATAATTATCAAAGATATGGTTACCAAGAGATTAGCCAGCCATCTTTAGAGATATCCTCTCAAATTGGATCATATTTATCAGAAGATCAATCTAATCAGATGAGTGATGTATTCTTATTTGAAAATGAAAAAGAGTCGTTGATGCTTCGATATGATTTGACATCACAAATGACTCGATATGTAGCTACTAATTATAGAGATTTGCCAGGTACTTTTAAGAACTATAGAATGGGAAATGTATGGAGGCAAGAAAAGCCAAGCCCAAATATGCGCTTGAGAGAATTTTTCCAAGCAGATTTTGATATTTTAGGTAATTCAAATCAGCCACAAGTTGATGCTGAAATTTGTAATTTAATTGCAGATATTTTTACTCAAATTGGTTTTAAAAAAAATCAATTTAAAATTGGCATAACAAATTTGAAAATTATTCAGGGCTTAATTAGTAATAATCTTAAAATTACAGATCCTAAAAAAATCCAACAAATCTCAAGATCAATAGATAAAAAATCAAGATTAGGTTTAAAATCAGTAAGAGATTTATTAGGTAAAGGACGTACAGATAGTTCAGGGGCATTTACTAAAGGATGTGGACTTTCAGAGGGGCAAATTGATGAAATAATAAATTTTTTAAAAATAAATAATTTAAAAGAACTTAAGGCAGTTTTGAAAAATTCTCTTTCTTTAGATGGCATTGATGAACTATCTAAACTTTTAGATCAAGCATCTTATGGAGATTTTCTGAATTGTATTGAATTATCAATGGATATTCAAAGAGGACTTTCGTATTACAGTTCGTTTGCGGTAGAAACAAATATACAAAATTTACAATTGAAAGATAATAAAGGAAAAACAATAGATATGGGGGGTATCAGTTGTGCAAGTGGTGGCAGATTCTCTAAACTTACCTCTAGATTTGGAGTAGATTTAGATGGCTCTGGGGCATCTATCGGAGTTGATCGAGTAGCATTTATTGTTGATCAATTTAAAGATAAAATATTTAATCAAACACAAAGGCCAGTTGTTATTTTGGTTTTAGATGAAAATTTTTATCCGCAGTATTATGAAGTATTGAAAATTCTTAGGAATAAAAATATTAATAGTGAAATTTATCCAGGCAATAATTTAAAATTATCAAAACAGTTTCAGTATTGTGATAAAAATTTAAGTCCAGTAGCAGTGATTATAGGGCAAGAGGAAATTGAGAAAAATTTAATCAAATTTAAAGTTATCCAAGGAGAAAAGGATAAGAATGAATTTACAACCACCAAAGAGAAATTAGTTAATGAAATCCAAAAGTTTATCTAATAAAATCCTTAAAACTATTAAGTCTAGAGGATTTAAGTTTATTGAATTACCTCCAGTAATTGAGGCAAGTCATATTCTTCAAAAATCAGGTGAAAATTTTAGAAAATATTTGTTCTCTTTTAATAATCCTGAAGGTAAAGAATTTGCACTAAATCCTGATCTTAGCCTTTCAGCAATTTTGTATTATGCACAAAAAGATATCGACAAAAGAGAAAAAATTTTTTACTCAGGCAACGCTTTTAGAAAATCTTATAATAATAAAAAAACAGTTATTGATCAAATAGGAATAGAGATTTTTTCATCAAAAGATGAAAAAAAAGATGACAAGGAAATTATTGATACCTCAATAAAAATGTTGAAAACCTCAGGATTTAAAAAGGCAACAATAAAAATTGGTAATTTTAAATTATTTGAACTTTTAATTAGAAAACTTCCAGTCGTACCTAGATGGCAAAATCGTCTTATCAAATTTTACTGGAATGAAAAATATTTTTTAGAACTTTTAAAAAGATTAGAAAGTAATCTAGATATCGATCCTTTTGTAGTTTCTGCTGATCATAAAATCTATCTTAAAATGAAAAAGGACAACCCAAATAGGATGATTGCTGGAAGATCGTATAAAGAAATACTTTCCAGATATGAAAGTAAAGTGATTAATCCAAGAACAACAAAAACAGGAAAGTATAGTGCTAAAGTTATTAAAGAATTTCTAAAAATTAAAACATCTTTAAAAGATGCCCCAGAAAAATTGAATAGATTTTTTAAAAAATATAATTTGAATATATTTGTCGGCAAAGATTTTTTTCCAATTACTAATTTTAATCAAAAAAATCTTAAGTATGAATTTTCAGCCAGCAATGGTCGAGGTAAAGAAGTTGAGTATTACGACTCATTCAATTTTTCAATAGATATAAAGCTCAAAAATAAGACGAAGACTTATATTGCAGGAGGTCGCTATAATAATATGGCACAAAAAAATCTGGGTTTAAAAAATATACCTGCTGTAGGTGCTGCAATCAATCTTGGGGTTTATGAATAAAGAAAAAATTAAGATAGGAATTGTATCTAAGGGTAGACTCAAAGAAGATTCCGAGAAAGTATTAAAAAAAAAGAAACTGAGAATTTTTTTTGAAAGAGGCAAAAGAGAATTGATAGGTAAAATCAAAGGAAGACCTAATATTTCAGTTTCATTTATGCATGCAAGAGAAATTTTAGATCAATTATCTATTGGTAATTTAGATATTGGGATTAGTGGATTAGATCTCTTGAAAGAGTCTGAGATTAATATTCAAAAAAATATAAAATTGGAAAAAAAGCTTAATTTTGGTTTTGCAACCTTAGTTCTTGCTTGTCCAAACGAATTTATTGACTTATTTACCACTTTAGATCTTGATGAGGTTGCAGAGAATTACAAAAAAAGTAATAAATCTTTATTAAAAATTGGAACGAAGTACGTAAATCTTACACGAGAATTTCTTTATTCACGAGGTGTCACTAACTTTACCATTGTTAAGTCACTTGGTAGTACTGAATTGATGTGTGCAATGAATACTGCTCAGCTTATATCTGATATCACAAGCTCAGGAACTACACTTAAACAAAACAATCTTAGAACTTTAAATGATGGACAAATATTAAAGTCTCAAGCTTGTATATTTAGCTCAAAGAAAAGTAAGAAGAAAAAGGGGTTAAAAAGTTTAATAAGATTACTTACCAAATAATTTGTCTTTAAAGTAAATAAGAATAATTTTTATAATATCCAAATTTCTGATAATTGCATAAAGTCCAACTATGATTCCTATTACTACAATTATTTTAAAGATAAATATTAAATCCATATTATTTAATCTATCAAGAATTATTAAAATCAAAACTCATTTGTGGCCCTACTCCCTCTTTTCCTGTAAAGTATAAATCTTTACCTTTTGCTTTTATCATCCAGTCGTGATGAAAAGGCATTTGTTTCTTATTTTTTTTTAGTGCTTTTTTGACAGCTTTCATTATTTTTTCTGCTCCCAATACAGGTACAGCCATCCCAATTTGTCTTCTGATAGACTCTTTTCCACCAACAAAGTTATATTTGTCAGGAAAAGTTTGTAATCTTGCTCTTTCTCTATTCGTTAAAGCTCTATTTTCTTTATAATGATATACATGTGTTCCACCACCTCCACTTCCTGTAACAGTGTAGGCAGGTTTTGAACTATCTAGTCTTTTATAGATATGGCTCATTCTTGCTTTTTTAACTCCAGGGAGACCATCTTTATCATCACCTAAATCCCAAACATTTTTACCTTCAGCTGTCTTTTTCAATCTTCGTATAACCCTTTCATCATGATTTGTGAGTTCTTGGTGTTTTGCCCATTTAGGTATTTTTTGGAGAGCTTTTTTACAAGTGATATAAGATCCCTCTATTTTTTTTGGCTTTTCAAAGTTAATGTTATTTTTATCAAAAAAATCACCTTTAAAACCAACTAGTATAATTCTATGTCTTGTTTGTGGAATTCCATATTCTTCAAACTTATAATTATCAGCATATATTCTATATCCATGCTTAGAACAATTAGCTAAATCACCCATTATTTTTTTAAAATTTTGATAATTCTGATTTTGTAGTTCTTCTTTATTAAATTCATCTTCTACTATTACCGTGCGCGGTGAGTTAAGTTTTAATTTTTTACTTAAAGAAGTAACGTTTTCTGCAACAAAGAATTCTGGTTCAAAAAAATTTAATACATCACATGCGTATGTATATAAACCTCCAAATTCACCCTCCATTTTTTTATTTTTTCCAACTAAACTAAAATCATTGCAGGGGAATCCGAAAAGAAGACCATTAATTTTTCCAAAATCTTTCCTTATTTTTTTAAGCCTTTTTGGCTTTGAAAAATCCTCTATTTTTTCGTGAAAGGCCTCACATTTTTGATTGTTTTTAAAGGTCTCACAGGAGTCTTTATGAATATCAACACCCCAAATATGCTCAAAACCAGCTTTTTTAGCTCCTTCAGCAAAACCGCCAGCCCCACAAAATAATTCAGCAATTTTTATCTTATTCTCTCTTGACATTTCCACAGAAGATATATATATGTTCTGTGAGAATGTCAAATGGATATTATATAAGGTAAATTTATGGTAAAACCTAAAAAAACAAGAACTAGTCATTTAAATCCCTCTGAAAAATTTGAGTACTATTTTAATCTTAGAATGAGTTTACTTAAAAGTGCTCTTAGAGGAGTTGGAAACCTATCTAACAGAAATGTTTACGAGATTCCCGATGGAGCAAAAAAAATTATAGAAAGTAAAATGAAGGAATGGAGTAAAGAGTATGTGTTGGATAAATGGAATAAAAGTTCAAAAAAAGTAGAAAATTTAAAGAAACCAGAAAGTCTTTACGACCAATATTTTAAAAAAAAATGAATTATGGAATTGATGCACGTTAAAAAGAAGAGGTTATCATACACGGTGAGCAACAACATCGATAGAGCACTTACAATACCTCTCGCCAGAGTGCATCCTGGTTTTGTCTTATGTTTGTGTTCAAAAGTTGCAATTAGCAAGTTAACTATGCAAATTTTAATGCGTGCAAAGCTACACCTTTCTTTCTTTCTATGTAGCTTGCACGCGTTAAAAACTAACTATAAAGGAGTTTAATTGAAAAAAGATTATTTCCATTCTTGTTTACAGGATAGATTGCAATACGCCCAAGAGTTTGCAAGAGATTATACAATATATTTACAGAGTGTTGAATTTACCAAAAAAGCAGAATTAGAGTTTTATAAGAATAATAGAATATTATTTATATTAAATAAAATTCTTAATTTACCAACTAATACACTAAAATTTATAAAAGTTTCGAAAAGTAGGTTTATTTTAAAAAAATGCTTAAATGAAATTGAGGTAATAAAAAGAGAATTAAGGAATTATAATGAACAAAGGTAAATGGTTGCCCCAAGTTCTTCCAGGAATAGAATTTGATAATCCAGTTGCAGAAGAATTTGATACTGAAAAACATCCTATTTCGGCCTCATTAGGTAATGAAGATGGGCAAAACAAAATAGATGCAACTCTCCCAAATAAAAAGGGTAAAGTATCTATTAGATATGTTACTTTAGAAAATAGTAAATTTTTTGATAATTATTTATTGGACTTAAAGAATCATCTCAAACTTTCAGAAGATGGTTATCGTGAAGACAAAATTAACGAAAAAAAAACAGATTTTTTAATTATTGAAGATTATAATACATATGGACTTACTGGAGACTTTGAAAAGTCTAGAGGAAACAGATATCAGCATTTTTTTTTAACATTTTCTCGATCAAAATCGGGAAAAGATTTAGGTCGAAGAGGACAGGGCAGAAACGTTTACTGGATAGCTTCACATATAAAAGCTTTTTTTGGATTTTCTATTCAACATAATACAAATAAAAAATTACTTAGAGGTATTGCACATGCTGGTCAAACAACTATTGGTGAGGATAACTACCATCCGTATTTAAGTTATACTGTTCCTTTTAAAGGTAATGAAAAAATTCAAACCAAGAATGAAACATTTCCAATTTTAGATGAAAAAGAAATAGATGAATTTGTGAGATTAACTGGCCTTAAAAGAAAAAATGAACCAGGCTTATCAGTTGTTATTCCTTATCCGCATGAAAGAGTTAAATTACAAAATTTGAAAGTTTCATATCTTAAAAGATTTTATGCAGCTATTCTTTTTGATAAAATGGAGTTGGAAATAAATGATGAAATTATAAGTAGTTCAAATGTGAAACAACATTTGAAATCAATAAATCTAAATATTAGTTTTGTTGATTTTATTTATGATGCAAGATCATTGCCAGATGACAATTTTTATAAAATAGATTTAAGTGAAAATGATCAAATAGATAAAAATCTTAATTTTCAGAATTTAATTAGTAAAGATATTGAGAAAATTAGAAAAAGTTATTATTTAGGTGAAACGATTTCATTCCGTGTGTATGTAAAAATTCCCTATAAAACTCAAAGTTATGAAAAATCTTACTTTAATTTTCATTTAAAAAGAGGCGAAAGTAGTGAGGGAACAACTAAAACTCCGGCATTGTTCATGAGAGGTTTCTTACAGTTACCTGAAATGAGTCAAAGATTTAAATTTAGCAGTAAATGTATGGCATATTTCTGGGCGGATGATGAGCATATTTCTACAATGCTTGGAGACTCAGAAGGAAAAGCACACTTAAAATTCGACCCGCTACATAAAGATATAGATGCAAATTATTTTCTTGAAGACGCAAAAAGAATTTTTGAACTAATTAATAATTGCATGAATGAAACATATAAGATTGTTACAGAAACTAAAGATGAAGTTGATTTTGATAAATTTTCAAATTTTGTTCCAAAGATTATATCGGATGAAGAAGACATAATAGAGGAAAAAAATTTAATAGATGATTTCGATTTTTCAAAAAAAACATCAATTACTAAAATTACAAAAAAAAGAAAAAAGGCGCAGCCTGTCGCTAGAAAAATGGTTGAGGATTCAAGAATTGATGGAGGGTTTAAAATTTTAAAAATGTCAACTACTGAAAAAAAAGAATTTCCAATGCTGGTAAGATCAACTTGTGCTTATGATGTTAGAAGGGGAAATCCACTACAAGCCTATTCGCCTGATCGTCATTTTATAATCAATAAAGGATCTGTAAAAGTTACAAAAAAGGAAAAAATTAAAGATTTAAAAGTGATAGAGGGAAATAGAATAGAGTTCATTGCTCTAGAGGAAGATTTTACTGTTGAAGTAACAGGATTTGATACAAGCAAAAAAGATATTTATGTCAAAACTAGAAAACTAAAGGACAACATAGCTATTAAAGAGATTAAAAATGGGTAAATACAATTATACTAAAAGAGTTGAATTATTCTGGGATATCGAGGACGATCAAAGAGATGTGTTTATAGCAGTGAGTTCTTTAGAGAGAGAATTTTATATAATTCTTAATTTAAAATCTGTTTTAGAAAAAATTAGGAAAAATCACTCAAAACTGAATGAACAAACTTCTAAGATTTATTGTGAAATTTACAGAGGTGCGTTCAGAAAAGAGGTTCAACTAGGAACTTTGGGTGAAGCATTTTTTGATTCTTTTAGTAATAGTAATTTCCAAGTTGATGATCGAATAGACAGAAGTTTGGATGAAATAGATGTAAATAGAGTAAGCTTTAGAATAATTATTACAAACAAAAACAATCAAATATTAGCATCAAGCAATTCCATAAAACCTTTTAATATTGGTAAAAAAGAAGAAATTAAAAAGATAAGGAAAAATAGAGAACTTCCGTTATTTGCAACAAAAATATCAGATGAAATCCAACACCCATGGGATGTTGGATTTGAAAATGATAGTGATAAAGCAAAAATGATACCTGTAATATATTTTAACTCTAAACTTGATATAGCCTCAGAATGCGAAACAGATGATAGATTAACAGTGGTAATTTTTTCCTATGCATTTAAAGAACTTCTCAGAAGATGTTTGATTTTATCAGATGTTGAGGAAAACAAACACATACAAGAATTTTTAAAATTTGCTGAAAAAGCTAACTCCAATTTTAAAGTTGAGGAAATTCAACAACAATTAGCAACATCCACAGAAAATGAGGAAATTTATTCAAATGATATTGAATTATTTATAAATAATGCCGTCGAAAAATATTTAGAACAATTTCAACTTTTGAAAAAATATGAAAGTGCAAGACAAAATTTAAATATTCAAAATGAGGATTAATGCCCAAACTTATTCTTAAAAAATTTAATGAAATTGGCGAAAAGAAATTTGAAGATTTTTTTGATAGAAAATTAAGAAATAAAAAAACTCCAGTTCCTTTTAAATATCTTAATGATGAAAATTTAAATCAAAGTTTAGATGTTAAAATAGAAATTGATACATCTAAGGTATTTAAATCAGCCTTCGAATTTGGAAAATATTTGGATTTAAAATTGCGAGAACTTAAAAATATAAGATTTGAAACTGGAATTTTTCATTGGCTAACTTTAGCTTTTTTTAATCAGCTGTTTCCTGGACCATCTGGTGGATCTCAAAAAATTAAATATATACTTAATAAAAATGCTCCATCTAGTTGGAAAAAACACCTTGTGAGATTAAGGTGGGAACTTTATTCTCAATTTAAAGAAAAATCTATAGTTTATCTTTCAAAAGAAATTAATAATTGGAGCGATGAAGAGGAGTCTATTTCTGCTTCACCCACCCTAATTTCTTCTAAAAATATTTTAGATTTATATACAAAATTATATTTAAGATTTGATAAAAAAAATTTACCTAAAATTATTTCAAAAAGAAACGTATCCGGAAATCATAGGGAACTCACAAAAGAACTTTCAATATATCAACTTAACTTTGATATTAATAGGATGGGTGTAGATGATTTACTTGAGTTATTAGGACCAGATTTTAAGAAATGGGTCAAAGTAAAATGAGTATCTCAAAAAATACAAAACCAGAAAAATTGATTAGATCTATACTATATAAGAATGGTTACAGATTTAGAATTCATGTGAAAAAACTTCCTGGTAAACCAGATATTGTTCTACATAAACATAAAACAATTTTAAATGTTCATGGTTGCTATTGGCACTATCACGGCTGCGCTCATAGCAATGTGCCAAAGACAAAAACTCAATATTGGATAGAAAGATTAGAACTTAATAAAAAGAGAGATTTTATTACTAAAAATAAACTTAAAAAATTAGGTTGGAAAGTCATTGATGTATGGGAGTGCACTTTAAAAGTAAAGAATATTGATAAAACTTTTAACACTCTGGAACGTCTAATCATTGCCTAAAGATATATATCAAATAATGGACAAAAATTACTTAATGGAGCTGAAACTATCTGAACTTAAAACAGAAAGCCAAAAAGAAGTTTTCTTTAGATACTTATCTATTGCAGAGCATTATATCTCTACTGAAAATGAAAAAGAGGCTAAAGAGATACTAAAAAATTTAGGTTTTGATAAAAAAACAATTAAGTCATTTATAAAAACAGTTCAAAATCATGTTGCTTCAGAATTTCAAGATATGAAAGAAATTATGATGGGTAAGGTTCCAAAAAGGTTATTAAACTGATGCTAATTTTCAATTACAAATCAAAAAAAGAGCTTAAGGAAAATATAGGAAAACCGCTTAATTATACCGAAACAAGTATGTTTGGACCAGAGTATAGGCAGAGCGGAGTGTTAGTTGGTAGCAACAGACCTTATTCAACTGAGAATAAAGGACGTGAATTTTTTGCAGAAGTAACAATAAAAAATAACATAATCGTAAAAGTAAATTGAAAATAACTTTAAATATATTCAAGGAGGTATAACATACGAATCATGGACACAATTTTAATAATAATTTTAGGTTTATTACTTATAGCAACATTGGCAATTCTTTATTTGAACATTAAGTCTAAGACCAAAAAAGAGGATGAAAATAAAGAAGCCGAAGAGATAGCCAATTTAAATGCAGAAATTGTAAAACTCAAAGATAGTTTAAATGCAACAATTAATACTTCGTTAAGTTCTATGTCTACATCCTTTAACGCTCTGTCAACCGGTGTTACAAAAGACATGACTGAGGCTTTAACTAAGGTTGATGAAAAGGTTGGAAATTTCAATCAACAGGTTCAATTATTAAATCAAAGCCAAGAAGGGATAACCAAAATTTTAGCAGGTGTAAAAAAATATGGTGTATTAGCAGAAAGTAGCCTTGATTCTTTAATTAGAGATTTACTTCCAGCGAGTCAATTTATGACTAATGTGAAAATGAAAGAGGATACTAGCGAGAATGTGGAATTTGCTATCAAACTTCAAGGAGATGTTTTGGTCCCAGTGGACTCTCATTTTCCTGTAGAAAAATTTAAAGCAATTACTGATGCGCATGAGGCAGACGATAAAAAAGCAGTTGCTGATGCTAGATCAAAATTAGCAAGTGCTTTTAAATTGAAAGCAAAAAGTGTTAATGAAAAATATATAGTACCACCAAAAACAACTGATTTTGCGATAGTTTATGCTGCCTCAGAAAGTCTTTATAGAGAATTAACTGAGTACCAAGATCCAAGTACAAAAGAATTACTTACTCAAGAATTGATGAGAAAATATAAAATTGTTATTTGTGGTCCTAATACCCTGTCAGCCTATCTACAATCTTTACACATGGGTTTTCAATCATTGAAGGTTCAAAAAGGAGCAGTGGAAATTTATAACCATTTAAAAACAATCAGCACAAGGTTTGCAAAGCATTTTGACAACGTCATAGTTTTAAGAAAAAAACTAGATGAAGCGATGAGTGTCGTTGATAAGTTTGGAACTGATGCAAGATCAATTACTAGAACTTTAGAAAATATTAAAGATCCCGAGCAAGTTGAAAAAGCTATACTAACTGAGAACGTTGAGAATTTCGTTGAGAGAAATAGACAAGTTAAAAAATAATTTCTTTTTTCAGAAAATACCCTCTATAAGAAATCACATGCGATGGAATAAGAAATATAACTATCCTACATCATCAAGAGCAACTGAAGATGGAATAAGAAGATACTTATTAGGTGAAACAAAATTACCAAGCGTCACCTCAATTCTAGATGCAACAAAATCTGAAGAGGATAAGGCTGCTTTAGCCAATTGGCGAGAACGAACAGGAGAAGCTGTAGCAAATAAGATTGTTAAAGACGCTGCTTCCCGCGGGTCTCAAATGCACAGTTACTTAGAGTCTTTTCTTTTAGGAAGAGAAAACTTGAGTTTCTTTGAGGATAAAGAACAATATAAAACAATGGCTAAAGAAATTATTGAAAAGGGTTTAAAAAATAGACTAGAGGAAATATGGGGAGTTGAATGTACACTTTATTATCCTGATAGGTACGCGGGTACTGCTGATTGTGTAGGAATTTATGAGGGTCAATCTTGCATCATAGATTTTAAAAATGCCCGGAGACCAAAAAAATTCGAGTATATAGATAGTTGGCTATTACAATGTGCAGCGTATTCTTTAGCACATAATGTTGTGTATAATTCTAATATTACATCTTGTATTATTCTTGTTTGCACAGTGGATAATTTATTTCAAGAGTTTAAAATTCAAGGGCCCGAACTAGTAACATATCAAAATTTGTTTTTAGGAAGATTAAAAAAATTTAATGAGATGAATAATTTGGTTCAATAAAATATGGATAAGATTGTAATTTACGATACCGAGACAACAAATTCAACAATATGGGGATCTATAATAGAAGTTGGAGCTGTTGTAGTTGATAAAAATCTAAAAGAAATTGGAAAGTTAAATATAAGAGGACGAATGCCAGAGGGTGAGGTGCCAAGCGCGAAGGCATTACTTGTTAATTCGACTAGCATCGATTTACTTACTAAAGGTAATTATTCACATTATGATTTTTTAGGCGCTGTTGAGAATTTTTTCATAAAATGTGCCCCAGCAATGTTCTTGGGCTGGTCAAATTTAAATTTCGATTCAAGGATGCTAAATTTTAACTTTTTTAAGGGAAATAGATACCCTTATACAACTCATGTTTCACCAAATAAACAACATGACGGTTTACATATAGCGAGAGCCGCCCAGACTATTAACTCAGAAACTTTAAAAACTGAGTTAACAGAGGCGGGAAATCCAAGCCTAGCACTAGAGTCTCTATCTAGAATGCAGGGTTTTGATACCTCAGCAAGCCATACTGCCTATGCTGACGCCATAAACACTTTGAAGATTCTTAGAATAATTAAAAATAAACATAAAGATAATTGGGAAACATTTTTAAAAACATCAACTAAAGCTAGTGTAGAAACACTTTTAAAAGACGAGGGCATATATTCTATTTTTGAAAATGTGAAGGGTAGAAATATGATGTATCTAGCAGGTACGTTGTATCCAAATCATTGCTATCATCCATCTTATGCATCTTGGGGATATGTATGGGATTTAAGAAGAGATCCGGAGCCATTATTAAACTTACCCATCAATCAACTTAGAGATATTTTAAAAAAAATGAGTCCAAAAGCCTTAAGGGTTTTAAAAACTAATAAAGCACCAATAATTCTTGATAAAAAGTTCGCTTTAAAACAAAAACCATATTTAGATTTAGATTTAGAGATGATTAAAAAGAGGGCTCATTTAGTCAGAAATAGTGAAAACTTTTGTAAAAATATTCAAACCATTCACAGAGAGGCAGCTGAAGAAAAAGCACAAACCAAAACTCAGGAAGACTTATTACCTGAGGAAACTTTATACGAAAAATTTATTCCAAATAAAGATACTGCTTTATTCAAAACATGGCACAGCTCCTCGTGGGAAGGTAAGCTTAGACTGCTAGATAAGTTTGAAGACAAGAGATGTAGTTGGTTTGGTCAAAAAATAATTTATCAAGAAGCCCCTCAAATTTTACCACCTGACTTATACAAAAATATTAAAAGTGAAATTGCTAGAAGAATTTTGAGTAAAAATAAGGAAAAATGGCAAACTGTTAGTATGGCTTATACTGAAATTGATTATTTAAGAGATCAAGCATCTAATAGAGATGATGAGCAAGAGCTAAAAAAACTTGATGAAATAAATCAATTTATCATGTCAATTGAAAAAAAATATGAATTTGCCTAGTTGACTTTGATGAACAAATTAATAAAAAGATTTTATGCTTATAGATTTTAAAGACGAAGATTTTGAAAATAAAATCAAAAATGAAAAAGTGAGTGTAATTTTGTATAGTGCTATTTGGTGCAACCCATGCAAGATTTATAAGCCAGTGCTTTCCAAATTAAGTGACAGCGAAGAGTTTAAAGATAAAGCTAACTTTTATTATGGAGATATAGAAAACGCAGCAATTAATGCAGCTAGCTCTGCTGGAATTATGTCAATTCCAACTACGGTGATTTATAAATTAGGTCAAGAAGTTGATAGAATGACAGGCTATCCTGGGGAAGCTCATGCAAAAGAGTTCCTTTCGAAAAATATTTAGTTTAAATTTAAAAATTCTCCACTTAAGTACAAAGAACCAGTAATCAAAAGCAAATCGTTCTCTTTTAATTTTACAGATTGAATGGCTTTTTGAATACTCTCTTTATAAATGACATTAGGTATATCCTTAAATTTTTCTTTTAGTTCTTTTCCACTTATTGCATTAGGTTGATTTGGTATATCAACTGTAGTCAAAGATGAAATATTTTTAAAATAACTTATGTATTCTTCGTGATTTTTATTAGCCATCATTCCTATAATAACATGTTTGTTACAATCTAAAGTCTGAAGATATTCATTAAGAACTTTTGATCCACCAGGATTATGTGAAGAGTCAAGAATTAGTTTATTATTTTTCACTAAGTTTTTTAGTTTACCAGATTTAATTTCCTCAAGTCTAGCAATATGGGATGCTTTTTGAACTCCGTTTATTATGTGTTGGTCCTTAATTTTTATATCCTCTAAAATTCTTAATGTTGCGATTGCCGTAGCAGCATTTTCAAGTTGAAATAGTCCATTTAATTTGGGTTTTGGAATTTTTAAACCACCATATTTATCCTCGTAATAAAAGAAGTTATTTTCCTTTAAAACAAAGTTGTAATTTTCATTAAAAAAATATTTATTCGCACTATTATCAGATATATTTTTTTTAATACATTCTACAATTTCATTAGAATTTTGTTTAGCAACTACTATATTCGAATTTAGTAAAGAGGAGGTTTTTTCAAAAATTATTCTTTCAATAGTTCTGTCATTTTTTGGTAACCAGTCTAAGTGATCCTCACTACATGAGGTGACTATATTACAAAGATTTTTTTTTAAAATATTTACAGCATCTCCTCTTCCAAACAGGCCAAATTCTGCAATCACAAGATTATCTTTATACTTTTTGCATCCATAAAAGAATGCAGCTGTGAGAGCTTCAAAATATGTTAAAGGTTGATTGTTGTTTACTTCCTCAATTTTAGATAATAAATCTGATAGATCATTATCACCGATCATTTCATCATTATAAACAAACCTCTCATTAATGCTCTTTACATGAGGAGAGGTGTATACATTACATTTAATGTTTGCTTCCCTAAGTATAGATCTTAAAAAAGAAATGGTACTACCTTTCCCATTAGTTCCACAGACCTGTATACACTTAATTTCATCTTGCGGGTTTCCCAACTTTTTGCAAAGATTTTTTATTCGATCTAAGCTAAGATCAATTTCTTTAGGATGCAGCTTTTGTAAGCGATTGAGAATCTTCTGAAGTTTCATTTTCTTCAGAATTTATAGCAGAATTTTTCTTTAGTAATATTGATAATAAAGTTCCAATTTTTTCAGTTAGATCTTTCCTATCAACAATCAAGTCTACAAATCCAGTTTTTTCAACATATTCACTTTTTTGAAAACCTTCGGGAAGTTCCTCATTAACTGTGCCCTGAATAACCCTTGCACCAGCAAATGCAATCAAAGCCCCTGGTTCAGCTATGTGAATATCGCCTAGCATAGCGTACGATGCAGTAATGCCCCCCGCTGTTGGATCAGTAATACAAACAATGTATGGTAGATTATTTTTTTTTAATTCATTAATCGCTAAAGTTGTTCTTGTCATTTGGGATAGAGAGATTAAACTTTCCATCATTCTCATTCCTCCGCCAGCACTAACACATAAAAAAGGAGTTTTATTTTCAATTGCATATTGAATACCATATAAAAAGGCCTCACCTTCAGCGGCCGCCATTGATGCTCCTAAAAAATCAAAGTCAGATGCAACAGCAGTAATTTTAATATCATTAATTGTTCCACAGACAACCATCATTCCACAATCCATACCTGTTTTTTTTCTAGCACTCTTTAATCTATCTTTATAAGATTTGGAGTCGGTCCAGTTGAGAGGATCATCTTTAGGAATTGGTGTTTTGAAGATTTCATAATTTTTTTCACCAAAAAGAATGTCAAATCTTTGTTTTGGGCTAATTCTGTGATGTTTATTACACTCAGGCTCAGGACACACCCACAAGTTTTTTTCAAGATCTTTTTTTAAGATCGGGCCTTTACAACACGATGTCCAGTCACTATTGGCTATATCTTCTTTCGTGGCTCTTTTGTGAAGAGCGGACTTAATCTTTTCTCCAGCCTTAATTATTTTTGTAATCCAGTTCATAAAATTTTATATTTAAGCTTTTTCACTAAATTAGCAACATTTGTGACAGGATTTTGTCTTTTTTGAATTGAAACAGAAATTTCCTTACAAATTGCACTTCCTACCACCAATCCATCGGCTTTTTTTAACGATTTAATAGATTTTTCCGTAATCCCAAAACCTATTACAACATTTTTTTTTGGATTTATTTTTTTAATTTTAAAGTAATTCGACATGATCTTTTTGGAGGATACTTTTAATTTACCACCCGTAGTAGATAGCATTGATATGAAATAGTTCATAGGATGAGAAACTTTAATTATTTTATTAAGTCTTTCCTTTGAAGTAGTAGGTGATAAAAGTTGAATAAAATAAATCGATTTTTTTTGACATTTTTTAATAAAAGATTTATTTTCTGGCCATGGTAAATCGACAACTATTAAGCCATTAACTCCAACTTTTTTACACTTTTCTAAAAATTTTTTTTCTCCATATTGAAATATCATATTATAGTAACCCATTAAAATAATAGGTTTAGAATTTTTATTTTTCTTATATTTTTTTACTATCCAAAAAATATCTTCTATCTTAATTCCATTTTTTATGGCTCTGTATGCACTAGTTTGTATTTGGCTTCCATCTGCAACTGGTGTGTTATGTGGAACTCCTAATTCTAAAATATCCGCATATTTTGATATAGTATTAAGTATTATTAAAGATTGGTTTTTGGTACTATCACCTGCAACAGTATAAGTTAAAAGGGCTGGTCTATTTTCATTTTTAGCTTTTTTAAAAGCAACATCAATTGGGTTAAGCATATTTTTTTCCAAGTCTATCTCTTAAAATTTTTTTATCTTTATAGGCATCCCCACAACTATTAACTACAACAATTGTATTTTTGCTCATTTTTTTTGCTTCTTTTATTGCAACAGAAAATGCGTGACTTGGCTCTAAAGATGGCCTTAATTTTTCATATTTTGTTATAAGCTTATAAGCTTTTAATGCTTCTTCATCGCTAGCAGCTGTATATCTTGCTCTTTTTGTATCCTTGAGAAAACAATGAAGTGGGGAAATCCCTGGATAGTCAAGTCCTGCTGAAATAGACTCTGTTTCTTCTATTTGTCCATCTGAATTCTGATTTACGTATTGAGCTGCTCCATGTAGAATTCCAATTTTTGAACCATAAGTAAGAGGTGCAGCGTGCCTCCTACTTTTTGCAGGCCCACCAGCCTCAACTCCAATAAATTCACATTGTTTTTTGTCATAATCCATAAATTCATTCCAAAAACCAAAACTTGAACTACCGCCGCCTACGCAATTATAAAGCTTAAGTTTTTTTGGAATACAACCAAACTCTTCTATCAATTGAGCTTTTAACTCTCTTGATATTTGACTAGTGCTCCATCCACAGATACGAACAAAAACAGCTGGACCTACAGTACTTCCAACACACATAGCTGTAGTATCACAATTAGCAACCCAAAAACGCATACACTCAGAAACAGCATCAACAAGGGTTTGACTTCCTGAATAAACAGGGATGACTTGAGCACCATTTTTTTTCATAGCCCTTACATTTGGCTGTTGTCTTTCAATATCTTTTGCTCCCATAAAAATTCTACATTTTAGGCCAAATTTTTTCGCTGCCATACTTAACATTTTACCTGCATATCCTGCGCCTGTGTCTCCACATATAATTTTTTTACCAGAACGTTTTGCTAGCAAACAGTGAACTGTTGCGTTGTAGATTTTGTGCGCACCACCGTTTGCATCTGATACAACCTTGGACCAAATTTGTGCTCCTCCTACATGCTTTGTTAAATTTTCTAATTTTATAAAACGAGTAGGGGTACCAATCCAATTTTTAAAATATTTATCTCTTTCAGCAATAAACTTTTTATCTTTTTTTAGTTTGTTAAATAGAATTTCTAGATCTTCTATTGGTTTTTTTAAGGTCTCAGGAACAAAGTTGCCCCCAAATTTACCCCCCCAAAAACCAAGACTATTTCCTTGATCAATTAATGGTATTCCTTTTTTTAATTTCATATTTTTGAGGATAAATTTAACAATTTATTAATTTTATTAATATCTTTTTTTCCTTCTTCATCCTCCAGCGCTCCACTAAGATCTATTATAAAATCTTCGTTTTTGAAACTAGGAATATCATTTATTTGAATATTTCCTGCAATCATTTTATTTAATTCTTTAGATACTCCATTTAATAGATTGTGATCAAAACTTTCTGACTTATGATAACCCTTTGAGTCAAATAGAATTATATCAGAAATATCTGTGTAATCTTTATATTTATTAACATCATCTTTATTTGAGACAGTAATTGCTGTAATTATTTTAATCTTGTATTTTAATTTAATTTTTTTAGTTCTCTCAGGACTTACGTCGTAAAGTTGGTAATAATTAAAATTTAAATTTTTTATTTTTTCTAAAATTTCGTCAGTGGGCTTTACAAGCACAGAGGTAAAGTTCACCTTTTTTCTCTCAACATTGATTAATTTTTTTAATTTTTCATATTCAATGAATCTTTTGCTCTTTTCATAGTTAGTAATGAAGCCTATAAATTTTGGTGGATGGGGATGATTTAAAATAAAATCTAATGTTTTTGGATCTGAAATCCCACAAATTTTTAAACCTTTGATCATTTACTTAAGTGATCAATTAATATTTGTGTATTTTTTTTAATATTGCCCTTAGTTAAATCTCTACCAATCACCAACCAGTCAGCTCCATTCACGTAAGCTTCTTTAGGTGTTAAAACCCTTTTTTGATCATTTATTTTTGATTTAAATCTTATCCCAGGAGTTATTATTTCTTTTTTAAATAGTTTCTTTACCAATCTTGCTTCTTGAGCACTACATACGATAGCATCTAATTTTGCTTTATTTGCCAACTTCGCTTGATGTAGGACTAATTTTTTTACATCTTTATTAAATCCAATTTCTTTTAATCCCTTATTATCCAAAGATGTTAAAACTGTTACACCTATCAGTTTAATTTTACCAGATATTCTTTTTGCAGCTTTGAGAGCATTTAATCCTGAACTAATATGTATAGTTAAATAATCAATTCTCAAATCTTTAATTGCTTTTATTGTTGATGCGCAAGTATTTGGAATATCATTAAGTTTCAAATCAGCAAATATTATTTTATTTCTTAATTTGGAAAGAAAAATTCTACCATCTTTTGAGTTTAAAAACTCTAGACCTAGTTTATATCCAATTTTTAATTTGTTATTTTGAGTATCTTTGATAATTTTTTTTATTATTGATATTTTTGATGTATCACAAGCTACAAATATTTTACTCTTTTTCATTGTTAATCTTTTTAAACATTTCTTTACTCATTTTCCAATAAATTACTTTTTTTGCAGGAACTGCAACTTTATCACCTGTTTTAGGATTTCTTCTTATAGATGATTTTTGTTTTCGAGTACTTAAAGATCCCCAGCCTCTAATTTCTACTCTTTCTTCTCTCTTTAGAGCCATTTTGATCTCGGTTAAAATTATGTCTGTAACTTTTACTATGTCTTTTTTTTGAAAATTTGGGAAGCTTTTAGAGATTTGTTTTAAAAATTTTGATTTTACGACACCCAATTTAAAGCTTCTTTTAAATCTAATTATTATTTTTGTTTATCTTTTTTCTTTAAGTCGTCAGATAAAGATGAAAAGGGTAGATTTTTACCTGACCCTTCTGCCCCATACTTCTCGAGAGCCTCTTTTTTTTCAATTTCCTCCAATAGCTTCATACTTAAAGAAATCTTTCGTTTATCCAAATCAATATCAGATATTGCGACGTCTATTTTTTCTCCACCTGTGAATCTTGATGGTCGAGCATCTGCTGAATTGATTGCTATTTGGGATTTTTTTATGACAAAATCCATTTCACATCCCTCTGGTCTTACAATTAGTCCCTTATTATCTGTTGAAATTATTTTTACAGTGATTGTTTGATTTTTTTTCTTATCACTAAACCAATCTAAAGGATCCTTCTGCGTTTGTTTATAACCTACCCTGATTTTTTGATCCTCAACTTTAATTTCTAATACTTTGACTTTTATTTTGTCACCTTTTTTATATTTAGTAAGCTCTTCTTCACCGTTATTGAGATAAGTTAGATCATTGCAATGTAAGAAAGCATCAATGTTAATATCTTCAACCTTTATAAATAATGAATAATCATTTTTGTTGATTATCTCACCATTAACAATCGTTCCAACTGGATATTTTTTATTAAAAGTTTCGAATGGGTTTTCCAATGTTAACCTATGAGAAATTGCTACTCTTCTCTTTTCTTTATCTATTTCTGTTATCACACAGTCAATTTCATCACCGACTTTAAACATTTTTTTTACCGAAACATTTTTTTTACTCCAACTAAGTTCAGATGAATGCAGTAATGCAGTTAAACCAGGTAATTCTGTGAGTTCACAAAAGGCGCCAAAATCTTGAAGTTTTTTCACAACAAATTTATAAGTATTGTTTAATTTGTAATCATCAATTTGCTCGAAAGGATCTGGAGACATTTGTTTAACCGAGCATCCAACTTGAAGCTTTTCTTTATCAACAGATATTACTTTTAAATCATGTTTTTCACCTATATTAAAAACTTCATCTGGATGATTTACTCTAGAATAAGAAATTTCTTGTAAATGTACTAAAACATCTAACTCATCATTAACATTAAAGAAACATCCAAAAGTACTATAACCCTTCACCTCGGCTCCTTTAATGATGTCACCAACTTTGTATTTATCCACTATTTTTGCTTTATCTTCTTTCTTGAAAGATGAAATAATTTCTCTCCTCGATACACAGGCGTTGCCTCTCACTTTATCAAGTTTTATTAAAGCAAATTTCTGTGGTTCATTCATCAAATGACTAATATCTTTAAGGGGTTTATCACTAATTTGTGAACCTGGTAAAAACATTAGAGAGCCAGTTTCTATATGTTCTACAATACAACCCCCTTTACACTTTGAAGTAATTTTTCCCATAATAGGTTCTTTTTTCTCGTAAGCTTCAACTAATTTATCCCATCCCTTGATTTTTTGTGCTTTACTTGCGGATACCACAACTTCACCCATTTTATCTTCAAGCTTTTCCAATAAGACTGAAATTTTCTCTCCAACCTTAATTTTTTCACCTAAACCCATAGTCTTTAACTCGTTTATGTCCAAAACAGGCTCAGATTTAAGACCATCAACATGTAAGAAAACATATTTTTCAGTTATCTTGTTAATTTTACCCTCAATTATTTTACCTTCCTCGATGTTAATTTTGGATAGTTGGCTATTTAATAGTTGCTCGAATTGCTGATTATCTGGATTTGTTAAATCTTTATATATTTCCATTAAGTCTTATTTTTTTATCTATAATTTTTTTTATTTTTAAAAAACACGCTCTTTTAGATAAATTTGTTGTGTTAATCAATACTGAATCTTTTGTTTTCTTAAGGGGCGAAATTTTACGAGAATAGTCATTTTTATCACGTTTTTTAATACTTTTTAGAACATCTTTATAACTGATGTTTTTGTTTGAACGTTTTAATTCTTTATATCTTCTTAGTGCCCTTGTTTTGATATTGGCTGTTATAAAAAATTTTAACTCTGCATCTGGTATTATCTTATAAGTAATATCTCTACCATCTAAACATGAACCATCATATTTTAGTGGGGGATTGTAGGCACAATTTAATTGATAGGAATGAACTAATTTTCTTATCTTTTTATCTTTAGCTATAATTGAAGCAACCGTAGCAACTTTGTCAGTCAATAGCATTTTATTCTGAAGATCTTTGATCCTCAATTTACTAATTTTTTTTCTGATATATCTAAAATTATACCTCGATGGGTTTGAAATTTTGATGTTAGCGATGTATCTATAACAACGTCCAGTGTCAAGATGTAATAAATTATAATGCTTTGCAATTAGCTTTGCTTGTGTCCCCGCACCTGCTGCAGCAGGTGAGTCAATAGCTATTTTAATCAATCCTTTTCTTTTTTTCATTTTTTCTTTAACTGATTTATTACTTTCAAAAAATTTGGAAAAGAGGTTCTTATAGCTTTACTATCATGGATTTTCCAAATTCCTCCAAATGATAACGCTGCTACAACACTTGTCATGAACACTCTGTGATCTTTAAGATAATTATCTATAATTATTTTCTTATTAATTTTAAGACTTGGATTACCAAAAATTTTAATCGAATTGTTAGTAGTTACGTTTTTTATACCCATCTTATTTAAAATTTTAGATCCCCATTTAAGTCTTGGACTTTCTTTTTTATTTAATTCAGCTATTCCTTTAAAATATGAATTTCCATTTGCTTTTGCAGCTACCAAAAAAATCACTAAAAATTCATCTATTGCACTAGAATTCAACGAAGTGGGACAATTGATAGGTTTAATTGATTTAGAACTTTTGATTTTGATATCAGCCACCTCCTCTCCTTTATAAATTTTTTTATTTTGAAAAGTTATATTTACCCCCATCTTTTTTAAGATGGTAACAACCCCAATTCTTGAGGGGTTTATATTTATGTTTTTAATTATAAGTTCAGAGTCATTAGAGAGCGCGGTTAGCACAATAAAAAAAGCACTAGAACTTATGTCGGAGGGAATATTATAGTTAACTTTTTTTATTTTTTTTACTTTTTTAATTTGTATTAAATCATAATTTTTTTTTTTAATTACTCTAATAGGTAAACTTAAACTCTCCATCATTCTTTCTGTATGGTCTCTACTTTTTTTTGCTTTTATATAAGTTGTTCCATTAGCTCGCATAGCAGCAAGCATAACTGCACTTTTACATTGAGCTGAACCTTTGGTTTCATAGTATTTTATAGATTTTATTTTTTTGGATCCCTGGATTGTTAGTGGCAGGCTGAAATTTTTTTTTAATTTAAATTTTGCTCCAAACTTTGATAAAGGGGAGGTTACTCTTTTAAAATCTCTTTTTGATAAACTCCTGTCACCAATTAACTTAACAGGAGTATTAGAATTAATTATTAAACCGAGAATTAATCTTCCCAAGGTTGCTGAATTTCCTGCATCTAAAACGGTATTTTTTCTGTAATTATATCCATTCATCCCCTTTCCAAAAATTACAAAAAGACCTTTTTTTCGAATAACTTTTATTCCAAATTTTTTAATAATTTTAATTGCAGCTAATACATCTTCCGATACCAATAAATTTTTTGCTTTTGAAATACCTGAGGCAATGGAGGCAAAAAGAACCCATCTAATACTTATACTTTTATCACCGCTTACAAAAATTTTTTTTTTAAAATTATTAATTTTTTTATTTATTATTATGTGATCGGGCATTTGATTAGTTTATTTTAAAACTATCACCAAAGTATGCGTTTTGAGCATTAATATTTTTCACTAAATTTGAGGGTGTGTCTTGTGCAATTATCTTACAATTACTTAGTATCATAGCTACGTCTACGCATGCAAGTAGATCCCTGGCTTGATGATCGCATATGCAAATAGTTATACGACTTTCTTGTTGTAAGTTTACAATTATTTCTTGAAGCATTTTAATTGTTAGGACATCTAGAGCAGCAAATGGTTCGTCTAAAAGGAGAACTTTTGGTTCACTAAGGAGAGCTAATGCTATGACTAATTTTCGCTTTTGTCCTCCAGAGAGATGTTTCGCTTTTATCTCTTTAAAACTGTCTAATTCAAATTTGGAAATTACATAATTTATTCGCTGAGATCTAAGATTTTTATCTGTAATTATTATTTCACTTATTGCTTTTAAATTATCGTGCAAGGATAAATCACTAAAATAGCCTCCATACTGGGGAACATATCCAACTTTAAATTTTTTTGTTCTTAGATAGATTGGAAAACTAGTAACGTCATGACCATTAATCAATATTTTACCATACTTTGGTGGAATTAATCCAGTTATAAGATTAAAAATAGTAGACTTACCTACGCCATTAGGACCCAACATTCCAAAAATTTCACCTTCATTAATTTTAAAATTAATATTGTCAAGTATAAGTCTATTTCCATAAGATAAAGAAATATTTTTAAATTCGAGAATTGTGCTTGTATTCTTGAATGATTTGATTCTGAATTTTTTAATTATTCCCATTATTTTTAATTTAATTTTATTTTAACTTTTTTCTCTTTTTCGTACATAAAAATTTTTGTATCCTTTGTTGAAATATTGATTTCAACAACATCAGCTTTAAGCAAGTTTTTTAAATTTGAATAAACAACATTTTTTGAAATAATCAACGAATTTCTATTTAGAGAGAAATCTAGGTAGTTACCTTTAATCTCATTATCTTCGTAATTAATAGTTACATTTTTGGAAAAAATAGTATCATAATTGTTAATATTATACTTTCCATAATCAGATCGAATATTTATAATTTCACCACCTGCCATCTTTATGCTCGCTTTTACATTGATCAGAAATATTATATTATTATTGGTTAAATCTATTTGCCCTTCATACGCATTCAAAATATACTCATTACCCTTAACATCCTTTGAACTATAATTTACATCTTTTATAATATTAGTTGTTGTGTTTATATCCTCAATAATATTTTCATTTTCTATTGACACTTTTTTTTCATCATTAAAAAACTTAGGGATAAAAAAAAAAAATATAATTGTTAGAGAAAGTCCGAGTAAAAATTTTATTATAAAACTTTTTGACATTTAAGATATATTTGATTGCAGCACTGTGTGTACATGAATTATTCCAATCGTTTTGTTTTTATTTTTTTTGTCAAAAACACACAAAGATGTAATTTTCTTATTATTCATTATCGACAAGGCTTTTGCGGCTAAAGCATTTTTTTCAACACTAATAGGATTTTTTGTCATTACTTTATTAACTTCAGTGAGATGCAAATTTGGATTCTTTTGATTAAACCTTCTAATTTGGCCATCTGTGACAATTCCTATTGTTTGTTTTTTTTTATTCTGAACAATTAAAACACCAAGTTTTTTATCACTCAATATCTTAAGAGCTTTTTTCATTTTTAAATTTTCATAAACGAATGGTATTCTTTTTCCAGTTAACATTATATCTTCTACAGTTTTTAACTTTGCCCCCAAAGCCCCTGCAGGATGTAATTTCTTAAAGTCTAGTTTATTAAATTTTTTCTGTTTCATTACAGATATTGCTAATGCATCGCCAAGTGCAAGTTGAACTGATGTACTCGAAGTAGGAACAATTCCACCTGATTCCTTAACCTGGGGAGTTAACAATTTAATATCTGAGGCCTTATATAAGATTGAGTCTCTTTTCGATGAAATTCCGATTAATAAAATTTTATTCCTATTCGCGTACTGAATAATATTTCTTAATTCATTAGTTTCACCTGAATAACTTATTAAAATCAAAATGTCTTTTTTTGTAATACTACCAAGATCACCATGTGATGAATTACTTGCTGATAAAAAAAATGCTGGTGTACCAACAGATGAAAAAGTCGCTGCAATTTTATTTGCAATTAATCCACTTTTTCCAACACCACAAAGTATCACTTTAGACTGGCACTTTGCGACTTCTTTTACAGCTTCATTGAATGAATTATTTAAACTTTTTTTTAGTTTCATTAATCCAGAAATTTCTAAATTTATTACATCCTTTGCAGTTTTGATAAAACTTTTTTTCATTACTAATGTTCAAAAGTTGATAGCTTATATCCAGCCATCTCCATATCAACTAAAATGGGTATTACTTGCATAGATTTTTCAAATAAACTTATTCTTTTCTCTCTTTCCAACATTTTAATCAATTTATTTCTTATTTCAAATAGATGCTCAGTGTCAGAAGCAGCATATTTAATTTGTTTCTCTGAGAGATTTGGATCTCCCCAATCACTTTGTTGCTCCTTTTTTGAAATATCTTTCCCACAAAATTCTTTAACAAGGTCTTTGTATCCATGGTATGAGCTAGCGGTTCTTGCTATCTTTGAAGCAACCTTTGTACAAAAAATATTTTTTGGTTTTACATTCAGGTGATACTTTAGCCATAAAAGATCTTGTCTTGCATAATGCATTATATATTGAGTATTTTCATTAGACAAAGCCCTTACTAAATTTGGTGCATGGTAGTTTTCTCTATTGAGTTTTATTAAATAGAATTTTTTTGACTCAAGACCTAACTGGACAAGAGTAAGAGGATCTCTACCTAATACTAGTCCTAATGCCTCATTATCTAAACCGATAAATTTTTCATTTGATAAATCTAAATCTTTAGGTAAATCGTTCTCAAAAACTTTGATATTACTCATATATATTTATATATATATAAGACTAATTTATAATGTCTATTTTTTGATTGATAATATGAAGAAAATTTTAATATGGGGAGGTACTGGTCAAATTGGTACTCATCTTATAAGAAAGCTAACACAAAATAACTATACCGTCACGGTCGTGACTAGAAATATTCATCAAAAGGGCCATATAATCAAAACACAAGGGAATGCGGGTTATATCGAGGTAAAAGAGTGCAGTATTTTTGATGAATATAAGATAAGAAAACTTTTTGAGACTACTGATATTTGCATTAATCTAATTGGTATTTTGTTTGAAAAGAAAAAAGGAAATACATTTAAAAACATTCATTCAATTTTTCCATCACTCCTAGCTAAACTTTGCAAGGAGTATAAATTAAAACAATTTGTCCATATTTCTGCATTGGGAATTAATGAAGCTTTGGACTCAAAATATGCTCAAAGCAAACTCGAAGGTGAAAAAAATATTTTGAAAATATTTCCAAATACAACAATCTTAAGACCATCAATCGTTTATTCATCTTCAGATAATTTTAGCTGTAATTTGATGACATTGTTAAGTAGATTACCAATCTTTCCTTTATATTATAAAGGTAAAACAAAATTCACTCCTATACATTGTTCAGACTTAACTGATATTATCTATTTTTTAATTTCAAAAAAAGTAAGTTCAAATGTTATTGAATGTATAGGGCCTGAGGTGCTCTCATTTAAAGAAATCCTGATCATTTTGGAAAATTTAATTGATAAAAAAAGACTTTTGTTACCCTTTCCACTTCCTTTGGCGATGATGTCTGCAAAAATTTTCCAGTTACTTCCAAAACCTCTCTTAACTGTAGATCAATTAAACCTACTCAAGTATGACAACATTGTTTCTGGCAAGTATAAAACGAATTTTGATATTGGCTTACCTGCAAAAAAAATTTTCAGCGAGGAGGTTAAAAAATATTCTTACATGTGGACAGATGGAGGCGAATATTCAAAAAAAAAAGACAATTTGAATTAGATTTATTATGATTATGCTGATTTTATTTTTTTCCCTATAAATTCTGGCACCTCATCCTTGTCAACCAAGTCTTCTTTTTTACCTTTTGGTTGGTACGCATAAAGTAAATGAAGCTTGCAATATGAAAAGTCTTTTAAGGAGCTTCTTCCACAAAAATAGAATGACTTTTCATCGGGATGACCAATAGGCCATTTACAAGAATTTTCATCAAGTTCCTCAAGTTGTTTGGGATTTTCAGGTTCAAAATCTTTTTCAATAATCAACGATTTAAATTTACTTCTTCGTCCTCTTTTAATTTTGTTATCTCTATTTTCAGCAGAAGCGTTAAAATTTTCGTTCGATGACGCAGCTCGTGTTTTAATCTTAGCAGAAAGATTTAGCCTATGCGCTTTTCCAATTACAGCATTTCTAGTTATACCGCCAATAATCTCAGCTATTTGGCTTGCAGTGTTTCCTTTTCCCCAAAGCTCTTTCAATTTATTGACTTTTTCTTCTGTCCAGCTCATAATTTACTATATAATGTATAGATACAATATATAAACACAATATACTGATAAAAAATACCAATAAACAATATATTATTTACAGTTATCAACATTATTTAGATTGAATTATTTGAAATGATATTCAATCACAACTTGTATTTAATTTTTTTGTTTATACAAACAATATTAAAATGAGCAATTTAGCAAAAAATTATAATAGAAAAAAAATTTCTTTTACTAAAGGTAAGGGAAGCTATCTTTACACATCTAAAGGTGTGAAATATTTAGATTTCGTTCAAGGAATAGCTGTAAATTGCTTAGGTCACACACATCCTAAACTAGTTAAAACAATACAAAATCAATCTAAAAAACTTTGGCATATTTCAAATGCATTTAAAATTCCTGAGGGGGAAAAGTTAGCAAAAAAATTATGTCAAAAAACTTTTGCTGATTATGTAATATTCCAAAATAGTGGTGCAGAAGCGACTGAGGCATCGATTAAAGTTGCAAGAAGATACTTTTATTCAATTGGAAAACCTCATAAAAACAGAATTTTGTGCGTTAAAAATTCTTTTCATGGAAGAACTATCGCAGCAATTTTTGCGAGTGGATCAAAAAAAATGGTAGAGGGGTTTGGACCTAAAGTTCCAGGATTTGATCATTTTATATTTGGGAATCATAAATCTCTGAAAAAAAAAATCACTAAAAATACTGCAGCTATAATGGTTGAACCAATTATGGGAGAAGGGGGAATTAAAGTAATTCCTGATTGGTGTCTGAAAGAATTAAGAAAATTATGCACTAAAAAAAAAATTTTATTAATAGCGGATGAAGTTCAAACTGGAATTTCGAGATCAGCAGATTTTTTGGCTTTTGAAAGCTCAAAAATTAAACCAGATATCGTTCCTATTGCAAAAGGAATAGGTGGTGGATTCCCTATTGGTGCAGTTTTAATGAATAAAAAAGTAGCTTCAGGTATGACGCCAGGCACTCATGGTTCAACTTTTGGTGGGAATCCTTTAGCAATGGCAGTCGGGAATTCAGTAATAGATATAGTTTCAAGTAAAAAATTCTTAAGTAATGTAAAGAAATTATCAAAATATTTCTTTATGAATTTAAATCTTTTAAAAAAAAAATATCCAAGAATTATTAGAGAAATAAGAGGAAAAGGATTATTAATTGGAGTACAGCTTTATACAGACCAGTCAAAGTTTATTAAAAAATTGATGGATAAGAAATTACTGACTATACGTGCAGCTGAAAATGTTGTTCGTATTCTACCTCCACTAAATGTTAAAAAAAAAGAAATCAATCAAGCATTAAGAATCATCGACGATGTATGTTCAAAAATAAGCTAAAATGAAACATTTTATAAATTTAAAAGATATTTCAGCTAAAGATCTTAGAAAAATTATTGACGATGCACAAAAAAGAAAAAATTTAAGAAAAAAACTAAACCATCTTGATGCGGATAAAGATGCTCCTCTTAAAGGAAAATTATTAATTCAAATGTTTGAGAAATCAAGTTTACGTACAAGACTAAGTTTTTATCTTGCCATTAGGCAACTTGGAGGTAGCGCTTTGACATTAAGACCCGATGAGCTTCATTTGTCCAAAGGCGGTGAAAGTATAGAAGACACAGCTAAGATATTATCTAATTTTGGTAATGCTTTCATGTTAAGAACGGATAGTGATAAAAAACTAGAGGAATTTGAAAAACATTTATCAATTCCAGTAATTAACGGATTAAGTCCTTCATCTCACCCAACACAGATTTTATCGGATATCTTTACAGTTGAGGAAATAAAGAAGAAGCCTATACACAAATTAAATATTGCATGGGTAGGGGACTTTAATAATGTTTTAAATTCTTTAATTGCAGCTTCAATTAAATTCTCATTTAAATTAAAAATTGGTTGTCCTAAAAAATATAAACCAAATAAAAATATTATAGACTACATAAAAAAAAATAATAATAAGATAGATATTTATTCAAGTCCTAAAAAAGCTGTTATTAATGCAGATGTTCTATTTTCCGATAAAGTCATATCAATCAATGATAAAGTAAACAAGACAAAAAAATTGAAAAGTTTTAAAAGATTTAAGATTGATAAAAAACTGATGGGTTATGCAAAGAAAGATTGTATTTTTCTCCACTGTTTGCCAAGGGGTAATGAAGTTGATGAAGAGGTATTTTCTAGTAAACAATCAAAAGTTTGGATACAAGCATTTAACAGAGTGCATGTGCAAAAATCTATCTTACTTTATTGTTTTGGAAAATTAAGGTAGGGGCAATGGGTTGTCTGAATTTTTGTTCAAGTACTTAATCACCGAAGCTCTATCTTTGTCTTTTCTCAATCCTGCAAATGCCATTTTAGTTCCTTTAATCCACTTGGCAGGTTTGATTAAATATCCATTTAATTCTTCAAATGTCCATTCCTTTCCATATCCAGCTAATGCTTTAGAGTATTTGTAATCATCTACAACACCAATTTTTCTTCCAACAACATTGTATAGTGCTGGCCCAATATTATTTTTTCCACCTTTTACGATTGAATGACAAGCCGCACATTTTTTAAAAACTTTTTCTCCAGTTGCAATATCTCCCATTGCCATTAAAGTAGCGATATCTATTTTTTGTTCTACGGTTTTACCTTCAGTTTTTAGCTCTGCAGTCACTAACTGCTCAGTATCAACTGCGTATCCGGGCGTTTCAGGTTTCTCAACATAGAAAATAATGTTAGATAGTTTGCTAATCCCTATTAAAAGAAGAGCCACAAGTAATACCGCAGCTACTATTTTGTTTATTTCAAAAGAATCCATTTTATAAAATTTTATTTTGAACGTATAACATTATAAATTAAAAATTGCTTACTTATTTGATGTATATTATTGCCTCTGCTTGTAATGTATTAATAAATAACAATGACGCATGAAAACACTAATTATAATCCCATCAAGACTAGCAGCCACTAGGCTGCCAGGAAAACCACTTCTAAAAATTAATGGTTTGTCGATCGTTTCTCACGTATTTAAGAAGGCTGAAAAAGCAAAAATTGGGGATGTAATAGTCGCAACAGAAAATCAAGAAATCGTCGATGATGTTAAAAAAAATGGCGGTCAAGCAGTTTTGACTAGTGATAAACATAATACAGGAACAGATAGAATTTATGAAGCTCTTAAAAAAACAAAGATTCCAAAAATTGATTTAGTGATGAATCTTCAAGGAGATGAGCCTTTAATTGATGTTGATGATATAAGGAATCTCAATCAACTTATGATAAACACAAACTCTAAAATTGGTACTCTTGCCTCAAAAATTTTAGATAAAAAATTTTATGATAATCAAAATGTAGTTAAAGTAAAAACAAAAGAAGAATTGAATCACAAAAATTTTCCAGAGGCAATTTATTTTAGAAGAAAAACTTTAAAAAAAGATCTAAATACATATCATCATATGGGTATTTATTGTTATGAAATTGAGACTCTTAAAGATTTTGTGTCATATAAACAGTCCCCTAATGAGGCTAAATATAAGTTAGAACAATTAAGAGCTTTAGAAAATAAAATTAAAATAAATGTTGCTCTTGCTAAATCACATTCTATTGGAATAGACACAAAAGAGGATTTTGTGGCTATTAAAAAGATTATGGAATATAAGACGTGATGGAAAAAATTTATTTTCAAGGAACATTTGGAGCATATTCACATTTAGCTGCTTTATCCGTTGCTCCAAAAGCCAAGATAATACCATGTAAGACTTTTGATGAATGTTTTTTAAAAGCTTCTGAAGATCCATCCTCCAGAATAATTATACCAGAGTCTAATAGAATTACTGGAAATATAGGAATTGAATATTTGGTATTTAAATATCGATTAAATATTTATTCAGAGTATTTTCAAAAAATTGAGCATAATTTGTTAGCACTCCCTGGTACAAAAATTTCAGACATAAAAAATGTTTACTCTCATGCACAAGCACTTTCACAATGTTCAAATTTTATAAAATCAAATAATCTAATTGAACATGTTAGAGCAGATACAGCTGGATCAGCAGAAATGATATCTAGAATTAAAGATAATAAAAATGCTGCGATAGCCTCTTCTTTAAGTGCAGAAACTTATGGATTAGAAATAATAAAAAAAAATATTGAAAATGAAAAAGGAAATCTTACTAGATTTTTAATTATGGGTAAAAACATTTTTCAACCAGATTATGGCGAAAAAAAATATATTACATCTTTTCTATTCAAATTAAAAAGTAAACCAGCAGCCTTATATCAATCACTAGGTGGCTTTGCTATAAATGGTGTAAACTTAACCAAACTACAAAGTTACCCTGAAAAAAATTCCTTCGATTCTTATTTTTTCTTATGTGATCTTGATGGTCATATAGAAGATGTAAAAGTTAAAAAATCATTAGAGGAATTAGGTTTACATTGTCAGGATTTTCACGTTTTAGGTGTTTTTGAAGCTGACGAAATAAGAGAAAAGTGATTTATATTCTTTTGTTGTAGATTGGAAAATATTACTGCTATAATATCTTTGGAGGCTAGAGGTGGACACTCCTTGAATCCTAGGAGGATCGAAAGATAGCACTAGTAAAGAGAGTTTTTCAGGTTCTAGTCTCCTAAGAATTTAAAATGAACGAAAAATCTAAAGTATTAGCTCTAAAATATAGACCAAAAATTTTTGAAGAATTAATCGGTCAAAAAGTTGCGTCTGATACAATTATTAATTCAATTAAAGCTGATAAAGTTCCGAATGCATATCTTTTTACAGGAATTCGAGGTGTAGGCAAAACAACAATAGCAAGAATTGTTGCAAAATCTCTAAATTGTTTAAATGGAATAGAAAAAATTTGTGTAAAAAATTTATGCACAAATTGTGAGGGGATTTCAAAATCAAGTCACATGGATGTTTTAGAACTAAATGGAGCAGATAAAACATCAATTAATGATATTAGAGACCTAATAGAGTTTTCAAGATATGGACCGACTTCATCAAAATATAAAATTTTTATTATAGATGAAGTACACCAAATATCCTCGAGCGCGTTTAACGCCCTTTTAAAAATCCTTGAAGAGCCGCCAAATTATTTAAAATTCATCCTTGCTACAACTGAGATAAAAAAAGTTCCAGTGACTATCGTATCGAGATGTCAAAGGTTTGACCTATCAAGAGTTAAATCAGAGGATTTATTTCAGTTTATCAAAAAAGTAAAAGATAAAGAGAATGGAAATGTCTCAGATGAAGTTTTAAAATTAATCGTTAAAATTTCAGAGGGCTCTGTTAGAGATGCATTGTCTTTATTAGATAGAGGTCTGCTATCGTTAAACAAAAATAAAGAATTGGATTTAAGTGAAGCTCAAAAAATTTTTGGATATTTCGATAAATCTCAACTTATCGAAATGTTTGATTTAGTTTTGCAAGGCGATGAAAAAAAAGTTTTGGAAATTTATAGAAAAATTTTTGACCAAGGTATAGATCCTAAGGTTTTCATAAATGATTTTTTAGAACTAATATATTATTTTAAAAATATAAATTCGTTAACACTTGAAAGCACAAACTTTTCTTTAAATGATGAAGAATTCTCCAAAATCAAAAAAATTTCCAATTCTATAGATAACAAAGTACTTATTTTATTTTGGCAATTTACAATTAAAACCATCGAGGAGTTAGAGGTAGTTTCTAATCAAAACTTATCAATTGAAATGTATTTAATGCGATTAATATATCTTAATCCTCATAATCAAAAAATAGACAAAGAAAACAAGAATGAAACAAAAGCATCTATAGAAAAAGATATTAATTATCTTTCCAAAAATGATGCAGTTGATCAAATTAGAAATATTACCCAAGAAAAAAAAATTAAACCCGAAAGTGGTACAAATATTAAAGCTGAAAATAGGATAATCGACTCATTTAAAAATCTTTTAGATATTTGTAATGAAAAAAAAGAAATTAAATTAAAATATGAACTTGAAAAAAATGTCAATTTAGTAAATTTTGAGAGAAATAGAATAGAAATATCTTTTAACGAAAACTTAGATAAATCTTTCGTTAAAGAACTATCTTCAAAACTTTATGAATGGACTAGAGAAAGATGGATAATTTCTTTTAGTAAAGAAATGGGGCAAATGTCTGTAAAACAACAATTAGACAACGATAAAAAAAAATTAATTAATGATATAAAAAAAACTAAATTGTATAATGATTTTATAAAAATTTTTCCAGATGCATATCTGCGTGATGTAATTCTAGATAAAAAAGATGAGGACATATGACAGATTTTTCTAAAATTTTAGAAAAGGCTAAAGAGCTTGAGGTAAAAATGAAAGAAAGCCAAGAGAATATTAAAAAAATTAAAGTGGAGGGTATTTCAGGATCGAATTCTGTAAAGGTAATTTTGGATGGAGAAGGAGAAATGCAAAAAATTGAAATTTCAGATGAGGTTTTAAAAGAGGACAAGTCAATTATAGAGGATCTAATTGTGGCAGCTCATAACAATGCAAAGTTACAGTTGAAATCAAAAACATCAGAAGAAATTTCGAAAGCGACCGGTGGTTTTGGTATTCCAGGTTTTAAATGGCCATTATAAATAATGCAAAATATAAATGAGATAGAAGAATTAATTAAATTGATTTCCAAATTACCTGGACTAGGACCCAAATCAGCAAAAAGGATTGTTTTAAAATTAATAAATGATAGAGATCAATTGGTCAAACCTTTGGCAAACGTATTAGCTCAAATTTATAAAAATGTTTCTAGATGTAAAAATTGTGGTTCGTTAAAATCTACGTTAGTAGGTTGTGATAACTGTGAAAACTCAAAAAAAAAATTTGATAAGATTTGCGTTGTTGAGGATATTGCTGACCAATGGTCTATCGAGAGCTCTAATATATATCAGGGATATTTTCATATTCTTGGTGGTACAATCTCATCAGCAGGAAATAGAAAAGAAGATTTATTAATCGACTCTCTCGTGGAAAGAGTTAAAAAAGATAAAATTGAGGAGGTAATTTTAGCAACAAGTGCCACAATAGAAGGTCAAACGACTGCCTACTATATTCAAGAAAGTTTAAAAAATTCCAGAGTAAAAATTACTAAGCTTGCCCAAGGTTTGCCAGTAGGTGGTGAGATAGAAAATCTAGATGATGGGACTTTAATTTCTGCTTTTAAAAATCGATCTAATTTGATTTAGAGCTCAGATTAGATTTTTTTTTTAGCCTGTTTAAATGAAGCAATGGTTCAGTATAACCTGAGGGTTGTTCTCTACCCTTAAACACTAGATCGCAAGCAGTTTGGAACGCTATAGAGTTTTTATAATCATCACTCATTTTAATATATAATGGATCATTTTTATTCTGTTCATCAACTATTTTCGCCATTTCTTTCATTATTTCAGTTACTTGTATTTTTGTTGTAATTCCATGATGTATCCAGTTGGCTATATGCTGAGATGAAATTCTAAGAGTCGCCCTATCTTCCATCAAACCTATATTGTTAATATCAGGTACTTTAGAACAGCCAACACCTTGATCTACCCATCTTACAACATAACCTAGTAAAGTTTGTGCAGAATTAGAAATTTCTTTATTTATATCATCTACAGACCAATTAGGTCGGTCCGCTGTTGGGATTGTTAAGAGATCATCAATTTTGGCTGGGTCTCTATCCATTAATTTTTTTTGTTCATTGAAAATATTTATTTCGTGATAATGCAAAGCATGTAAAGCAGCTGCTGTTGGAGATGGAACCCATGCACAGTTTGCTCCTGCTTCTAGGTGCCCTTTTTTTTGATCCATCATATCTTTCATTTTATCTGGCATTGCCCACATTCCTTTTCCAATTTGTGCTTTTCCTGAAAACCCACATTTCAAACCAATATCGACATTATTATTTTCGTAGGCATTGATCCATTTAGATGATTTCATATCACCTTTTTTTATCATGGGACCAGCTTCCATTGATGTATGCATTTCATCGCCAGTTCTATCTAAAAAACCAGTATTTATGAAAAAAACTCTATTTTTAAGACTTCTAATACATTCTTTTAAATTTGCAGACGTTCTTCTTTCCTCATCCATAATACCAATTTTACAAGTATACTTTGGTAAATTTAGAACTTCCTCAACTTTAGAAAAAATTAAATCCGTAAACGCCGTTTCATCTGGACCATGCATTTTAGGCTTTACTATATACACAGATCCAGTTCTTGAGTTAGTTTTGTTTTTAATATCATGAAGTGCAGCCGCTGTTGTTAGAAATGCATCCATAATTCCCTCTGGTATTTCATTCCCATCACTTAATAAAATCGACGGGTTTGTCATTAAATGACCAACATTTCTTATAAGTAAAAGGCTTCTACCATGCAACTTTAAACCTTTACCATCTTTTGAGATATAACTTCTATTTGGATTTAGCTTTCTCTCAAATAATTTACCTTCTTTTTCAAATTTTGATTTAAGATCACCCTTCATAAGACCTAGCCAATTTCGATAACAAATAATTTTATCTTCCGAGTCAACTGCAGCGACACTATCCTCATTATCACAAATTGTTGAAACTGCAGATTCTATTATTATGTCACTAATTCCTGCATGATCTTGTTGAGCAGCAAACGCTCTTGAATCTTTTAGAATTTCAATATGTAAATTATTATTCTTTAAGATAATTGCAGATGGGTTGTCACTTTCACCTCTGTGTCCGATAAATTTATCTTCATCTCTTAAATCAAAAACATCAGCACCTTTTAAAATTTTTAATTTGCCATCTTTTACGGCAAAGCTTGTTATTTTAGCCCAACTCAATTCAGCTAATGGGAAGTGCTTATCTAAAAAATCTCTACCATATTTAATAACCATTTCACCCCTTAAAGGGTCATACCTTTCAGATACGCTGTCTTCAGACTCTTCAATTACATCCGTGCCATAAAGACTATCATATAAACTCATCCATCTTGCATTCGCAGCATTTAACGCATACCTTGCATTCATGATGGGTACTACTAATTGAGGTCCAGCTATATTCGCAATTTCTTCATCAACATTTTTAGTTTCTATTTTAAAATCAGGCCCCTCGTTTTTTAAATAACCAATTTCTAATAAAAATTTTTTATACTCCAATAAATTGAATTCTTTACCTTTATTTTTGAAATGCCAATTATCTATTTTCTTTTGTAAATCTTCTCTAAACTTAATTAATTCTCTGTTTTTTGGTGCAAGCTCATCAAGAGTTTTTTCAAGACCTAACCAGAAATTTTCAGGAGATACATTTGTATTTTTCAGTAATTCACCATTTACAAATTTTGATAGTTTTTCAGATACTTTTAAATTATTAATTTTTATGTATTTTTCTTGCATAGCACTTTAACTCACACCCCATCTGTATTTTTGCCTGAGAGTTTTGCTCCTTCGGCGGAAATAAATCTCTTTCCAGAGTGTTATGCTTCGATCGGTCCTTTTGCCTGAGAGTTTCCGGGGTGGTTGCTCCTTCGGCGCTAAAAAATAGTCTCTCCCGATAGTAAAACTTTATTCTATAAAAGAATATGTCATTAAATAACAAATATTTGTTTAATTCAATATCATTTTATTGCCTTTTTTGTTAATTAAATAATCGCTTTAAAAAACAATGAAAAACTACCTTAATTTTGAAAAAGAAATAAAAGAATTAGATGAAGAGTTAGAGAAACTTAAAGATCCATATAATCAGGGCGGTATCTCTGAAGTTGATACTCAAAAAATTTCAAAAACTCAGGAGGAGATAAACGATAAATTGAATTCAATTTATTCAAATCTTGATCCTTGGCAAACGACTATGGTTGCAAGACATGAGGATAGACCTAAATCAAAATTTTTCATTGATAATTTATTTGATGAATTTATCTCACTTGCTGGTGATAGGTATTATGGTGAAGACAAGTCAGTTATTGCAGGTTTTGCAAAATTTAAAGGTCAATCAATTTTGGTAATTGGTCAAGAAAAGGGCGATGATTTGGATAGTAGAATTGAGAGAAATTTTGGAATGATGAGACCCGAAGGTTATAGAAAAACAATCCGTCTAATGAAATTAGCTGATAGATTTCAAATACCAATTATTTTGTTTATAGATACACCTGGAGCTTATCCAGGTGTTGGTGCTGAGGAGCGAGGTCAAGCCGAGGCAATTGCTAAGTCAATAGAATGTTGTATGAGCTTAAAAGTTCCAACAATAGCAATTATTATTGGAGAGGGGGGGTCTGGCGGTGCTATAGCTTTAGCCTCTTCAAGTAAAGTCTTAATGTTGGAAAATGCAATTTATTCAGTTATTTCTCCCGAAGGATGTGCAACAATTTTATGGAGAGATCCAAAAAAAATGCTTGACGCTGCAAAAGCAATGAAACTTTCGGCAAGAGATTTGCTAGAGTTAAAGGTGATTGACGAAATTATTAAGGAGCCCATTGGTGGTGCACACAGAGATAAAGATTTAATTTTAAAAAATGTGAGAGATTCATTATCTACAAGTTTAGATTATTTTAAATTAATGTCAGGAGAAGAGATTTTTAATAATAGAAAAAATAAATTTTTAAGTATAGGTAGAAGCAAAGGTTTTGTTACAAATACAGCAGATTTAAGTTCATTAAAAGTTCAACGGAATGAAATCTTTGAAATTTTACAAAAAAAAAAATTGCTATTACCCTCTTTAGCTATCTTAATTTTGATTATAGTGTTAATTTTCCTATAATTTTCCACAGCACTTTTTATATTTTTTTCCTGAACCGCAAGGACAAGGCTCATTTCTTTTTACTTTTTTGTTAATTTGACTAATTGATTTTCCTTCGTCAGCTAACTCTATTGATTTACTATTTGATGTCTCAACAAATTTCAGATTCATAAGCACATTTATATAGTCCTGCTTAAGTTTTTTTAACAAATTCTCAAATAAGGAAAAAGCTTCTTTCTTGTACTCAATAAGGGGATCTCTTTGTCCATAGGATCTTAAGCCAATTACTTGGCGTAATTGTTCTAAATATTGTATATGGGATTTCCAATTAACATCGATAGATTGTAAAAAAATTCTTTTTTCTATTTGTTTAGCTTGGTCTATTCCTAAAAGATTAGTTCTCTCTTCTCTTACTTTATGGAATTTATCAGAAATCATTTTTATTAGATCATTATCTTTTTTTTTTAATAAATTTTCTATTTCATTTTCACTAAAGTTTTTACCCATAAGAGTTTTTATTTGATTTTCAAAATGTGGACTTTTTGGGTTTGCAATCTTTTGAATTTTCAAATCAACTAAATTTTTTTGTACTTCATCTAAAAAATTTATAGAATAATCAAAAATTTTTTCACTATCCATAGCCTCTTTTCTTTGTGAAAAAATTACCTGTCTTTGATCGTTTAATACATTGTCGAATTTTATGAGAGTTTTTCTAATATCAAAATTTCTTGCCTCTACTTTTTGTTGTGCTCTTTCTAAGGCTTTATTAATCCATGGATGATCAATACTTTCACCATCTTTTAGGCCCAACTTTTCAAGCATGACATTCATTGAGTCAGATCCAAAAATTCTCATTAAATCGTCTTCTAAACTTACATAAAAAATAGAACTTCCTTCATCACCCTGACGTCCGGATCTACCTCTTGCTTGATTATCAACTCTACGAGACTCCATTCTCTCCGTACCGATAACAAATAAACCACCTAGTAATTTTATTTTTTTTTTATTTTCAATTAATTTTTCACTATGCTCAGTTCCTTTTTTTCCTCCCAGCTGTATATCGACACCTCTTCCTGAAATGCTTGTTGTTATTATCACAGATCCTTCTTTGCCCGCGTTGGAAATAATTTCAGCTTCGTTCTCATGATTTTTTGCATTTAACACAACATGATTAATTTTTTCCTTCTGTAAAAGTTTTGAGTATATTTCAGACTTATTAATGCTGGATGTGAAGACTAACAATGGCTGACCAGTCTTATTAAGATCTATAATTTTTTTAATTATAGCATCATTTTTTTCTTTTTCAGTTCTAAAAATTTGATCATTAAAATCTTTTCTTATCATTTTTTTATTTGTCGGAATTACTACCACTGGCAAATTATAGATTTCATAAAATTCCTCTGATTCTGTTGCTGCTGTTCCGGTACATCCAGAAATTTTCTTATAAAGTTTAAAATAATTTTGATAAGTTATTGAAGCTAAAGTTTGATTTTCAGCTTGAACCTCTATTTTTTCTTTAGCCTCTAAAGCTTGATGGAGCCCATCACCAAATCGCCTTCCCTCGAGAATTCTTCCAGTAAGTTCATCAATAATTTTTATGGAGTTATCTTTAACAATATAATCTTTTCCTTTAGAAAATAAATGATTAGCTCTTAAAGCTTGATTCACATGGTGTACCAAATTTAAATTTTCTGGATCATAAAAATTATTATTCTTTAATATACCTGTGTCAGAAAAAATTTTTTCTACATTATTTATTCCATCATTTGTTAATAAAACATTTTTATCTTTTTCGTCAATTTCATAATCGGTTTTATTTAATCTTTTGATTAATTTATCTACAGCAAGATATTTGTTGGTTTTATCTTCTGCAGCACCAGAGATAATCAAAGGTGTCCTAGCTTCATCAATTAAACAAGAGTCGATCTCGTCGACTATTGAAAAAAAATGTTCTCTTTGAACCATTTCTTCCTTGGAATATTTCATATTATCTCTAAGGTAATCAAAACCTAATTCGCTATTGGTGGCATAAGTTATATCACAATTATAATTTTTTTTTCTTTCATCATCATCTTGAGTATTGTTAATATAACCTGAGGATACTCCTAAAAAATTGTAAATTTTACCCATTTCAAGACAGTCTCTTTTTGCCAAATAATCATTTACAGTTACAATATGAACTCCTTTTTCGAAAAGGGCATTGAGATATGCTGCTAACGTTATTGTTAATGTTTTACCTTCACCTGTTCGCATCTCAGCAATTTTCATCTCATGAAGTACTATTCCACCAATAATTTGAACATCAAAATGTCTCTCATTCCTAGTTCTTCTAGATGCCTCTCTTACTAACGCAAATGCTTCTGGTAGTAGTTCCTCTATACTATTACCTTTTTTTAATTTCTCTTTAAATTCTTTGGTTTTTTCTGGGAATTCCTCGTCTTTAAGTTTTATTATATTTTCCTCAAAAGAATTTATTTTTCCAACAATTTTATTCAATCTATCAAGTTCTTTTTGATTACCTGACTTTATAAACTTTGAAATAAGATTTAAGGGATTAAACATTAGTTTTTGATTTATTATTTACTTATATCCTTTAATATAATTAATAAATAAATATTTTAAATACCATGGGCATAAATTTACCTAATTTTTTATTATCTAAATCAAAAAACAAGAGAATGACAGAATATCAAGATTTAGATCACATTGATGGTGTTTCAATTTCTACTGTATGTGCAAACCTTTATAAAGATACCAGGGACGATTTAGTAATGTTTTATTTTAGAGATGGAGCAAATTATGCTTCAGTATATACACAATCTAAAATTATCTCTGAAAATATCAAATGGAATTTAAATCAAAATTCAAAAAAGAAATATTCACTTTTAATAAATACTAGAAATGCCAACTGTTTTACAGGTAGACAGGGTTACAAAAGCATAGAAAAAATAGCAGAGCAAATTTCTCTAGAGTTAACTGATAAACAAAAAGAAGATGAAGATAATCCAAAATTAATAAAACCAAAAGAAATAATATTTGGTTGCACTGGTACAATTGGAGAAATCTTTCCTGAAAATAAGATTAGAAACAAGATACCAGATTTAATAAAAAAAATTCGATACACCCAAAATAAATATATATGGATGAAAGCAGCCTTGGGAATTATGACAACAGATACACAACCAAAAATGTCAATGGAAAATTGTAAAATTGCTGGTAGTTCTATTAAAATTTTTGGTATTGCAAAAGGGTCTGGAATGATCCAACCCAATATGGCTACCACTCTAGCTTATATTTTTACTGATGCGGACATATCTAACGAAATTTTAAAAAAACTTTTAAAAAAAAATATTTCATCAACCTTTAATGCAATTAGTTGTGATGGTGATACGAGCACCAATGATATGGTTTGTATTTTTTCGACTGGTAAAGCAAAGCATCCGAGAATTAAAAATTATAATGATAAAAGAATTAAAGATTTTGAAGAGTCATTAAAAAAAGTTTTATTAAATTTAGCTAAAAGAGTAGTTTCAGATGGAGAAGGTGCCTCTAAATTTGTAACTATCAATGTAGAGAATTGCAAAAACGAGGATGATGCAAAAAAAATTGGTTTTTCGGTTGCCAATTCTCCTCTAGTAAAAACTGCTATAGCTGGCGAAGATCCGAATTGGGGCAGAATAGTGATGGCTATTGGAAAATCTAATGTAACAATAAACTTGGAAAAGTTGTCAATAAAATTTGGAGAATTTTCCATTATTAACAATGGAAAGTTGAATTTAAATTACAATGAGACTGAAATAGTAAATTATATGAAAAATGACAATATTGATATCAACATAAATATCTTTAAAGGTTCAAAAAGATTTACCACTTATACTATGGACTTCACAAAAAAATATATTGAAATTAACTCAGATTATAGAAGTTAATTACGTTGAAATATTTAATTTAGTAATTAAATCTTAATTATGATTAAGTACAAATTAAAGTGTAAAAAATGCACATTATCATTTGATAGTTGGTTTGCAACTTCGCAAGAATATGAAAAATTGAAGAAAAAAAATTATTTAAGTTGTCATAGATGTGGATCAATAAAAGTTGAAAAAACTCTTATGGCACCGAAATTATTAAATAAGTCTTGGAGAAAAAATATTAATTTAGAAAATCAAAAATATCAAAAAATTAACAAAAAAATTAGAGAATATCAAAAGTTTGTAAAAAAAAATTTTGAATATGTGGGTGAAAATTTTGCGTATGAAGCGAGATCTATTCATTATAACAACAAAAAAAAGGATAAAGGAATTTATGGAACTGCATCAAGAGAGGAAATTAAAGATTTGAAAGATGAGGGAATAGATACAGAAATTATTCCCTGGATAGAAAACAAAAATAATTAACTTTCAATTATATTTTAATAAATTTTGCAATATAGTTAACTGATTTGTCAGTGCTTAACTCCCAATTATTTTTAATTAAATTGAATTTTACACCTTTTAAATCATCTAAAGTAAGATTATATTTTTTATTAATCCTGATTAAATCTTTTGGTTTAACAAATTTTTCCCATTCGTGTGTGCCGATTGGAAGCCATTTAAGAATATATTCAGCACCAATTATTGCAAAAAGATATGATTTTAAAGTTTTGTTTAGGGTTGCTACGAACATAATACCATTTTTTTTCAATAACCTTGAGCATGATTTTAAAAAAAAATCCACATCTTCAACGTGCTCGATAATTTCCATATTCAATATTACATCAAATTTTATATGTGTTTTAAAATTTTCAGGAGATGAACAAAGATACTTAATCTTTAAGCCATTTTTTTTTGCATGAATTTTTGCAACCTCGATATTTCTTTCAGAAGCGTCCATTCCAAAAACTTCAGCACCAAGTCTTGACATTGGTTCAGATAATAATCCTCCACCACAACCAATGTCTAAAATTTTGATACCAGAGAGAGTCTTATCTTTTTTTTTAAAATTTAAATTTTTTGTAATATTTGCTTTTAAATAAGAAATTCTTACTGGATTAAAATTGTGTAACGGTTTAAATTTTCCTTCAGGATCCCACCATTCTTCAGCAATTCTAGAAAATTTTTCTATTTCTTTTTTATTAATTGTGTTAGTTTTCATTTTAAGTAAAGTTTATATTCAAGATGAATTTAATCAATATTTAATTTAAATTTTTATTCATGAAAATTGTAGTTTTAAAATTTGGAGGAACATCTGTTGGAAGCATTGAACGTATAAAGAAAGTAGCTAAAATTATAAATTCATATCATAAAAAAAGATACAAAATTATTGTGGTATCTTCAGCTATGAGTGGAGTTACAAACGATTTAATTGGAAAATCAAAACAGATAAGTGCAAATTTTTTACCATCGGAGTACGATGTTCTGGTTTCATCTGGTGAACAAGTGGCATGTTCACTAATTGCCGCAAGATTGTGTCATATTGGTTTAAAATCTCGTTCTTGGTTATCTTGGCAAGTTCCAATTATTACTAAAGGTGAGTATAAAAATGCAAAAATTTTATATATCTACAAAAAAAAGATTTTAGATTATATCAATAAAGGGGGAATACCTATTGTTACTGGTTTTCAAGGCATTGATATTGATGAAAGAATAATGACGATTGGTAGAGGTGGGTCAGATGCAAGCGCAATCATGTTGGCTAAATTTTTTAAGGCAGAAAGATGTATAATTTATACTGATGTAGAAGGTATTTATACAACTGATCCGAATAAATTAAAAAAAGCAAGAAAAATAAAAGAAATTTCTTATGAAGAAATGTTGGAGATGGCATCTTTAGGTGCAAAAGTTATGCAACCGGTCTCAATTCAGGACGCACGTTTGAATAGGATTAATATAGAAGTAAAATCTTCATTTAAAAAAACGGCAGGAACGTTGATCACAAAAAGAAAAAATATTATAAACAATAAAATTATTGCAGGTATTTCATCGACCCAAAATGATGCCAAAGTAACTTTAGTTGGCGTTAAAGATAAACCTGGCGTTGCTGCAATGATTTTTAAGCCATTATCAAAAAATTTAATTAATGTTGATATGGTTGTACAGAATATTTCAGCTAATGGGAAAGAAACGGATTTAACATTCACTATTAAAACAGAAGATCTAAAAAAGACCAAAAAAATAATTGAGACCAATAAGAATATTAAATATAGAAAATTACTGTTAAAGAAAGATGTTTCTAAAATTTCAATTATAGGAGTTGGAATGGTGACGACACCTGGGGTAACATTTAGAATGTTTCAATCACTTGCAAAAAAAAACATAAATATCCAGGTTATTTCAACTTCTGAAATTAAAATATCAGTTTTAATAGATAAAAAAAATACTAAAAAGGCATTAATTGCATTACACAAAGAGTTTAAATTAGATAATAAGCAATGAATATAAGACCATTTAGAAACATTGAAAGACGAAAAACAAAAGAAATTTGTGTTGGCAAAGTAAAAGTTGGTGGGGATAACCCTATTTCAGTTCAATCTATGACAAATACTTTGACAACAGATATTAAAGCTACCATTAGCCAGATAAATGAACTTTATAATGAGGGCGCTGATATAGTCAGGGTTTCTTGTCCAGATGAGCCATCAACAAAAGCACTCAAAGACATAATTAAACATGTTGATGTGCCGATAGTTGCGGATATTCATTTTCATTATAAAAGGGCAATAGAAGCAGCCGAAAATGGCGCTAGTTGTTTAAGAATAAATCCAGGAAATATAGGAAGTGTAAATAAAATTAAAGAAGTTGTAAAAGCAGCTTCTGCTAATAATTGTTCTATTAGAGTAGGTGTTAACGCAGGCTCATTGGAAAAAGATATTTTAGAAAAATTTAAAGAGCCCTGTCCAGAGGCACTAGTTGAAAGCGCTTTAAGAAATATAAAAATTTTAGAAGATGAAAATTTTGATAATTTAAAAATAAGTGTCAAATCCTCAGATATTTTCCTATCTATCGAAGCCTATAGACAGCTTTCTGAAAAAATTGAATACCCCTTGCACCTTGGAATAACTGAAGCAGGGGGTTTTGTTTCAGGAAGTATAAAATCATCTATCGGATTGGGAACATTACTTTTAGAAGGTATAGGTGATACGATAAGGATATCTTTATCTGATGACCCAGTAAAAGAAGTTACAATTGGAAATGAAATACTTAAATCATTAAACCTTAGAGAAAGAGGAGTAAGAATAATTTCTTGCCCATCATGTGCTAGACAAGGTTTTCAAGTGATTGAAACTGTAAAAATTTTGGAAAAAAGACTAGCGCATATTACACAACCCATAACACTATCAATCATCGGGTGTGTAGTTAATGGCCCAGGGGAAGCTGCAATGACAGATGTTGGGATTACAGGTGGTAGGAAAGGAAGTAACATGCTCTATTTATCTGGAATACAATCAGAAAAAATTTTAACGAATGATATGATTGAAAGAGTTGTATATGAGGTTGAAAAAAAAGCCTCGGAGCTAAAAGATAGTTAAGATGATCCCCAAAAAAACTGTTAATGATTTGCTTATTAAACACTCAGATTTAGAGAGAGAATTATCTTCAGGTGAAATTGACAAAAAATTTTTTGCCGAAAAATCAAAAGAATATTCACATTTGAATGAAGTAATTAATGATGCTAAAAAGTATTTATCCTTTGAAAATGATAAACGAGAATTAGAAAAAATTTTAGCTGACCAGAATTCTGACACTGAGCTTTCAAAAATGGCTGAGGTTGAACTTAAAGAATTAGATATACAATATAAAAAAGTTGAAAAAAACTTAAAGTTATTTTTGCTACCTAAAGACGAAGCTGATAAAAAAAATGTAATCATTGAAATAAGAGCAGGTACTGGAGGGCTTGAAGCGAGTTTATTTGCATCTGATCTTTTTAAGATGTATGAAAAAGTGAGTAGCAAAAAAAAATGGTTTCTAGAAATAATATCAATTTCAAAAAGTGATGCAGGTGGATTAAAAGAGGTAATAGCATCAATTAAAGGTATAAATATTTATTCCACTCTTAAATATGAAAGTGGAGTACACAGAGTTCAAAGGGTTCCGGATACTGAAACTCAGGGCAGAGTACACACTTCTGCTGCCACTGTAGCTGTACTACCAGAAGCAGAGGAAGTAGATTTGCAAATAAATGAGTCTGATTTACGAATAGATGTTTTTAGAGCAGGAGGACCTGGTGGACAATCTGTAAATACAACTGATAGTGCAGTTAGAATTACTCATATTCCCAGTGGAATTTCTGTTTCTCAACAAGATGAAAAATCACAACATAAAAATAAAGCTAAGGGCTTAAAAATTTTAAGAGCAAGGTTATATGAGTTAGAGAGATCTAGAATTGATCAGGAAAGATCAAAAGATAGAAAAAGTAAAATTGGAACAGGTGATAGGTCTGAAAGAATAAGAACTTATAACTTCCCACAGGGAAGAGTTACAGATCATAGAATTAATTTAACTCTACATAAACTTGAGGAGTTTCTTGAGGGAGAGGCCTTTGATGAAATGGTTGAGTCTTTGTCATTAAGAGCTCAGGAAGAAAGTTTAGACAACCTTTAAAAAAATACATGGATATTTCAGACGCAATAAAAAAAGGAGACAAAATTTTGAAAAAAAATGGGATCAAAACTTATAAACTTGATTGTGAAATTTTAATGTCACAAGTGTTTAAGAAAAATCGAACAGATCTGATTTTGAACTCTTGTACAAATCTATCAGATAAACAAATTACACTTTTTAATGACTTGATTGAGCAGCGCTCCAAAAAAAAACCAGTTGCATATTTAATTGGTAGAAAAGACTTTTGGAAATATGAATTTAAGGTAACTAAAGATGTGCTTATTCCGAGACCAGATACAGAGATCCTTGTTGAGCAAACCTTAAAAATTACAAATCATAAATCAAGACTAAAAATATTAGATATTGGCACCGGCTCAGGATGTATTCTGTTAACTATTTTAAAAGAGAGGAAAGGTTATTGTGGGACAGGGATTGATATTTGCAAGAAAACTCTTGATATTTGCAGAGTCAACGTAAAAAATCTTAATCTAATTAATAGAATTAGATTATTTAAATCAGATGTTGACAACTTCAAATATGGCAAATATGATTTAATTATATCCAATCCTCCATACATCAAGAAATTTGACTTGAAGTATTTGGAAAAGGATATTTATGATTACGAGCCAAAATCGGCTTTAGATGGTGGTTTGGATGGATTATTCCAAATCAAAAAAGTAATTTTTAATTCGTCTAGGCTTATAAAGAAAAATGGCATATTAATTCTTGAGATAGCTTTTAATCAAACATACATAGTGAAAAAAATTTTAAAAGAAAATGGATATTTTATTAGGGACGTAGTTAAAGATTTAGCAAAAAATAATAGATGCATTATAAGCATTAAAAAATGAAATTATGGTAACCTTCAGAAATAATAATACAAGACGAAATAGTTATAGAAGAAGTGAGAGATCTTTCAAAATTAATGGTGATAGAAATAAATATAATAACAACTTTTCAAGTAGCGATACTTTTCCACGTAAGATTTCTGGGAGAAATAATCATAATGCATCAAAATTAATTGAGAAATACAATAATTTAGCAAGAGAGGCTTTGTCTACTGGTGATAAGATTTTATCTGAAAATTATTTCCAACATGCTGATCATTTTACTAGAATATTAAGTGAGAGAGAAATTCAAAAAAAAACATTTGAAAAAAAACTGCCAAAAGAAAATGAGAAGAAATTTTCAAATAAAATTGATAATCAAAAAGAAAATTTTTCTCACAATGAAGAGTTAGATAATAATAAAGCTGAGAAAAATTGAGCTAATTTAATCCAATAATTTTCTCTGATTTTAGTACGTCTAACTTTATCTTTGCGGTCTCAAAAAGTTTTCTTTCTTCACCTTTCAATATTTTTCCAGATGGTAACCTAAGAGTTTGAGAGTTAATCTTTTTTCCATTCATAATAACCTCATAATGAAGATGTGGTCCAGTTGATTTACCAGTTGAACCCACAAATCCAATTGTCTGTCCTTGTTTTACTCTTACCCCACTTCTAATTCCACTAGCAAACTTTGACATGTGTGCATAAATTGTTTGATAGGTTGTGTTGTGTTTAATAACTACACAATTTCCTCCTCCACCGCACCACCCAGCTTTTTTTATAACACCATTCCCAGACGCCATAATTGGAGTTCCCAATGGTGCAGCAAAATCAGTCCCTCGATGCATCTTATTAAATCCATCTATCGGATGTTTTCTCATTCCAAATGGAGAAGATAACCTAGCTCCATTAATTGGTGTTTTCATTAGAGCTTTCTGACTACTTCTTCCACTTTTATCAAAATGCCCTTTACTATCTTTTGAAATGAAAAAGTATAATGGTTTATCTTTCCCACTCAATTTTAGGTTGGCAAAAAGAATTTCTCCCGTTTCAATTATTTTTTTATTATCGTCTTTGAAAACTTCATACATAATTTGAAAACTATCGCGTTTTCTAATATCTCTTTGAAAATCAACTTCAAAACCATAAATTCTAGCAAACTCAATTATAGTATTTATTGGAACTTTTTTTTTTGAGGCAGAGCTATAAAGACTATTTCGAATTATATTTTCTTTATAAACCACTTCCTTGTTCAATTTAGTTAAAATAATTTCTTGATTAAAGTCACTTTTATCCACGTTTTTTGTCAAATATAATTTTTCTGAATTAGAAATTTGAAAAATAAATTCTTTTAATTGATTATTAGATTGATTTAATGTGAATTGTATTTTGTGATTAGTATTTAATTTGTTTAAATTAATTCTTTTTGATAATTTTTTTTTAACATTTATTATTTCATCTTCTTTTATTGCATAATTTTTTAAGATTTTATCAAATGTCTCTCCTTCGTTTATTTTATGTGTTATAGTTTTAAATTTTGGTTCCAGGTTTGCAAAAATATGGTTAACCGTTTTTTTAAAATAAATATTGTTAATTATATTCTTGTAATTGTTGTAAATTTTTTGTTTATTAAAATTATAATAGGTGGTTGAGAGTACAGTGGTCAATAACAACAATCCCAATGCTAAAATTTCTGTATTGTTTCTTAATTTTTTTTTGATTTTAGTTAACATTTAGCAATTTTTTGAATTTGCAATTATTAGTTTAATTGTCCAAAAATAGCAAAAAAAAGCCTATAAAATAAGGTTTTTTTTTGATTTTTTTATAGTTAAACGCTTGATTTCCTAAAATTTTAGCCTATAAGCAACTTCCTCCTTAAATGATATAAGAATAAACTATATTTTTTGGGACTTATTGAGTTTGTTTATCTCAATTAGCTATTTAAAAAGTAAATATTTTAAGAAGAGAAGTGTGGACGGTTAAGGTTACCAAAATTTGTCGTACACACTTCAACATTATATAAATTTTATTCTTAGAATTTATATAGAAGCTAGTGTGCGCCGTTTTTAAACTTGAGAGTTTGATCATGGCTCAGAACGTACGCTGGCGGCACGCCTAACACATGCAAGTCGAACGAAGTAGCAATACTTAGTGGCAGACGGGTGAGTAACATGTAGGTATCTTCCCTTTGGCCTGGAATAACACGAGGAAACTTGTGCTAATACCGGATAAGTCTTTACGGAGAAAGCTTTATGCACCATTGGATGAGCCTGCACTTGATTAGTTTGTTGGTGGGGTAATGGCCTACCAAGACTTTGATCAATAGCTGATTTGAGAGGATGATCAGCCACATTGGGACTGAGACACGGCCCAAACTCCTACGGGAGGCAGCAGTGGGGAATCTTGCACAATGGAGGAAACTCTGATGCAGCGATGCCGCGTGAGTGAAGAAGGCCTTTGGGTTGTAAAGCTCTTTCGTCGGGGAAGAAAATGACTGTACCCGAATAAGAAGGTCCGGCTAACTTCGTGCCAGCAGCCGCGGTAATACGAAGGGACCTAGCGTAGTTCGGAATTACTGGGCTTAAAGAGTTCGTAGGTGGTTGAAAAAGTTGGTGGTGAAATCCCAGAGCTTAACTCTGGAACTGCCATCAAAACTTTTCAGCTAGAGTTTGATAGAGGAAAGCAGAATTTCTAGTGTAGAGGTGAAATTCGTAGATATTAGAAAGAATACCAATTGCGAAGGCAGCTTTCTGGATCATTACTGACACTGAGGAACGAAAGCATGGGTAGCGAAGAGGATTAGATACCCTCGTAGTCCATGCCGTAAACGATGTGTGTTAGACGTTGGGAATTTATTCTCAGTGTCGCAGCGAAAGCGATAAACACACCGCCTGGGGAGTACGACCGCAAGGTTAAAACTCAAATGAATTGACGGGGACCCGCACAAGTAGTGGAGCATGTGGTTTAATTCGAAGATACGCGCAGAACCTTACCAACACTTGACATGTTCGTCGCGACTTTAAGAGATTAAAGTTTTCGGTTCGGCCGGACGAAACACAGGTGCTGCATGGCTGTCGTCAGCTCGTGTCGTGAGATGTTGGGTTAAGTCCCGCAACGAGCGCAACCCTCACTTTTAGTTGCCATCATTAAGTTGGGCACTCTGAAAGAACTGCCAGTGATAAGCTGGAGGAAGGTGGGGATGACGTCAAGTCCTCATGGCCCTTACGTGTTGGGCTACACACGTGCTACAATGGTATTTACAAAAGGAAGCAAAACGGCGACGTTTAGCAAATCCTTAAAAAATACCTCAGTTCGGATTGCACTCTGCAACTCGAGTGCATGAAGCTGGAATTACTAGTAATCGTGGATCAGCGTGCCACGGTGAATGCGTTCCCGGGTCTTGTACACACCGCCCGTCACACCATGGGAGTTGGTTCTACCTTAAGGTAAGGTTTAAAACCCTTGACCACGGTATAGTCAGCGACTGGGGTGAAGTCGTAACAAGGTAGCCGTAGGGGAACCTGCGGCTGGATTACCTCCTTTCTAAGGATGAATGAAATTATATTTTATTCTAAATAATTAACAGGCTAATGTTGACCGTCCTCGTTTCTCTTCTTAAAATTTGTGTTTCTCTTGCATGGGGGCCGGTAGCTCAGTTGGTTAGAGCACACCCTTGATAAGGGTGGGGTCGAAAGTTCGAGTCTTTCTCGGCCCACCAAACTACAATCTTGGGGGATTAGCTCAGCTGGGAGAGCGCCTGATTTGCATTCAGGAGGTCAGCGGTTCGATCCCGCTATCCTCCACCAGGGACACTTAGCTATTAAATTTGTGAATAAAATAATAATTAATATCAATATCTATATCCGAACATTAGTATCGTTATTAGCTAATGTTCAAATAAAAATTTGATTCAACATAGAATTTTTTTCTGTGCATAAATCAAGCGTTTAAGGGCGTGTGGCGGATGCCTTGGCACTGAAAGCCGATGAAGGACGTGATATACTGCGATAAGTTTCGGGGAGCTGTATGTAAGTTTTGATCCGAAAATTTCCGAATGGGGAAACCCACCACTTTATGTGGTACTTTAAACTAAATACATAGGTTTAAAGAGATAACCTGGAGAACTGAAACATCTAAGTAACCAGAGGAATAGAAATCAATTGAGATTCCGTTAGTAGTGGCGAGCGAAAGCGGAACAGGCCAGTAGTTTTATTAAAAAAATTTGAATAGTTTGGAAAAGCTAACCATAGAGGGTGATAGTCCCGTATAAGTAAAGTTTAATATAACTCTTGAGTAAAGCGGGACACGTGA